>WQZS01000053.1 GCA_009780585.1 Defluviitaleaceae bacterium | reverse complement strand
TAGATTCCCCACTGCTTTAAGCAGGTAAGGCCCCAGATAGACCATCTGGTAGATAGGCGGGAGGTGTAAGCGGGGTAACTCGTTAAGCTGACCCGTACTAATAGGCCGAGGGCTTGACCATACAAGTTCGTTATGGAAGTCGATACCTGGGTATTACCTGACAGGGTTGTACACAACTGTACACAGTCAAATGATTGCTTACAATCGTCCTGTCAGTCCGCTTCCCCTTCTCTGTGTTTAGTAGTTAAGTCGCGCCGCGCCTAAAAACGCGGTATAACTTTATAAACATTCCTCGATAGCTCAACGGCAGAGCAACCGGCTGTTAACCGGTAGGTTCCTGGTTCGAATCCTGGTCGGGGAGAAGAGAAAAACCTGTAGGCTCAAAATCTACAGGTTTTTAAATTTTTAAATTGGAATATAATAAAATCTATTTTTGTTCATTCTCTTTCCCGCCCAAGCCGTTCAACAAAATAATCACGATCATAAATAACCCCAGTAACCCGAACACGGGATATACATACGCCACGATCCGCGAAAAACCGATGTGTGAAGCCCCAACGCCCGCCAAACATAGCAATGCGGCGGCTGTTTTTTTATTACCCAATCGGCCGCTTGAATGTGAATGTAACCATTGCATGACGGCGAAGCCATTGCACGCGGCGGTGGTCAAAAGCGCGCTGATGAGTACACCGAGGTACAGCAGGCTAAAGAACGTACCGTAGTTGACGACGATCGACAATAACGGGATTTCGATGTTGACCACATCCGTATAGTATAAAAATAACGGCAGCGCAAGCGAAAGCCCCAGCAGCGTTATTACGCCGCCGCCTAATATCCCGCCCCACGCGGCGTCGGATTTCTTCGTTGCGAGCCGCGACGTGGCGGCTAATACGGGTATACCCGTCACGAGGTTATATGAAGCGTAAACGACCGCCGCAACCACCCAACTCGAAGGCAAGCCACCGAACATGGCAAAGGCAGGGCGCGACGCGGCGAGGAAAGAATATAAACCCACGAAGAACCCGCCGAAGATCATCAACGGCGCAAGGAATACGTTAATTTTTACGATGCCGTCCAAATCAAAAAGTAAAACGATGAATACGATCAACCCTACGATGCCCGCTCCGACCGTAAAGGGAATTTGGAAAGCCTGGCGTGCAACGGCCCCCGCTCCGGCCAACATCGCCACGAACAGACAAAACAAGAACGCGGCCACCAACCACTCCGTGGCGATACCCAAGCGTTTTCCCAACAGGTGTTTCATTAAACCATTGTAGGTATAGACCTTTTCGCGCCGGCATATCGCAAGCACCGACCACCCCGTAAACGCGAACAATACGCCCGCTACCACCAGTCCTACCGCGCCCAACGGCCCGAAGCCCACGAAGTAGCGTATCAGCTCTTGCCCGCTGGCGAACCCCGCACCCAAGAACACCGACGCATAAACCGCCGCGATTTTTACCCCATTGCTTATCCGCATAATTAAACGACCCCCAAATCCATGTTTAGACATGTATATGGGGGTTTTGTTTAGATTATACGTACGTAACTTGTACTCTAGTAGGGGACAAGTTGCTAATAGGCCTTTACTTGCTTGTACATATCGATATATTCTTCGGCGACGGTTTTCCATGAAAAATCACCGCTCATAGCGTTATTTACCAACACGTCCCAATCATCCGTGCCGTAAAGCGACAACGCTTCCCGCACTGCCCACATCAATCCGCTGGCTACGTAGTCTTCAAAGACGAAGCCATTGCCCGTCTTAGCTTCGGGGTTAAAATGTTCAACCGTGTCGGCCAAGCCGCCCGTTTTACGTACGATGGGGATCGCTCCGTAACGCATGGCGAAAAGCTGCCCCAAGCCGCACGGCTCGTACACCGACGGCATCAGGAAGATATCCGCGCCCGCGTAAATACGTTGCGCCAACGTCATTTCGAAGGTGATGCACGCCGAAACCTTGTGCGGGTAACGCATGGCGAAATTGCGGAACAGGTTTTCATACCGACCTTCGCCCGTACCCAGCACGACAAGCTGTATGTCCATGCTCATCAATTCCTCTAATATAACGGCAACGATATCCAAGCCCTTTTGCTCCACCAAGCGGGAAATGATGCTGATCACGGGCATGTCGCCCACGGGGAGGTTCAAGTATTGTTGCAACGCGTGTTTGTTGGCGCGTTTCTTGTCTTTTTCGCCTAAGGAGAAGTTTACGAATATACGCGGATCGGCGGCGGGGTTGTATTTTTCCTCGTCGATGCCGTTGGTGATGCCGAACAAGCGGCCCTCTTGTTGGCCGCGCTTGCGTAATAACCCATCCATGCCGTAGCCGTACGCGGGTGTTTGGATTTCATTCGCGTAAGTTTTGCTGACGGTCGCCACCGCGTCGGCGTGCAGGATACCCGCTTTCAAAAAGCTGGCGTTTCCGTAGAATTCCAGGTCGCCGCCGGTATAGTAGCCGTCGTTGAGACCCACGTTCCAAAGCACGTCGCGCCCGAACACACCCTGGTAATGCAGGTTATGGATCGTGATGATGCTCTTCATATCTTTATAAAAAGTAAAGCCCCGGTACACATCACGCAGATACGTGGGTCCGAGGCCCGTATGCCAATCGTTAAAATGGATGATGTCCGCCTGGAAGCCGATGACCCCCAACATTTCGATCGCGGCCTTTGAAAAGAAGGCGAACCGCTCGAAATCGTCCCCATACCCGTAAAAGGTATCGCGGGCGAAGTAATAATCGTTTTCTATCAAATAAGTAGAATCGCCGTCGCCGTGTTCATTTATGGCCCATATGCTTGCTTCCTGCGCGCGCCACGAAAGATGCACCATCAATTTGCCCGCGTGTTTGGCGTCCTTGATCAATTCCGGCCGAATGGTCCTGTACTTGGGCAGGACGACGCGCATATCCACACCCGACGCCCTCAAAGCCTTGGGCAGCGACCCGGCGACGTCACCAAGCCCGCCCGATTGCGAATAAGGCGCGACTTCCGCCGCAACAAGCAGTATCTTTAGCATTTTATCCAATAGGCTCACGCTCCCGCGCGAAATTATAGTATGAATTGTATAAAAAGTAAACCCGAATAAAACAAAAGGGGCTGTCTTATGAGCCCGAAGGAAAAACGAGAATCGGCGGTTAACCGGTTCTCGTTTTTTGGTGTAAAATAGGGTTATGCGAACACAAATTTTACAAGTGAATGATACATCAGAGAG
>WQZS01000052.1 GCA_009780585.1 Defluviitaleaceae bacterium | reverse complement strand
TACAAAATCGGGCGATTAGCGGCGAACGGGCGCGTTATGTGGTTGGTGTCGGGCTGCTTCCCAAGACCGACACAACCACTTCGCGCACGGAGCCGATCATCGCCCGATTTTGATGAGCGCGGTATTGGAACATCCGCCCGCCCCCGCCCCACGGAATTAAAACAAGTAAAGACAACCCCGTTTTAAAAACACAAAATCATCCGCTACTTGCCGACAACAATATTAAACGTTAAATGCTCCATTTCCTCCATAAAATCTTCTCCACATTCGATCATCATATCGTCGTCTTCATTAACAACATACCAATTTACCGTAACGTTCCTGCCGGGCGCACGGCTATCCATTGCCCGCAGGATATTGTACAAAAGTTTCGTAGTGGATGAATTGAAGTATTCCATCGCGCAATCAAAGGTCAAATCCGTAAAATCGGAAGCCAAATACCCCGCCAGCCATTCGTCGATTTCCTTAAAGAATTGGATAATATCTTCCAAGTAACTTTCACCTTCGAAGCGCATATAACCCCTTTCCTCATCGATGAGGATGTAGGGGGATGTCTTGGTTTTTTCCCTTTCCAATCTGTAAGCCATTATCCAGCTCCCTCAATCATACTTAGGCTTAAACGTAATGAGTTCGAAATCATCGCGGCGCGGCTGCTTTGCTTGGTACAAGCGGAACGCTTCCCATATCTTGCCCGATATGGTGTCCTGGCTTTCGTGGTGGTTATCCAGCACGATTTGCCTGAACGCCTTGTACCCCCATTGTATATTCTTATCGCCGCCGATTTGGTCGGGCAGTCCGTCCGATGTGATATAAAACTTATTGTCGGTATTGACGGGTATATGCTGCGTTTCAATTTCTTCCTTATTTTTAATCTTTCCTTCGCCTACGAAGATGGCTTGCCCCTTATAACGCGTGACTTCCCTTCCGTCGCACACGAATACGTTTACGTTACCCGAGGAAAGGGTGATATGCCCGTTTTTGGCGATGAACAGCACAGCGAGGTCGCACCCGTCTTTGATGTCGGTGATACGCAGGCTTTCCGACGCGCCCACGTTTAATACCGAAGCCAAGCGGCGGTCCAAACGGTACATGATTTCCGCCGTGTCCCTATGCCTTTCCTCCGTGATGATCGATTCGAACGCGCTTACGGCCAGCATCGTCAACAACGCGCCCGGCGTGCCGTGGCCCGTGCAATCGCACACGCACAGCACCGTGCCGTCGTTGAAGTTCTTGGCCCAATAGATATCGCCGCCCACCACGTCGCGCGGTTCCCATATGACGGAATAGTCGGTAAACGTCTTCTTAAATATACTGTCCGACGGCAACAGGTTTTTTTGTATCTTGCTGGCGTAGTTGATGCTTTCCATGATCATTTCCGTCGCGGCTTCCGCTTCGGCGGTCTTCCTTTCGGCTATGCTGATCATATCCTTCAGCTTGCCCACCATGTCGCGCAGCGATTGCGCCAGCACACCCAATTCATCCTCGCGCTCTATCGAAAGGGTCGATTCCAGCTCACCCTTGGCCACCGCTTCGGAATAACGCACGGTGGTGGTCAGCGTGCGGGTGATCCCCCGTACGACGAACCATATGATAATCACCTGCATGACGATAAGCGCGGAAAACAATATGATGATAAACACCGCAAGCCCGTTGCTTTGCTCATACAATTCGCTGATGGGGCAAACGGCGACCGCGTACCAATCCGTATGGCGGCTCCGCTCCACGAACAGCATGATGTCCACACCGTCGCGGGTCGCTTCGAATACGGCGGAATCCCCCGTCATTTCTTGCAACTGGCGTAGTGTGCCTTCGGATACCATCCCGGCGTTTTCGGGACGCTCCCCGTCCTCGTTGGGCGCGATGATCTGATCCTCGTCGCGGTGCGCGATAATCCTGCCGTCGCTCGTCACCACCATGCCGTAGCCATGGTCGCCCAGCAGGTTAACCGGGATAACGTGGCGGGCGTTCAATTCCTCCACGCGGATAACCACGAGCGCGGCACCGATGACCGCTTCTTCGTCCTCACCGTATACCGGGATGGATACAAAAATGGTGAGCCGCCCCGTTTGACGGCTCATTTCAACACCGCGCGAAATATAGAATTCGCCCCGCATATTATGTATGAAATATCCCCTATCACCGCGGAACTGCCCGGTACTGCCCGACGTGCTGGCCACGATATACCCTTCGGTATCCAGGATCGTGATGCTGTTATAAATGGCGTGCTGCGCGACCAACGCCATAATATATCCTTCCACCAACGCTTCCGAGGCTCCGTCCCCCCGCAGCAGGTGCTTAACGCTGGGCGCGACGGAAAGGGCCAGCAAATCAAGCTGCGCCTTGGAAATCTCCATATCCACGCTGTCGCGCAAATTACTCGCCGAACGCTGGCCGTCCTCCATAAAGGCACCGATAATCACGTTCGACGCCGCCCGATGCGCGATAATACCCGCCAACAAACTGCCGACGACCAAAACGCATAATATGGGGAGTAATAACTTCGTATGTACGGTTCTAAGCACGGTAAAACGCACCTTCTTTAATGGTCTTCATCCACCGCAAATCTTAACAAATATACTCCTTATATAGTAGAAGTCAATAGGCGTGTTTATACGTCACGCCATCGGCGGGACGCTTTTACGGAGTTCTTCCAATACAACATTTCGCAGTTCAATCTGTTCTTCGATGGGGAAAAGCGGACGATCTGTACCGAAAATCGTGGGATTTTCAATGAATTCCCGATTTCTGTGATGTTCCGCCCATAATGGAAAATCCGGATCATCCCGGTTTATGGTTATAAACGATTCACGCCTTACCCCGTTTTGCGTAAATTCGAGATAATAATACGCATAAATATTATTTATTTTTAATCGGTACGATAATTTATCGGAGCGTTTACCCTGCGTTTCGTTTACGCATCCGATTTTCCATCGCTTTTTTGGATAATTCCTCAACGGTCATTCCTTCGTATAAATCCTTCCGCCATTCCGTATAATCAAACGGTTCTTTTATGATAAGCGAAATAAACCGTTCTGTTTGGATATGCCCGAAACATTCAACCAAATGCTTCATCATGGATTGTTTCAATATTACGTCAGTCATTATATTCCCTCCATTTCAAGTAAAAATTGCATTGGGTTTAATATATGGATTCTGTCGTTTTTATGGCTTAAAAATTTTTTATCCGTAGTCAATAAATAATCACATCCGGCGATAATAGCCGAAGCCAAATGCAATGAATCATGTATAATCACATAAATTAAAAACAGTCCACAAGAGCATCATCAAGAGAATCGAAATTGGGAAGAATTCTACGAAGTCTGCACTTTAACCACGCCCAGAACTTTTCGATGGGATTTAAGTCAGG
>WQZS01000051.1 GCA_009780585.1 Defluviitaleaceae bacterium | reverse complement strand
GATTCATAATTTTTTTGTAACCTTGAAGAAAAAGAATTTCATGATAGAATAAAGCTAGCGTATAACTCAATAATTAATAACGAAGCCGCTGTTTCCGCAGATTTGTAATCTACTTTGTAATCAATAGGTTTCCGGTTCGAGTCCGGAAAGCGGCTTTAATTACCCCCAAGCGGGGAGGTTAAAGTATGTATATATTAGGACAGGGAATATCACGCGTTATGCTTACGGGGGTATTCCTATTTTTTATTGTGTTTTTTTCGGCCTGCGGGCGGTCGCCCGTTAACGAAAACGGCGATGAAGGCCACACAACGGCGGAATACCCGCCGTCCGTGACCGCTTCCCCCACGCCAAGCCCTTCCCCCTCCCCTACGCCCACACCAACACCCACACCTACGCCAAGGCCGTCCCCGACACCGATCCCCGACCCGTTGGCTTTGATCCGGCAGGAAGGGGTGCTTTTGTATTCCCTGGCGTTGGATACGCATATCCAGGGGCTTGAGTTGGAAACCTCGGGCCCGGGCGGGCAGATTTTTAACGGTACGCCCAACCTTATGCAGTCGGGCTCTCCTACGTTTACCATTCTGCCACACCCCTCGGGGGAAGGTAAGTCTATCCATGTGTCCGGCAGGGTGCAAAATTTTTACGCGGTTGATGTTGGCTTCGCGCCGCTGGGTTTATCCTTCGGGCCCGATTATATATATATCGTGACGGGGCGGGCGGAGAGCGGCATCACCATGCAGCTCGGGCGTACGGATGAGCCTTGGAGCTCGTATTCCGCCGCCGTCGTACCCGCAAGCGGCGAATGGACGCTTACCCACACCCTTACCGCCGACCAAATTATGGAGCATTATCTATCAAACCAGCGGGGCGTCCGCATCATGACGGGCAACGCGCCGCGGGATGAATTCATTGTGGACAGCATCGAAGTGTACCGCGTAGGCGAGCGCGGCTCCGACGAGCCGATAATCCCCGAATGGGATTTGACCTTAATGTCGCTGGCGGACGCTTTTTCGGGTTATTTCCACATCGGTAATTTGTGGAGTAACGCAACCACGATGGACGGCTTTAATACGATGGAAGGGTTTTTGCATCATTTTAATTCCGCCACGGCTGAAAATAACCACAAGGTAGGTTCCATCGCGCCCCACGCGGACCCGTCGGGATGGAATTTTGCCGTCGCCGACCACATCGTGGATTGGGCGGAGGAAAACGGGCTCGCTATGGTGGGGCATACGCTGGTGTGGCATTCCCAATCACCGCCGTGGCTGACGACGCGGCCCGATTCGGGCAACCAACCCCTAACCCGCGCGGAAGCCATCGCCAATATGGAACTGTACATCCGTACGGTGGCAGGGCGGTACGCGGGGCGCATGTATTCATGGGACGTGGTTAACGAATCGATATGGGGGGCGTCCGCGGATACGTGGCGCGGCAACCCCGACTGGCGGGCTTATATGCGCCGCGCGGGCAGCGGATTGGACGCGGGTAACCAATCCCAATGGTATAACGCCTTCGCGAACGGTGCCGAGGGCGATGAGTGCGGCTCGGATTATATTTATTACGCCTTCCGCTTTGCGCGTATGTATGACCCCTTCGCCATCCTGTATTACAACGATTACAACGACCACGCGCCGGGCAAGCGGGACGCCATCGCGGCGATGGTCATGGATATAAACGAGCGTTGGCGCGGCGACCCCCTTTACGACGGGCGTCTGTTAATCGAAGGCATCGGGATGCAAGCCCACTACAGCATTTCGGGCTGGATGAGCGACCCCGTACACGTACGCACCGCCATCGAATTGTACGCCGCTACGGGCGCGAGGATCAGCATAACGGAATGGGACCTTACCCTGGGTGGTTCGCGGACGCACCCCCCCACGCCCACCGAGGCGTTGTTCCAAGCCCAAGGCGAACGCTTCGGCTTGCTGATGGGTTATTTTTTGGAATTTTCGGATTTTATCGCGCGGGTGACGTTTTGGGGCAAGGCCGACCATCAGAGCTGGATTTCCTGGGGGCATCCGCTGCTTTTTGACGCGGACTTCCGCCCAAAACCCGCCTACTTTGCTTTGCTGGTGGCATTAAAAAACGCGCAACCCCCTACCCTTTCCGCGCCCGTTATTAATCCCGCAAGCCTTCCGTCCGCGCGGGTCAATCAACCTTATGCTTATCAATTGACCGCCGCGCAAAGTAATTTTGCTCCCGTCCGCTGGCATGTGACAAGCGGTCAATTACCCCCGGGCTTGCGCTTGGTTGCCGCTACGGGGGTTATCCTGGGGACGCCGACCGCAAGTGGGCGTTATACCTTTACCGTTACGGCAAGTAATGCCGCGGGGAGTGATTCGCGGGAGTTTACAATGTAATTAACTGCGACGCTCTTTTTCGCAGGTGTTTTTCAATGGCGTGCAGATGTTCTTCCGGCAGGTTTAGTTTCGGATGCCGTTTAAATGAAAAATTTAACATTTTACGCAGTTTTTCTACTTGCCGTGCCGTCATATACCCTTCGCAGATACCTTCGAATGTCGTACCGCCGTAAACCGGGGTGCGGGTCTTTGCGTATTTATCCAGGTTTGTATAATCGTCTTTCATGGCGAGGGCAAACAGCGAAATGCCGTTATCGAAGATTGGCGCAGGTGCTATTATCGCGCCGGTATGGTTATCGCGGAGCAAACCGAAATTGCCGAAATGCCTGTCCTCATTGTACACCAAGGCGTCAAAGACAAGCATATCACGCACGGCATCGACGAAATGATTCCCGAGGCTGTCATAATAATCGACGACCGCTTTAATACCGCCTGCTTTTACAATCCTTCCTATCGGGACAAACGCGGTATTGATGTCGGTAAACAGCTTGCATTTTGAAGCGAGTATACCCTTCCAATTTTCAAGGCCATATTGCACCGCGTTAAGGTCCATTGCCGCCGCTACTTGGCTTGCGTAAAATTCGCAGTACGGTTCCTTGCCTGTGTTGGCAAAGCCGCTTGTACCGCCTTTGTAAAGGAAAATCCCTTCATCTTCTATAAACCGCCATGCCTTTGGCAACATACCGTTTGTGGTCAATTCCGGCGAGGTGGAAAACGCCGCGTCACTTTGGGTAACGCCTGTATACGCCACAAGGGAAAGGATTTCGGAAAACCTGTTTTCATAGAGGTTATAGTCCGCAAATTTGCCTTCAAAGCCTTCGGGTACAATCCAATAGCTGTCATTAAGCGAAAGACCCTTGCAAACATCGATAATGCCTTGGGTATCGCCCGTCGTCAAACCGAAGGTGTGCAATATTTCTTCGACAAATGTCCTGTTCTTGGGTATTACACGCCGACCGAGCCATTTTAATACGCCGTCGCCTGTAAGTTCCAAATCCAAAGGAAATAACACGCGGGGTTCGGTTATTTTATTTATTTCAACGGAATAACCAACGGCAGGGTCTCTGGATAACGTAAAAAAAAGCAGCGGCGTATCATACAAACGGAGTTCATAACTGTTTTTCATCGGATTGTCACCTCTGTTACCGGACGTATAGGACGTATAGGACGTATACAAATATAATTATACCACATAAAAAACCCCGCAAACCGAACGTGTACTGCACCAAAAAAAGCGGACGGGGAAAGAAGCACCCTATCGGAAATGAAAAAGAATCAAGTGAACTGGCGTCGTTTTTCCAGCGGCGTCAGTTTTGTTTTCAATTGTACACGCTGGTGG
>WQZS01000050.1 GCA_009780585.1 Defluviitaleaceae bacterium | reverse complement strand
CTCCCCCACCGGGGGATGGCTATTGAAAACGAAATAATAAAAAAAAAAGTGTAGGCTTTTTGGGTTCTTATTTAAAGGGAAAACCCCCCCCCCCCGGCGGGTGAGGGAACTCCCACGGAGCGATTGGCGGAATCGGGTACATGGCGGCGAAGGGGCGGCTTACGTGCTTGGTGTCGGGTGCTTGTCAACCGACACAAGCACTTGCCGCACCGAGCCGACAGGTGCCCGATTCCGTCACAAGCGCCGGGGGACGTTCCCTCGCCCGCCGGGGGAGTGGGGACTAAATAAAGTAAATTATTTTTATGGAGTGAGCGGAATGGGATTTAAAAAATATATGTACGTTTTATTAATTATGTTTGCGGCATTTGCGCTGATCGGCGGAGGCAGCCCGAAAGCGCAAAATACGGCGTTGAAGCCTTATACGATTATGATTTACATGAACGGATCCGACTTGGAAAGTGATTTTGGGGCGGCTACGGATGATTTGGTTGAGATGCTGGATTCGGGGCTGGAGGCGCGGTATGCGAATGTCGTCATCCTTACGGGGGGTACGAAGCGGTGGATGAACGATGCTATCCCCGACGGCGAATGTGTGATATGGGAAATGGTCAATGGCCATTTGTATGAAGTGAAGAGTATGGGGAACCGGAACATGGGCGACCGCGCTACGCTGCGGGATTTTTTGCGTTACGGGTTGGCGGAGTTTCCCGCGGAACGGGTGGGTTTGATTATGTGGGACCATGGGGGCGGGTCGATCGCGGGTTTTGGGCATGACGAACGGTTCGACGATGGCACGCTTAGGCTGTTGGATATGGATTGGGCGTTCCGCGAAGCGGGTTTGCATGAACGGAAGCTGGAATTTTTGGGCTTTGACGCTTGCTTGATGGCTACGGCGGAAATGGCGGTGCTGGCTTCGGAATACGCGAAGGTTATGATCGCTTCGGAGGACACGGAACCGGGGGACGGGTGGGATTATACTTTTTTGGGGGTATTGAATTACCATCCTTTTATCGACGGCTTTGGGTTGGGGAAGGTGATCGTTGATACGTTTATGGATTTTTTCGGGGAGGATTCGGACGAGGTGCTGACGCTGTCGGTCGTGGACTTGACGCGCGTGCAGCTCGTAATGGACGCGATGGGGAAGCTGATGGCGGCGGGTTCGGGTAAATTGGAAGCGCGTCCGGGCTTTAACAAACTGGCTGAACGCCGTGCCTATACGAAGACCTTCGGCGATGGGTCTCCGCGGGACAATGAATCCGACATGGTGGACGTCGGCGATATGGCTGTACGGCTTTCCGATCTTTTCCCGCGGGAGGCGAAGGCGGTGCTGCGCGCGCTGGGCGATTGCGTGGTGTACAACCGGCACAATTCGGACACGGAGCTGTACGGGCTTTCGACCTTCTATGTGTACGGGGGGAAGGCTTTCGGGCGGGAATCATTAAAAACGTATTCCGCGTTGGGGATGGACGCGGATTTTACGCGGTATTTACATGGCTTCTACGATGGGCTGGTAAGGCGCACGCGTAACGCTTCGCGGGAAAATAATGAAATTATCCGAAGCGAATGGGTTTTGTGGGAGCCCGTTACCGCTGATACGTACCGTATGGCGGGGATTTTGGGGGAATCCGGAATAAAAGACGGGGAAGCGCTTTGGCCGCATATATACGGTCATTCGGTCAACTTATATCCGATTGCTTCCACGCGAAAGGGGACGCAATATGCCATTCCCGTTAAAGTGAACGGGCGGGACGCGGACATCATCGTGGCGGGTTGTTATCGGGTGATGGGTGTGCGGCACCGTGAGGGGAACGTGTTGCAAAAGGGGTATGACCCGATCATGCCCGGCGATATGATTTCGTTTTATTCCTTGGAATGGAATACGTTGACAGATGATTTTACGTGGCACCGGGGCCGTCCCATCACGGTACGCGGCAATACGCTGCGCATCGATTGGGATCCGGCCCCGGACGGGTATTATATTGGGGAGCGGCTGACGGATGTTAACCACGATGTGACGTATACGTTAACTTGTCCTCCAATGGGGGACAAGTTACCCGCGTATACGCGTCCCCCGATTTTTACTCGGGGGATGGACAACCCGCGCACCAGCGGAGTGCATTTACTAAGGTTTGCTGGTATTGCGGGTTGAGCCAAACCTCCGGCGTATGCCCCGGCGTAAGTACGCAAATACGCCCTTTGCCTTGCGTACGGGTGTACCCCGCGGCGCGTACGGCGGCGGGCGTATTGAAGTACGGTTCGCTTTCGTACTTGGCTTCCTCCCCTTGCGCGGCGGCGTAGGACGCGAGGAAGATGTTCGCGTCGGGCGCGGTGATCGTCAGGTGGTAATGTTCGTCGATTTCGGTGAACGCCGCTACGCCTTCGGTAATGGGGTGGGGTTTGATAACGTCAACGGTCGTCGGACAGTTGTTGGGGTGGAACGCGAAGCGGCAGCCGATCAATTCGTCCAGCTTCTGCGTGTTTTTGCCTTTTACCGTGCCGCTGTGCGTTACCAATAAGCCGCCGCCGTTTTCCACGTATTTAATGAAAGCGTCTTGTACGGCGTCGGTTTTCCACGGGGTATGGTCTTGCAGGGTCGTGTGGTCGCACTTGCTCATGATGACGACGGCGTAGTCGGCGAGCATCGACGGGCAAAATTCCTTCGCGTCGGAAATGATGTCGACGGCGAAGCCTTTTTCCTTCAACGGCGCGATACCTTTTTCGGGGATATCGCCGGGGTGGTATTGGTCGTCGCAAAGTAACAGGATGCGCATGGTTTTATCTCCTTTATGTTTTTAATGGAGTATAACACGCTTACACCGTCCTGCGCTTGAAAACCTGAACCGCGCAAGTGAACGCGAAAACCGTGATCCCCACGCACCAAATCAACGCCCACCACAAACTGTTGTCCCGCGGGAAGTCCATCATGGCGTTACGCGTGGCGTCGATGACAGGCGACATAGGCTGGTATTCCGCGAACCAACGCAGCCAGCGCGGCATCGTTTCGATGGGCGCGAAGCCGGAGCTGATAAAAGGCAGGATAAAGAACGGGAACATGAAGCCGATCGCGCCGTCCGGCGTTTTGGAAAGCAAGCCGAAAAGGATAGCCATCCAGGAAATCGCGATGTTAAACAGCGTGAGAATACCCGCCGCGATGAGCCAATCCGTAAAACCGCCCTGCGGGCGGAAGCCGACGATAAACGCCGTCCCGATGATCACCGCGGTCGTGATCGTGTTGCGTACGATGGACGCGGCCGCATGCCCGGTAAGCACCGACGCTTTCGAGATGGGCATGGAGCGGAAGCGGTCGATGATCCCCTTCGACATGTCGTTGTAGACGTTGACCGCCGTATATTGCGTACCCTGCGCCACACTTTGCAACACGATGCCCGGCACAATGAAGTCGATGTAATTATACGCCCCGATGTCCGCGATATTGCCGAAGACGGTCCCGAACAGCACCATCAAAAAGAAAGGCGTGATGACGGCCATCACCATCGCTTCGGGGCTGCGCAGGACGATAAGCATGGAGCGTTTGATCATGATCCAAGCGTCATGCATGGTTTTCACCTTCTTTCTTTTCGCCGACCAACGTGAGGAAAACGTCCTCCAAGGTTGGCAGGTTCGGTTCGATACCGTTTACGGCGATGCCGTTGTCGTTTAATAATTTCATGGCTTTGGCGGCTTCCTTTTCGCTTGAAAAGGAAATCATCGCCCCGCGTTGGGGCATTTTTTCCTTTAAATTCGACGGCGTGCCTTCCGCGATGATTCGCCCTTCGTGCAGGATAGCGATGTTGTCGGCGAGGTTTTCGGCTTCCTCGAGGTATTGCGTGGTGAGGAAGACCGTCGTGCCTTCGTTGGCCAGGCCCTTAACCATTTCCCATGCGGCGAAGCGGTTTTGCGGGTCAAGTCCCGTTGTCGGCTCATCAAGGAAAAGCACTTGCGGGTTACCCATTAGGCTCATGGCGATGTCGAGCCTGCGGCGCATCCCGCCGGAATAGGTGTTCACTTGGCGGTTGGCGGCGTCCTCCAATCGGAATTGCGTCAGCCAATAGTCCACCTTTTCCTTGACGTTCGGCAGGCGTATGAGTTGGCCGATGAGGGATAGGTTTTCCCGTCCCGTCAGCACTTCGTCCACGGCGGCGAACTGCCCTGTCAGGCTGATGCATTTGCGTACCTTGTCTTCTTGGCGCATCACGTCGTAGCCGCAGACGGAGGCTTTACCGCCGTTCGGCTTGGACAGGGTGGAAAGGATGCGCACGGTCGTGGTTTTGCCCGCGCCGTTGGAACCGAGCAGGGCGAAGATGCTTCCCTTTTTGATTGAAAAGCTGACGTCCTTTAGGACTTGGTTGTCCTTAAAGGACTTTTTGAGGTGTGAAACGGTGATGATGTCGTTGGTCATTTCCTTGCTCCTTTATGGGATTTTTATTGTGCAAGGCTATATACGTGCATTGTGCATGTAAGGTATGAAATAAAAAATTAATTACTTTACCTGTGTTGCCCCGGGCGGCAGGGCGGGCGGATGTTCCAACGCCGCGCTGAACGCAATCGGGCGATGAACGGCTCCGTCCGCGAAGTGGTTGCATCGGTTGACAAGCACCCGATGCCAACCACATAACGCGCCCGTTCGCCGTT
>WQZS01000049.1 GCA_009780585.1 Defluviitaleaceae bacterium | reverse complement strand
TATCCATCAGGCTTGTATTTTTCGTCTAAATAGCATTTTACCCTGTCAATAAGTTGTTTTGTTGCTTCCCATTCCTCAAAGGATAAATCGAATACTGTAACTTTATGCGCCTTCGGAATGATAGTACATGAACCAATTAGTATTGGATTGAGAATAGGGTCAGTATTTTCGATGCAAACGCATAGTTCGTTTTCAAAAAGAAAAGTGCCTTTTGTATCATTTTTATAATCGCAATATATACATAAATCCATAATCGTTCCTCCCGTACAAAATAATTTAAGCAGAAGTTAAAACAATAATCTTTTTGCTTTTACAACACAGCAGTTTCCCGTTAAGCAGGGCGGGAGGGCGGGGGGAAGTTCCATAAGACGCGCCTACGCAACCGGGCGATTAACGGCGAACGGGCGCGTTATGTGGTTGGCATCGGGCATTTATGACCGATGCAACCACTTCGCGCACGGAGCCGTTCATCGCCCGATTGCGTTCAGCGCGGCGTTGGAACTTCCCCACGCCCTTCCGCCCGGGGCAAACGCACAAAAAACCGCTCCTTCTTTGTAAATTTACCTGTCATCGTTCAAAGAACGCAACCTGCGCCGTTTAATAAAATCGGTCAAATGCAAGGCGATTTTTTCGCGGAGGACTTCCTTGTTGATCGGCTTTACAATGTAATCGCAAACGCCCATATAGACGGCTGTGGATATATGGTCCACCGTCCCTTCGGACGTTAGGAAAATAATCGGCGTATCCTCATGGTCGGGGAACTTGCGTATGATGTGAACCAAATCGAACCCGTTGAACACGGGCATATTACAATCCAAAAGGAACAAGTCGGGCGTTATTTTCTTCAACAGCTTTGTCAGAACCGGCTCTTCCTTGACTTCCGGCATCGTATAAACCGTGTAATGGTCCTCCAGCAGCGCGTTGACGGCCTGCAAAATGCTCGGGTTGTCGTCGATGGAGAGTACGATCGGTTTTTCGGCTTCCCGCTTGGCGGCGTCGAGATGGTATTCGATACATTCGGCCAATTTTTCGTTCGTAAACGGTTTGGTTATGAAATCGACCGCGCCAAGGCTCAATCCCTTTACCGCGGTTTTCTTATCCGTATGGGACGTTAGGAAGACCACCGATATACCGGCATAGCGGGTGTCGGCTTTTAACGCCTTAATGATGTCAAACCCGCTTATTTCGGGCATGTTTATATCCAGCAGGATAAGGTCGGGCGTGACCCGCTCAAGGACCTCATACATCTTTTCCATCGAATCGGCCGGAATGATATTGTACCTGTTCTTAAACCGCTCTTTAATCGTTATTAGGTTGTAATGGACGTCGTCTACGCAAAGTATCTTTTTAAGTTCCATGGTAATATCCCCTTTTAATGCTTATCCGCAATCCGCAAGGCCGATGTCCGCTAAGGTTTGGAACGGGCAAAAACAACGGACTCCGTTAGGATGTAATGGATCCGCTGTTTTTACCGGGCGCATATGGGAGGAAGGAAATGTTACGTGGATTTCTTTCTCCATTTCTTTGCCTTTTCCTCGGTGATGAGGATGATTTCGGGCTCGGTATAGGGGCTGTCGGGGCCGCCTACACCGTAGATGAAATATTGCCCGTCGTCCGACAGGTACAGTTGTTCCTCATACCCATCTACGTGCCCGTACTCGCCGATGTGCCTGTATCCGAGGCATATGGCGTTATAGGTGCTGTATTCCTTTTCTTTGATTACCATTTTCATGCTAACGCCTCCTTATGTTCCTATTTTAATCCAAGC
The DNA here is from genome assembly GCA_009780585.1 of Defluviitaleaceae bacterium. GTDB lineage: Bacteria > Bacillota > Clostridia > Lachnospirales > WQUN01 > WQRX01. The sequence continues at coordinate 2,971 of WQZS01000049.1, read as the reverse complement.
GTGCCGATAAGGTTCCACATTGCGTTTTTATTGTACAGCAAGGCCCTTTCGCGGATTAGCCCCCATGTCGAATTATTTGGTTATCATATTCCCGTGCGAAAATGTACTTTATGGTGTAATGGCGGACGCAAAATAAATGTGCATTTTTACTAAATTTCATTGGTTTAATGATTGAAATATGGTATTTTATTTACGAAAAGGGGTGAGCTGCATGGTAGGCACCGTTTCGAAAGGGGATTTTACAGCAAAGGATTACCGCGAGGATGACCCTAACCACTTGGTCAGGCAACGGATCAATAACTTATTGGCCGCGGCGACGGGTAATTCCGTCATTACCGTATGCGCGGGGGCGGGATGCGGCAAGACGCGCGCGGTCTATGATTTCCTGCGCCAGCATCAAACCCCGTTTATATGGATGCAGCTAAGCGAATCCGACAATGACGCGGCGCGGTTTTGGGACGGCATGGTTTCCTCCGCCGCGCGTATGAAGGAAAGCCTTGCCGCTAAATATAAGGAGATCGGCTTCCCCGATAATGCCGAAAAGGTTAGGCGGTTCCTGGATTGCAGGGGCGGAGAATGTAAGGACGAACTTCATTTTATCGTATTGGATGACCTGCATCTATTGGAGGAACCGTCCGTGCTCGGCTTCGTGGACAAGATGCTCGAAACGCTGACGCCGAATATAAAGATGATCTTGATATACCGCGATATGCCGGATATCAACATCGAAATCCATCGGCTAAAGGGCTTCGTGTCGGAAGTAAACGAAGAAGATTTGAACTTTACCGAAGACGAGCTGATGCATTGCCTTAAACATCAGGGGTTGTCCGTCGGCAGCCAAACGATCAGGAATATATTCAAGGATACGGGCGGATGGGCCTTCGCGGCCAACCTCGTCACGCGGTCATTAAAAAAGGTGCCCATGTACACGGGCTTCGTAAAAACGACGCTTAAACAGAATTTCTTTAGGATAATGGAGGCCGAGAATTGGGACGGCTTGCCGGACGTCCTAAGGATTTTTTTATTGCGGTTATCGCTGATAGACCGCCTTTCCGTGGAGCTGGTCGATATCCTGGCGGGCGGCGACGGCAAGCTGTTGGACGCGTTAAGGCGGCAATGCGCCTATATCCGGTTCGACAATTACGGGGGGGCGTACTTGATCCACCACCTGTACTTAAACTTTTTAAAATCGAAGCACGACCTCCTTACGGATGAGCAAAAATCGGACACCTACAAAGCGGCCGCGCTGTGGTGCAGGCAAAATGATTTTATGATGGACGCGCTCAACTATTACGAAAAAATCGGCGATTACGAAGCCGTCGTATCCATCATGTGGGAGTTCCTCGGGTACAACACTTCAAATGAAGTCGCGCTGTATATCGCGGGTATTTTTGAGCGGACGGCGGATGAGGTATTCGGGCGCGTCAGCTTCTTCGCCGCCATGCATCTGTACACGCTCCTTTGCCTCGCGCGGTGGGACGAATTCACCGCCCTGGCGGAAGGTTATGAAAAGCGTTTCCTTTCGCTTCCCGAAGATGATACGTTCCGAAACCATACGCTGGGTTTGATCTACCTGTTTTGGGGCTACAAGCGCTTTGCCATGAGCGCGTCGGACGACCGTTACGATTTCGACGTTTATTATATAAAAGCGGCGGATCACTTGGCGAAATCGCCGACGGAATTGATCCGTAAGCAAATCGCCCCCTTCGGCGCGTGGTTCAGCGCGGTGGGGAGTGCCAAAAAGGACGCGCCGAACGACTTCGCGGAAGCCGTAATCCGTACGGAAAAAGGCGTGTCCGGCCGATTGAAAGGTTTAAACGGGTTAAGCGATTTGTGCCGGGGCGAATTGGCCTTTTACCAAAACAACCTGCGGGAAGCGGAATCCCTGATCCTCCAGGCGTTGGAACAAGGGCGCAAATACCGGCAATTTGAAGTCATGCACCGATCGTTGTTCTACGCGATGCGCATAACGGTCGTGCAAGGGGAACGCGCGAAAACCGAGCATATGATGATGGAGTTAAAGACGCTCCTGGAAGAAGAAGGTTATTCCCGCCGTTTTATCACGTACGATATCGCCCTCGGTTGGTACTATTACATCATCCGTCAGCCGGACCGTGTGCCCGATTGGCTTAAGGGCGAGTTCACACCCTACGGTCACGCGTATTTTATCAACAATTTCGGCAACCAAATCAAGGCGCGCCACCATTACCAAAACCGTAATTACCTGCCGTTGTTAACCTATATCAAGGAATTAAAACGGCGGGAATCGGTCCTGTACGGCCGCGTGGAAATGTTGGCGCTGGAGGCTTGCACCCATTACCAAATGAAGAACAAATCGGAGGCATGGGCCGCGTTAAAGGACGCGTACGAGGCAGCCGCGCCCAACAATATCATCATGCCGTTTATCGAACTCGGTAAGGACATGCGTACGCTGACCACCGCCGCCTTGCACGCCGCGGAGTTGGGGAACAGAACGGCGAATACCGTCATCCCCCGCCCGTGGCTGGAGTCGATCAAGCACAAGGCGACTTCCTACGCGAAGAACCAGTCCATGCTTATCGCCAAGCATAACCTGTATGTCGGCAACGAAAGGGCGTTGACCGCTCGCGAACAGGATGTCCTGCATGATTTGTACCACGGGTTTTCCCAGGCGGAAATCGCGGGCAAGCGGAGTTTGTCGATCAACACGGTTAAGATGTATACAAAGAACCTTTACGATAAGCTGCACGTACACAAGATTGCCGACCTTGTGCGTATCGCCGCGGAACAGGGGTTGGTATAGCCCCACTATCACTCCCCCCCCCGGCGGGCGAGGGAACGTCCCCCGTCGCTTGTGACGGAAACGGGCACCTGTCGGCTCGGTGCGGCAAGTGCTTGTGTTCGTCTTCCTTCGGAAGCCAAACACCAAGCACGTAAGCCGCCCCTTCGCCGCCATGTACCCGTTTCCGCCAATCGCTCCGTGGGAGTTCCC
>WQZS01000048.1 GCA_009780585.1 Defluviitaleaceae bacterium | reverse complement strand
CAATAACTGCGCTTCCAACACTTTCATGTGTGTATATCCCCTTGCCATGTAAAAACCTCCCATCGTTTTTATTATACGATAGGAGGCTTTTCTTTCCCCGTCCGTTTTTACTGGTGCAGTACATGATACGGATTTCGGGCGGTTCTTCCATTATTTTATATGTGTGCTACGCTTCTTTTTCCAGCGCGGCTTTGTTATATATGATTTTTCGGATGCTTGCTTCGGACAAGCAATATTGGTTCATGAGTTGGATGACGGATACGCCGCTGCGATAGGCGTCGAGGATGCTTCGGTTACGTCCGGCTACGTAGGCTTTCGCCCCGTTTAACTGCCCCCAGCCGATGCGGTCGCAGTCTTGCTTGGGCACGTATATCAACGCGCCGCCGGAATACTTCTGCACCTCACTTAACACCTCAGGCGGCAGCACGTCCTTTGCGTTTACGTATTTCAATGTATAATCCCTCCATAACAGGCACATAAAACGACGACGGGGCTCGGCTCCTAAACTTAAACCTGACCTCCAGCGGATATATACGTTTGCGATTATTCATGATTCATTCTCCTTTCAATAATAGTGGCGGTGCGCGTACTTTCATGAAAAGGCCGCCCCGTTTTAAGCGGGGCAGCCCGCGGCTCTTTTTAGGTTAGAGCAAAAACCACCCTTTATTCACCAATCTGATCACTCCTTTCTTGGGTTGTGATGCGCCATTGTAACGGCTTTCCCAAAAAGAAGCAACGGAAATGTTGTTTATAACCGTTTATTATCCCTATTCATCCCGGTAACGTTGCTTAAACCCGCGCAACACGTCCGCCAAACCCGCCTGGTACTCGCGCATCCTGCCGAGCCCTTTTTTGATTCGGGCGTTTTCCAGCCGCGCCATGTCGTTGCTTGCGTCCAAGGAAAGCGCGCGCGTGATCGATTCGTTGGCGTGGGTGAGGTCGTAATCCTTCCGGTAATACGCCGCCAGCCTTACCCACAAGTTAACCGAATCGCCGTTCGCCGCCGGAGGGGTGAGCGCTTGCCGTATCGCGCGTATCGCCGCCGGGATATTGCCGTACGCGGCGTATATTTCAGCTTGCTTCGTATAGTATTCCTCGTCGGGCTTGTCCACACGCTCGAGGGTGCCGAGCGCCTTGTCGAATTGCCGCATCTTTAAATAGGTGTCAGCCATTTTGTACGCGTACAGGGGGACGGCCGCGTTTTGCCCCATCGCTTCCTCGAAGCGGGCCAACGCGGCGGGGTAATCCTGCTTTTCATAGGCCATCAGTCCGTATAAATAGGATATATCACCCTTCGCGTGCGCCGCACTATGCGGGCTTGCTTGGTTGAGCGCTTTTTCACCCTTACCGTATTCCCCGCACAATATCGCCGCTTCGGCATAGTGCAACGTCAACGCGATGTTATCGGGCTCCAGCACCCGCGCCCGCGCCAAGTGCCTTACGGCTTCGGTGTAGGCGGAAAGGCGCATGTGTGCCACGGCGAGGTTGTTTAACAGCGGTACGTTTTCGTCGTATTGCAAGGCGCGGCGGTATAGCGGCAACGCCTTGCCCGGCTCGCCCCGCGTAAGGAAATAATCGCCGCGGTCCTTTAACTGCTCCCATTCGCGCCGCGTTTCCCAGCGTGTCAAATTGACACGAAGTTCCGCGATTTCCTTTTCGTTAAAATATTCCGCCAACCGCAAAAAACCCGTCATACGCTCGGCGAAGGAATCCACCTTCGCCAAGTCCTTCATGCGGGCGGCGATATAGGTCAGCCCCAAATCCGTCACCCACGTAACCATCCCGTCGGACAGGAAATCGTCCACCGATTCGCGCCAGTACCGATAGACGTGGTACAGCGCCTCCTCGAAGGAATATACGCGTATGCCCGTTGCCTTAAAGGCGAACGGCGGGGCGTCGGGTTGTTGGGAAACGCAGAATTGCAGCATGTTATCTATCCCCGTGATGGCCTTTGCATGATATGATTTCCAAATTTTTGTGTTCGTCCGTTCTATAGACCAATCTGTTGAATTTGTCTATTTCCCTGCTGTACCCTTCAATCCATTTTAATTTTTCCGGTTTGCCGATACCTCCGAGCAATCCATCACGTAAAATACTTTTAATAAGTTCGTTTATTTTCTTTAATTTATTTTTATCAACTTCAAGCCATTCCATATATTCGGTTAAGCCTTTGTTTGTAAAGGATGTTTTCATGCCGGTGTTCCCTTCCGGCGGTTATTAATAAATAACAGGGCATCATTGGTATCCATGTCTTCAAGCGCGGTAAGCTCATCCACCGTAAAGGCCGTCAGCTTCCCTTTATCCGCTTGGCGTATGGACAGCTCGATTTTTGCCTTGTAATCGTCGTAGGGTTTTATTTGAAAGGGAATCGTCCTTTCCCTCAAGCATTGCCGTACAAACGTATTAATAGCGGTAGTCATGTTAAGGCCCATTTTATTGAACAAATCGTCCGCATTTTCCTTTAATTCCCTATCCATTCGGACGTTAACGTTTATTTGGCTCATAAAATCACTCCTTAATGGATATTGTATGCAAGTAATTAATTGTGTCAATATATTTATATAATATTAAAGGCATTGTCATTATCGTATTAATCCTCCGCTAACGCGGGTGTGAGCTTGCGGATTTCGATATCTATATTAAACCCCCGATTCGATGTTTACTTCGGAAAGTACCTTTACCAACCGCGGCATTTCGGATTCCCTTACCTCGATGCCGTGCAGGTAGCGGTCAAGGGCATCGGCGTCCTTTAACGCCTCGGCGTAAGGGTTGCCGGATATTATATCCTTGTCGCTGTGTTGGGGGATGATTTCTTCCAACAGCGCGATTTCGTCCTCGGTTATTGAGGAATCCCCGTTAGCTTCGTTAAATTCGCGCAGTAACGGCTTGATAAAATCCAAAGACCGCTGTGCGTGGTTTTCACTTATGCCCGTTTCCATCGTCGCCACATCGTGCAGCGCCCCCGCGATCGAGAGGATTTCAATGTCCAGTTTTCGGGAAACGGCTAGCAATCGCGCAGTTTGCGCAGCCGTAATCATGTGGGAAATGCTCCAATAAATCGAAAAATCGCGGCCTTCCTTGCGCCATGCTTCGGCGCGTTTTAGGAAGAAGCGGATCAATTTATCACAGCGGCGCGTATTTATGGTTTTGATCGGCGTATGCATGGGAATACCCCCAACGTTATTGTGCGTCCACTATACCTTTTTAGTCGGGTTTTGCGCAAATCCTGCCGCTTGCAATAATTCCTTGTAAAATTCATTGCCGTTTGCGCTGCCGATGCGGATATTTATATTCAACGCTTGCGCCAACGCTTCCCGTGTTACGCCGTCCAGCATCGTTTCCGTTCCCGCGCGGAAGGCGTTGCGCGGGAGGAAGAGTATGTCCAAGCCTCCGCACTTGCCTTGTAACTGATGTATCACATCCCCGCCGGTTAACAACCCGCTGACTGTCACCGTCTCGCCGAAGAATCGGTTGTCTATTTTAAATACGTTTATTTTTACGTTCGTATGTATCGCTTCGAATTTACGGGCCAATCTGCGCATGAACATATACGCCGCCGTGCCCGTGGCGATTCCGACTTTTTCCTTTGATAGCGCCTTAAAATCGCATAGCCCCAAATCATCAAAACCTTCCAAGAATTCCCGTTCAAACAACGCCAGCATCCCCACCCCGTTGTCAAGCTGGGGGAAGTCCCCGTATGTTTCATACTTCGGTACATCCCGTCCGGCTAAGATATACCATTCATCCGCCGCGTACACGAAGGGCGAACCGTATTTTGCGCGGCATTTCCCCTGCCACGCTTCCACTTGTTTAATTACACCCCGTGCGTCACTTGTACCGAAATTCGGGACAAGTTCAAGCCCCTCCCGGTGCCGCGTCAACCCCGCGGGTACGACCGCCAAGCTCGCCGCCCCGGGTTTATACCCGAGCAAGCGCTCGATTGTTTCGTCCAAAAAAACACCGTCGTTCATCCCCTTGCATATCACCGCTTGGAAATGCATTTCGATGCCCGCGCGGTTAAACCGTTCCAACGCGGAAAAGAGCTTGCCCGCGTGCTTATTCCCCATCATTTTGCAACGTAACGCCGCGTCCGCCGTATGCACCGATATACGCAGCGGGGAAAGGTGATACCGCGCGATGCGTTCGATTTCCGCGTCGCTTGCGTTGGTCAGCGTCACGTAATTGCCGTGTAAAAACGACAGACGCGGGTCGTCGTCCTTCATATAAAGGCTGTCGCGTAAGTCCGGTGGTTGTTGGTCGATAAAGCAAAACACACATTTATTGCGGCACAAGCGCACTTCATCCATCAGCGCGGTTTCGAATTCCAGCCCCAAATCCCGGTCGGCGTCCTTTTCGATGTCCAGTTCCCACAACTCGCCGGCGTCGGGGGAGGAACCCTCTTTTTCGATTAATACCGTCAATTCATCCGCTTGCACCATCATACGGTAGTCGAACACGTCGCCGATGGTTTGCCCGTCGATTTCCAATAAAAAATCCCCGGCTTCCACGCCAAGGGATTCCCCGATGCTTTCGGGGGTAACGCCCGTGATTTTATGCCTGCGCACGATAAAAGTGAAGTGTGCAAATATTTTGAAGCATGTCAAACTCCTTAATAACAGCAATGGAAATAATCTGAAACGGAAAAGAATTATTGCACCCTATATACATTATGTGTTAGTATGTGGTCGTTACAAGAAACGCAGTAACCGTAGGGTGTCGACCAAACACCCGGCGGCGAGTGTAACGGCTTGCTTTCCCTTGACACCCTCAAACCCGCTTATTTAGCGGGTTTTTTATATGCTGTGTTGCTTTTTTGCCCTTGTTTTCTAACATTTTTTCTAACACTTATCCAAGTTTCAAACCGCGCCCAGCGCAGAGGTCAAACCTCGAATCATCTTACCTTTATTTCGCGGGTCAACGTGGCTGTACAGGTCTGCGGTGGTTTTGTAATTGGCGTGTCCCAGCCAATCTTGGATTTCCTTCATGGCGTACCCCAGCGATAGAAGCAAGGAAGCACAGCTATGACGTAAATCGTGAAACCGTATCACCTTCATGCCGTTTTCACGGATTTTCTTGGAAAAGTACCGCGACATGGTTTCAGGATTTATCAACCCACCCATTACATTTACGCATACATAATCCAAATAATCCACGCAGTACGAATCCCCGCATAAGTTCCTGTTGTCCTCTTGTTGCTTCTTAATCGTTGTAAACATGGTTATCAGCTTTTTGTCCAGCGGTAAAATGCGGTAGCTTGATTCGGTTTTTAGCGTGTCGGTGATATAGTTTTCCCGTTTACCCTCATGTGTAAGCCGTACAACCTTTTGGCACACGGTTAGACTTCCGTTGGTTAAATCAATGGCACTCCACCGTAGACCTATCACTTCCGAACGCCTAAGCCCAAAGTATGCCGCGATGAACACAGGTACT
>WQZS01000047.1 GCA_009780585.1 Defluviitaleaceae bacterium | reverse complement strand
GGTGGATATGGATAATGCTTTTCGTCGAGCCTATTATACCAAACACCCGTGAGGAGTTGTTCTGTTCTTACAATAAATATATCCCGCTTCCTTGCGGGTTATGGCGTTTCGCAAACGCCTAACATGACGAATAAAATAAGAGGAGTGTGCGCCGTGGTCCATCAGATGAATATGACGGATGATTTGCCCCTCGCGTATTTTCTTTATAACCGTGATTACGAGGTTGTCGATTGCAACCGCGAAGCCGTGAATATCTTTGCCCGCGACAAGGGCAGGTCCTTCGAACTTGTCAGAACCTATCTCATCTCCCACGCGAGATACATATACCCCAACTACGAATCGGATAAGGAGTTTACCGAACAGGTTATCCGTGAATCATGTAAGCAAGCCCTCCAAGAGGGCGTATTTAGGTTTGAGCATACGTATTACACCTTATCGGGCGACGCCATCCCCTGCGAAGTCACGATCTTACCCGTACAGCTTGGGGACGGGCAGGGATATGTCCATTATCTGCGCGATTTGCACGACAACCAACGCATCCAATCGGAAATACGCCGCCGCGAAATCGCCGAGGAGGAAAACCGCGCCAAGTCGCGCTTCCTCGCGCGGATGAGCCACGAAATCCGTACCCCCATGCACGCGGTATTGGGTATCGTCGAATTATTATTGCAAAAGGAAGACCTGCCCGCCGACGTGTACGAATCCATGGCACGCATACACGCCTCTTCGGGCCTGTTGATGTCTACATTGGACGATATACTGGACTTGGCGAAAGTGGAAGCGGGCAAGCTGGAAATCGTACGCGTACCCTACGAAACCGCCCGCTTGATTTCCGACACGGTGCGGCTCAACCAGGTACACGGCATGAACAAGGGCCTTTCGTTCGACATTAAAGTGGACGAAAACCTGCCCCAACGCTTAATCGGCGATGAATTGCGTATTAAACAAATATTAAACAACCTCCTGTCCAACGCGTTTAAGTATACCCAATCGGGCGCGGTCTCCCTTTCCGTCGGGATGGAAAAGGACAGGAACGGCGACCCCTGTATCAGCTTCGTCGTGGGGGACACGGGGCGGGGCTTAACGAAAGAACAAAAGGACCGCCTCTTTGATTCCGAATTCACACGCTTCGGCGTGCAGGGTATTGAGGGGGCTTCGGGCTCCGGCCTGGGTATGAGCGTGGTCAACCAATTAATCACCCTCATGAACGGCACGATCTCCGCGGAAAGCGAATTGGAAAAGGGCACGCGGATCACCGTACGCATCCCCCAACCGCTCGACGGGGCGGAAACGGTGGGCAAGGAAAAAGCGGATAAAATGCAAAGCATGACGCTTGCCTGCCCCGGCGGCATCGCTTCGGCGGCATCGCCGCAACCCCAACCCGTTGACCGCCTGCCCATGCCGTACGGGCGCGTATTGGTGGTTGACGACGTGGAATCGAACGTATACGTGGTGCAGGGGATATTGGAACACTACGAAATCGGCGTGGACACGGCGCAAAACGGCATGGAAGCCGTGGAAAAGATCGCGAACGGCTGCTCGTACGACATCATCTTCATGGACCAAATGATGCCCGAAATGAACGGGGAGGAAGCGACCCGAAGGATACGCGATATGGGTTATACCCAGCCCATCATCGCGCTGACCGCCGACGTTGTGGGCAAGGATGAGCAGGTGTTCATCGATATGGGCTTCGACGGCCTTGTCGGCAAGCCCATCGACCTGGAGAACATCGAACGGTACCTAACCTACTATATCCGCGACAAGTACATGTCCTCGACCGTGGTAAAACCCGTGATATTGGCGATCGACGACTCCCCCGCGGCATTGACGATGTTCAGCGAAATATTGCGTTCCGATTACCGGGTATTGGCGGCGCGTACCGGCAAGACGGGGCTGGCAATCTTGGAAAAATACAAGGTTGACTTGATCCTGCTCGATATCGCCATGCCCGAGCTTTCCGGCTTCGATGTTATGAAGCTGTTAAAGGAAAAGGGCTACGAAATCCCCGTCATCATCGTTACGGCTTCGGACGTGGCGCGCCACCAAGTGGAGGGGATGGTTTTGGGCGCGGTGGACTTCCTGCGCAAGCCCTTGGAAAAGCAAACCGTATTGCAACGTGTTAAGCTGCACTTGGGTGAATGTAAATGAACGAAGCCGCCCATGGTTAAGCTCGGCAACGATTGGGATGACTTGCTCGCGGGGGAATTTGAAAGCGATTACTACTTGCAACTGCGGGAATTCTTGAAAGCCCAATACAAAACGCGCACGGTTTACCCCGATATGCACGATATCTTTAACGCGTTGAAATATACCCCCTACGAAGACGTGAAGGCCGTAATCGTGGGGCAGGACCCCTACGCGCGCCCCGGCGAGGCGCACGGCCTGTCCTTCTCCGTGCAAAAGGGCGTACGCATACCGCCATCCCTATTAAACATCTATAAAGAACTGTCCGACGATATCGGCTTCGTAAAGCCCGACCACGGATACTTGGAGCGGTGGGCGCGCCAAGGGGTGATGCTCCTGAACGCCATGCTCACCGTGGAGGCATACAGGAGCCGCTCCCACGCGAACAAGGGGTGGGAACGCTTCACCGATGCCGTATTGTCTTTGCTTAACGACCGCGAAAAACCCGCGGTTTTTTTATTATGGGGGAAGGACGCGCAAGCCAAGGGGGAAGTCATCACCGCGCCCCACCACCTCGTGCTTAAAGCGGCGCACCCCAGCCCGCTGGCGGGGGGGCGTTTCTTCGGGTGCAGGCATTTTTCGAAGACGAATGAATTTTTGCGGGGGAATGGGTTGGCGGAGATTGATTGGCAGATATAGGTACGGAGCGAGCGGCGGGGGGGGATGCGACGCGCGCTCAAACGCGCCGTGTGCTCATCGGCTCCGTGCGCGAAGTGGTTGCATCGGTTGCAAGCACCCGATGCCAACCACATAACGCGCCCGTTCGCCGATGAGCGCACGGCACGTTTAGGCACGCTTACGCATCCCCCCGCCCCGCCGCTCGCGCGCATTTCCGGCAAACGCCTTCATCCCCTGCGGGAGTAGGTGGATAAAAGAAATTACTTTGGGGGGTGTTTGTGGAGTGGGGGTTCGCGGGTTTTAACTTGTCCACCAATGGGGGACAAGTTGGGCGATGTTTTATTTTTAACTTCTGTCCTACTAGGTCAGAAGTTAGTGCGAAGCGGGTTTTGTTGTTATTTAACTTGTGCTTAAATTAGGCACAAGTTGACGTTATAACAGGGTAAGCGTAAAATAATTAATGGAACGAGGGGTCACAATGGAAGTAAAATACCGATTTTTTATGGTTTCATTGTTGGTAATAAAATTCATGACCTTACCGCAATCAGAAGATCGTTGGTGCCGAAATGAGTGAATATATTTTAAGAACAAAAGGCATGAGTAAAAAATATGGCGGCACCTACGCCCTGGACGATATAAATATTGAAATAAAACGCGGTCAAGTTTACGGACTGATTGGGTTAAACGGTTCCGGAAAGACTACCTTCATGCGGGGGATTATGGGGTTAATCGCTTTGAACGCGGGAGAAGTGGAGCTATTTGGCAAAACCGGGCGAAAAAAGTTGCAAAGAGAACGTTGCCGGATCGGACAATGTATTGAAACCCCCGCTTTACACCCCAACAGGACAGCCAAGCAAAACCTGCGCATACAGCAACTCATCGCGGGTATAACCGACAACACCGCAATAAACAAAACCCTTGATATGGTGGGGCTTTCCGACGTGGCGGGGAAAAAGACGAAGCACTTCTCCTACGGGATGAAACAACGGCTGGCACTTGCGGTGGCACTCGTAACCCATCCCGAATTTCTAATTCTCGACGAGCCCGCCAACGGGCTTGACCCTAAGGGCATCATTGAAACCCGCAACTTAATTCGGCGCATTAACTGCGAAATGGGCGTTACTGTTTTGGTGTCGAGCCACATGCTTGACGAGTTATCCCAAGTAGCCACCCATTACGGCATCATCGACAAAGGCAAAATAATCAAACAATTTTCGGCAGAAGAATTAGCCGCCGCAACAACAAAGCGTTTGGACGAATATTTCATGGATTTGTTGGAAGAGGGAGCATGATGAAGTCCTTGCTGGTTACGGAAATACATAAGCTAAAGCAATCTAAGCCGGTTATCGGATTATTATTGCTTGCCTTTGTTATGTCTGTGTATGTAATACCGTTCATCAACGCGGACAGGGAGCGCGGCGTGGACCCGATAATAACAATGCGTGAGGCGATGACGCTTTTCACGGTTATACATTACATACTTGTCGGTATTTTTACAGGGTTGGTTATCGGGAGTGAGTTTGAAAACGGCTTGATTCGCAACGCCCTTTGTTTGGGGAAGGGCAGGATCCCAATATACCTATCAAGGTTTTTTTCTGTGTCGGTCTTATCTGTTGCTGTCTTCACACTTTATTCTGTTTCAAAAGTGTTTTTAATTGGATATGCCGAAGGCTTCGCAAATCTCGATTGGACAACCATTATTAAGTACTGGGTTGTACTGTTGCCCTATTATTTAGCTGTTGCCGCCGCTTTTACCTTCTTTGCATTTGTCGCCCGACATTCCGGGGTAGCTGTGACCTTGTGTATTGCATACACAATATTAATTTTTTTGTTACCCGGCCCGTATGACGCTTGGTTTATTCCTCAATTTTATGTTTTTGCCTACGGTTCTCCGCATCCCATTTTTAACAGGGACTTTTCGCATTTATTAAACGGTATATCTGTTAGTGCCGTGCATATTGCCGGATTTATCTTTTTAGGATGCAACATATTTATCAAAGCCGAAGTAAAATAACGGCACTACCCGCGTGGAGGGAAAAGTGAAATCTTTGCTGGCGGCGGAAATATACAAATTGAAACAATCCAGATTGGCTGTCGGATTACTGCTGCTTACGTTTGTGGTTCCTACATATGTTATACCCTTCATCCGCTCGGACAGGGCATATGGTACGACCTCGGAAGAAACGATGCGCTGGGCTGCTGCGGTTTTCATGAATTTGAATTATATTCTTGCCGGCATTTTCATGGGGCTGGTCATAACAAGTGAATTCCAAAACGGTTTAATCCGCAATGCTGTTTGTATGGGGAAAAGCAGGGTTCAAATATACCAATCAAGGTTATTTTCCGCTTCGGTAATTACCTTGGCTATCTTCATTTCCTATTCATTATCCAAAGTTATGTTCGTCGGTTTTATAGAAGGTTTTGCAAATCTCAATTGGGTAGCAATTGGTAAATACGGTGCTGTATTTATACCCTATAATTTAGCCATCGCGGCAACCTTTACATTTTTTGCGTTCATCGGTAAGAAATCCGGGGTAGCCGTGGCGCTGTGTCTTATATATACAATGTTTATCTTCCATTCGCCCTCGCTTTTATATGTTCCGTTTATTCCTCAATTTTACATTTATACATAGGCGTTTGCGAAACGCCATAACCCGCAAGGAAGCGGGATATATTTATTGTAAGAACAGAACAACTCCTCACGGGTGTTTGGTATAATAGGCTCGACGAAAAGCATTATCCATATCCACCG
>WQZS01000046.1 GCA_009780585.1 Defluviitaleaceae bacterium | reverse complement strand
TAACTGCGCTTCCAACACTTTCATGTGTGTATATCCCCTTGCCATGTAAAAACCTCCCATCGTTTTTATTATACGATAGGAGGCTTTTCTTTCCCCGTCCGTTTTTACTGGTGCAGTACAATTTTTTCAAATCGCCATGTTTTTTGTTTATTTGTTATTAACTTATTTCGTACTAATTCACTTCCATTCAACCCCCAAATCACTTTTACCTGCTTGATGGAGTACGTTCCGATGGAATTCGTTTCCGGCGATTTCAAAACCGTAGTAGGCCATTGCCGTAAGGGCTATGCTTTTTTCCTTGTTACCCAGTTCCAAGTTGAGTAAACCCATGTAACCGAGGTAATTGTACAACCACCGCGTTATCCCGTGGCGCGCGTATACATTTGACATACTTTCCATCTCGCCCAACAGTTTACGGAAATCGTCTTCCGAGGGGTTGTCGTGCGTTAGGATGGAATCGGAATAAGAGAAGTGTTGCTTGGTTAATTCCATCGCCTTCATATAACCGTCCTTAAATGACCTATCAACACCCTCCACGATTTTCTTGAATAGATCAATGCCTCTCTTTACTTCCCCCGTTTGGGTGAAATGACGGGCAAAGGCTTTTATGCAAGCGCGCTCGACATTCGTCAGGCGGTATTTGTAAACATCGCCTTCCTTATAATCGGGGCGTGTCATTTTTAGGGCTTGTTCAAAGGGCGCGAGGGTATCATAGCCGCCTTTTGTAATGTGCCATTTGTCTCTGCTGTCGTAAATCGCTTTCGTTTGTGTGTACCATTGCAAGCCCAAAGGGTTTTTCAATATTTCATGGCCGTCCAGGAGACCTAGGGTTTGTTCCCTTTTCCATGATGTTTCGTCGATGGTCACTTCGCTTGAGTGCCTTAACAGTTCAATACCTTCGTGCAGGTTTACGGGGAGCTGGATTTCATAATATAAGGATATGTCCCGCCCCAAGCGTTGGAAAACCGCGAACAACAAAAGCGGGTCTATGTGGGTTATTTTTCCGCTTTCGATTTTTGAAAAATATCCTTGCGTACATAAACCCTCATAGATTTCCTTTTGCTTGATGTTATCCGTCAATCGGAAGAAGCGTATCAAATCCCCGATATGTTTTATATCGGTTGTTTCGGCGCGCCCCGGCGATTGGGGTGTTAACGCTTCGGGGGCGGTAAAGGTCAACGCCTCCAAGCCATATGTTTCTATGGTGATACCCATAATGTTTTGGGCATCTTCATATATCCGTTCACACATTCCCGTTATTCGAAAACACGCGGCGGAATGATAGGCATGTTGGGCCGCTTTTTCGCACTCATCCTTGCGCCCCATGTAAAACAAGCATAAGGCTTTATACCAGCACAGGATAGGTACGCTGCGCCCCGTATTGCGTTGCAATGAAGTTCGTATGCCGTCGTTGCACAGGGTTAGGGCGTCGTCATACCGTTTTTCGTTAAGGAGTATACGGGCAAGGGTTGACAGGATGGCGGGGAGTTTCCTTTCCTTTGAATAATAATCGGAAGGTATGGATTGAATGTTCTTTTGTAAATTTGTCAGCAAGTCTATCGCCTCATTTATACGGTTTGTTTTTTCATACACCTTCGCGAGCGCGTGTATCAATTCGCTTTCTTCAAACAAAACCGTCTTGCCGTCAAAATCAGCGGCGTCGAATTCGGGGAAGGTTAGTTTTATGCCTTCCATGATTTGTTTCGTAATGGCTTGCAAGTCAATCGGATCACGCAGGAGTGCTTCGCGTACGTTGCAACTGATAAGAAACTGGCGGTTAATACGCGATTGCTTGTCCAGTATATTTTCCAATAACGTCAATTCGGATGTTCGGTTTGTTTTGCGGGGTGAGGGTAATGATTCTTCTATGTCGAGGTTATATATAACCCGTTCACGCAGGAGGATTGCTTCCGAGGTGATGTTTTCTAAGTAAGGGGTGAAAAATTCATCCATGGGCATATCCAATACATCCATAAAACGGGACATCGTTTTATCGGTGGGGAATTGCCTTAGATTTTCCACCCGTGACAATGTGTCAAGCGCGCCTTGTTCATCACTATTGCTGTCTGCTGTCAATGGTTCTTCAAACGCGCCGGACTCAATGCTGTGTTTATCCAGTTCTTCCTGTACCCTTATTTGCTTCCAGCCCTTTCGGATACGGATTCTTTTAATCAACGCGCCGGTTACGTAGTAGGTCATTTGAATCGCTCCTTTTGTTTTAATCACATTTTGTTTGTTTATTATAATGCCGTATTTTAAAATTTGAAAGTGTTGCGGTAAACTATGATAAATATAAATCCCCCGAAACATATATTATATGTTAGAATTGTCCCGCGATCACGCGAAGGGGTGTAACTATGAAAAAAACAATTTTTGTGGTGGACGATAACAATACTAATTTAGCCTTGGCGGAAAAAGCGTTGCAAGACCATTACCGGATAATCACCCTGCCGTCGGCGGCGAAGATGTTTAAATTTTTGGAAAAGACAACGCCGGATTTGATCCTGTTGGATATCGAAATGCCGGAAATGGACGGATTTGAAGCGTTAAGCCGTCTAAAGGAAAGCAATTCGGAAATCCCCGTTATTTTTTTAACGAGCCTAATCGACGCCGAGGTTGAAGTGAAAGGCTTCCAACTGGGTGTAATCGATTTTATCACCAAGCCGTTTTCCGCCCCCGTTTTGGCAAACCGTATAAAAACGCATCTGCAAATCGACGATATTATCCGCGAACGCACGGCACAGCTCAGAAACCTGCAAAACGCCATCATATCGGGGTTTGCCGATATGCTGGAGAGCCGCGACGAAGAAACGGGAGGCCACGTCGAACGAACGTCAACATACATACAGATATTACTGGACTCCTTGGCGGAGCGGGGGATATACGTCGATTCCATTAAGGAAATAAACCGTGAATCGTTTATTTCGTCGGCACGTTTGCATGATGTGGGCAAGATCGCCATATCGGATACGATTCTGAACAAACCCGGCAAGCTCACCGACGAGGAATTTACCATCATGAAAACCCACGCGATCGAAGGTGAGCGGGCCATCGACAAAATCGCTTCGCGTACCTACGACGTGGAATTTTTGGAAAACGCGAGGCTTTTCGCGGGCAGCCACCACGAACGCTGGGACGGTACGGGCTACCCACGGGGGTTGGCGGGTACCTCCATCCCGCTTCAAGGGCGGCTCATGGCGTTTGCCGATGTGTATGACGCGCTTATGTCGGAACGCCCGTATAAAAAGCCCTTTAGCGAGGAAGATACCATTCGCATCATCATGGAAGGCGCCGGTAAGCAGTTTGATCCCATTATCGCGGACGTGTTTTTCGAAGTGAAGGAACGGTTTTTCGCCGTACACGAGGAACACCTGCGCAAAGAACGCGAGGTATAGCCATGAAAAATGTCGGCATCATTAAACAGCACGGCAAAATGATCATTATATTGGCGTTTTGCCTCAGCATCCCGTTTATCGCGATTTGGTATATCGCGTCCAATGTGAACAAAAATATTTACCATGAGCAAAAAAGAAATAATTTAATGTCCTTCGCCCGAATACTCGATTCACAACTCGCCCCCGGCGGCTACAACGAAATATTGGTAAACGCCGGTATGCAAAACGCTTCGCGGGAAGAACAGATCAGGGTATTAAATGAAGCGCTGCGCGATATTACGGACGAAGTGGCCCACGCCACGCCCGGGTTGGGCGTAGGGTATTATTCCCGCGAGTTGGACGCCATACTTACATACGGCCCTTCCGAGGAGCACCACGGTACGGTGGGCGTTTCCATCGGCGAGGCCCATCCGGGGCGGCGGGTCATGGCAACGGGCACCGCCGAGGTTTCCATGGGTACCATGGTACGCGGGAATATCATGAACGCGATGCTGCCGGTGGTGCGGGAAGGCGAAGTAATCGGCTATATTTGGTCCAACAACCTCGTTTCCGAACTGGAGCAAACCCTTTCGCAAATGTCGTCGATCATACTGCTTTTGCTTATACTTTCGTATGTCATTATGCTGGCGATTATCGTGCTGTTTATCCGCAGGATGTTATTGACGGAGAAAAAATTCATGAAGGCGCTTTCGGAGGCGCTTGAAGAAGCGAAAACCGCCAACCAAACCAAAAGCGCGTTCCTAAGCACCATGAGCCATGAAATCCGCACACCGATGAATGCCATCCTGGGTATCACCGAAATTCAATTGCAAAACGAAATGCTGGACCAATCCGTAAGGGACGGGCTCGAAAAGGTGTACACCTCGGGGGACATGCTGCTTAACATAATCAACGATATCCTTGACTTGTCTAAAATCGAAGCGGGTAAATTTGAGCTGGTAATCGCGAAATACGAAACGGCGAGCTTAATTAGCGATACGGCGCAGTTAAACATGATGCGCATCGGCTCAAAGCCCATTAATTTTGAACTGCATGTGGATGAGGATTTGCCGGTTATGCTGTACGGCGACGAATTGCGTATAAAACAAATTTTAAACAACCTGCTTTCCAATGCCATAAAGTATACATCCAAGGGTACGGTCAAAGTGTTTATTTCGTCAAAGCCGGTCGAAGGCGATGACGAAAAAACGATGCTGACCGTTAGCGTAAGCGACACGGGGCAGGGCATGTCAAAGGAACAGGTAGACAAGCTGTTTGACGAGTATTCCCGCTTTAACCTCGAAGCCAACCGCTCTACGGAAGGTACCGGACTCGGCATGAGCATCACGCGTAACTTGATTCACATGATGGACGGCGACATTTCGATAGAAAGCGAACCCGGCAAGGGATCCACCTTCACCGTACTGCTGCCGCAAGTTAAGGCCGATGACGCCGTGTTAGGCAGGGAAATGGTGGAGGCGCTGCACAACTTCCGTTCGAGCAGCCGCGCGCAGATGAAGCGCACACAAATCATACGCGACCCGATGCCTTATGGAAAAGTATTGATCGTGGATGATGTGGGAACGAACATATACGTCGCAAGGGGACTGCTGACACCGTACGGCCTAAACATCGACTCGGTGGACAGCGGGTTTGCCGCGATCGAAAGGATCAAACAAGGCAACGTATACGATATCGTATTTATGGATCATATGATGCCGAACATGGACGGCGTGGAGGCGACAAAGATTATCCGCGATATGGGTTATACCCAACCCATTGTCGCGTTGACGGCAAACGCCGTGGTGGGCCAGGCGGATATTTTCTTGAAAAACGGTTTCGATGATTTTATTTCCAAGCCCATCGACGTACGCCAATTAAATTTTGTATTGAATAAATTCGTGCGCGACAAGCAACCGCCCGAAGTCATCGAAGCGGCGACGCGGCAAAACGGGTTGAATAAAAAATCGCAGGAAAACGGCAACCCGTCGCAAACGGATGTCGATCCGCAACTGATCGAATTATTCTTGCAAGACGCAAAGAAAGCCATTGATGTGTTGGATTCAATCATAAATAAAGGCAGCCCCTACAGCGCGGAAGATATACGGATATACATCGTTTACACGCATGGGGTAAAAAACGCGCTGGCAAACGTTAATAAAAACGAACTCTCCGCCACGGCGTTTAAACTGGAGCAATTGGGGCGGGACAATAATGCCGAATCAATAGCGGCCGAAACGCCGGGCTTCCTCGACGCGTTAAAGGAATTTGTAAACACGCTTGCACCGCGGGAAGAGGAACCCATCGGAGAACCCACAAGCGGAAACGAACCGCTGTTGCGCGAAAAGCTGTTGGAAATCAAAGCGGCCTGTAAGGATTGGGACAAAGGCAAAGCAAGGGAAGCGCTGGCGGTGCTAAGAAAAAATGTATGGCCGAAGCAAACGAAAGAGTTACTGGAAAAAATCAACGAACAGTTATTGCATAGCGACTTTGACGAAATAGAGGATGAAATCGACAATTTTACGGAGTAATAATTTAAACCCACCCTCATGTGATGTACTGCACCAAAAAAAGCGGACGGGGAAAGAAGCACCCTATCGGAAATGAAAAAGAATCAAGTGAACTGGCGTCGTTTTTCCAGCGGCGTCAGTTTTGTTTTCAATTGTACACGCTGGTG
>WQZS01000045.1 GCA_009780585.1 Defluviitaleaceae bacterium | reverse complement strand
TGCCACCTCCGAGAGTAGTTTCTCTCTTGTGGCTTTATTGATTCATCTCTCCGTTTGAGTAGGTTAACCTAAAGGTTTCGCCTGAAAGGCGAGGGTTTTAACCCCAGTATACAGACAATAAATCATTATTAAAGGAGGCTTCCATGATGAAGCACAAAAAAGCACGGGATGTAATGGTAACGGTGTTGGTTACGGTGTTGATAACAGCGTTCATGTTTTCATTGATTACGTTGTTTTCAACCGTACAAACCCATGCGTCAACAGGCGTAGTACCCCTTGCCAGGCAAGGGCAGCAAAGGATTTACACCGTAAGGGAAAGCGTTTCCGACAACGACGAAGTGACGCTGACTGTTGTTACGGGTACGCCGACAAGAGAGGTTTGGGTTCAACATTCGGGGAACCGTTACGCACGCGGACGCGTCACAACACGGGGCAGCACCCAATTGACATGGGCGGTTTCGTTTACCCCGGCTGCTGTTACCCAACAAAGTGTTACCGTTTCGGCAAACGCTGCTTATGCGGTCCGCGGCGCGGTTAACCTGCCGATTACGATACTTAGAGAGCCTACCCACCGCCGCACAAACGACCCAACAACCTTCACCATCCGTCCGAACGGCACATGGAACGTGAGCTGGGGAACGGTAGAGACCGAGCCGTTTGCGAGGGATTTCCACTCGTTGAGGGCTGTTGAAGGCGACTATCCTCATCCTACAAGCGGAATTATGTTAAGAGGCACCTTTGCGGTAGTAACCAACGCGCAGGGAGCGGCTATGAACTATCGGGCGTTTGACTATGATGTTGGCTCAATAATATCCGACGATGACCCCGTAGCTCCCTATTTTTATAAGGAAATCCTGTTGGAGAACCTAACAGGCACACCCGGGCTGGGATTCAGACAGTTTGCGGACGGTACGATCGTCGGTGACACGATGCGCAGGGACGGCGAATACGCGAATATTCGGGTGGATATAGGTTTAGGTACGGAATTAGGAAAAGACGGCGAAATTCGTGTTAATGCGTGGAATCGAATCGTGAATGACCCCGAAATCGAAACGGCGTTTTCGTTTGATATAAGTGCTACACCCGTGCAGTTTGGTATAGGGTTAACAACATGGCCCAATGCTATGCGGGCGCAAAATGGTCTTGACTTTGGAGCGGCTTATGTTAAATCACCCGGCGCGATCATAAGGTTGGAAAGAGTCCAATTAAGCAGTTACAACACGGAGTTCTTTGGTGGCGGGAATCAATTCGCATATACAGAACAACAAACCCTCAATAACGTAACAAGCGCGGAAACAGTCGGGTATTTTATGTTGAGTGACGAAGGACAAATCACGATATATAACCTGCCCCGCGGATTCTACAGGACTACGCTGGTAAGACCGCCCCTCGGGTTTTCAAATCGGATGTATAACTTGGCTTCAACAGAAATCGCATTAGGATTTCGTCCAGTAATTACAGATACCAACGGAAATCTGTCCATGTTATCAAGCATAGGTATGGTTGGAGCCGCTCTTACAGGAGCAGGGGGTATCGTACCCGAAGCCTATGTCTATATAGCTCTCATGCCCGCCGACGAGTGGTGTACAACTCAAGCCAATATAATGGCAGGGGAAGTATGGAAGTTCGACTAATATAATAGAAAACAGAAGCGGGCCGACAACCCGCTTTTTTTCTTTATCAAAGGAAGGAAGGGGATCAGTACATGAAAAGAAAAGTATCACGGGTATTCATGCTGTTAACAGCATTGATAATGGTCTTGTCAATTTGGATGGGACAAGCACCCCCCTTAACGCCCATAACGGTATCCGCACATCCATTTGACTCCAGCGGAGACGGCGAACGTTTCGGGGACCCCAACTGGACACTATTCTACTTTAACTTGAGACGTGACGGGTTTGAGTTCCCTTTACAAGCAAACCGCTTAATGCAATTCACCCAAGGCGCAACACTCTCATGGAGCAACGCATGGAATGTAAGCCAAGGGCCCGGTACTGATACAGGCTACATCACAGGGTTTAACTTTACACCATCAACAAGAATACAATCACCCGTGGTTAGCTGGCAGATTGAGCGTATCCCCGGTGATGACGCGCTGCCTATCCCCACGATGATTGAACCGCATCAAATAGTGATGGACGGATTCTTAGCCGCACCTGTACTTGACGATTCGGGAAACGTAGTCTACAACGGAGACGTAGCCCTACGCTGGTCACATCCGGCAGGTGGAAGTTTCCTAAACGCAACAAGCATAAACACAAGGAATTTTTCAACTGTTCCGCACGCGGCGTATCCGCATACTATGCGCGGTAACTATATTTCTAATGCTCCTAATCCGGTACGGGCGCAAGCCATATGGCCCGCAAGCATGAATTGGAGTGTAAATCCCATTCACTCCAACCTAGTCGAACAGGGTGTCATCGGTCTAAGAGTCGGAGACAGGCTGATGATCAACATGGATTGGCATGATACCCCTGTTTCAACACCGCATTGGAACCGTGGCCATTTAAGTATGGTATTACATCATCGCGGAACAACAAGTGAAGAAGGTACAGCCCCAACCCGTATATTACCCAGCCCCGGTGATATGTCACCGGATGCTTATATTAACACAGTCAGAGACCCTGTATCCGGCGGTACAATAGGAACACAAGGGATTCTGATAACAGATGAAATGGTCGGAACACACCTAATCTCGCTGTCGGTAAGAACCCCAACGGCACACATCCCGAACGTGATGAGGATAGCCGACGGCAATACCGCATGGGGAGACCATACAAACACAGACCTCAATTTTTATATCCCCATGACACGCGAATGGCTTACAAACAGCGGGGATTTCACGGACGCATCGGCACGCTTGCGCAGAGGGAACCACGTCAGCGGTGTTGTAGGCGATGTATCGTTGATCCAAGCAGGTCATATCGGTGTCCAAGTGTACCACGCTCTACTGGTTCACGTCCTCCCCAACAACCCCGAAGTCGAAATCGTGCTGGTAAATTACGAACAGCAAGTATGCGTGAACACAGGGGAGAACTTGGGAGAGCCGACGTACAGGAACAGCGAAATCTTTGATTGGGACGGGTTTGTGCCCTCGGGAGCGGGAAGGACAACGAGCTTCGACACAAGCACGATACCAACGAGCCCGCGCTAATATCAACTTACATATTTTAAGTCCTTGCACTCATGTCGAGGGTTCAAATCCTTCTGCCCCTGTTTATGAAAACAAATAATCACCGCTGCCGACGGCATGGATTTTGCCGTCCGGCATACGAATCTCCGCCGTTGTGTTGGCGGGGATTTTTACGTTTAAGCGGAATTGGTTGTCCTCCAATTCCCATTTGGAAACGAGCAAGCCGTAGGGGGTGTTTAGTTTCGCTTCGGCTTGGGTGAGCGTTCCGCCGGGCTTGGGTTCGATGAGGATACGTTTGTAACCCGGTTCGAGGGGGTTGATGCCCGCGGCTACCTTGTACAGCCAATCGCCGATCGCGCCGTAGGCGTAATGGTTAAACGAGTTCATGTCCGCGCTCCACATGGAGCCGTCGGGTTTGATGCCGTCCATGTGCTCCCATATGGTTGTGGCACCTTTTTTAATTTGGTACAGCCAGGACGGGTAATCCTCGCGTTGTAATAGTTTATAGGCTTCGTCCAACCGGTTGTTTTGGCTTAAAGCATGGCAGAAATAAGGCGTCCCGAGGAATCCGGTAACGAGATGCCCGCCGTTTTCATCTATCAGTTTTACGAGGGTGGAGATTGTCCGCGGGATAAATTCCTTCGGTGTTAAGCCAAAGACCAATGAAAGGATATGCGCCGTTTGCGTCCGCGCGGCAAGCCTTCCCGTGGGGGTGTAGAATTCGTTTTGATAGGCGTTTTGGATATCGGCATACAATCGGCCGTATTTTTTTGCGTCTTCATTTTTACCCAACGCTTCCGCCGCTTTGACCAAGAGCGATGTGGAATACGCGTAATAAGCCGTCGCGCATAAATCGGGGGGCGTCGCGCCGATATAATCGCCTTCCTTTGCGTCCAATGCTACCCAATCCGCGAAATGAAAGCCCGTATTCCATAAATGATTATTTGCTTGGGAAGTGATGTAATCCACCCAACCCCGCATACTGTCGTATTGATCTTGTAAAATGCGGATATCGCCGAAGGATTCGTACAGCGTCCACGGGGCGATGACGGCCGCGTCACCCCAACCGCAAGAGGAATGGGACATATTCGCCTTGGGGTCTTTTTTCAAAACATCCGGCACGACATATGGTACGCCGCCGCTTGGGTATTGGTCGAGCTTTAGGTCGTGCAGCCATTTGCGGAAAAACGGAAGGACATCGTAGAGGAAGCACGCCGTTGAAATAAAAATCTGCACATCGCCCGTCCAGCCGAGGCGTTCGTCCCGTTGGGGGCAATCGGTTGGGATGTCCAAGAAGTTCCCCTTTAAACTCCATGTGATGTTACTTTGCAATTGGTTGATTAACGGCTCGGAACAGGAAAATTCGCCGATTTTTTCCATATCGGAGTAAATGACGACCGCTTCGAAATGGTTGGGGTCGATTTCACCGGGGTATTCATCAACGCAAACATAACGGAAGCCGTGGAAAGTGAAAATAGGTTCATAGGTCTCGGTTGCGCCACCTTTTAGGATATAGGTATCGGTGCATTTTGCGTAACGGAGGTTTTCCACGTAGAAATTATCTTGGGCATCCAATACCTCGGCGTGGCGCAGCGTGACTTTATCCCCCGCTTTGCCCGTTACTTGAAAACGTACGCGTCCCGTTAGGTTTTGGCCGAAGTCCAATACTTTTTCCCCTTTTGGCGTGGTAATAAACGCGGTGGGCTTTATCGTTTCCTGTCTGAGAACCGTAACGCCGTCAGAGGGTTCGACGGTAAACGATTCGGAAGGGCATACCGTTGACGGCTGCCAATTGACGGGATTTTCATTCCGCGCGTCGTATATTTCGCCGTGATAAATTTCCGAATAAACAATGGGGGAATCGGCAAACTGCCAATCGCTTCCGGTAAGCAGGGTTTCATAACTGCCGTCATCATACAGGAAGTCGATTTGGGCGGAAAACGCCATTTTGTCCCCGTACAGACCGCGGCCCTCCCTAAAACCCATATCACCCTTGTACCAACCCGCCCCTACGTTTACGGTCAATTCATTTTTACCCGCCGCGAATTTATCCGCCGCGTCGTATATTTGGTACAAAACCCTGGAATCGTATGACGACCAGCCGGGGTTAAAGCAAGTGTCCGTAATCGGTTTACCGTTTATATATATTTCATAAAGCCCCAACGCCGTGGCGTATATCCGCGCGGCTTTTACCGTCTTTTTGGTTTCCACTTCTTTTCGGAATATTTTCGCGCCGGATTCATCGGGTTTATCATCCGCTTGGATGAAGGGCGCGTTCCATTTTTCCAACGGGGTTTCGAACCACGCGTAATCGCTCCACGGGCTCCATGTATCATTGACGCACGCCCTTATCCGCCATGTATACCTTGTTTTATATTCCAAAGGTTTACCCGCATAGCCGATAAAAATCGATTGCGCGCTGTTTACTTCCCCGCTGTCCCATATGATGATTCCTGAATCCATGACTTGAATATGATATTTTTGTTGGATTGCGTTTGGAATATCCGTTTCGATTTGCCAGCTAAAACGCGGTTTCATGGTTGCGATTCCCAACGGGTTTTTTAATGATTCGCACCTTAAATGATTGATTCGCATAATCGTTTCCCCTTTACCATAAATTTACGGCAATCCTATCACATATTAACTTTTACGCATATTTTTTTTTCGCGGTGAAATACTAGATGAGAAAAAAATCAGGAAGGAGGCACGTCAATGAGGTACAGAACATGGGACTGGGTTGCTTTGTCGCTGGTTATATTGGGAGCGCTTAACTGGGGGCTTATCGGCCTGTTTAGATTTGATTTAGTCGCGGTGATATTTGGCGGCATGGAAGGCGTTTTTAGCCGGATTATATACACCATCATTGCGCTGGCGGGCTTGTACTGCCTTAGCTTTATCGGAAGGACGCGCGACATCGTGGATTCCACGCCCGAGCGCCGTCCGCACCACAACACGCCCCACAATACGATATAGGTATTGGTAAAGGGGCTGTCTTATGAGCCCGAAGGAAAAACGAGAATCGGCGGTTAACCGGTTCTCGTTTTTTGGTGTAAAATAGGGTTATGCGAACACAAATTTTACAAGTGAATGATACATCAGAGAGA
>WQZS01000044.1 GCA_009780585.1 Defluviitaleaceae bacterium | reverse complement strand
TGCTTCCTGTACTGTGTGACCTTTGTCGATGTATTTCAACACACGACCCCGAAATTTCGCGTCATATGCCATGCTTTTATTTTATCACTTTTGTCGACCGTTGTCGATTTATGTTATTATAATTCCCACCCTTCCGGCAACCCATTTGCAATCTTCGCATCCCTATACCCCGGAAATCGCATACGCACGAACCATTCGCAGTAAAGTTCCCGCGCTGCTTTTTCGAGTAGCGCAATTCGACGATTGTTGTTTTCGATTGCGTTGTCATAAACGGAAAGGATGTCGGCGATGCGGGTTTGGATGCCGAAATCAGGAAGGATGAATTTAACTTTTAACATTTTATCAACGCTAAAATTATCTTGCGCAGCTCCTAATGACATAGCTTGCATTTGTTTTTTGTATATATCAAAGTAATATTTTACATACCGTACATCAGCTATACCTTCATACGGAACAAAGCCAACGATACTGTCAGGAAAACAAGCGTCTATGTCAAGTATCGCAGTTTCCGCAATGTTTGCCGCAATAGTTATACATAATGTTCCTTTTAGCCACAACTTACTTTGTGCCAAGCCTTTTTTATTGTATGTTTGCGTATAATTTGTTAAATAGAAATTTGCAGACTTTATATCCCCTGTTTGTACAAAAGGATATTTGCCTCCATATAGTGATTCATCATCACGAGGTCTATAGCGTGAGCGTCCTCTTGAAACATTTCCAAGCTCGTTTAGCTTATATTCATTTGTTCTCCATTCACCCATACTCCTTACTCCTTCATTAAAAAATCAATAGTGAGGTCAAACAATAAAGAAGTTCCGGAAATAACTTGACCTACCCTTTCATCATCAATCACCTTTTTTGTGACTTCTAATAAGACATCATTTGTTAGATGAAGTGCTTTATTAAGCGGTTTATCTTGTCTGCGATTATTCAAAGCAAGGTTGATGGTATTCAAAACCAATAAAGCGATGTTATATTTTCCATCAATCTTTACACCGATTGTTTCAATCGCTTTTTGGGTATAACCGACAACGGACAAAACATTCGATACAGTCAGTAGTTGTCCGTTTTTTTTATATATAACTTGAGTAGGTGTAAAACACCCTTGATTGTTATAGAGTTGATTTATAGCCCTTTGCGAAAATTTCGTATATCCCATGTACGCGTCTTGCAAATAAGAGAGTTCGCTTTGCAATATTTCGATGTATGTATTAGCAATTGAAATATAATCTTCGTATTGCAATGGTCTGGTCATGGCAGGTAAAGTGTTGCTAATCGTTAAATATTCAGCTAGTACAATTTCACTCAACCAAAATCTGCGGTTTGCTTCATCCAACGCAGCCTTGAGTTGATTCAAATTATAACTTTGAATTGCATAGTTTAAGTTGTTTATTTGTTGCGTTATATTGTTTCGAATATTTCTAAACATCACACGCCACCCCCATCTTTCAACCGCTTCTGCATATCTTTCAACGTATCCAAATATGCCTTCTCCACATCAGACAGCTCGTCCGATAATTGCTTACGATAAGCGGTGTATTCGCTGTTCGCCTTTTCTACAGCGGCTTTGTGTGAAATGCGTCCGGCGTTTTCCAACATACCCAAGCCAAAGTCAGCGGTAAATTTATCGAGCGTTACAAGCCAATCGCGCATATACATCGGTTCGTGCATTTCGGCTTTCAGTTCTGCCATATCAAAGAAAGCGTTCACCATGCGGCGCAGCGCGAACAGCTCTTTTTCGGTCATGTAGTTTTTGGCGACTGTAACTTCGCTTTTAACAGGGCGATTGCCTTTGAATGTTGTTAAGCCCATAAAAGGCAATTCGGCATTGGCACGGTCAAAAACAATTTCGGCGGCGGTATGCCCGCTGACGGCGTAGTGCAGTTTGTTTTGCACGATTTTGAAAAACTCGATTGTTTCGGGCATACCGGCGTTGTAATCAAGGCTTGTAGCGTACAAGTCCAAGACTTGGCGGTACATGACTTTTTCGCTTGCGCGAATGTCACGAATCCTGTCAAGCAGTTCTTTCCAATAAACCCCGCCGCCCATGTTTTTAAGGAATTCGTCGTTCATCGTAAAGCCTTTTTGTAAATATTCATGCAATATCGCCGTCGCCCATTGCCGAAATTGTGTGCCCTTTAACGATTTTACGCGGTAGCCCACGGCGATGATTACATCAAGACCGTAAAACGCCACGGGTTTATCGGAATTTGCAATGTGCATTTTTTGCACATTGCTTTTTTCATCAAGTTCGCCCTCCGCAAAAATGTTGTTGATATGCTTTGTAATAACCGAACGTTCGCGTCCGAACACCTCGGCGACTTGAGCTTGCGTAAGCCAAAGTGTTTCGTTGGCCAAACGAACGTCAATTTTTGTCAAGCCATCTACGGTTTGATATATGATGACTTCCGTTTTCTCATTATTCACCGAAACGCACTTCCGTTCCGTCGCCCAGCAACGATCTTAGGTTTTCTACAATTATTTTTTCTAATTTTTGAGCTTCGTCGTTTAAAGTAATAAACTCCGTATTTAATAAACGCATTTCTAATTTGAACTCTTCCTCGGTCATACCGTCATCTTCGATGACAACACCGACGTAGCGACCGGGATTAAGTGAATAATCTTGGTCAATGATGCCGTCCTCGCCGTCGAGTTTCGCCGCTTTGCATAACCCAATAACATCAACGTATTCACCGTCGGGGAAACGAGAAATGAGCCAGTCTATTTGTTCCTGCCAGTAGGCTTTGGGTGGGGTGTCCCCGTCATTGGAGGTTTCCGGTGCGGCGGCAAGCGCGGCGCGGTATTCATCAAGCAGCGCGGTAAACTCGTCCGTTTTACCCTCGTACAACCGTGTGATGATAACAAGGTTCTTTATTTGTTCGTCGGAAAACTTGCGGTGGGCGCGGGTGATTTGTGTAAATATATTGCGGGCGTCTATGAAAAGGATTTCGTCTTTCTTGGGTCTGGCACGGTCAAAGAACCATAATGTCGCGGGTAGGGTAACACTTGTAAACATATTGGTTGGCAGCGTCACCATTTGGCTGATAACGCCGCCTCCAATCAGTTTTATGCGGATATCCTTTTCACTGTGTCCGGCATCGGATGCGGAATTAGCCATGACGAGCGCGGCGCGTCCGTTTTCGTTTAATGACGTGGCAAATAGATTAATCCACAGGTAATTGCCGTTGGGTACTGTTTCTTTAGCGTCACCTTTCGCTTTTTTCGTTTTATTTTGCGGTACGCCGTATGTATTAAAGCGCGGTTGCGGCTTTACTTGGTCAAATTCTATTTTATCCACATTAAACGGCGGATTTGCCATAACATAATTAAACCTGCCAAAACAATCGTAAGGGTCGCGGTAATATGAATTTGCCTCGGTTATGCTTCCGCGAATATTGTTCAAAACAAGGTTCATTTTAGCGAGTTTTACCGTTGCGCCGGTTTTTTCAACACCGTAAGCACGCAGGTTAATTTCATTACCTTTTGCGGCATGATGGGAAACATAATGAGCCGCTTGCACAAACATACCGCCCGAGCCACAAGCGGGGTCAAATATTTCACCCTCGGTCGGCGCAAGCACTTCAACCATGTAGCGGACAACGGTTGACGGTGTGAAGAACACACCGCCGCCTTGACCTTCGGCAAGAGCAAATTCCCCAAGGAAGTATTCGTATATTTCGCCGAAAATATCAAGGCTTACATCGGTTGGAATATCCTTAAAAACCTTGAAAAGTTTATTCAATACAAGCGGGTCATCTTCGCTGTTGACGCTGTAATAAATATCTTTGGGCAAAGTGTCGGCAAGTTCTTCTGTATATTTTTCGATTTCTTCCATCGCCTTCTTGGTTTTTTCTGCAAGGTTCTCCGATTCCGGCAAATTAAGAAGATAATCAAATTTCGCTTCCGACGGCAGATAATATCCGCATTTTTCGATGGCGATTTCATGTATCGGACGTTCGGCACGGGAGCCTTTACTTTTTTTATAATCGGCGTTAATGTCGGCTTCATACTTATTGTATTTGCTCTGCGCGAAACGCAGGAAAATAAGCCCTAAAATTGGCGTAGCATATTCGGTGGACTTTAAGCCGGAATTGGCGCGAAGCTGGTCTGCTCCCTGCCAAAGCCTGTCCTTTAAGTTTTTGAGCTGCTTGTTGGTCATATTCGGCTACGCTCCTTTATACTTTCGCATACAATTGTCTATCGCAAAGTCGCAACTTTGTCAACATCTTTGCTAAGACACAATCTTCAACCCGGGATTCCATTTGATAACAACCCAAGGTATAATAAAAAAGCCGCATACAAAGAGTACACGGCTTTAACCTTGGTCATACAAAGAGGAGCATTGCCTTGGTCAGGCTTGCTTGGGTGGTACGGGTGTTGTGTTTTGGTGCGAAGATATGCGCATATCGGGGTGGAGCGGTACTGCGTGCGAATTCGGGGATTCGCGTAAGCTGACCAAGGCTTTGGGTGTAATAGAGGCAGGGGCATCCGGCGAGGCGTACGGTGCGGTCCGTTTCAAGGCTTGTGGCCCTTTCCGGAGGTGGCAAAACCCGTCCTGAGCTATACGGTGGCCTTTCGACTATCACAACGACAGTATAAAAACAAATGTTCTGATTGTCAATACGTGAAATACAAATGTAATAATATTATTTTATGAAGGACTGACACCCCTTGCCAAAGCAAGCGAATAAAAACCTTCCCGCCGTTGTTGAAGCGGAAATCATCGAGCAAGCTATCACCGACGCGCTGGAAATCAACTTTATGCCGTACGCGATGAGCGTAATTATTTCCCGGGCGATACCGGAAATGGACGGCTTTAAGCCCGCGCACCGCAAGCTCTTGTACACGATGTACAAGATGGGGTTGCTTTCCGGCACCCGCGGGCGGGTCAAGTCGGCGGACATCGTGGGCCAAACCATGCGGCTCAACCCCCATGGCGACATTCCTATATATGAGACGATGGTGCGCCTGACGCGGGGGAATGACGCGCTTTTGCACCCCTTTGTGGATTCGAAGGGGAACTTCGGCAAGCATAACTCGCGGGATATGGCGTATGCCGCTTCGCGTTATACCGAGGCCAAGCTGGATGAGGTTTGCCGCGAACTGTTCGCGGATATCGATAAAAACGTGGTGGACATGGTGGACAATTACAACGCCACCATGCTTGAGCCGACGCTCCTGCCCACGACCTTCCCAAATTTGCTGGTTACGCCCAACCAAGGTATCGCCGTCAGTATGGCAAGCACCGTCGCCAGCTTTAATTTGAAGGAAGTATGCGATACGGCCATTGCGTTCCTTAAGAACCCCGGCCATCCGATCATTAAAACGCTCCTTGCGCCCGATTTCTCCACCGGGGGCGAATTGGTGTACAACCAAGCGGAAATGCAGAATATCTACGATACGGGGCGAGGGTCATTTAAGCTGCGCGCGCGCTGGCGCTTCGATAAGAAGAATTCGTGCGTCGAAATCTATGAAATCCCCTATACCACCACGGCGGAGGCCGTCATCGACAAAATCGTGGCTTTGGTAAAGGCAAACAAGGTGCGCGACATACAGGACGTACGCGACGAAACCGACCTGCACGGCCTCAAAATTGCCATCGACATACGCAAATCGGCGAACCCCGAGCAAATCATGCAGCGTTTATTTTCGTTGACGACGTTGCAAGACAGCTTTAACTGTAATTTCAACTTCCTCGTCAACAGCCGCCCCCGCGTGATGGGGATCGCGGAAATATTAAAGGAATGGACGGTCTTCCGTACGGGGTGCATCAAGCGCGGGTTGGCCTACGATATCGAAAAGAAGTCGGAAAAGCTCCACCTGCTGGAAGGTTTGGCGAAAATCCTCCTGGACATCGACAAGGCGATCAAGATCATCCGCCAAACGGAAAAGGAAAAGGACGTCGTCGCCAACCTGATGAAGGGCTTCGGCATCACATTGCCCCAAGCGGAATTTATCGCGGAAATTCGGCTGCGCCACTTAAACCGCGAATACCTGCTGGGGCGCGTTAATGAGCGGGAAGATTTGCGCAAGGAAATCGCGGATTTAAAAGCCACCCATGCTTTCGATGAAAAAATACACGCGTTGATTATCACGCAATTAAAGGATATTGCGAAGAAGTACGGCAAACCCCGCCGTACGGATATCATCCGCGACGCGGTAACGTCAACACCCGCGGAAGAGGTATTCATCGACGATTATAATCTAAAGCTCTTCCTAACCGGGGAAAATTATTTGAAAAAAATCTCCCTCGTGTCCCTGCGGTCGGCGGGGGAACATACCCTAAAGGACGGCGACGCCATCATACAAGAGCTGGACGCCGCCAACCGCGAGGAAATCCTATTCTTTTCCTCGCAATCGAACGTTTACAAAATGCGGCTGCACGAAATCCCCGATTGCAAGGCGTCCTCGCTGGGCGAATACCTCACCAACCTGCTGGGGATGGATGCGGGCGAGCGTATCGTATACATGACCGCGGCGAATGAATATAAAGGCTGCATGGTTTTCGCCTTCGAAAACGGCAAGGCCGCCAAGGTCCCCTTCGCTGCATACGCAACCAAAACGAACCGCAAGAAACTCGTTAACGCCTATTCGGACCGTTCGCCGCTGGTCGGCATGTGCCGCTTGCCCGAGGACGCGGACCTGTACCTCCAACGCGGCAAGGATAAGGCAATGGTGCTCAACTCATCGTTGATACCCTTAAATACGTCGAAGTCCTCCGGCGGGGTGACCGTATTTACCCTGCGCAAAAATACCGCGCTGACGGAAATGAAGCCGGTCGGGGTCAACGGATTCGAACTTTCCGCGGAGGATTGCGGGTACTACCGCGCGGACAAGATACCCACGGCAGGGCATTTTTTGAGGAAGTAGGGTATTATGTTAACGGGCAGAATGGGTGTAATCTTATTCCGCATTGCAAGGTTGCGTATAATGGGTACGTTGGTCGGTTTGATATTTACGTATTTTCCTTTCTTAATACCTGTTAGAAAAATTATGATTATAATAACATAAATCGACAACGGTCGACAAAAGTGATAAAATAAAAGCATGGCATATGACGCGAAATTTCGGGGTCGTGTGTTGAAATACATCGACAAAGGTCACACAGTACAGGAAGCA
>WQZS01000043.1 GCA_009780585.1 Defluviitaleaceae bacterium | reverse complement strand
ATATATCAAAAACCAAGACATAGCCGAAAACATGAAATCTGATAATTTCAACATCGACACGCTTTAGGCGGCTTTAGCCGCTAAGCCGAACCCACCGCCTTCCAGGCGGTGGTGGTTCAGTTAGCCGATTTCCGATTAGGAAAGCAAAAGAAAGTTGATAGAATCGGCAAAACCAACTCCCCGCATTACACATTATCAATAAAAATACTCAAAAAAAACACGGCGACTTAGGAATATTTTTAAATCGCCATGTTAAATTTTTTGTAATTTCTATATAAACCATATGAAAAATATAAACCAAATGGTCTTAAATGTCAACTGTATATAGTTAAACATTTTATAGTTAACACCATACACTTGCTGCAGTCCCATGAAAGGTGCTGTATGCAAATGTTACGTGTGAGGGAAGCAGTCCGGCAACGTATTATTAATTTATGTAAAGAGAATGGAATCACTATAAACAAATTGGCAACAAAAAGCGGCGTAACACAAAGTACATTAAACAACATAATTAACGTAGGAAGCAATAATCCTACCGTTTCAACTGTCGCAAAATTGTGTGATGGTTTGAATATTACGTTACGTGATTTTTTTAATGATGATATTTTCATTGAAGTAGAACAGGAAATAAAATAATAACAACCGGTTTTGAAGCTCCGCGCCGAAAACAAAAACCGCCCGGAATCTTGATTCCAAGCGGTTTATCTTCCACAGGGGCAGAAGGATTTGAACCCTCGACATTCGGTTTTGGAGACCGACGCTCTACCGCTGAACTATACCCCTTCGTGTTCGTCGTCCATTATAATGACCGTGTGGTTTTGTGTCAAATATGCTACAATCCCTTTAACAAAACATAGAGGATGATAACTATGCCCTTACCTAAAAACGCGAAGCCTGACACCGTTCTGTTGCACGCGGGCCACGACCCCAACGCGACCGGCGGTTCGGCGGCGGTGCCGATTTACCAAACGGTGGCGTACCAATTCCGCGATACGGAACACGCGGCCAATTTGTTTAGCCTAAAGGAATTGGGGAATATCTATACCCGCTTGACCAACCCGACGACGGCGATTTTTGAAGAGCGCGTGGCGGCGTTGGAGGGGGGCGTGGCGGCGTTGGCTTTCGCGTCGGGCCACGCGGCGATCGCGGGTATTATATGGAACCTCTGCCAAAGCGGGGACGAAATCGTCAGCTCGACCAACCTGTACGGTGGCACGTATAACATGTTTTCGTGCTCGATGGCGAATTTGGGCATTAAAGTGAACTTCGCGGAAAATGCGATGCCCGAAAACTTCCGCAAGGCGATTACACCCAAAACGAAAGCCCTCTTTGCGGAAACCATCGGCAACCCACGCATCGATGTAGCGGACATCGAAGCCATCGCCGAAATTGCGCATGAGCAAGGGATTCCCTTGATCATTGACGCAACGTTTACGCCGTATTTAAACCGTTCGATCGACTTCGGCGCGGATATCGTCATCCATTCGGCGACGAAATTCATCGGCGGTCACGGTACAAGCATGGGTGGCATCGTCGTGGATTCCGGCAATTTCGATTACGACAGCGAAAAGTTCCCGCTCCTTTCCAAGCCCGACCCCAGCTATCACGGGTTACGGTTTTGTGACTTGGGTAAAACAGCCTTCATCACACGCTTGCGTACGCAGGTAATGCGCGACTTGGGTGCGTGCCTTTCACCTTTTAACAGTTACATGTTTTTGATCGGCTTGGAAACGCTTCACTTGCGTATGGAGCGGCACAGCGAAAACGCGTTGGCCGTTGCAAAATACTTGGAAGCGCACCCCAACGTCGCATGGGTGAGCTACCCCGGCTTGGAAAATCACCCCAATCACCATTTGGCGAAAAAATACCTGCCTAACGGCGCGGGCGCGATCATGGCTTTCGGCATTAAAGGGGGTAGGGAAGCGGGGCGTAAGTTCATCGACTCATTGCAACTGTTCTCCCATTTGGCCAACGTCGGTGATGCAAAATCACTGGTGATCCATCCCGCCACTACTACACATTCACAGCTTTCCGAAGAACAAATGGCATCGACAGGCACAACCCCGGATATGGTGCGCCTGTCCATCGGGATCGAGGACATCGGCGACATCATCGCGGATTTGGAGCAGGCGTTAAATTAATTTTTCGCACATAAAAATAACCAAAAAAATGCCGCTTCATACGAAGCGGTATTTTTTTGGTTGAATTTAATGAATGGTCGGTTTATTTATTCTTCCGTGCTTCATCCATCGCCCGCAGCATCGCGCCGGTCTTGTCGCCGCTGTATTCCCAGTACATGAGGCCCTTCATGCCGCGCTCCATTACATATTTAATTTTGTGCGACACGGATTCGGGGTCGTCGTAGGAAATGAAGATATCGCCGTTATACAGGTACGGCGCTTTGGCGGTGTCGTCCCAATGGCGGGTGAAGCCGTTTTCCTTTTGCCATGCGGAGTCGGTGAGTTTATCGTACTTGTTCCATTCGCGGTAGGCGCGCGCGGCGGATTTCGCGTGGAGGCCCGTACCGTGTTCGCCCGCTTCCACACCCGTCCAGCCGCGCCCGTAGAAGGCCGCGCCGATGACGAGCTTTTCGATGGGTACGCCGTGTTCCACAAACAAATCAATGGCGTACTTTGCGCTTGCCACACGCTTGTCGGCGGGATTGTTGAATAGGTTGGTATGGTGGCCGGTGATTTCCGACGTGCCTTGGCGCATGTCGTAGCTCATCAGGTTTATTTCGTCGAGAAAGGTGCCCAACTCAGCCAGTTCCATGATGTGCGCGTAACGTGCGCTGCCGCAGCCTACAGCCATGCTCAAATGGTACTTTCGGTTGGTGAGGAGGGTCAGCGCGTCCATTTTGGCACGCAACAGCCACATCATTTTGGTAAAGTTGAATTTATCTTCCGGACGCGCGTCGATGCCCGCGTCGTCGCAGCAAGGGTATTCCCAATCCAGGTCCACGCCGTCGAAGTCGTGTTCCAGCATCAGCTCGATACAGCTCTGGGCGAATTTTTCGCGCCCTTGCGGGGTCAGTACCGCGTCGGAATAACCGCCCGCGCCCCAGCCGCCGATGGAAAGGATCGTCATGAGGTGGGGGTTGGCTTCCTTGAGGGTCTTTAACTGCCCGATACCTTTCCAATGTGCGCCGGAGCATTTGCCGTCCACGCACAGGCCAAACGCCCAGTTAATACGGTCGAGGATTTTCGCGTCCTCGGGGGTGACGGTCGTTTCGCCGTACAAGTACGCGGCGATGAAGGGTTTTCTTTCCATGATTGCCTCCTTTATTATACTTTCCTTACACCCGTATACTCCCTCGGCGGGATGAGCGTACCGTTCTTTTCCGCTTGTGCCCAACGCTTTTTCGCTTCCGCGATCGCGTCCGCGTACTGCGGCAGCCATTGCTCCTGCGCGATAAGCATTTCGTCCACCATTTGGTCGATTTCGCGCGGGGTGCAGACGGCGCCAGTCAGCGGATCGAGCAGGACGGCTTGGCGCAAAAGCCAAGCGTCGCCCGCGACCGCCGCCCTCACCGCCAAACGCTGTACGTTTACGCTTTGGTGGCAAATGGCGGCGCAACCGTCGGGCAGCATCCCTACTGAAGGGACGGAAATCCCGTTGCCGTCCACGTAACAGGGGACTTCCACCACGCAATCGACGGGTAAATTGATGATACAGCCTTGGTTAACCACGTTAAACGTACCGCGGTACGGGCGGCGGGTTTGCAACGCTTCTATTATATAGGAGCCGTGTTCGCTGCCGCGGTCGGTGCCGTCGTATTTCTTGGGCGGGGCGGCCATGGCGTTGGGATAATCTTGGATAAACCAATCCCGCCTGCCGCTGCAGTCGCGCAGGTAACCGCCCGTTTCACCGTGGATCCACGCGGAAAGGTCGATCCATCCGGCCAATTCATCTTCGCGCTTGCGGTACCATGCGAGGTATTCGGACAAGTGGCCGTTCGATTCGGTCGAATAGTAACCGAAGCGGCGCATGACATCGATGCGCACCTTTTCCTGTACGGAAAAGACGGGGTGCTTTTCAAAGGCTTCCAATAGTTTGCCCGTGAGCTCCTCCCCGTCTTTTTTTACGGAGATGTACCACGTTTGATGGTTGATCCCCGCGCAGATGTAATCGAGTTCCTCGCGCTTATACCCGAGCGCGTCGGCGATTTGCCATTCGCCGCCCATCACGCCGTGGCACAGGCCGATGGTGGGTACGCCGCCGTACATATTGCACGCCCAAGTCGCCATCGCGTTCGGGTTGGAATAATTAAGGTGCAATACATCCGGCGCGGCTGTTTCGCGCATGTCCTTGCAAAAGTCAAGCAGCTCGGCGATGACCCGCTGCCCGTACATGATGCCGCCGATGCACAGCGTATCACCCACGCATTGGTCCACGCCGTATTTAAGCGGGATATTCACGTCCGTTTCAAAGCCTTCCAACACGCCGATGCGCACGCAATTAATCACGTAATTCGCGTCCTTGAATGCCTCGCGGCGGTCAAGGGTGGCGTTAATCTTGGTGGGGATGCCGTTCGCGTCCAAGTCCCGTTGGCACAAGGCTGTAACCATATCGAGGTTATGCCGGTTAATGTCCATGAACGAAATCTCCGCGCCGCGCAATTCCGGCACGCTCATGATATCTGTCAGCAAGTTCCGCGTAAAGCCGAGGCTGCCCGCCCCGATGAAGCAAATCTTCATAAAGTCACCCTCTTTTTTTGCAAATTCTATTCCAATAAACAAATAATGGCAAGGTCGATATAACAATGGTATGATTTGAAAAAAACAAGCGAGGTTGCGATGATGGAATTAAAGGATTACGCGTTAACCGACGCGTCCGCGGTTGATTCCCCCGCGCTTTTATACTACCCCGAAACCATACGGCGAAACATCCAAAAAGCGATCGAAATCGCCGGAGGCGCGGATCACTTATGGCCGCACGTCAAAACGCACAAGCTCACCCAGGTCGTGGATATGCAGCGGCAGGCAGGTATCCGGCGTTTTAAGTGCGCGACGGTCGCGGAAGCGGAAATGTTGGGTTCGATGGGTATCGAGCATGTAATGCTTGCGTACCCGCTTATCGGGCCGTCGGTTGCGCGTTTTATGCGCCTTTTGGATAAATTTCCCCAAACTACGTGGTGGGTGTGCGTTGACGGTTTGGCCGCGGTGGAACAATTAAACCGTCAAGCGGGAAAAACGGGATTGCGGTTAAATGTGTTGGTTGACGTCAACACAGGTATGGACCGCACGGGTATCGGGATTGATAAGTTGGAAGAATTCTATGTAAAAGCCGCCGGATACGAAAACATACAATTGCGCGGCTTCCATTGCTACGACGGTCACATCAAGGACCATAACCCGGTCCAACGCCGAGTGAATACCGATATCGTCATAAATAAAATTATCAAAATCCGCCATTCCTTGCAAAACCGCGGATATAACCTCGATACAATGATCATGGGCGGTACGCCTACCTTCCCGTGCCACGCGGAGCGCATCAGCGGACGGCGTGCTTGCGAGGGCGTTTACCTATCCCCGGGTACGTTGTTTATCCACGATTACGGTTATTGGCAGCGATACCCCGATTTACCCTTTATACCCGCGGCTGCGCTTTTGACGCGTGTCATAAGCCGCCCCGCATCCGGCTTATTTACGCTCGATGCGGGTTCGAAGGCCGTCGGCTCCGACCCGAAGGGTATCCGCGGTGTTATCCTTTCGCTCCAACACGCGGAATCCGTGTCCCAATCGGAGGAACATTGGGTCTTCGGCTTGGATGAAAGCGATCCCGGCTTCCCCGAGGTCGGGGATGTTCTTTATGTCATCCCAACCCATATCTGCACGACGGCCGCGCTTTATGAAGAAGCCTTCGCCGTGCGCAACGGCGTTATCGACGAAACCTGGAGGCCCGCCGCCCGTACGCGGAGGATTTCGATTTGATTAATTATGACCCCGTGGATTTGTAATGCCGTAAGCCAAAGCGGAAAAGCGCGTAACACGGCAACAGGAACAACAGCGCAACCGCGGGCGTTAACGCGTATGTAACGCTTTCTTCGCGGCCAACCAAATAGAGCAGGGGATAATACTGCACCAACGCCAACGGTACTACATAGGTAAGGAATTTTAATACGCCTTCGCCGTACACGCCGAAAGGCAAACGCCCGTGCTCACGCCCGCCGTGGGTGAGGGCGTTTAATATTTCCAGGCCCTCGAGCGTAAAGAAGGAAATCCCCGCGTAAACCACATACAAGCCGCAGAATAGCAATGTCCCGCAAACGAGCATGAGTGACAGGGTCAGCACCTTGTCCCATGTCCAGTCCACACCGCTACGGGGGAGGGCGTACGCCAGTACGGCAACCGACTGGATGAACCGTCCCAATCGTGAAAAATCCACCTGCGAAGCAAGGACTTGGAATATTTCATTGCGGGGCCTAACCAAAACGCGGTCAAAACCGCCGTTGCCCAACAGCGAAGGGAAACGGTCAAAGCCCCGCCCGATCCACTCCGAAGCGGAAAACGCCATCCCCAGCACGGCGACGCAAATCAATACTTCCTCGTAGGAAAAGCCGGCGACCCCTTCGATGCGGTTAAACATGAACTGTATGCTCAAGAAAGTACCGAACGCCACCATAAATTGCCCCAAAAAAGCAAAGAAAAAGGACGTTTTGTACTGCATTTGGCTTTGTATATGCATGGAAAAATACTTCATGTACAGCTTCATGTCCTCAC
Source organism: Defluviitaleaceae bacterium (assembly GCA_009780585.1). GTDB lineage: Bacteria > Bacillota > Clostridia > Lachnospirales > WQUN01 > WQRX01. The sequence continues at coordinate 3,579 of WQZS01000043.1, read as the reverse complement.
CCGCCTTGTACGATGACACGCCCCAGGGCGCGTTTCATAAGCAACCGCCCCGCCAACACCAATGCCGCAAGCCAAAATACCTGCAACGCCAGCGCTTGCACCAAAGCGGAATCCGTTAAATAACCGCTGTAAATCAACAACGGGGTGTTCTGCATGGCACCGAAGGGCGACAACTCAACCACCCTGCGAAGCCCCTCGGGGAAAAAGGGGACGGGAATGTACCCGCCCGCCAAAAATTCACCCGCGGAGCTTAAAACCATCCGCGTACCGCCCGCGTTAAGGGTGGAAAACGCGGAGACATATACCAGCATAACAATCCCCGCCGTTACGCCCGTGGCGAGCAGTAAGCTGACAAAGAAAATCCCCAGCTGCACGGCATCGGCAGGCAACACCAAGCGGAAAGGCGCGGGCAATACAAAAGCCACCAATAAAATAGGCGCGCAACGCAAAAGCGCCCGCGCCATACGGTTGGAAACGGCTTGGGTAAACCAACGGTTATATAAATTCAAGGGCCGTGCCAGTTCATAAGAAATTTGTCCGCTTTCAATGGAATCGAAGATGCCGTAATCGTACGCCCACAGAGCATACAACGCCAGGAACGCTTGCTGTATCCAAATATATGAAACGGTCTGCTCGAAGGTCATGGGGAACGCCGCGGGGTTGCTTGCGTAAAAAGCACGGAAAGCCAAAACATACATAAATCCCCAAACAAACTGTGTACCAAGCCCCGCTAATGCCGCCGCGCGGTATTGCAAGGAATTCGTAAATTGTATACGGAAAATCGCCTTATACGCGTTCATATTTCGTATTCCCTGTACAGCGCCGCCACCATTTCCTCTGCGTTGGCACCGATGGGGGCGCGTTCCTTTAATTCCGCCAGGCTGCCGTCCAGCAGGATTTGCCCTTTACCGATTAGGATAATCCGTTCCGTCAGCGCTTCAATGTCCTGCATGTCATGGGTGGTTAACAGCACCGTCGTTCCGCGTTCCGTGTTCAAACGCTTGATGAATTGCCGTACCGCCAGTTTCGATACCGCGTCCAGCCCGATCGTCGGTTCATCCAAGAATAAGGTCCTTGGATTGTGGAGCAGGCTCGCCACGATTTCACAACGCATACGCTGGCCCAGGCTTAGGCTTCGCGCGGGTGTTTTAAGGATTTCCGACAGTTCCAATAGTTCCACCAATTCGCCAAGGTTCTTTTTATAAACCGAAGCGTCCGTACGGTAGATATCGCGGATCAATTCAAAGCTGTCGATCACGGGTACGTCCCACCACAATTGGCTCCGCTGGCCGAACACCACGCCGATCTCGCGCACATGCGCCACACGCTCGCGCCATGGGGTACGCCCGTTGACGCGGCATGTGCCGCCGTCCGGATTTAATATGCCGCACATGATCTTGATCGTGGTGCTTTTACCCGCGCCGTTGGGGCCTATGTAACCCACCATTTCACCGTCGCTAACAGAAAAAGACACGTCCCGCAGGGCATGTACGACCTCGTACTCCCGCGAAAAAAGTGCCTTTACCGCAAGACCGAACCCGGCCCGCCTCTTTGCCACACGAAAGGTTTTGTTGATGCCATGTAATTCGATCACATTCATCCCCCCTTCCAAGCAAGGAGGGGTATGATAATACAAGCGTTTTTATATGTAAAGAAGAATCTGTAAATAAAAATTTAAAACAAACATACGTTTTATTTCATAAGTGTTGACATTACGTTCTTTGCATGTATAATTACCGTAAGCCAAGGAACTTCGCCAAGGCTTGCGAACGACCCACTAAGGCTGCGCAGCCGGGTCAAGGGTAATGCATATAATGGGTGCCCTCCCGAAATATTTACATTTTATCATCACCGCAAAGAAATAAAATTTAATAAAACAAACCACAACCGCTTCCACCCGGACTTGGAGGCGAGTGACAACCCCGTGCGGGCGCATCTTTTGATGCTTGAGCTTCCCGCAGGGGGTTTTTTATTTCAGATAGTTTTTAAGGTTAAACAAGGCAAATAGCGGAATATTAAGCAAGCCTTCTTCAAGCCTTAAATCGGATAACGATGCACGGATTGCTAATTTAGGACTGTACCGCTCCCGATATACGCGCAGGCTTCTTGCCTGTAAGTTTTCACCCGCTTTGACTTCAACGGGATAAATGTCCTTATTGTCCGCAAAGATAAAATCGACCTCCGCTGTCGCTTCCGAAGTCCAGTAATAAATATTGCGGATAAAATCCTTTCCCGCAAGCTCCGATAAAACATACTGCTCCGTAAGCGCACCTTTAAATTCCTCAAATACCTTTATACCGTCAAGTATCGCGTTCGGCGACAATTCGCTCATTACGCGAAGCAATCCCACATCAAGATGATACAACTTAAAGGCTTTCAAGTCCTCGTAGGCTTTAAGCGGCACGGCGGCTTTTGTTACTCTGCCGACTTTGCGGAGTAAACCGCTGTCGAGTAGCCATAACATCGCTTCTTCGTAATCCCTCGCCCTTGCGCCCTCGCGCACCAAGCCATAGATGAATTTTTTGTTTTCCTTCGCAAGCTGCGACGGTACGCTGCTCCATAAATACCGCAGCTTCGGAACGATATTTTTCGGCGCGTGTTTGGAAAAGTCGTTTTCATAAGTTTCAAGCATACCGAGTTGCCTTCTTTCCACTTCCGAAAAATCCCTTGTGTCGATCCATGAGGCCACCGCCGCGGGCATACCGCCTATGACAAAGTACAGTTTCAAATAATCGGTGAGCTTATCCGTTACCGCTTTCGGTATTTTTCGTATACCGTCGCTTCTGACAAACTCAATCAACGCTTCTTCGCCGTTTGCCAATAGAAACTCCTCAAAGTTAAACGGTTGGAGCGCAAGAAAATCCACTTTGCCGACCGGGAAAGAAGTGCCGCTATGCAGGGCGACGCCGAGCAATGAACCGGCACAGCATATGGCGTACTCCGGCGCGGTTTCCGCAAAATATTTAAGCGCGGTCAGGGCGCGTGGGATTTCCTGTACTTCGTCAAATATTAAAAGCGTTTTTTGCGGTTTGACCCGTTTGCCGTGCAAAGCGCCAAGTAAGTCTATGATCCGCTGCGAAGATATGTCACCGTCAAATGATTCCTTTAACCCCGGCGCGTTTTCAAAGTTTATATACAGCACATCGTCAAACGCCGTCTTACCAAATTCATTTAAGAGCCATGTTTTACCGACTTGACGCGCTCCTTTAAGAATAAGCGGCAGACGGTTCTTTTTATTTTTCCACTTAACCAAATCATCCATCAAAAGCCGTTTCATAAGCATCACCTCACATTTTCTAAACATAATATTAGCATAACTTACACATTAAATAAAGATGATTTGCTGTGTCCGCACACATTCTTCTTTGTTATTATAATGCTTGAGCTTCCCGCATGGGGTTTTAAAAATTATCAGCGTGATCAGTTAATCGGTATAAATAAAAGAAGCTGCTTCGTATTGTACTGCACCAAAAAAAGCGGACGGGGAAAGAAGCACCCTATCGGAAATGAAAAAGAATCAAGTGAACTGGCGTCGTTTTTCCAGCGGCGTCAGTTTTGTTTTCAATTGTACACGCTGGT
>WQZS01000042.1 GCA_009780585.1 Defluviitaleaceae bacterium | reverse complement strand
TAGATTCCCCACTGCTTTAAGCAGGTAAGGCCCCAGATAGACCATCTGGTAGATAGGCGGGAGGTGTAAGCGGGGTAACTCGTTAAGCTGACCCGTACTAATAGGCCGAGGGCTTGACCATACTAGTTCGTTATACCTGTCAGTTCGCTTCCCCTTCTCTGTGTTTAGTAGTCAAGTCGCGCCGCGCCCGAATAAGGCGCGGTGTTTTACTGTACGGGGTGATTTTCGGGGTGTAGCGTAGTTTGGCTAGCGCGCCTGGTTTGGGACCAGGAGGTCGCAGGTTCGAATCCTGTCACCCCGGGGTTGGAAGGGTATGTGCCTATAGCTCAGCAGGATAGAGCAACGGCCTTCTAAGCCGTGGGTCAGGGGTTCGAATCCCTTTAGGCACGTCGAGGTATGATAATGATATTGTTAAATGTCGTGTGGGTATTTTCGCCGGAAGCGGACAAGGTACTGATGTGCAAGCGGCACAAGAATCCGTACCTTGGGTTGTATAACCTGCCGGGCGGTAAATTGGAAGACGGCGAACCCGGGATGGACGCGGCGTATCGGGAACTGGAAGAAGAAACGGGTATCAGCCGAAAGCATTTGACAAAAAATTTGCATCATTTAATGGATTTTGTGTATTATAGCAACAGAACGTTCCCGATGATTCCCAGCAGCGCGCGGGTGGAAGTATATGTAAGCAAACTGGCAGAAAAAATGGATGTAACCGGAGATGAAAAAGAACTTGCATGGATTGACGTAAACAGCAACTTTTTTGATATGAAGGTTTTTGCGGGGGAAGGAAATATCGGGCATATATACGAGCAAATCAAACTTCGTCCGGAGTTGTTATAAAATTTAAAACGCGGTGGGTGTGGCGCAGCTGGTTAGCGCGCAAGATTGTGGCTCTTGAGGTCGCGGGTTCGAATCCCGTTACCCACCTGTAGGAATCGTTAGCTCAGTCGGTAGAGCATTAGACTTTTAATCTAAGGGTCCTGGGTTCGAGTCCCAGACGATTCAATCAGTTAAATCAAGGCTTCCGGTATCTTCGCGGAAGCCTTTTTTACATAATATGATTACATTTTATTACAATAACTTTTTCTTTGCATGTTTCAGGCTCGTTAAAGGAAACCGATTTATCAAGGGAGGTCTATTATTTAACGGGTTTAATGATATAATATTGACAATATTTTAGACCGTAAGGGGTATGGGTATGAACGTATGGTGGACGGTTATGGTGGTTATCGGTGCGGTGAACTGGATTGCCGCGCTATTTTTATTTTGGCGGTCGTTCCGGTGGGCGAAGGAGTCGCCGGAGTATGGGGGGTACATAGCGGTTTTACGGGTGTGCGGGTTGGTTTTCGCTTCCGTGGCGGCGTACCGTTCGGTGTTTGTGTCCAGTTACCCGAGCCGGCTGGCGTGGTTTGATACGGTGCTTAACAGCCCGATGATTATACGGAGCCTGGCTACCTTCGCGGAGATGAGCTTTATCGGATTGATTGCGGTGGTTTTAATCCGTTTGAATAAGGAAATGGGACTGACGAAAAAGGGTGCGTTGGCGGTGTCGCCGTATGTGGCGGTGCTTTTTATTTTTGCAGGGCAATTCTTCGCTTTCGGGGGATTGTTTTGGCAATCGAATTTTTTGTTCGCCATAGAGGAAGGGCTTTGGGGGGCGGCGTTCCTTGTGATTGCGCCGTTGGTGGTTGTCGGGCTGGGAAGGTGCGTAAAGCGGAGGGCGTGCATAAGAGCGTGAAGGCGTTCTTCATCGTGATGGCGGTTTGGTGCGCGGGGTATTTGGCGTTCCAATGGGGTTACGCGATGCCGTTTATTTATATCGCCGATATCGCGAAGGACGCGGGGCGGGTAATTCCGACGGACGTACTGCGGACGGCTTTGTACGATATCGTGGTGACGCGGGACTTTGATGTGTGGGGCGGGATCGGGTTTTTTATTTGGCACAGCGGCTATTTCAGCGTGTGCGTGTGGATGTCGCTGTTCTTTATGTCCGCGCCGCGCCCGCGCGGTAAAAGCGTTGCGCGGTAATTTATGTTAAAGATGATTTCCGCCCGGATACGGGCTTTTGCCGTTGGCAACCCCCTTGCCGTAAGGTACGGCGTCGATGGGTTGTTAATCATGGGGGCAATCTCGATTGCCGTGAACAACCACGCCATCTTCGCGCTGCGGATGGGGGCGGGGGATTTCCAGTTAAGCATGATTCAATTCCTGCCGCAGATTTTGAACATGATTTTTTTCATCCCGGCGGGGTTGTTCGCGGATAGTTTAATCAATAAAAGGCGGATGTTGTCCGGGGCTTTGATCATGGCCGCGGCTTTTTTTATGATGGCGGGGCTTTCGGCGTTCGTGACGGTGCATACGGTGTATCTGTTCCTTGGCTTCGTGGCGATGGCGAACGTGTGTATAGGGATGTACAACTTAAGTTGGCAGGCTTATTTCCCCGAAGTGGTGGCGGAGGACAGGCGGAACGCGGTGCTTACTTTCCGCGCGCGGATTACGATGATTATTTCCGTGCTGATGCCGCTGGTGAGCGGGGGGATTTTGGCATCGGTACAAAGTCACGAGGGGAAGGTCATCGTCCATCAGATATTCTACGCCGTCGTGGGGCTATTGTTGATAACGAACGCGGTATGGCTAAGGAAAATAAAAGCGGTCATGCCCGCCGCGCCGAAGCGGGTTTCGGGTGCGCAATTTAAAGCCGCGGTGAAGCGGTTGGCGGGGAATAAACCGTTTATCGGATTTGGGGCGGTCGCGTTATTTTTTCACATAACATGGCACATGGACTGGACGTTGTACTTCATCGGGCAGGCGAATTATTTACATATGAATGAATTTTTGTTGAGCTTGACGGGGGTGGGGGCGACGCTGGCGCAGTTGGTTACGCTGGCGTTTTGGAGCCGCAAGAACGCCCGGTACGGCGTGGAAAAACCGGTAACCTTCGGTATTTTAGGGCTTGCTTTGTGCCCGATTGCGATGATACTGGCTTTGAGCGTACCCGCGCGGATGGGTATCCCCGTGTTTTTAGCGGCGAATTTTATCGCGCACATGGCGTTCGCCACGATCGCGCTCAACTTCTTCCAATGCTTGATAAAGGTCGTGGACAAAGAATACAGGAGCCTGTCGATTTCGCTGTATTCGGTTTTTATCGTGGCTTCCAACGCGGTGATGCCCGTGGCGGGGGTGGCGTTGTACCGCGTGCTGGGCGGCAATATGTACGCGTTGCGTAATACGTTTTGGATCGTGTTTTTCCTGCGGATTATCGCTGCCCTTGTATGGCGGCTGCGGATATATGTGATGAAAAAAGGGGAGGACGAAAATGGATTATTACAAAGTGAAGGAGCTTCATAACGGGATTTACAGCATCCACGAGCCCGCGGAAGTGTTTTGTTATTTGCTGGTGGGTGAAAAGTCGGCATTGTTGTACGACACGACCTTCGGGCTGGGGGATTTGGCGGGGACGGTGCGCGGAATCACGGATTTACCCCTCGAAGTGGTGCTGAGCCACGGGCATTATGACCACGGCAACGGCGCAACGCAATTCGAAAGCGCGTACATTCATCCGAAGGACGAGGTGTTGTGCCTTAAACATTCCTCCCGTACGGGGCGGCGTGCCGCGCTGGAAAAATGGGTGCAAAAAGCCCCCGAAAACCTTGACCGCGAAGCGTACATCCACGCGGGGTCGGGGGAATTAAAGCATGTGGAAATCGAGCAGGTGTTCGATTTGGGCGGTATGACCGTGGAAGTGGTTGCGTTGGAGGGACATACGGCGGGTTCGGTCGGGCTGCTGGTACGCGAACGGCGTATATTGCTGGCGAGCGACGCGTTGGGCCCGCATATTTGGATGTTCCTGGAGGAAAGCCTTTCCATGAAGGAATATATCAATATGCTAACCCGCATACAGGGGTTGCCGTTTGATACGTTTTATATCGGACATTCGGATATCCCGCGGCCTATTTCGGAGATTAAATTGTATAAAACGGTAGCGTTAAATGCGGATGCGGAAAAATCGGAGGAATATTACCATTATAAGGAATTGGGGCCGCTGCTGTACCAAGAAGGCGACGTGGGGATTGTGTTTAACCCGAAAAATATGGGGCGACCCTGCGAAAGCGTGGCAGAATGTCCATGCCCGCGGACGGAATGTCCTCGGTACAAAAAATGCTGCGTATGCATCAAGAGTCATCGGGAGCGGGATTATTTGCCGTATTGTGTGAGACCGAAGGAATAATTATTTTTTACGTAATAGGTAGTCCATTGCTTTCTGGTGGGATTCGTGCCACGATGCCCATTCATTGTAATGGCTGCATGGGAAATCGTCGCATTCGCCGCAATGGTTTATTTGTTTCTCGTTGCAACATATACGGAAATCTATTTCCCCGCATCCGCATTTCCAAAAGCAATCATCCGTTATGTTCCAACAACCTTTGCACAGGGGGGATTTTTTCATTACCGCTTCGGCACCTTCGTTTTTACCAATCCACCCTTGGCTTTTAAACCATTCAACCAATAGTTCCGCCGCTTCTAAATCATGATTTATTGTGACTTTATATTGGGCACATTCATTGCAATCGACCCCGCAAGCCGCCGTTCTGTATTTATCGTTCATTATACCCTCCCGCTTATGGTAAAAAGGTCGTAATAACATCCTTGAAATATTGCCCGCATTTTTGCAATTCCGACATAACCGTTTGTATTCCGGAATCGTCATTGAACCAATTGTCTTTACGAATATTTCTGTTATCCACGGGACAAATTAAGAATTCCGTACCCGGATAAGCCCATGAATAGGACATTTGGCATCTTCTCGCATGGAATGATTTGCAACAAATAATAGCCTTTTTTATCGTTAGGCCAAGCGAATCGGTAACAGCCCTTGAATGGAACGCGTTATCAACGGTACCCCGTTCGTTCGCATTCTTTTCTTCGAAAATGGCTTTTTCGTCAACGCCCGATTTCATTAAAACATATTTCATAAAATCCCATTCCGTATCAAAATTTCCCCCGTAAAGTTCCTTTTTTGTTTTTGTACCCGTGAAAGCCCCTGTTTTTATACTATACTTACCCGACGGCAAAATGTATGGGGCAAATCCATTGTGCCAAAGTGTTGCAGCCCTTTCCGACGGCTCGGGGAAAGACCCTCCGGGGATAAAAATAATGTCCGCATTTTCCGGTTCATTATCTACAAATATAAAATTTGAAATGTCCTTGATTATATCCATACCCTACTGCCCCATAAATAGATTTTTATTTGCTTGCTGTTAAATCATATCACACTTTGACAGGCTTGTTCGTCCAAGCGGGTTTAATATAAAGAAAACATGTCTACGACTTACTATATAAAATATTTAATATATGTACCTATACCCAATCATTAGCGTGTTTTCTTAGATGAGTCACCCAGTTTTGATAATGAACACTGGGTTTTCCACGCTCGTCAGCTTCATTGCACCATATTTGAAGCCTGTCGGCGGTTTGTGTGATTATGTCCGTAGGGCATTTCATTCCATATGCTTCAAAGAACAAGCGTATACGCCGACGAGTATTTTCTTTATGTTTGGAAGGTTCATAATCATAATAAGATGTCAATACTGCGCTGAACAAAGTAAGTGTTAAATCCCAAGCGCGCGTACCGGGACAGGCTTGGTCAAAATCAAACATACCCGAAATACGTTCATTGATTAACGCAAAATTCCAAATGGCAGCGTCACCATGACAAATCGTTTCATACATTTCTTCGAACTGTTGCGGGTTTATCCAACCGCCTTTAATTGCTGTCGGAAGAAAATCAGCCGAGACGTCGTGCAACTTACGCATAAACTGTGCCATATCGCATATCGCTTGGTCTGAATGTAAACACGGATGGTCAAAACCAAGTCCTGATTCTGCGGTTTCCCCTAAAACGTAAGAAAGTATTTCTCGTCCTTGTTCATCTATTCCAAGAAAACGCGGAGTTCCTACCATACCCGCTTTTTCTAAAAATTGTAAATACGAATGTAAAAGCGGATGACCTTTTACTTTTCTGCGAACTGTATCACCTGTTTTCACAACATGATTCATCGTTCCGCCCAAAATAATTTCTTCCAAAATTAATCTGACTCCTTCTATAAACTTCACAAAATATAGATTCTGTTCGCTTGCCATACAAATCATAACACAATTTAACAGGTTTATTCATCCAAGTTACTTTTTAAGATTTTTTTCCACGTCTCTGCATACCCCGGTGGGTGAGGGAACTCCCACGGAGCGATTGGCAAAATCGGGTACATGGCGGCGAAGGGCGTGGATTAGTGGTTGGCGTCGGGTGCTTGCAACCGACGCAACCACTTCCGCGACCGAGCCGACAGGTGCCCGATTTTGTCACAAGCGACGGGGACGTTCCCTCGCCCACCGGGGAGTGGGGAATACCGTGTGTAGATTTTTTTACCGGGGAATGGAGAGCAACGTTTATAAAAAATATGTAATGTTCAGCGTTTTACAGCACCTTCGCAAGGAAATCCTTCAACCGCAAACTTTGCGGATTTTCGAAAAACGCCGTCGGCTCGTTTTGCTCCACGATTACACCTTCGTCCATAAACAAAATACGGTTGCCCACCTCCCGCGCGAAGTTCATTTCGTGGGTAACCATAACCATAGTCATACCTTCGTCGGCGAGTTCGCGGATCAGTTCGAGCACCTCGCCCACCATTTCGGGGTCGAGCGCGCTGGTGGGTTCGTCGAAGGGCATAACACGCGGTTCCATGGCCAATGCCCTAACAATAGCAACGCGTTGTTTTTGCCCGCCGGAAAGGGTGGAGGGGTAATTATCGGTTTTGTCGGAAAGCCCGATACGCTCCAATAAACGTTTCGCCGTCGTTAGGGCATCCGTTTTGGACACTTTTTTTAATGTAACGGGTGCCAGCGTAATATTTTCGATAACCGAAAGATGAGGAAAAAGGTTGAACTGCTGGAAAACCATGCCGATCTTTTGGCGGAAGAGATTCAAGACTTTGCCGCGGTTGTAGGCGGCGATCTTTTCCCCTTCGAACCATATTTCGCCGCGGGTTGGGGCTTCCAGCAAGTTAAGGCAGCGCAGGAAGGTACTTTTCCCGCTGCCCGAGGGGCCGATGACGACAACCTTTTCCCCGCGTCCGATTTCCTCATCGATACCGCGCAGTACAGGCAGGCCGTCGAATTCCTTATGCAACCCCGCTACCTTAATCATGCCGTGCCGCCCCGCTTAAACAAACCGAATAGCGAACCTTTGCGGTCGATGTTTTTGACGATGGGGCGTTCGCTTTTCTTAAGCCTTTTTTCCATTTTGCTAACAAGGAACTCGAGGAAGATAACCAAAGTGAGGTATGCCGCCGCCACGAAGATGAGGGGGGATTGGTCGTAGGTAAGCCCGCGGATGACGTTGCCCGCGCGGGTGATGTCCATGACGCCGATGACACCCATTATCGACGTTTCCTTTAGCAAAGAAATGAATTCGTTGCCCAGGGCAGGCAGACTGTTTTTGATGGCTTGGGGCATGATGATGCGGCGCATGGTCTGCGGCGCGCTTAGGCCGAGGCTGCGCCCCGCTTCGGTCTGTCCCTTGTCCACACTTAAAATGCCGCCCCGGAAAACCTCCGCCACATACGCCCCGGAGTTGATCCCGAAGGCGACGATAGCCGTTAATATGAGGTTCCGCGAGGCGGCAAAGATGATAAAGTTCATGATCATGATTTGAACCATCATGGGGATACCGCGTATCGCCGTGACGTACATTTTTACCAGAGCGTTGGGAATCTTTAAAATGATGGGCGGTTTGCCCGCGGTATCGTGGGACACGCGCACCACGGCGATCATAAAACCGATGACGATCCCGATTAACAGGGCGAAAAAGGTAATGACGAGCGTGTTTTGCAAACCCGTGACCCACAGCCGCCAACGGTCGTGGGTAATGAATACGCGGGTTACGATATCGGCGATATTTTCAAACACGCTCGCCATTGATTATTTTAACGGACCGGGATGATGACGCTCTGGCCCGATAGGAAATATTCTTGGGTGAAGTCCACTTGTTGGCGCCGTTCCGCGTTGACGGTCATGCCCGCCATGCCGAAATCGACCTGCCCTGTTTGCACCGCCGCGATAATGCCGTTAAAGTCCATATCCATTATCGTTATGGAATAACCCAGCAAATCGCCGATGGCGCGTGCTAAATCGGGGTCGATGCCCACGATTTCGGTACCTTCAAAGAACTCGAAAGGCTCAAACCCGGCGCTGGTCCCCATAATTAGCGTACCGTTGGGGTGCGTGGTACCCGGCGGCGACACGTAGCGGGACGCGTTGGGTTCGTTGTGAATCCAGTAGTCCATGATGCCGTACAGGGTGCCGTTGGCTCGCAGGGTGTCGAGCGCTTGGTTAAATCGGGCGACATACGGGCTGCCGAGGGGGAAGGAGATACCGTAGCCTTCCCGCGTAAGCAATTCATCCAATTGTCGGATGCGCCCCGCGTTTCGGTCGACGAAGTTACGCGCCGGCTCCGAATCCATGATGAGCGCGTCCACATCGCCCGCTAAAAGCGCCAGTACGGCGTCCGCGGGTTGGTCGTAGGGGATGATTGTCGCTTGCGGGAAGTTGTTGACGGCATGGTCATGCCCGGTGGTGCCCAGTTGTACGCCGATGCGTACGCCCGATTCGGCCAGATCGGCCAAGGTGTTGACTTCTACCGCGCCGTTATTTCTTCCGCACGCGGCAAGGAAGAGGATGGCTGCGATTACAGCCAACAGGTAGAACGGGTTTCGCTTCATAATATCCTCCATTTCGATCCCGCGCGAAACGAATAGCGCAAGGTATCGCGTATAGCGAATGATCTCATCCGCTTAATTGGGCGATTATAGGGGATAGGCGGATGAAATGCAAAGGATAATTTTTTCGCAAATTGCGAAAGATTAACGGATGATACAAATGACGGCGCGGATTTGCTTCGATTTCCGTTAAAATTTTGCTTTTGTGAAATTTTACTTGCAAACGGGTTTGTGAAGTATTTTTGGTTTGGCGCGATATTTATAGTTATATATCGTTTGTTTTGCTAAACATTTCGTTTGACAGGCGAAGCGGTAAGGAGCAGAATAAACGTATGAAGAAAGGAGCGTCACCATGATACGTAAACAAGAGCAGCAGCGAACCTTTACCCGCGGTATCGGCGTGGAAATCCGCGTGCTGGCGGAGCCGGACGAAATGTTTGAAGCGGGCCGCCTGTACGCCCGCATCACGGTTGAACCGGGGGCGTCATTGGATTTGCATCGGCACGAGGAGGAAATGGAATCCTTCTACGTAGCCAAGGGAACGTGCCGTGTGCGGGACAATGAGGCCGACGCCGTCCTGCGCGAAGGGGACATGCTGATCACCCCCGACGGCCAAACCCATGCCGTATATAACGAAAGCGACGAGCCCGCGGAGCTCATCGCTTTGATTGTCAGCCGTAAACAGGGGGTAAACGGGAAGAGTGTGCCGCTGGTTTAAGCGAAGCGATTATCTGTAAACATGGGCATCAAGCGCTTCCATCACGTTTTCCTCGCCCGTTAGGTGGAAGGGTTCATATCCCAGCCGAAGAAAGCCGAGAATATCTTTTTGTTTATCCAGTTCCAAAAAATCCTGCAAGGATATTTTATGCCGTTTGATAAACGCCAGCACGAAATTTGCTTGAAGGAAAACAACGGGGTCGATGATTTGTTTATAATTCATTATACCCCACCTCTTCGAGGAACATATCATATACCGATTCAAACATTTCAAAGCATAAACCGGTTTCCGGCTCGTGCAATGCGCGGAAAGTAGCGGAATTTAAGAAAACACGCATGGCTTCGTCCTGCGGTATGCTTTTTAATTTCGCGTATTCCATGGTGGTGCGGGTTATATCTAAGGCGATATTGAAAAGAGGGTCTTTCATACCTTCTTCACCTGCTCTTTTTGCTTTAAAATCGATGCAGCCTTGTTATCGGCAACGGAATAAACCCGCACGGTTTGCGGCGCGAACGGGGTTCTGCGGTTATTTGATATTAATTTGTAACGGTGGTTTTATCGCTTCACGTTGCGACCGAGGCTTTGTTTGTGAATTTGTTTGTTTTGTTCCGCGTTTTGAACCTTTGTGCCGTCGGTTTCGTGAAGCATTTCCTTAGCGGCTTCGAGTGTGCCGACGTTGCCGAGGGGCTTAGTCGAAGTTACGTGTTTGTCCATGCGTTGCCTCCCGTGGGGATTGGATTTTTTCGTAGTATGCGTAGGAATGGGGAGGGTTATGCGGTTAGGGCAAAATTTGTTTTTGAAGTTGTGAAACGATGTGTTTTTCTTCGAAGTTTAACTTCATTTCCGCTTTCGCATTTCGCGAATAAATATCCAAATAAGCCAAAATCCGGCAGTAATAACTACCATGAAAACATCAAACAAAAATGAAAGACATCCATATCTTCTCATAAAAAACTCCTTTACTGGGTACGAATCCACATGGCAGGGCGGATGCCTCCATGGTTGCCCGGCATATCAGTTTCGTTAACATGTCTGCCAAATATATCAACTGCACCATTAGCACGAACATACGCGGCCATGGTTTCAGCACCTCCGGGTGACCTAAGCCACCACCACCGAGCATTACCGTCTATATCATATGCTACACGTGCTGAATCGAATTGATCGCTTAATGAAGTTCGTTCGTGTGCGCTTGTACCTAACCCTCCACTACCACCAAAATGCCATAAAACTTCTTCAATGGTTAATAAAAATATTCTATCTCTCGCTTCCGATCCACCTCTTGTACCATACCATGGATTATCGCTTGGTCTAACAGATGCCTCTCTTATTAAAGCTCTTTCCGCTTCGTTAAAGCTATTAAGAAAAGTATTATTTAAATGAATGCGAATTGAGCTGGTCGACCATGTTACATTAGTACGGCCCCTGTGATAATATCGCATATCTATCACGTTTTCGGATATAACGAGTGCTTGACCACTAAGGACAACAAGCACACGCCAATCATAACCGCCAAATTGGACTATATCTCCTACTTCTGCATCAGTAAAAGGATTAGGCGCCCAAATATTAAATTTAATGCTGTTAACAGCACTTTCCAATATATGTTGCATATTTAAAGGACTTGTTTCAAACAAATCAATACCCACGAGATATATATAATAATCGGTTAGTATATAATAATACAGGCTAACATATCCATCATAAAAACTTAAACACCTAACAGCATAACGTCCTGCAATTTCCAATTCATATTCAATAATCCCATCGTTCCTATTGACGAAGTTTTCAACCAATGTTCTTTGTGTAGTGCGATTATCGGAAACCTTTTCATCAAGTTTAATAAAACAAAAATATATGACACCATCATCATTACTATCCGTCGGATAATAAAAATGTATATTACTATACGCATCGCTTCTCCAATTAGACGGAATGTCAAGCGATATTTCGTTAAGGGTTAACCTTGAACGTGATATTGGAAATGAATGATGTATTATCACAACTTCCGCATCATGTGGGAATATTGTTTCAGGTTCAAAATTTACATTTCCATTAATTGATATTGTATCTACTTCCCCATCAGAACGAAGCCAACCGGTAATTAAATTTTCCATTGGTATTGTTCTGATATTTGTGAATCCGCTGTTAATAAAAACGTCAACGGTAGCTTGATAATGTTTGCCTATTAAATCCTTTAATGTTAGCGGTGTTTTAACCTCGGTTTTATTATGTTGAATGTTTGGCGAAATGGGTAGAGCGGCTTCCGTGCCATCATCACTTGAATTTGATGGTATATGTGTTTCAACATAAATATTTTGGTTGCTAGATTCCGGTGGTACATATGTTTCTTTTTCGATAACTTCAAGAACATCACATGCCACCAAAATAATTAATACAAAAAAAATAGTTATAATCGAAACTGTTTTTAAAATTTTCATTTTATAACCCCCACTATCTTTTTTTGATTTAAATTGTAAAATCTTTTTATTAAGTCAATATACGGGATTGCGAAAAATACCACCGTGAATATTTCCTTTTACCATGTTCAATCCCTCCCTATTATTTGATTCACCTTTTCCCGGGGTTTGCCCGAAGGCGAACAAACCCCGGTTGCTGCATAATCAAAAAGGCGTGTAAGGGACGACGGGATTAACCGTCACCACCTACACGCCAAAATTGGCGGATACAGGAAACCACACGACACACCATCCCCGTTATTGCGGGTGGATGCGAAAATGTGTATACTTCCCCCACGCAACGGCGGGGTTTTTCCCTGTGTTTGTAGGCGATGTGCCGCATCCCTACACTCGCCATGAAGCGCTGGTTACGCTTCACGGTCGTTGCGGTTTTTTGTTACGCGGTTATATTATCAGACTAATTGTATTTGCACAAGGGGAGAATTATAGGGGAGTGGACAAAAGCATTGATTACAAGAAATCCAAGATGGAAAAGGGTAATTCGCGGGATTTTGAGTTGCGATTTTGACGGAACTTCATTTTGGCTACACCAAAAACATTGTACGCATCCAC
>WQZS01000041.1 GCA_009780585.1 Defluviitaleaceae bacterium | reverse complement strand
GCGTTCTTGTCGTCCATTATCTTTACTATAAAATATAAAAATCCCGCTTCTTTTCCACTTCTTCCACACGTTCCCATCAAAAATGGAGCTGCCTTGCTTCTTCCTTAGCAAGACAGCCCCTTTAACTAACTTGACGATTTCTAATAATTTAACACGCATAAGATTTAGTACATTTAGAGGTGCTACTTCATTGACTAGTGTAACAATTCCCGGCAGTGTATCCGCTATTGATACCAATGCATTTATTGGTGCTACATCATTAACTGAATTAATTATTGAATATGGTGTGACATCAATCGGAGATTATGCATTTGAAGATGCAATATCTCTAACCAGTTTAACAATACCCGGTAGTGTAAAAAGGACAGGAGATTTTGCATTTCGTGGTGCCTCGTCATTAGAAAGCATTGTTCTTGAATATGGTGTAGAAAGGATAGGATGGAGTTCGTTTAGTCTTGCACCGTCCTTGGTAAGTGTAACGATACCCGAAAGCGTGAAAGGCATTGCTGGATTCGCATTTTGGGGTGCATCATCGCTTACTGATATTATAATACCCGATAGTATAGAATTTATCGATGATTCTGCATTTCGGGGAGTTAACAATCTGCCGGATGAAACAAGAGAAAAAATACTAGCTATAAATCGTGGTGCATTTTGGTAAATTAATTCCAATGTAAAAATTTATATAAATATCAAATTTATGGAGGTACAAAATGGACAAAATCAAAAGGAACTATTATCTCGTTACAATCTTGTTACCCGTTGCTTTACTGCTTTCAATGCTAAACATCAATGGGATGTACCAAGCGATTGGTTTCGTATTGGTATTATTAATCACAGCCCTCGATCCTATATGGGCGGATTATGAAAAGAAATGCCATCTGGCAATATACTATATCAACAAGCTGGCACCTTTTTTAATCATGCTTATTTATGCAGCAAGGTTCATAAATATTTCACTTCCCGAAGATGCTACGCAAGGGGCGTTTTGGGGTTATGTAGGGTATGGGTTGCTTTGCTTACTTATAATCGGCTTGCGGTTTTTAGCTGTGAAAAGGTAAAGGGGCTAATGCATGTAAAATATCCAAAGTTAAAATACATGCAACCATTATGTAGTATTAATTCCGTTTTGTTAGATAAGCTAACGACACTATTTTTAACGCTCCAAAATGCTTTAGATAAGGGATTATGTTGTACTATATTGTTTTACATTTATTTATATTTATCACGCGCAATATAATTCAACTCTTGTTTCCTTGTATATAAAAACGGGAATCGGATTTTCATCCGTTTTCTGTTTTTGATTCATTAAGCAACCCTATTTAATAATCTTTAGCTGTTAAGACACACCAAAACGGAAAACCCTCCGTTGAATACAATGGTGTTCTTATAACAGCTTTTATCGGTTTATACAATTCGAGGTAAAATACAACGATATTGAAAATTATTTGACGGAGGATTACCTTAAAGCGAAACATGATGTGTTTATGCCATTGCAAATAAGGAAGAAAACGAATAGAATGTAAATATATAATATAAACAAGCGGGTGTTGATGAATGACTTCCTTTGAAAGCTCTCTTTTTACAAAATGTGCAAAAAGTTTTTGGGACGGGGTAATAAAAAAACTTGGCAGTGCGGATGAATTAAAACGTTTATCACGAGAAGTCTGCGATATATGCCCGGACATATCCGATAATGCAATAACAGAGGCATATAAAAAGAAATCTATTCCAGGTTTTTTTACAGGAATTGCCATTGCAGCCGTTCTTCGTGTATCTCCTTTTGAACTCGGAATAATAGATTGGTTAACAAAACATGCAAATTCTTTTAAAAACGATAATTACCTTCGGAAAAGGGATTTGCTTGAAACATTATTTCATGCGCTTGAAGTTGCGTTCGGTATCAAGATAAGTTACACATTTGAAAACATAGAAAATTCTGGCTGGGATACACAGATCTATTGTATTTCAAAAATATATGATAATTTACAAAGCATAAAATCGTTTAACGCCATTCAAATACGATGTGAAAATACTTATTGTATTAATTCAATTTTCTTAAAGAATTCACGTGAATGTTTAAGAACTGTTTATAAAACGGACGAATATTACATTTATAAAGGAAGTATCTATCCCAAAGCTGCATTTAAAATGATTTGTGAAAATGAACATCCGATATACGACTTTGTGGATAAATTTATCGTTGAAAATAATGATTATAGAATGTTGTGGGATTTAAATATTCGATTAAAAGAGTACAGCAAAAACAGATATGCTTTTGGTTTGTTAGGGAATAAGCTAAGTCCGAGTAAATTTTTTTGGTTGCAATACATACTTGGGCATTTGATGAAAACCGAATAAATTAACAATTACAACTGCCGCTGGTGTCGTGTTGACATCAGCGGTTTTTTTTATTTCAAAACATTGTGGGAAATCCACAACATATTGATATGTGCATTTTTATTTTCTTGATAAGCTTGTCCCATAAACAAAAAGGTTCCACCGCGTATAAGGTCACGGCGATATAAACCCCGCCTAATAAATACGAGAAAGGAGGAAAGCGGTGTGGATGTGAACGTGAAATACCTTAGCATCGGCAACTGGATTGAAAAATCTAGCGGCAAGCCTATGTCTTCACTCGCTCCCATTAACGAGGGAACGAGCAAAGAAGGGCGCCCTTATGCCTTTGCCCAAACCGAACGCGACCGAACCGTTAAAGTTAATGGTTCACACGCAATCGGTTCTATCCTCGAAGCTACAATGACGCTAACTGCGGAGAAACCGATTCAAACGGCTCCCGTGATACGTCAATTGGCTCCCGCGAAACAACAGGGCGGATAACCAAGCACCCTGTGAATGTGAGGGGGATAGATTTACTTCCCCCTCCGGGGCAAGAGGAAAGAAAGGATGAGATTATGGAAACAGGAAGTTTGATAATCCTCGTTGCTTGCGCTTTGGCATGTGCCATTGCGAGTTGGTTTATAAAAAGGTATGGCACACCAACCCAATTATATGACCAACAAAAAGCGCAACGTGTCGCCGAAATAATGACGGAAATCCTAACCGTTCTCTACACGGAGCTTGGGATTCGCAAACCCTACGATGTATATTCCGTCTGGTCGAAACCCACTTATAACGGTTCGGAATGGCTCTATCACGCAAAGGCCCGTCAATCCGACAACGTACAGCTTGATGATGACAGCTTGTTGGAATACCGGGTTCTTATAAACGGAAGAGCTTCGGACATCAGCGCACCGTTGACAGTAACGGATATACACCCACGGGGTAAGACATTCGTTTATGACATTGCTGTCACGGACAATGTCGTGTATTACCAAACACCCTCGGAAATGTCCAAGAACGACAGGGATTTTTAACATGGTGGACATGTTTTATTTAACCACCTTGCTTGAACGCGGTATACGTCAGTACCTACGGTGGGATTATCAGCTATTTCCAAACCTACTTGTGCTGGGGAATACTGGTAGCGGAAAAAGTTATGCTTTGCGTATTCTTTTGGCGCGGATTGTTCATCAAATACCCGATTCTCGATTATGGGTTTGTGACTTCAAAAATGAACTTTTACCGCAATCCGCACCACGTTATTGGGGGTACAAAGCCGTTATGGATGGGTTCAACGCTTTCTGCGAGGTTTTTGACGACAGATTGCAAGGTAATCCCGACAGAACATTCTGCCTTTTGCTCATGGACGAGTACGTTTCTTGGCTTTCCAGCATGGAAAAAAGGGAAACAGAAGAAGTCAAAAAGCGCATGGCTCAACTGCTCTTCATGGTGCGTTCGATGAACATGCACGTGTGCCTAGGGACTCAAAGAGGCTTGGCAGAAAACTTTACGTATGGTAGTAGGGACTGCCTTTCTGTATTATTTCTCGGTGCACCGTCCAAGGAAAGCGTGCGTTCATTCGCCACCGGTGAAGAAGCAGAAGCTATAAAACCACGGGGACGCGGGGAAGGGTTTGCACTTTTTGACGGGCGTCCCCCGAAGGCAATAACCGTGCCTACCATACGCGATATGGAAAGGGTACAAGAACTTATCATCCACGGCGCAAGCCGTTAATATGAAAGGAGAATTGTCATGTTATTAGTAAGGGTTAGGTATGAATGCGAGTTCTGTGGTGCTGTGTTTTCCGATGGCATAATAGAACGAATGCGCTCGCAGGGTTATGATGGCAAATGTCCCGTTTGCGACGATAACCCAAGGGTTAAGAACCTTCATTACCCTAAAAATCTCCGGTTGTTATTCGACACAATCAACGGAACTTATCGGGGCCATGCTGTTGACGCTGTATTTATCGACCAAAACAAGGTAAGTGATTCCCGCCTTGTGATACGGTTTAATACCGACGTTACACATGACTGGGGCGTAGCGTATCCACTTCCGAAGGGTTTCACTTTTTCAACACCTTCACAAGAGCGTAATCGAAACGACCCTGTCGAATTGGTAGGACGCTTACCGTTGGGACAAAGTGAAAAAGAACTCCGTTCTGACTTGGAAGATGCCTTGTCGTCATTAATGGAATGGGGCAAAACGGTTTTGCAATAAAACCAACGCCGCGCACCCATCCCCCCGACGGTGAAGCCGTCGGACAGATTGCAGATAATTATTACCCGCAATCTATAGCGAAGGGTCACAAATAACGGCACAGCAAGCATAAAGAGGAAGCGACACCTCTTGTCGCAAATATACAAATGTCACAATAAAACCATAAAAGGAGAATAAATATGTTTAAAAACACAGAGCAAGTGCGCGAAGCACGCGCAAGGCGCAAAGCAAAACAGTTGGGTTATCGCTTGATGAAGTCAAGAACTAAAAATATTCACATGAATAATTTTGGTGATTGGCGGATTGTTTGCGATGAAACAAACTTCATTGTTAGGGGTTTCCTTTTCGACTGGTCTTTGTCGGACGTTGAAGCATTCCTCGATGAAGTAGCGTAGTACATTAAACGCAGAGGCAGGTTTTTATCGGAGCGGTGAAGCGAAGGCGAAGCCGAAGCGGAACCGCTCCGCAATCTTTATTACATACCGGGCACTTTTAATGGGGGAGACTACGACCCCCCATTATGTGCCTTGTGCCAAGTGCCAATGTTTATTAAGAAAAGGATGGTATTAAATGGAAGCTGGGCGTGGCGCAAAGAAAACACGTAATTGGGCAGGGGTAGTATATCCTGAAAGTGCGCCCGAAGGTTGGCAAGATATGTTGCGTGACACACATGTAAAATCGTTTATTTCGCCACTTCACGACCGTGACGTTGATGCGGACGGGGATTTATTAAAGGCGCACTTTCATGTTGTTATCAATACTGATGGGCCAATAACACAAAAACGAGCTAACGAAATTTTCGAACCTTTATGCGGTACAAAATCCGCAGAATATGTTATGTCGCTTTCCGGTTATGTCCGCTACCTTGCGCATATGGACAATCCAGAAAAGGCTCAATATGACCCCACGGAAATAATTGCCCTTAACGGGGCAGATTTAACGAGCATTTTGAAAAATTCACAAACTGACATAAATAAATATATTGGTGAAGTAATGAATTTTTGTGTTGAAAATCAAATTTATGAACTTTCGACATTATCTCACTACGCTATGCGCGAGGAATCGGATTGGTTTGCCGTAATTACAGCAAAGCCTTATTTGTTTGTTCAATACCTTGCCAGCCTGCGGCATGGTCGGATTAATTTAGATTCGCAAAGCAATCAAGAAGTAAAAAAGAAGTGTTGAGAGGAATTGACATGTTCGTTGATTTTCCCGATGTACTTACTATTGCCGATATAAAAAAGGCTTTAGGGGTAAGCAGTAAAATGGCCTATATGCTTATCAGTAGCGGTAAGGTCAGACACTTCCGCATGGGAAAATTAATAAAGATACCCAAGCGATATTTGTTAGACTATATCGAGACCGAATGCTATAATCCTACTGCAACGGGCAAATTGCCCTGTCATTCAGAAGGGAGCGTATAACATGACAGGCAGTTTGCAACCCAAAAACGGCGTTTTCTATATGGTGATAAACACCAAAACCGCAGAAGGCAAGCGGAAGCAAAAATGGGTGTCAACAGGCTTGACCGTCAAGGGCAACAAGCGCAAAGCCGAGCAACAGTTGAACGCATTTTTGACGGAGTACGGGAAGAATGGATATAGTGAACCTTCCAATGTGATGTTTTGTGATTACATGGATTCATGGGTTGAACAACGCCGCTTAAAAGTGCAAGAAAAAACCCATGAAACAAACACATTTAATCTTAATAAGCATATTATCCCATTCTTCAAAAAAACAGGCTTGAGCCTCGCCAATGTAGAACCCGAAATAATAAAGGCTTACTGCGATTTGAAACTTACGGAATGCCGCAGTCCTAATACCGTAATCCGTCAATATGCCATGATACGGGCGGCGTTAAATTATGCGTACAAGTCCAGGTTGATACCATCTAACCCATGTGACTTTGTAGAAAAGCCCAAAGGCGAAAAGTATATAGCGGAGTTTTATAACGCTGACGACATAAAAGCCTTGTTGGCGGTGTTTAAAGGGTCGGCTATCGAAGTACCTGTACTGATAGCGGCATACTTTGGGCTTAGGCGTTCGGAAGTGATAGGCTTGCGGTGGAGCGCGTTGGACTTAATCAACGGGAGTTTAACGGTACGGCAAAAAGTGGTACAGGTTACGCAGGAAGGAAAACGTAAAAATATCATTTCCGATAAGCTAAAGAATTTTTCAAGCCGTAGGACTTTGCCGTTGGACGATAAGCTGATAACCGTGTTTTCGGAAATCAAGAAGCAACAGGAGTACAACAGGGAAATATGCGGCAATTCGTACTGTACCGATTATTTGGACTATATCTGCGTTAATAAAATGGGTGAACTTATTAACCCCGAAACGTTATCGCGGCAATTTTCCAAAACCCTTAGACAAAACAACATGCGGGTGATACGGTATCACGATTTACGGCACAGTTGCGCATCGTTACTTTTGGCTCTCGGTTACTCCATGAAGGATTTGCAAGAATGGTTGGGACACGCCAGCATGAGAACCACGGCGGATATATATGCCCATGCCGACCCCAAAAATAAGGGAAAGATGATACGGGGATTAACTTCTGCATTAAGTACAGAATAAAATCACGTTGAAGTGTTAGAAAAATGTTAGAAAATAGGTGCTTATAAGCATTATATATAAGCAAAAACCCGCCGAATAAGCGGGCTTGAGGGTATCAAAGGGAAACAATACGCCACACTCGCCGCAAGGTGTCTCACCACCTCGCGGTCGCTACGTCTTTTTGTAACAGCCACATTCTAACATAATTATCTTGATAGATGCAAATTATCTTTTTTATTTTTGGGGGCCGTCGTATGCACATCCTCAAACAACTCAAAACCAAAAAAGACCGCGACGAAGCGGGCTTGTTCATTGTGGAAGGGGAGAAGTGCGTTGCCGAAATCCCCGACGACTGGGAGGTTGTGCGTTATATCGCTTCGCAAAGTTACATCGCCGGGCATAGCGCGGCGAAAAACGACGGCGCAGCCTTAATCGCCGCTCTCGGCTTACGCCCCGCCCCCCTTGAAACCCTCCGCGACGCGCTGTTCGAAAGCTACGCCCCCGCGCAGACGCCGCAAGGTATCGTTGCAATATGTAAGCAACGGAAGTTTACCCTTGATGATTTATTCACCGCAAAAACAAAGGCTCAACCGATTTTTATCTTAGGCGAATGTTTGCAAGACCCGGGCAATGTCGGCACATTGATACGTACCGCCGCCGCCGCCGGGGCAAGCGGAATTGTTTTGACACCCGGTAGCGCGGATATTTACAACCCCAAGGTCCTGCGCGCCGCCGCGGGGGCGGTCTTGCGGCTGCCGATTGTCACCGACGCGAACTTGGACGCAACTTGTGCCCTACTAGGGCACAAGTTAATCCCCCTCTACGCCGCGCACCCCCGCGGCGATGTGCTGCCCTATGCGTTGGACATGAAAAAGAGCTTCTGCCTACTAATCGGCAACGAAGCCCGCGGCCTTTCTGATGAAGCCCTCGCCACAGCCGGCGCCCTTGTGCGGCTGCCCATGGCCAACGCGGTCGAATCCCTTAACGCTTCCGTGGCGGGCGGCGTATTATTATATGAAGCGGTACGCCAACGGTCGGGAGTGATATAAATGGATAATATTAACCTTTTACTTTTCGTCGCGATTATACTCGCGTCAACCAAGATATTGGCTTTGTTTATGAAGCGGCTGCACTTGCCCCAGGTAATCGGCGCGTTGATTGCGGGGGTGCTTTTGGGTCCGGCGGCGTTTAATTTAATAACGCCGAACGAGGTTATCTCATCGATAGCCGGGTTCGGCGTTATTTTGCTGTTGTTTACCGCCGGGATGGAAACGGACTTCAAGCAACTGCGCGATTCGGTGAAGTCGTCGTTCTTCGTTTCGCTTTCGGGTGTCGCGCTTTCGCTGGGCGGCGGGTTTGCGGTTGCGTTTTTATTTGGCAACCCATCGTTCGAGAGCTTTTTCATCGGCGTCGTCATCGCGTCCATGTCCACGAGCATCACCGTCGAGGTCTTGCAGGAAATGGGGAAGCTGAAAACAAAAACAGGGACGACGCTGTTGGGGGCGTCGCTGTTCGACGATGTTTTCGTCATCGTCATCCTCGCTGTGCTGATGGGGATGGGGGGCGAGGCGTTTTCCGTTCCTTCATTATTATTGATCCTGTTGAAGATTGCGGCGTTCTTCGCTTTTGCTATTTTAACGGGCTTCCTTATCAATAAATTGTTCAATTACATGCACAACCGGTTCGGGCAGCGGCGGCGGCTGATTATATTCGCGCTGGCGTATTGCTTCTTGATGTCGTACTTGGCCGAATGGTTCGGGCTTGCCGACATCACCGGCGCGTATATCGCGGGTATCGCCCTATGCAGCACGCGCTGCGTCGAATCCCTGGAAACGAAGGCGCACGAGCTTTCCTATATGTTCTTTACGCCCATTTTCCTCGCCAACATCGGCATCCATACCTCATTTGCGGGGATGACAAGCGGTTTGTTGGTGTTTACGGCTGTCCTCGTCGTAGCGGCGATCGCTTCGAAGTTCATCGGCTGCGGGCTGGGCGCGAGGCTCTGCGGTTTTACCCGCCGCGAAAGCGTACAAATCGGTGCGGGCATGATCGCGCGCGGAGAGGTGTCATTCATCGTCGCGGCGAAGGGGATCGCCGTCGGGTATATTGGTTTGCAATTGTTCCCGAGCGTCATCGTCGTGGTGCTGGTGACGGTTTTGGTCGCGCCTTTGTTATTAAAAGCGGCGTTCGCGAGGGACGCTTAATACACCAATACCGAGCGTACGTCATGCCCCGTTAACGCGCCGCGTCCGCCAAGCCCCGCCAATTCAATGAAAAACAGGCTCGCCGTGACTGTGCCGCCCATTTCCTCAATAAGCTCCACCGTGGCTTTCGCCGTACCGCCCGTGGCGAGCAAATCGTCCACGATGAGGAACCGCTTACCCGCTTCGATCGCGTCCTTGTGGATTTCGATCGTGGCGGTTCCGTATTCCAGCGCGTATTCCTTGCGCGCCACTTCGGCGGGCAGCTTTCCGGCCTTGCGCACCGGAACGAAGCCCTTGCCCAGTACATACGCCATCGGCATCCCGAAGATAAAGCCCCGCGATTCCGGCCCGAGGATCGCGTCGAATTCCAACCCTTCCACGGCTTTAATCATCGCGTCCACACCGCCGCGCAACGCCGACGAATCCTTCAATACCGTCGTAATATCCCGGAACAGTATGCCGGGGATGGGGAAATCGTGGATATTCCGTACGAAGTTTTTCAAATCCATAAACCTCACCTTTTTATTCATATTTTTCGCAAAACAGGAAATACTATCTTGCAAACACATTATAACCCATCCAAGGAGGAACGACCATGCCCAATCAAGACATTCAATGCAACGTAACCCATTGCCGCTTTAACGACCACGCCAACCATTGCAACAAGAGCGGCATCACCGTAGGCTGCGCCACGCCCGACCCGCATAACAAGTGCGATACGGAATGTGACAGCTTTGAGGAATGTTGCTAAACACAAAAACCCGCCGCGGCGGGTTTTTACTATTTACATAGGTTTATTTTATGCTTTACCGCGCGTACTCCACAGCGCGGGTTTCGCGTATCAGGCTGACCTTGATTTGCCCGGGGTATTCCATTTCTTCCTCGATTTTCTTCGCGATGTCGCGTGCCAAGAGGGTGATGGTCGCGTCGTTGACCACGTCGGGTACGACGATGATACGCAGTTCGCGCCCGGCTTGGATGGCGAAGGATTTCTCGACCCCGTCAAAGGATTCAGCGATGGCTTCGAGGTTTTGCAAGCGTTTGATATAGGATTCGAGGGTTTCGCGCCGCGCGCCGGGGCGTGCGCCCGAAATCGCGTCGGCTACCTGCGTGATGATGGCGATGATGCTGGTGGGTTCCACGTCACCGTGGTGTGCTTCCACGGCATTAATGATAAGGGGCGATTCCTTGAAGCGTTTGCACAGGCTTGCGCCGATGGAAACGTGGGAGCCTTCCTGTTCGTGATCGACGGCTTTGCCGATGTCATGCAATAAACCCGCGCGCTTGGCCATCGTAACGTCCACGCCCAGTTCCCCGGCGATGAGCCCCGAAAGGTACGCTACCTCCATGGAATGTTTGAGCACGTTTTGTCCGTAGCTGGTGCGGAATTTCATTTTACCCAGCAGGCGTACGAGCTCGGGGTGTACGCCGTGTACGCCCGTTTCGAAGGTCGCGCTTTCGCCTTCCTCGCGGATGTTGATTTCGACTTCCTTTTTCGCCTTTTCCACCATTTCCTCGATGCGGGCGGGATGGACGCGGCCGTCGATGATCAACTTTTCCAGCGCGATGCGGGCGATTTCGCGCCGCATGGGGTCAAAGCCGGACAAGATGACGGCTTCGGGCGTATCGTCGATGATCAAATCGATGCCGGTTAAGCTCTCCAGCGTGCGTATGTTGCGTCCTTCACGGCCGATGATACGGCCCTTCATTTCATCGCTCGGCAGATTGACGACGCTGACGGTTGTTTCGGTGATATGGTCCACCGAGCAACGCTGCACCGCCGTGGCAAGGATGTCCTTGGCTTTCTTTTCGGATTCGGCGCGGGCGGCGTTTTCGATTTCGCGCACTTTTTTGGCGGATTCGATACGCGCGTCGTTTTCGATGGCAGCCTTAAGTAGCTCCTTCGCTTGCTCGGCGGTCATCCCCGCTATGCGCTCCAGCTCCTCGTGGTGGCGGGCGAGCATGGCGTCCACGTCTTTTTGCTTGTGTTCCAATTGTTCCCGTTGTTCCTGAAGCTGTTCTTCCTTACGTTCCTGCGTTTCCAACTTGCGATCCAATGTTTCTTCTTTTTGAAGCAAGCGTTTTTCCAAACGCTGTGCCTCCGCTCTGCGCTCTTTCGCATCTTTCTCTGCTTCATTTTTGGTCTTGATGCTTTCTTCCTTCGCCTCTAAAAGCATCTCCTTGGCGCGGGCCTCCGCTGTCCTTTTGGCCTCCGTAATGATACTTTCCGCCTGAACCTCGGCGTGTCCCAGTTTCGACTCGGCAATCCTTTTCCTATGCCATACGCCTATGAAAAAACCAACAACGATTGAAATAAGAGCAAGAGCGACGGCACCCACAACAACGACTGTGATTGGTACTGTCACTTCCTTACACCTCCGGTATCTGCGTCAAATTAACGCGTATTGTTGATAATATCTTTTTTACAGTTATGTGTCAAATAATGATCAAGGCAACCGTTCGGTATCCCCGATCGATTACGAGCGCGTCAACGGAAGCGTAAACGCGCGGGCGCGTGTCGCCGCCGAATTCGTTGTAAACGTAAAATCTGCCTGGCCCCGTGTCATTCGCTTCGTAACGTACCATCACGTAATGGATAAAAAAACCGCCGCGCAAGCGTCCGTACAAGAGGATCGCGGCGTCGGCGGATTGGATTTGCCCGTCCATGTCTTCGGGGAGGTATCGGATATCCGCGCCGAACCCCGCGCGGCGTATGTATTGGGTCAATACCTCGGGGTGGGTGCCCCCGAAACCGCCCAAATTTATGCCGTTGTTATAATCCAGGAAGCGGATTACGCTTGCCGGGGTCACCCCTTCGACGCCCAAATAACGCAATACATTATATACCGCGAACGGCCCGCACCCGTGGTCGCCCCCGTTGCCGCGGCTGCCGATCCGCATCCCGCGTACGGGTTCGCGATTTTGCCCGTAGATAAAACCGCCGCCGTGCCGCTCCGTGAAGGATTGAAAGATTTCATTGTTACGGCGGTAACGCGCTTCGATCGCCGCGTTCGGTTGGATGAAACGCCAAACGCTTTCCCCCGCGTTATCATAGGTTTTAATGAAAACAAGGCCCAGCATTTCGGCCAGCGCGTCCGCGTTTAAATATAGCCTGCCGTTGTGCGTAAAGGGTGTGCCCGCCAATATGTGCCGGCTTTCATCCCCGTTCGGATATTTGCGGACGTAATCATCTCTGTCCGCCCATAGCCGGATTTCCGTACCCTCCGCGTGTAATGCCGTGCCGTTGCGCTTTAATACCGCGCCGTTGCGCGAGCCCGTTACGGTATATCCGGCGGCCTCCGCGATCGGACGTACGGCCAAAGCAAAGTGATTCGGCTTGTTTGGGTCGGGGAGGATGGCGAAGCCTGTGTACTCCACGTAAACGGTGCCGACATAAATCATCGGCGGTTCATCATCGTGGGGCGCGGCGGACACCGCTACGCCGGGGAAAACGGTAAACACCGCGGTTAGGATAAAGATTAATGCCATCCGGCGTTTGTATGTAATGCGTTTCTTCATATAAATACCCCCCGCGTAAGCGTATGCATTGGGTATGTATTTGTCAATGTTAAAAATCGATACCCGCATGAATTATGAATACCACGACGAACGTAACGGAATTGATCAAAGATATTAACGGGGGTTGTCTTACCTGCTGTTATTCCGTGGAGCGGGGGCGGGCGGATGTTCCAACGCCGCGCTGAACGCAATCGGACGATGAACGGCTCCGTCCGCGAAGTGGTTGCATCGGTTGCAAGCACCCGATGCCAACCACATAACGCGCCCGTTCGCCGTTAATCGTCCGATTGCGTAGGCGCTGCTTATGGAACATCCACCCGCCCCCGCCCCACTGGTGTCCGGTGTGTTGGCGTCCTGTTTTTTTGTATATTCGTTTTAACTTCGGACCTAATAGGTCCGCATTTGTTTTTTATGGATGAAAATTTGCACTTTTAGATTGCTTTGTGATAGAATGAGTACGCAATAAAAGAACCGCAATGACCGCGAGGTGTACCACCACCTCGTGGCGAGTGTAGCGGCTTACTTTCCCTTGACACCCTCAAACCCGCTTGTTTGGCGGGTTTTTTATATATCATGTTGCTTTTTTGCCCTTGTTTTCTAACATTTTTTCTAACACTTATCCAAGTTTCATACCGCGCCCAGCGCAGAGGTCAAGCCCCGAATCATTTTTCCTTTATTGCGTGGGTCAACGTGGCTGTACAGGTCTGCGGTGGTTTTGTAGTTGGCGTGTCCCAGCCAATCTTGGATTTCCTTCATGGCGTATCCCAGCGATAAAAGTAAGGAAGCACAACTATGACGCAAATCGTGGAACCGTATCACCTTCATGCCGTTTTCACGGATTTTCTTGGAAAAGTACCGCGACATGGTTTCGGGGTTTATCAAGCCACCCATTACATTGACGCATACATAATCGAAATAATCCACGCAGTACGAATCCCCGCATAATACCCTGTTATCTTCCTGTTGCTTCTTAATCGCTGTAAACATGGTTATCAGCTTTTCATCTAAGGGTAAAATACGGAAGCTCGATTCGGTCTTTAGCGTGTCGGTGATATAGTTTTCCCGTTTGCCCTCATGCGTAAGCCGTACAACCTTTTGGCACACGGTTAGACTTCCGTTGGTTAAATCAATGGCACTCCACCGTAGACCTATCACTTCCGAACGCCTAAGCCCAAAGTATGCCGCGATGAACACAGGTACT
>WQZS01000040.1 GCA_009780585.1 Defluviitaleaceae bacterium | reverse complement strand
TGGGAAAATGTTGATATTACAAGGGTTTGTAGGATTTTAGGGAGCAAGTGAGATTACATGGATTACCTTCGTGCGCAACATGGCGAGTGTAGGGATTTAGCGCATCACCTAACACACACAGGCCAGCGGCCCGCTACTGCGCAACCGCAGTTTAGCATTGATTTATGCCTATTTCAATGTGGATAGCGTGTAAATTAATTGGTTTTGGTCGTTGCGTCCATATGATCTAACAGGTGTGCAGGTGATGGCAGGTTTTGCCGTCCTTACACACCTTTTTCATTTTTGCAACCGTACGGGGTGAGGTGCAAATGCGCACTTCGCCCCTGCGGGCTTGCCGGAGCCGCGCAATGTCAAACACAGCCAAAAGCATCATGTTCATACATATCACCCTGTTGATTGGGGTAATGGTGTACATATTATTAAAGCCGCCGCTTTCGTGGATGCCGAATGTCGGCGGTTGGGATAAACCCATTATCAATATAACTTGGATGCCGAAACCGATATCGGATTTTATTTTATATCACTTGTCGGATGTTTTATGGGCGCTGGCGTTTGCCGAAACGGTGTTTGTGATTAAAAGGAACCTATGTTTCGTTGTTTTAATCGTGTTCACCTTAACGGTTGTGTACGAAGCGGCGCAATACATCGGGATTGTAAAAGGGACGGGCGATATACGGGACATTATATTCGTCGCGTTTTCCCTTTCAATATACTATAAAATCACGAAAGGACGAGGAAGATGAAAAAGAAACGCAGCATTATTTTTTTGTTTACGGCGGTTTGCTGTTTTATGGTTATGGCGGTCGCAAGTTCAGATGATGACACCCCTGTACGGGAACCCGCCGCAACCGCGCAACGGGGGGATTCCGGCAACAACGCGAATGCGCAACAAGCGGCAACGGACGAAAGGTTCGTCCTCAACGAAACGGCGTCTTTTAGGAATATAAGCGTGACAGCCGAAGAAATAATCGTTAACGACGGTTGGAAGACGGAAACATTCGCTTTTTTCACGCCGTCGGAGGGGAATAAATTCGTAGCTGTACGGTTCAACATTGAAAACACGTCGAGTGAAGAACAAATAATAAGCACGCTTTTATTATTCGAGGCGTATGCCGACGGTATTAAACTTGAATTTTCATTCGGCGCGGCGTTGGGCTTGCCGGGAACATTGGACGGGACGTTGTCACCCGGAAGAAGGATGGTCGGCTATTACGGGGTTGAAGTTTCCGAAAACGCAAGGGAACTGGAATTGGAAGTTAGGTCTTCATGGTTGGGTTCCGGCAAAGCGGTATTTGTATTTGATATACCGTAGGCATGTTGCTGTATCCGCCGCTCCGTTCATATCATTTCCGCCGGGGATGTGCGCCTCCGGCGCAAAGCCGAACGCCTTCGTCATACCGCCGTAAAAAGATAAAATCGAATCTTTCGTGATGCGAATATTTTTTGCACGCGCCGTAGCGTTTGGTTATGTCACTTATTTCAAATGAAAAAAGGGGTTCGTTTATCGCGCCCCCTTTTTCATCCGGCGTAAACGAACCCCTTTCAACGGTGCCGCGCCACTATTTAAATTAAACCGCACTTTAATTTGAACGGAAAGCAGCCTAATAAAAAACCTCCCGGCGCGGTTTTCGTATATTTACCGCGGCGGGAGGCAAAACTTTCAAATAAAATGCCAAAAAAGCTTGACACACAATTCCTGTTGTGATAGCGTATTAGACCGTTCCCCTTTTACAGGGGGATGGGAGCGCCTGTAAGGATAACATAAATCCCGCGTCAAATCAAGGAATCTCTGTACAAATTCCATATCATCTTAAGGGGTTGTTACGGTGGAGAAGAACAGGGTACATGCCACCCGTGGCCCGGGTCCCTCTCGGGTTAGTTATTCCCGCATCGCGGAAGTCTTGGAAATCCCCAATCTCATCGAAGTGCAGAAGGAAAGTTATCAATGGTTTATCAGGGAAGGCTTGAAGGAAGTATTCCAAGACATTTCCCCCATAACCGACTATTCCGGCAACCTGGTCTTGGACCTCATCGACCTCACCCTGGACGATAAGCCCAAACACACCATAGAGGAATGTAAGGAGCGCGACGCCACATACGCCGCGCCTCTTCGCGTTAAATGCCGCCTGCACAACAAGGAAGTTGACGAAATCAAGGAGCAGGACATCTTTATGGGTGACTTCCCGCTCATGACCGAAAGCGGTACCTTCATTATAAACGGTGCCGAACGCGTCATCGTCAGCCAGCTCATGCGTTCACCGGGTATCTATTACGGCATCGATTACGACAAGGTGGGTAAGGTGCTGGTTTCCACCAGCCTGATCCCCAACCGCGGCGCGTGGCTGGAGTTCGAAACCGACTCCAACGACGTATTCCATGTGCGTATCGACCGTACCCGTAAGGTACCCGTCACCGTATTGATCCGTTCCCTCGGCGTGGGTACCGACGAGGAAATCATCGCCAAATTCGGCGACGACCCCAAAATCCTGGCTACCATCGAAAAGGACATCGCCAAGACCTACGAGGAAGGCCTGGTCGAAGCGTACAAGCGCCTTCGCCCGGGTGAACCCCCTACGGTCGAGGGCTCCGAATCGTTGCTGCGTAATATGTTCTTCGACCCCAAGCGTTACGATTTGGCGCGCGTGGGGCGTTACAAATTCAATAAAAAATTAGCGTTTAAGGCCCGCGTGAAGGGCTTCGTTTTAGCCGCCGACGCCGTCCACCCCGAAACGGGCGATGTTTTGTTTGAAGCGGGGACGGAGCTTACCGCTTCCATGGCTGACGAAATCCAGGACGCGGGTTGCCCCCATGTGGACATCGCCGTGGAAGGGCGCAGCGTCCGCGCGTTATCGAATATGGTCGTGGACATCGACGCATATATCAAGCCGTACGGCCTTACCGCAAAGGACCTGGGCATCAAGGAACGCGTCTATTACCCCGTACTCCGCGCGCTCTTGCAAGCGCAGGACAAAGACGAACTGACCCGCGCCATCAAATTAAATATGGCCAAGCTCCTGCCCAAGTGCGTCACCTTCGAGGACATTATGGCGGCCATCAGCTACGGCATGGGCGTGGAGTTCGGCATCGGCAACAAGGATGACATCGACCATTTGGGTAACCGCCGTATCCGCGCCGTGGGCGAACTGTTGCAAAACCAATTCCGCATCGGCCTCACCCGCATGGAGCGCGTGGTTAAGGAACGCATGACCATTCAAGACATGGACATCGTTACCCCGCAGGCGTTGATCAATATACGCCCCGTAACGGCGGCAATCAAGGAATTTTTCGGCTCGTCACAGCTTTCCCAGTTCATGGGGCAAACCAACCCGCTGGACGAGCTTTCGCATAAGCGCCGTTTGTCGGCTTTAGGCCCCGGCGGGTTATCGAGGGAAAGGGCGGGCTTCGAAGTACGCGATGTTCACTCCTCCCACTACGGGCGCATGTGCCCCATCGAAACGCCCGAAGGGCCCAATATCGGCTTGATCAATTCGCTGGCGACCTACGCCCGTATTAACGAATACGGCTTCATCGAGGCCCCGTACCGCTTCGTTTCGCACGAAGGCAAGGAAGACGGGCAGGAGCCGCACGTAACCGAAAACTTCATCTACGTAACCGCGGACGAAGAGGAAAACTATATCATCGCCCAGGCAAACGAACCGCTTTCAACCGAGGGCAAGTTCCTTAACCGCCGCGTGGCGGGCCGCTTCCGCGATGAGATACAGGAGTTTGACCGTGCCCGCATAGACTTGATGGACATTTCGCCCAAGCAGATCGTTTCCGTGGCTACGGCGCTGATTCCCTTCCTGGAAAACGACGACGTATCCCGCGCGCTCATGGGCTCGAACATGCAGCGCCAAGCCGTTCCCCTCATGCGTACCGAAGCCCCCGTCGTGGGTACGGGTATGGAATATAAGGCCGCGCTGGATTCCGGCGTCGTGCTGTTAGCCGAAGCCGACGGTACGGTTGAGGAGGTTACCGCCTCCCACATCGTCTACCGCAAGCCCGACGGCGGAAAGCATACGCAAAAATTGACGAAGTTCATGCGTTCCAACCAAGGCACCTGCATCAACCAACGCCCGATCGTCCAAAAAGGCAATATGATAAAAGCCGGACAGGTCATTGCCGACGGCCCTTCAACGGACATGGGCGAACTCGCGCTGGGTAAGAACCCCCTCATCGGCTTTATGGCGTGGGAGGGGTACAACTACGAGGACGCGATCCTCCTGTCGGAGAACCTGGTACGTGACGACGTTTATACTTCGATCCATATAGAAGAATACGAGTGTGAAGCCCGCGATACGAAGCTGGGCCCCGAAGAAATCACGCGCGACATCCCCAACGTGGGCGAGGACGCGATGAAGGATTTGGACGTGGAAGGCGTTATCCGCATTGGCGCGGAGGTCGGCCCCAATGACATCCTCGTGGGCAAGGTAACGCCCAAGGGCGAAACGGAATTAACCGCGGAGGAACGTCTCTTGCGCGCCATTTTCGGCGAAAAAGCCCGCGAAGTGCGTGATACGTCATTGCGCGTACCCCACGGCGAAAGCGGGATCGTTGTCGATGTTAAGGTATTTACTCGCGACAGCCGTTCGGAGCTTGCGCCGGGTGCCAAACGCGACGAATTGCCCGCGGGGGTCAACCAACTCGTGCGGGTGTATATCGCGCAGAAGCGTAAGATTTCCGTCGGCGACAAGATGGCGGGGCGCCACGGCAACAAGGGCGTTATCGCCAAGGTGTTACCCGTGGAGGATATGCCCTTCCTGCCCAACGGCCGCCCGCTGGACATCGTGCTTAACCCGCTGGGCGTACCGTCCCGTATGAACATCGGGCAGGTGCTGGAAGTCCACTTGGGGTTAGCGGCCCGTATTTTGGGCTGGAAAGCGGCGACGCCCGTATTCGACGGCGCTTCGGAAATCGATATCATGGATACGCTGGATTTGGCCAACGACTACGCCAATATGGAATGGACGGATTTTTCCGATAAATGGAAGTCCGTATTGGAAACGGAAATCTTCGAGGAATTGAATAAAAACCAAGAGAACCGATTGGAATGGCAGGGTATGCCCATCGGCCGCGACGGTAAGATACGCGTACGCGACGGCCGCACGGGCGAATACTTCGATAACCCCATTACCGTCGGTTTCATGCATTATTTGAAACTGCACCATCTGGTGGACGACAAGATCCACGCCCGTTCCACCGGCCCGTATTCGCTTGTCACCCAGCAGCCGCTGGGCGGTAAGGCGCAGTTCGGCGGCCAACGCTTCGGCGAAATGGAAGTATGGGCGCTTGAAGCGTACGGCGCGTCCTATGCGCTGCAGGAAATCCTTACGGTCAAGTCCGATGATATCGTAGGCCGCGTAAAGACCTACGAGGCCATCGTAAAAGGCGAGAACATCCCCGAACCGGGCGTCCCCGAATCCTTTAAGGTTCTGCTTAAGGAATTGCAAGCCCTGAGCCTGGACGTAAAAGTGCTTAACGCCGAGGACATTGAAGTGGAAGTAAAGGAAACCGTGGAGGAAACGGACGACATCAACCTCAACATGGAGGGCTTGGAGTCCGACAACGACCACGGTTACGTAAGGCGTTCCGCGGGTCTGTCATCGCGTGAGGCAATCGAAGGCGATACGCTTGATTTGGACGACGATACAGGTGGCGACGAACCGCCCCCGCCCGAAATGCTGGAAACCTCCGCGGAGGACGAAGCCCGCGCCAACGCGGTAGCCGACCCCGACGCGGGCATCGATTTGGACAGCGCGCTGGATATCGAATTAGCCAAGAAGCTCGAAAGCGAACTGGACGCGGAATTGGAAGTCGAACTCGAAAAGGAATTGGCGTCGGAACTAGCCGAGGAAACCTTTGAAGTGGATGCCTCGGATTTCGGTGACCTGCTGCTCGACGGCTTTGATTTGAGCGACGACGACGATTCGGCGGACACCGACGACGAACTGACGGACGACGATTACGGCATTTTCAATGATGAGGAGGAGTAAACGATGAGAATGGAAGCGGAAGCAAGAAACCTCCCCGAGCCGGGGATGACCTTCTCCTCAATCAAGATCGGCCTTGCCTCGCCGGAGAAAATCCGCGAATGGTCGCGCGGGGAAGTAAAGAAGCCCGAAACGATTAACTATAGGACGTTAAAGCCGGAGCGTGACGGTTTATTCTGTGAGCGTATTTTCGGGCCCAACAAGGACTGGGAATGTCATTGCGGCAAATACAAGCGCATCCGTTACAAGGGCGTTGTCTGTGACCGCTGCGGTGTGGAGGTAACCAAGTCAAAGGTACGGCGCGAACGTATGGGGCATATCGAACTCGCGGCCCCCGTGTCGCATATTTGGTACTTCCGCGGGATTCCTTCACGGATGGGCTTGATATTGGGCATGTCGCCGCGCGCGCTGGAAAAGGTGCTGTACTTCGCGGCGTACGTCATCCTTGACCCGGGCGATACGGGTATGATCGCCAAAACCCTGCTGACCGACCGCGAATACCGTGAGGCGCTGGATAAGTTCGGCGCGTACAAGAACGGGCCGGGCGGCACGCGCGTCCCCACCTTTACCGTGGGCATGGGCGCGGAAGCGATAAAATCGCTGCTCCTTTCGATCGACCTGGAAGGCGAATCGGAAGAATTGAAGGTATTATTAAAGGAAGCAACGGGCCAAAAACGCCTGCGCTATATCAAAAAGCTGGAAGTCATCGAAGCGTTCCGCTTGTCGGGCAACCGCCCCGAGTGGATGATACTCGACACGATCCCCGTCATCCCGCCGGATTTGCGCCCGATGGTGCAATTGGACGGCGGGCGTTTCGCCACGTCGGACTTAAACGACCTGTACCGCCGCGTGATCAACCGGAATAACCGCTTAAAACGCCTGTTGGATTTGGGCGCGCCGGACATCATCGTGCGCAACGAAAAACGGATGTTACAAGAAGCCGTGGACGCGCTGATCAACAACGGACGCCGCGGACGCCCCGTAACGGGCCCCGGCAACCGCCCGCTCAAATCCTTGTCCGACTTATTGACGGGTAAGCAAGGGCGTTTCCGCCAAAACCTGCTGGGTAAACGCGTTGACTATTCCGGCCGTTCGGTAATCGTGGTCGGGCCGAAATTGAAGATTTACCAATGCGGTCTCCCGCGGGAAATGGCGATCGAGTTATTCAAGCCCTTCGTCATGAAAAAACTCGTGGCGGACGGGCACGCCCATAATATTAAATCCGCCAAGCGTATGGTGGAAAAACTCGAACCCCGCGTGTGGGACGCATTGGAAGACGTCATCAAGGAACATCCCATCATGTTAAACCGCGCCCCAACCTTGCACCGTTTGGGCATCCAAGCCTTCGAGCCGGTGCTGGTGGAAGGCCGCGCGCTGATGCTGCATCCGCTGGTATGCGCGGCGTACAACGCCGACTTCGACGGTGACCAAATGGCCGTACACGTACCCCTTTCCGTGGAAGCGCAAGCGGAGTGCCGTTTCCTCCTGCTCGCGCCCAACAACCTGTTAAAGCCTTCCGACGGTTCGCCCATCACCGTACCCACCAAGGATATGGTTATGGGGATTTATTACCTGACGTCGGCGCGTGACGGCAAAAAAGGCGAAGGCAAGGTCTTTACGGACGACAACGAGGCGCTTTTGGCGCTCGATAACGGCGTCGTACACCTCCACGCGAAGATCAAGGTGCGCCGCAAGCATCCTGTAACGAAGGAAGCGAAGCTCATCGACACCACACCCGGGCGCATTATCTTTAACCAAGCCATCCCGCAGGATTTGGGCTTCATCGACCGTGAGGCCGACCCGTGGGCATTGGAGATAAACGAACGCGTAAACAATAAATTGCTGGGCAAGATCGTCACACGCTGTATCAATAAATACGGAAGCGTATCAACGTCCATAGCGCTGGACGAAATCAAGGATTTGGGCTTCCGCTTCGCGACGCAAAGCGCGCTGTCGGTTTCCGTTACCGACATGGAGGTGCCGGAATCGAAGGCGGAAATTTTGGCTGAAGCCGACAAAGCCGTTGACGGCGTGTACCGCCTCTTCCGCCGCGGTTTAATGACCGACGAGGAACGCCAAACAAAGGTACTCCAAACCTGGACCGAAGCGACCGACAAAGTCACCCGCGACCTGATGGCGGGCTTAAACGAGGACAACAGCGTGTTCATGATGCTGGACTCGGGCGCGCGCGGCTCCGTCGTGCAAATGAAGCAAATGGCGGGTATGCGCGGCTTGATTTCGAGCCCCACGGGTAAGACGTTGGAAATCCCCGTGCGTTCCAACTACCGTGAAGGCTTGACCGTACTTGAATATTTCATCTCCGGCCACAGCGCGCGTAAGGGCCTTTCCGATACGGCGCTGCGTACGGCGGACTCGGGATACCTCACGCGCCGGATGGTTGACGTTTCGCAGGATATCATTATCCGCGAAGAAGATTGTGTGGCAACCGACGAACCGAAGCCCGGTTTGGGTGTGGCCGCTTTCATCGACGGCGAAGTGGTGATCGAATCGTTGGCGGACCGTATCCGCGGGCGTTGGGCGTTGGAGGACATCAAACACCCCGAAACCGACGCGGTTATCGCCGCGGAGGATACGTTGATTACGCCCGACCAAGCCGATACCATCGAAGGCGCGGGCATTAAGGAAGTAAAGGTACGCACCGTTTTAACCTGCCGCAGCCGAATCGGCTTGTGCGCCAAGTGCTACGGCGCCAACATGGCCAGCGGGCGCGCGGTGCGCATCGGCGAATCCGTGGGAATCATCGCCGCGCAATCCATCGGCGAGCCGGGTACGCAGTTAACCATGCGGACCTTCCAAGTGGGCGGCGTCGCCACCAACGAGGACATCACGAAGGGTCTCCCCCGCGTAGAGGAAATCTTTGAAGCGCGTAAACCTAAAGGCTTGGCGATTATCGCCGAGTTCCCGGGTAAGGTAACCATCAGCGACAATAAAAAGAAGCGTGAGGTCGTCATTTCCAACCACGAAACAGGGGAGGAAAAGGCTTACCTCATCCCCTACGGCTCGCGTATCAAGGTACATTCGGGCGATGTGGTGGAAGCGGGGAGCGAATTGACCGAAGGTTCCGTTTATCCGCACGACATCTTAAAAATTAAGGGCTTGCGCGGCGTGCAGGATTATATGATACAGGAAGTGCAGCGCGTGTACGACCTCCACGGCGTGGACATCAACGACAAGCACATCGAGGTCATCGTGCGGCAGATGCTCAAACGCGTAAAAATCGAAGAAAACGGCGACACCGATTTGCTTCCCGGATCTCTTATTGATTGGCTGGAATTTGAGGAAGTGAACAAGGAAATCGAGGCGCAGGGGCTTGAACCCGCCACGGGTTCGCGTGTGCTTTTGGGTATTACCAAGGCTTCGCTTGCCACGGATTCGTTCCTTTCGGCGGCCAGCTTCCAAGAGACGACGCGCGTGCTGACGGAGGCGTCTATCCGCGGTAAGGAAGACCGGCTTATCGGGTTGAAGGAGAACGTTATTATCGGGCAGTTGATACCCGCGGGTACGGGGATGCCGATGTACCGTTCCATTGAAGTGGGTAACGCGCCGGGGTATGATGATACGGATGATGATGATTTGTTTTATCCTACGGTGGCGCGGAGGTAGGTTTCCATACCGAGCGGGCGGGGCAACTCCAACGCCGCGCTCAGCGAAAACGGGCGCCGGTCGGTTCGGTCGGGCAAGTGCTTGCGTCGGTCATAAATGCCCGACGCCAAGCACATAAGCCCGCCCTTCGCCGCTCGACACCCGTTTTCGTAGGCGCGGCTTATGGAGTTCCCCCGCCCGCTCGGACGGAAGTACACGCGATAGGCTGAAAAAACCGAAGAATCTTCGGAATTAACTTCTGCTCAAATTGGGCAGAAGTTAACTTGTCCTCTAGTAGGGGACAAGTTAAAAAATGGAAGGATGTGCGATATGGACGCTAAGGACGCGATTTGTAAGGCGTTGAAGGAAGCCGGGAAGCCTTTGAAAAATAAGGACATTGCGGAGGCTACGGGTTTGGATGTGAAGGACGTTACGAAGCTGACGGCTGCGTTGAAAAAGGAAGGCCGGATTGTTTCACCTAAGAATTGCTTTTACGCGGTGGAGTAGAAATAACCGTTTGAAATAAGGTGCATTAATTCATTTTGTTGATATATAGGATGTTTTGTATTATCTTAGCGGTGAGCAATCAAAAAGCAAGGCGGTTGGCGACACTTCCGTAAAGGAGGTGAAACCATGTCTGTATATGAAGTTGTAACCTTAATATTTTTGGCTATGATGTTAATCATAGCATTGGTGAAGCTGATGATTTACATTGCAGATATATTTTCCAAAAGAAAATAACCGCCCCTGCACAAGGACAAGCGGTTATTTCGATAACTAATTAAACTTGCGTCAACCGCTTTGCGGTTGCTCATTGATATTTTACTCAATTACCCCTGCTTTTGCAAGGGGTATTTTTATTAGAATTTTCAGTATTCGGCGTTAATTGGCTTCGTCTTACGTGCCACATTGCGCCTTGGTAGCGTATCAAATCCCATGTGGCGTCCACATGGCGGACAAAAGTGACTTCATCGCTCAATCGGATGGCGGGGCCGCGCTTCCAACCCCGCTTAGTAATAATAAGTTGACAACAAATACTTTGTTTATCCGCGAACAAATACCGTCCATGATGCGTTCGCTCCCGAACCCGGCATACGGTTATCAACAAACAGATAATCATTGCCGCCGATGGTACGGATTTCATAACTCCGACCGCCGATGGAAGCGTCCGTCCATGTGTCGCCGAAACCGGTTACACCGTTTGCAATGATGCGTCCTTTGTCGGTAAAATCAAGCTGTTGGCGATTGTCGCCGCGGCGGCGCATAATATCCTGCATCCATGTATTTACGTTGTGTTGGTTTCTTTGTGTAAAGTTGGCAAGTGATTGCACGGTGCCGAGTCTGTCCCATGTGCCGAAGAGTTTTTCATCGAGCGTCAATTCGACAAAAACAGGCAGGCTGTTGGCCCGTATCCATGCCTGACGCTGTGCTTCGGTGCGGAAATTACCCGCGAGATAACCCGCAGGGTCGATTACGGCGAAATAGGCAAGTTTAGGATTGTATAAATTATCGAAAATTAAAGGATAACCATAATTTTCGCCAATTTGGCAAATGCCGCCGTCTTTGTGGTAATAGTTGAGCCAAGAAGTTCCGTCGTCAAGATTGCAAAAGATTACGCGGTGAATATGCTTGGAATGTCTTTGGAATACAGCAAATAATTCCGCATATTTTCTGGCTTGCCTCTCTAATAAAGTCTGCGTTAGGACGCCGGTGGTACCCCTGTCAAAGATGAGAACATCCAATTCGGTAATGCTTACGCTTACGCCGATGTTTGCGTAGGTTCGGATGGCGTTTTCCACATTGGCGACGACGGTGTTAAGGTTATAATGCGCTTGCATTCCGATACCTTCGATAAGCAACCGTGTATTACCCTCGGAAAGCCATTTGTCGTTGATTTCCTTGACCATTTCGGCGACGACCCTTGCCGTGTTGGGGTTATCTTCAAAACATTCGTTATAATAAAGGATGGCACCGGGGTCGGCTGCGCGCGCGATACGGAAGGCATATTCGACGAAATCCGCCCCGCTTTCGCCTCTGCTCCTGTTTGCGCCGTTGTCGAAGGCGAGATACCAATGGGCACCGTGTTCGGCTGTTTGTTTAATAGCGTCGCGCCAGGTGCAATTAGGCCCCGCATAACCAATGGCTTCGTTGATGACATGCCAAACGGGAACCCGGCCGCTGTAATGTTTCATTACGGCGTTGATATATTCGGTCAGGTTGGCGATAGCCTGGGTACG
This sequence comes from Defluviitaleaceae bacterium, assembly GCA_009780585.1. GTDB lineage: Bacteria > Bacillota > Clostridia > Lachnospirales > WQUN01 > WQRX01. The sequence continues at coordinate 2,229 of WQZS01000040.1, read as the reverse complement.
GGTGAGCGGCGCGCCGTCCGGCCTGTTGGACATCCATTCCGGGCTGTGTTCAAAACCCCAGCCGCTAAGCAGGGTATGGCCGACGATTTCAATGCCTTCGCTTCGAAGGGTGTCAATAATCGCATCGGCAGGGGCAAAATTGTATACACCCCTCTCCGGTGAAAGGGCACGGGGAGTCATTCCCCCGCCCGCCGACATGATATTGTAATGGCGCGCGACGTGGGGGATAAAAATACCGGGCATGTTAAGGGGATAAAAAAGATCAAAATAGTTGCCGACCTTAAAATGGTCACGATAGGTTTCATGCAGCGAAGGGAGCCTTGCGCTGTCCAATAGATTCTGATTCGCGTCGCTTTTCACAAAGGAAACGCTGTCGATATAATATTCCGTACCGGCGTTATCGGCTTGAAGGAAAATGGTTACGGCATCCAATTCATACAGGGTTGAATCGTAGAAAAACATCCCGGATACCTTTACCCAACCATCCCGTTGCGAAACAGGGCGGTTGTTAATATAAAAGGCACTCATCCACCCGGTTGCTGAACCTTTGGGCACCAACTCCGTAAATAATCCATAATTGTGGGTACCCGCCGTTCTTTGCCTGACCCAAAACGTCACTTCGTAGATGGTATCAGGTTCGACGTATTGAGTTACATCAATTTGCGCGCCGTAATCCATCCTAAGCCGCCTCGAAATAAGGAGCGAGTATTGCCCCGAATGGGCTGTAGCGTTCGTGACGGTTAATGATTCGGTACCCCGACGGGGCACAAACCCGCCGGTCGTACCGTCTTCGAAACCGACAAAGAGGTCTGAAGCCGAAACGGGTGTTTGTACGGGCGCGGCATAAACAGGAAAATGAATGGGCAGCGACGAAAGTATGATGGCAAAGATTAGTGCAAAGACGATTGGGTATCGCTTAGAAACAGATTTTTTTGCTTTCATAATTACTTCCTCCTTGATATTTTTTACCATTTTACAGTATGAAAAATAAAAAAAGGTGTACCGAGCGTACACATGAAATAAAAACCCCGTGCGGGAAACCCAAGCATCAAAAGACGCACCCGCACAGGGTTGGCACTAATATCATTTTAGTTAATTTTCATTGATATTTACATCAAATGCTTTTGCAGTTGTTTTTATTTATCACGATAATGTGAACCGCATTGTGCTATTTTTATTTCCCCTTTTTCGATTTTGTATACAATACGGTTTTTCTTATCTATTTCACGACTCCAATAACCCGAAAGGTTATGTTTTAACGGTTCGGGTCTGCCTCAATCAATCCGTGGTACGTACCACCACCCGATTCAAGATTAGCAATTGCTTTGGATAATCTGTCTATATTTATTTCCGAATAAAAAGGGTCAACGGATACTTCAAAGGGGATTCTCTTTTCCTTGGTTACTTTGGTTGCGAAAATGGTGAACGCGGTGGTCATGTTTAACCCCATATCCTTGCATGTTTGTTCCATGCTTTTTTTTAACCTTTCATCCATTCTGAAATTAACCATAGCTTGCGCCATTTTGCTCACTCCCTTCACAATGATTATATCATATATGTAAAGCGTTCTATAAACATTTGTATTACAAGCGAAATCTGAAAAACACAAAAATAATTTATTCAAATATTTTTTGAAAATTTATTTACTTTGTGTACGCGCGGTACACCTTTTATTGTATTTACGGTTATATAATGGAACCAAATGTATAAAACATGTGAGCGGCTCCGGCAAACGGGCATATGAAGGAGGCAAATATATCATGGCTGCCAAGTATAAGGTTTTACGGAAGATTCTTGCGGTTTTGCTTTCGTTAACGCTCATGATCGGCATGGCACCCGAACTGGCGACAGCCGAGGGCGGCGGCGCAGACGGGATGATGGGGATTGCCGCGGCTAGCGATTTAATTTGGGGTGCCGGTGGGCTTACCATAGATGGCAGCGTACCCCAAGTCACCGTCACACTTACCAATGACGCATCAGGCACACTTGATATTACGAACACGGCTGTGACCGATGTTATCATAACAGGAGTGGGAACGGTATCAATAAGCCAAACGCTCACGATTAATGCAAACAATGCTGCCGTTGTATGGGATGTCGAAGAAACTATAATCACATAAATTAAAAACAGTCCACAAGAGCATCATCAAGAGAATCGAAATTGGGAAGAATTCTACGAAGTCTGCACTTTAACCACGCCCAGAACTTTTCGATGGGATTTAAGTCAGG
>WQZS01000039.1 GCA_009780585.1 Defluviitaleaceae bacterium | reverse complement strand
CGGTGGATATGGATAATGCTTTTCGTCGAGCCTATTATACCAAACACCCGTGAGGAGTTGTTCTGTTCTTACAATAAATATATCCCGCTTCCTTGCGGGTTATGGCGTTTCGCAAACGCCTATCTGATGTTATTTTTATGAGGTGATTTATGCTGGTGGAAATGAGGGAACGGTCGCAAATAACGCTTCCGAGCGAAATTATTAAGAAAATGAACATTTGCAAAGGCGATAAGTTTGAAGTTATGGAGCGTGACGGCGGGGTATTTTTATGTCCTGTCGTGGTTTATCCAAAATCTAAATTAGAACGGCTTGCAAAAATTATCAACGACCATAAAAAAGAACCGACCATCGTTTACGAAAGCGTAGAGCATATGTTTAACGACTTAGGCATTAATATCGAGGAACATGATGTATCGGCTTGAACCGGCAAAGGTATTTATAAAGGAATTAAAAAAGTTGTCGTTGAACGAACAACAGGCGGTTGCCAATAAACTTACGATTTTATCGGAAAACCCATTTCATCCTTCGCTTCGTACAAAAAAAGTACAACGGTTAAAGGATGCCTTTGAATGCAGCGTAAACATGAATGTACGGATACTATGGATGTATAATGATGACAAGATTATCTTACTGCTTGATATCGGTCACCATGATATTTTATAGTCAAACGCCATGTTTTTGACACATCTTTCCATTACAATGACCCTGCAAACACAAGCTCGATTTGTTTGGAGGGTTATTTTTTATGAAAAAATTATAGATAATCACAATTTTATTCGCCGTATTATTTTACCTAACGGCGTGCGGTTCGCGCGGCATTATTGGTAACGATAACGATAATAACGAAAACCCCACACCCGAATCCATCGTCCTTTTATTTATGGAACGCTTCGCCGCGGGGGATATCAAAGCGTTGGAACCCATGCTTGACGATACGTTGGGCGGCGTGGATTTCCGCCGGCTGCGTGAAATCATAACCTTTACCCGCGGGGGTATCCTGGATTATTCGATTACAGACCGCCATGTTCAGTTGGGGCAGGTCACATACGACGTTTCCGTCCGGCACGAATTGGGGTACGCGTCCTACTACGTAGCCTTGGGTATGGGCGGCGCGGTTTCGGCTTTCGTGGCTCAACCTGATAGCTTTACCCTCCATGTGGGATTTGACGACGGGCCGCGGGATTATATCATCGAGCCGATTACCGTGGGCGCGGGTACGGTGTGGGAATTGGGCGGTGAATTGACCCTCCCCGCCGGGGCGAGCGCGGAAAATCCCGTACCGGCGGTCGTTCTCGTACACGGTTCGGGCCCGTCGAATCGCGACGCGGAGGTATTTGGTACGCGCCACTTCTTCACGATTGCGGATTATTTGGCGCGCAGCGGCATCGCGGCGGTACGGTATGACAAGCGCACCTATACCCACGGGGCGGGCATGGCAAGGGCGTTCGGCGGCAACTTCACCGTATGGGAGGAAACCATCGAGGACGCCGTATCGGCGGCACAATTGCTGCGGAGCGATCCGCGTATCGGCAGCGTTTATTTGCTGGGTTGGAGCTTGGGCGGTGTACTTGCGCCCCGCATCCACGCAAGCGGCGGCGATTTCGATGGGTTGATTCTATTCGCGGGTTCGCCGCGTAACGTGATGGAAATCGCTGTCGAGCAATTCACGGCGGAGCTTGCGGAACTTGACAGGATGGGGTTCGGCCATATGACGGAAGTCGAACCGCTGCGCTTGTCAATCCAAACACTTGCCGAAATATTCGACGGCTTGGCAACTATGAGCGAAGACGAAGCGAAATCAACCCCCCTCCCCCTGCTCGGCGCCAACGCTTATTATTTTTGGGATATGGAAATTCATTCCTTTGAACGGTACGCCGCCGATATAACCGTTCCCATATTGGTTATGCAAGGGGCGAACGACTTCCAGGTACGCGCCGATACGGATTTCGCCATGCTGCAAGCGTTGCTTAGCGTGCGCGACAACGCGGCGTTTATATTATATGATGGTTTGGACCACTTCTTCCTGCCGTCGATTGCCCGCAATTTCCGCGAACACGGGGAAATAATCGCGATGCGCCCGCCCGGGATGCGCCTCGGGGAAGATGTGCTGCGGGATATCGCGGATTGGATAAATGATCAAGGGTAAATATGGTAATTGCGCGTTCCTGTGGTATAATCGGGCTTGATAATTACAAGTCCGATTTTTTATATCTAAGAAGGGATGATTTATATGAAATTATTCATCGACACAGCGAACGTGAAGCACATCAAGGAAATCAACGATTGGGGGGTTATTTGCGGCGTAACGACAAACCCCTCGCTCATCGCGAAGGAAGGCCGCGATTTCAAAGAAGTCGTGCGGGAAATCACATCCCTTGTGGACGGGCCCATCAGCGCGGAAGTCATCGACACGAAGGCCGAAGGGATGCTAACCGAAGCCCGCGAACTCGCCAAAATCCATAAAAATATCGTGATAAAGGTACCCATGACCGCCGAAGGCTTAAAGGCCACCAAGGTACTTACCGCCGAAGGCATCAAAACGAACGTGACGCTTGTCTTCTCCGCGGTGCAAGCGCTCTTGGCCGCGCGGGCGGGCGCGACGTACGTCAGCCCTTTCCTCGGAAGGCTGGACGATATCGGCATGGACGGTATGAATCTCATCGAAGAAATTACCGACATTTTCGACACACACGGCATCGATTGCGAAATCATCGCCGCCAGCGTACGCCACCCCATCCACGCGATACAGGCGGCGAGGCTCGGCGCGCACATCGCGACGGTTCCCTACGCCACATTCATCCAAATGCTCAACCACCCGCTGACCGAAAGCGGTATCGAGCGATTCCTTAAGGATTGGGCAAACACCGGCGTAGCCGGCGATGCGCCAGCATCGGGCCGCCAGGCCAGTTTTGCGGAGCAAAACGAGAGGGAAGGTGTGGCGAAATGAACGTCGTAAACCAAACCACCGTCAATACCCTGCGTTTCTTAAGCGTGGAAGCCGTGCAAAAAGCCAACTCCGGCCATCCCGGCTTGCCAATGGGCGCGGCCCCGATGGCTGCGGCTTTATGGGGGGACGTGATGAAGCATAACCCCAAAAACCCCGCGTGGCCCGACCGCGACCGCTTTATTATGTCGGCAGGTCACGGCTCGGCCCTGTTGTACAGCTTGCTCCATGTCTTCGGCTATGGTGTTTCCTTGGAGGATTTGAAGGATTTCCGCCAGCAAAATTCTAAAACCCCCGGCCACCCCGAATACGGCCACACCCCGGGCGTGGAGATTACCACCGGCCCGCTGGGACAAGGCATCGCCAACGGCGTGGGCTTCGCTTGGGCGGAGAATTACCTCGCCGCCAAGTTCAACAAATCCGACACCAAAATCGTTGACCATTATACGTATGTGCTGTGCGGCGACGGTTGCTTGCAAGAGGGCGTTGCGGCGGAGGCTGTTTCGTTGGCGGGTACGTTGGGCTTAGGCAAGCTGATCGTGCTGTACGATTCCAATAATATCACCATCGAAGGTTCGACCGATTTAGCCTTTACTGAAAACGTGCAAGCGCGTTTCGCCGCGTACGGCTGGGATGTACGGGAGGTAAAGGACGGGGACACCAACTTCGTGTCGATTCGACACGAAGTTGAAGAAGCGAAAAAAATCACCGACAAACCCTCCCTCATCGAAATAAAAACCACCATCGGCTACGGCGCGCCCAACCAAGGCACGGCAGGCGTCCATGGCTCTCCGTTAAACGCTGAAGCCATCGCCGCGGCGAAAAAAACCCTCGGCTGGCCGCATGAAAGCGCGTTCCACGTACCGGAGGAAGTAAAAGCGCAAATCGCCGAATGGCAAAAGGGTGCGCAAGCCAAGGAAGACGAATGGAATTCCTTGCTCGCGCGATATAAAAAAGAATACCCCGCCGACTTCGCCGAATGGGAAGCGTGGCAAAGCGATCAATTACCCGGGGACATCACCGATATCGATAAACACTTCGCGGATATTTGGGCCGATGGAAAGCCCCTCGCTACGCGCGTTTCCTCGGAACGGGTGTTGCAACGCCTGGCCCAGCTTGTACCGCAATTGATCGGCGGCTCCGCCGACCTCGCGCCCTCCACCAATTCGTGGATGAAGGAACGCGGCAAAGGTTACGCGAAGGATAACCCCACGGGTTCCAACCTCCACTTCGGCATACGCGAACACGCCATGACCGCCATCGCAAACGCCATGATGGCACACGGCGGCTTGCGCCCGTACGTCGCGGGGTTCTTCGTATTCAGCGATTATATGAAGCCCGCCATGCGTTTGTCAGCGTTGATGGGTTTGCCCGTGGTACACATCATGACCCACGACTCCATCGGCGTGGGCGAAGACGGGCCGACGCACCAGCCCGTCGAACAACTCGCGGCGCTGCGTTCGATCCCCAACTTCCAAACTATCCGCCCTTGCGATACGGCCGAAACCGCCGCGGCGTGGGCGATTGCGTTAACCAACGGCAAGCCGACCGCTATCGTTTTAAGCCGCCAGCCCCTGCCCCAACTCCCCGAAAGCGGCGCGGGCTTGTACAAAGGCGCTTATATATTGAAGGAAAGTACGAACCCCGCCACGGGTAAGCCGGATATCCTGCTGATCGCAAGCGGTTCGGAAGTGGAACTGATTTACAACGCGCAAAAAATATTGCTTGAAAGCGGTATCCACGCGCGAGTCATCTCCATGCCCTGTATGGAACTGTTCGAAGCGCAGGACGAAGCGTATAAAAAAAGCCTCCTCCCGTGCGGCGTACGCGCGCGATTGGCTGTGGAAGCGGCTTCGACCTTCGGCTGGCACAAGTATACGGGCTTGGACGGGGAAGTGCTGGGCATCGACGGCTTCGGCGCATCCGCACCCGCCGCCAAGGTGTTCGAAGAAAAAGGACTGACGCTTGAAAACGTCGTAGCCCGCGCGAAAGCCATCGCAGAAAGGAACAAATAAATGACGCATAAAGATGTCCTTACCGTCGGTAAAGCCTCCGCGCTCGGCTTCGGCAACATGCGTATGCCCGATGTCAGCCAAAGCACGAAAATGGTGGATACCTACCTCGAAAGCGGGTACAACTATTTCGATACCGCCTACGAATACGGCGGCTCCGAAGAATTGCTCAAAAAGGTCCTCGTCACGCGGCACCCGCGAGGCAACTTTATGATCGCCGACAAGCTCCCCCCGTGGCAGGTGAAAAACCACCGTGACTGCGAAAGAATCCTGGCCGAATCGCTTAAACGTTTGGGCACGGACGTTATCGATTTCTACATGTTACATTCGCTGGACGATTCAAGGGAAGCGGCCATCGAGAGCCAAGACCTGTTCGGCTGGATCAAAAAGCAAAAGGAAAAAGGGATCGCCAAGCACATCGGCTTTTCCTTCCACGGCTCGACGGCGTACCTTGAACGGCTCCTTAAAACCCATCCCGAAACGGAATTCGTCCAGCTTCAACTCAATTATATTGACAACCTGCGCGGCCCCGCTAACGAATGGCAGGAACTCGCCATTAAGTACAACGTCCCCATTATCGTTATGGAGCCGGTCAAGGGCGGCACGTTAGCAAAACTCCCCGCACCCGCCGAAGCGTTGCTTAAAGCCCACGCGCCCGAACGATCAATCGCTTCGTGGGCGGTACAATACGCCGCCACGCTGGAAGGCGCAACGGTCATGCTTTCCGGTATGTCGAACATGGAGCAGTTGCTGGATAACCTAAACACCTACAAGAATTATTTGCGCCCCTTCAACGCCGAAGAAAAAGACCTCTTGGAAAAAGTCCTCGCCGAAATGGCGAAGGTGGCCAGCGTCCCCTGCACGGGTTGTAAGTATTGCCACAATTATTGCCCCGAACGTATCGACATCGCTTCGTGTTTTTCCTTCTACAACGGCTTAAAACGCGGCGATGCCCATTGGAACCGCGACGCCATGTACAAAACACTTGAAAAACGCGCCGACCATTGCACCGCGTGCGGCGCGTGCCTGACCCATTGCCCGCAAAAAATCGATATCCCGAAAGAATTGAAAACGGTAAAGAAGGCGTTCTAAAAAAGGAATGACCGTAAAATGCAAAGAATATCGAAGCAAGCGTTGTTTGCCTTCTTTATTTCGTTGGCGTTGGCGTTGGCTTTCATCGTTTATGCCGTAACCAACCGCTCCAATTTGGAACGGCTCCAAATGGAGCAAATCGTTTCGGAAAAGGTGCAACGTGTGGACACGGTACTGACGCAGCTTTTTTATCGGACGGAAATCTTGGCCGCGTTGGTACGGCAAGGGGAAGGCACCATCGATAATTTTGACCGCGTCGCGCCGTCCATCGTAAATGACCCGGCAATCCTTAACATACTTATCGCGCCAAACGGCGTCGTTTCTCATGCGTTTTCCTTGGCGGATGACGTAACGCCTTTATTGGGGCATGATTTTTTCGCGGATTTGGCGGGAAACATGGAGGCAATGGACGCGATCAATCGCGGGGAACTATTGATGGCGGGGCCCTTTATCGGAAGGCAGGACCGCATGATTATAGCGGGGCGGTTACCCGTATTCCTAGACGCGGAAGAAAATGATTTTTGGGGTCTCGTATCCGTAACGCTTAAATGGCCCGAAGCCTTGGACAACGCGGAGTTGGAATTCTTGCGGATACAAGGCTTTGAATATGAAATGTGGCGTATCGACCCGGACACGGGCGAACGGCAGATATTGAACACCAACCTCGAAGCGGCACGTTCCGGTGCCCGTTTTGAGGAGCGGAGTATGCTGATCCAAAACGCTGAATGGCATTTGATGCTGTTAAGCACATGGCGGTGGTACCGTTCGCCGGAAATCCTCGCTTTGATGGCGGCGGGCTTAATCATAAGCCTGCTGGCGGCTTATATAGCGCAGTACAACGCCCGCTTGAATAAAATGACGTTGGAATTAAAAGCGGCGCACCGTGAAGTGATGGAAAGCATCATATACGCGGGAAAGATACAAGGTAACCTGTTACCGAACGAACAGGTCTTCAATGAAGCCTTCGCCGATTATTCCGTCCTTTGGAACCCGCGTGATATCGTGGGCGGCGATATTTATTGGGCGAAGAACTTCCATGACGGCACGGTGCTGTGCGTATGCGACTGCACGGGCCACGGGACGCCCGGCGCGTTGCTTACCATGCTGGTGGTCAGCACCTTTGAAGCGTATATAAACGAGGAAAATTACAGCGACACGGCGCAAATCGTATACCTGCTGGATAAACGGTTGGCGTCCGTACTGCATGTGGATGATACAGAGAAGAAAAACCGCAAGGCCACCGCCATCGATGACGGATGCGACCTTGCGGTTTTATTTATCGCCAAAAACGGGGACGTAACCCTATCCGCCGGTAACATCCACGTCTTCGTTTGCGACGGCAAGGAAGTAAAACAAGTAAAAGGCCAAAAACTCTTTGTAGGTGAAGGACAGATAAAAAGTAAGGACGATGTCGCCGTTAACCGGATCGGCGCACATTCGGGCGATAAATTCTACATCGCCTCGGACGGCTTATTCGACCAAATAGGCGGTGAAAATAAAAAATCCTTCGGTTATAAAAGATTTAAGGAACTTATCCTCGAAAACCACCACGAAAAACAAACGACCGTTTCCGCCAAAGTTTGGGATGCCTTCGAAAAATACCGCGGTGACCAATCGCAACGGGACGACGTGGAAATGGTAACCTTCAAAAAATAAGTATAGCCCGATAAACCCATACGGTTTTTATCCGTATTTATTGATAACAACGGCTACGGGCAGGCACCCGGTTAAAACAGCGAAGCCGTTCAACCAACGGAAGGAGTCGTGATTGTATCGAAAGCATTGACCTATACGACCGCCACGGCGATAAAATCGGTTCGCTCTTCCCCCGCCGCGCGAAGCAGCTTGTACTTAAGGGACGGGCCGAATGGCTGGAAGAAGGACGGTCGCTCCAATTGATTACGGACTCCTCCGAAAAACCCAAGGAGGATATGGAAATGACGGACGAACACGTATACACCAACAACGGCGGGGTCATACCCCCGACCCCGATAGCGGAGGAAGCCGCGTATGACGACGGCGTGCTGTTGTATCAAGCGAAATTAAACGTCAAAGACAAGCAAAACCTGAAACGCCACGTAATCGCGTTTATCGCCGCGTTGACGCTTATTTGGTTATTAAACGGTACCGCAGTACTTTACGTATGGAACACAACTTCCATCGGTAACAGGCCGGTCAACACCGCTGCGCAGCATGAAACATTCCAATCCCTGTATGAATTGCAATTCATGTTTCCCCATGCCGCCCAAAGTATTGAAAGGGCAATAAATGAGGCCCTCGTATGGGCGGATTGGGGACAGAATTACCAACCCACCGCAACCGTCAACACGCAATCCCAATGGAACATCGTGTGGGGCGCAATGCTGTTTTGGGGCGGATGGATCGCTTTCCGCGTGATAAAGCGCGTTTCCGTTATGATGGGACTGCGCGCCCGTCGTGTGGGCAAACTGTCCGCCACGGACCCGGTTACGGAAGAATACAATCGATTAAAACGGGCTTTCTAACCCCGATAATTAACCCACACACAGCCCGCGGTTGCCACAAACCGCGGGCTGTGTTATTTTTTTGGAAAATCATGCACGGGAGGATCATTATATGAAGGTAGCCATTATCGGATGCGGTACAATCGCCAACGGGGAGCACATCCCCGCGTATTTGCAAAATAAGGACGCGGAAATCGCATACTTCTGCGACATCATCCCCGAACGCGCCGAAAAGGCCGTCGAGGAATACGGCTGCGGTAAAGCCGTCACCGATTACCGCGAGGTACTGGCCGACCCCGAGGTCGTCGCCGTTTCCATCTGCACGCCCAACAAAGGTCACGCGGAAATCGCCATCGCCGCCATGCGTGCGGGCAAGCATGTACTGTGCGAAAAACCCGCCGCCCGCACCTACGCCGAGGCACTCGAAATGCAAAAGGCCCAACACGAAACGGGCATGACTCTCAACATCGGCGTGGTTAACCGCTTCAACAAGGCCGTTAACTTAATCAAGGAACGCATCGACGCGGGCGAATTGGGCGAGGTTTACCATGTATACGTGAGTTTCCGCGCACACCGTTCAATCCCGGGGTTGGGTGGCGCGTTCACTACCAAAGCCATCGCCGGTGGGGGTGCTTTAATTGATTGGGGCGTGCATTTCCTCGACATTGTGATGTACTGCTGCGGCGACCCCAAGGTACACACCGTTTCGGGCGAAACCTTCTCGAAACTGGGCGTGGACATCGGCGACTATGTATATGACTTTATGTGGGCCGGCCCCCCTACCCCGGGCGGCACGTACGACGTGGACGATTCCGTAACCGCGCTCATCCGCACGGCGGGGCCCGTCATCACCGTTAACGGCGCGTGGGCGGAGAACATCAATTCCGGCGGCATGTTCATCGATTTTATAGGCACGAAAGCGGGCATCCGCCTACAATACGGCAAGGAATTCACCGTTTTTACCACCAAGGACGGCAAGCTGCACGAATTTTCACCCGAATTCAAATACACCCCTATGTTTCAAGACGAAATCGATTCCTTCCTGCGCTGCATCCAAACGGGCGAAAAATTACCCACCCACATCGACACCGTCATCATCACCGCCCAAATGATGCAAGCGATTTATGATTCGGCGGAAGCGCACAAGGAAGTTGTGTTGTAAATATAAATGCCCCTTCCGGGGAATGTGCTGTGTGTAAATCACGTTTCCGGAAGGGGTAAAAATATTATTACCTTAGTTGCGCTATCAGTTCCGCTTGTATTTCTTTGATACCCTTGATTGTATTAATAACAAAGCGTTTTTCGGTTTCGTTTAACGCTGTAATATTTAATATTGAATTATCCGACGGCTTTACGGTATCGGATAATAAATAATCCGTTGTCGTATCAAGGCAAATACAGATTTTAACAAGGCTTGTTAAACTTACCCTTGAATTATTACTTTCAATCCGTCCGATGAAATTTGCGGACAACCCTGTTTCCAAGGCAAGTTTTTCTTGCGTGATTCCTTTTCTATGCCTTGCTTCTTTTATTCTCATAGCCAACTTTTTATAATCAATGTCCATATTATTGCTTGCCATAACACGTTGCCCCCTTTCTTTTAATCAATTTTAGTTTATAGGCAGGGGGTGTTTTTATTGTTTGCGTGGAGTATTTTTTTCCTGTACGGTATAAATAATGCTTGACTTCATTAATTCCCTATGATACGATCAATGTATAAACCATATGTATTTTCATCCCGATACATTAGTGTTTCAATCGAAATATTAAACGGGATGCAATAAGAAGGAGGTTTAATAATGCAATGTTATGTTCATAACCAGCAACCGGCTATAGGGGCTTGTGTGGGATGCGGTAAATTTATTTGCTCCGAATGCAGTACCGAAATCAACGGTAAAAATTATTGTAAAGCCTGCGTAAACGAATTGGTAATCAAAAAAGAAAAAGAAATAGACAAACTCGAAAATAAAACAGCAAACCCGCAACAACCCATGGTATTTATGAACGCCGGGGGCGGAGGTGGGGGTTCATCAAGTTCATCTTCTTCATCAGCCGCCGCAAGTGGTATGCGTGGAGGTATGCCCTTCCCGCGGCAAAGCATCCTTGTACACATATTTTTACTTTTATTCACGGCGGGAATCGGAAATATTATTTATTTTTTGTATGTACGAAGCCAACAAAATCGTTGGTATTCCATGCATTAATTAATATTTGCTTATATAAAAAACGGCGGCTTATCCGGGTGATATGCCGCCGTTTTTTGTAAAACCGTACATTATTAACGTACGGCATTAATATCATCATATGTTTTCCCCGTCAATTTCATAATGTCTTCTATACTCATATTCATCGCAAGCGCATTATTAATAATTTCCGTTTCGCGGGTTATCACCGCTCCCCGCTCCCTTGTATTATAATCCCGTTGCCGCCTCATTTCCGCTTCATAGATGTCACGGGCTTTTTCATCGGCGGAAAGTTCTATAAGGCGTACGGTCGCTTTTTTTAACGCGGGACTTTTTTGAGCCAACATGTGCAACTCCTCCTCCGTTTTGGCATCAAGGAATTTCATCCAGTTTAATAATTCGGTTTTTTCGGTATCTTCATTCACTTTACGTGCTTTGGGGATTTCCAGCGTATGGACTTCCAATGCATCGGTTAGCAACACTTTACTTTCAAGGTCATATAAACCGAAGTGATGATGATATTTATTGCTTCCTTTAATTAACGGGTGGTCGGTGATGATGATACTGATTACCCGCTTTATTTTTTCATACGGTTCGCCTTCGTTAATTTGTTCTGTAATCATTTTGGAAACATAAAATAATATTCGTGATTCCATGAAAGGCATCGGGTCTACCTGCACCTCAATATTTAATATTTTACCCGATTTTAACTTCAACTTAACATCTAATATGCCGAGTTTACCACCCTTATATTCTTGTAATAAAAACGGATTAGATATAGCAATTTCATCATATTCATTAGGTGATAAATCCAATACCGCCAGCAGAAAATCAGTCAATATGTCAACGCTATTTTCCGAGCCGAACAGTAATTTGAAAATTATATCGGAAAGAGGCGATAAAATTTTACTTTCCATTAGTCAAGCACCCTACCTTTTCATTATCAGCATATCATGAATTTAATTTATGTGCCATATTATCCGTTCGAGCATTTTATATTCATAACAAATTTTTTTGTTATGGGTCATATGAAAAAAATTTTTTAATAAAAAATAAATATAAATTAATATTTATATTTATTTTTTCATCTAATAATATTTTATTTTTAAAATACATTTATTCAATTGATTCCAACCCATTCATATACGGATGCAAAACACCGGGTACTGCCACCGTTCCGTCCGCTTGCTGGTAATTTTCCAATATCGCGGCAATCGAACGGTCGATGGCCAGCCCGCTGCCGTTGAGCGTATGCACAAACATCGGCCTACCGCCCGCGTCCCTGTAACGGATGTTCGCCCGCCGCGCTTGGAAGGCTTCGAAGTTGGTGCAGCTTGAAATCTCCACGTAACGGTTATAACTGGGCATCCATACTTCGATGTCATACCCCTTCGCGCCGCAAAAACCCAAGTCCGCCGTACAACGCTCCACCACGCGGTAGGGCAAGCCTAATAATTGCAAGATATCCTCCGCGTCGGCGGTCAGCGTTTCCAACGCGGCGTAGGAATCTTCGGGACGGGTAAAGTGTACGATTTCCACTTTGTGGAATTGGTGTACGCGTATCAAGCCCCGCGTGTCGCGCCCCGCCGATCCCGCTTCCTTGCGGAAACTGGGGGCATAACCGCAATAGCGGATGGGCAAACGCGCACCGTCAAGGATTTCATCCTGGTGGATGTTGGTGACGGGTACCTCCGCCGTAGGGTTAAGGAAATAATCCGTCCCCTCCAGCTTGTACATCATTTCGTCCTCGAATTTGGGCAATTGCCCAGTACCCGTCGCCGAGCGTCGGTTGACGATGTATGGCGTGGTCACTTCTTCGTAGCCGTGGCGGGTGTGCCTGTCCAGCATAAAATTTTTCAACGCGCGGTTTAACTTCGCCCCCACTCCGCGCATCACATAGAAACGCGAACCCGCTATCTTGGCACCTGTTTCGGGGTCATAAATCCCCAGCGCTGTACCCAAATCCCAATGCGCCTTCGGTTCGAAACCAAACGCCGTCGGCTCACCCCATTTGCGTATCTCCACGTTGTCCGTGTCGCTCGCCCCTTCGGGTACGCTCGGGTGCGGTACGTTGGGTACGCCCATGAGGAGTTCGTCCAGTTCCTCGTCAAAATTTCTCAATCCTTTTTCAATATCCTTCAATTCGGCGGAAATCCGCCTTGATTCATTCATCAGCACGGTAACATCCCCCCCTTGCTTTTTAAGCAGAGGGATTTTTTTGCTGATCGCGTTAATATCGGCGCGCATTTCTTCGGCATTTTTTAATGCTGCTCGATACCTTTCGTCCATTTCTATAAAAAAATCCAACCCGTAATCCGTGCCCCGCTTGTCCATTAATGCCTTGTACGCGGGGAAATCCTCCCGCATTTTCCTTATATCGTGCATGGTTTCAGCTCCTATTCGCCTTCATAATATTTTACGTTGCCGTCCAGCCTAAAATTATCCCGCATACCGCCCGCGTGGCGTATCCCCACTTTATTCGAGTGCGGATAATACGCGATGTCGGGCGTATGGTTCGTATCCACATCAAGGTAAACCAAATCTTCCTGCGTGTTATTCGTTATCTTATGCGCGCCTTGTTTTCCGGCGGGGCATACGATGATATCCCCCGCCTTAACGGATCGCTCGCCATCGGACGTTTCCAACAAACCACCGCCGGAAATCATATAGAACACTTCCTCGTTAGTGGTATGGTAATGATACGGATAATTTGACTTGCCCGGCGGCAGTACGTAAAAAGCCGCAACGGTTTGGTTGCCCTCACGCGGGCTTGAAACTTCATATTTATACGCGCTGTCGGTAACGGCGTGTTTGTAGAATTCATATTTAGGATGATCGCTTGAATGTGTGGGCGCGATGTCGCTCATGCGGGTGATGGTGATTCCGGTCATGGAACACTTCCTTTTCATATTACATATATATTAGACGTATTATCCCTTTCAACTTGGATAACTATTGAAAAAGCGTTTAAACTCCGTAAACCGGAGATAAATTCCTTCCATGATTCTTCATTAAAATGATTAAAACATTTTCCTTCATTTTTCGATAATCCTTTTTGACACGCGAGGCTTCCGTCGAACAAATGAAAATGGGCTTGCATTACGTCCTGCCTACTTCCGCCGTTTATTAATAATGAATAATCATGATTGCTGCCTCGGATTTTGATTGCCATGCCAATAATTCCGTCGATATCATTTTTCGCAAGGGTAAATAAATTCCGCGCTACCTTACGGGGGATAATTAACACATGGTTCGGATAGGAAGGAGCGGGGTGCGGTAATGCGATTGCGTTTTTATTATAATCACATAAATTAAAAACAGTCCACAAGAGCATCATCAAGAGAATCGAAATTGGGAAGAATTCTACGAAGTCTGCACTTTAACCACGCCCAGAACTTTTCGATGGGATTTAAGTCAGG
>WQZS01000038.1 GCA_009780585.1 Defluviitaleaceae bacterium | reverse complement strand
CTACAAAATCGGGCGATTAGCGGCGAACGGGCGCGTTATGTGGTTGGTGTCGGGCTGCTTCCCAAGACCGACACAACCACTTCGCGCACGGAGCCGATCATCGCCCGATTTTGATGAGCGCGGCGTTGGAACATCCGCCCGCCCCCGCCCCACGGAATCAGAACAAGTAAAGACAACCCCTTATATTTTGTAGTGAGCTTATACGAATCCAAACCGTTTTCGACGGTGATTGCGATTATTTTTTCTTGGGCGGTACGGGGGGCGGTACTTTATTACGGTTGGAAAGGTTGGGGGACGGCTTGTCGCGGACGGGTGATTTTTCCTTACGGTTATCGGTGTTGCCAAAAGTACCCATGGCATCCAAATCTTTTGCTTTAATGGGCATCCGCTTCGGCGCGTTTTCGCGGGCTTTGTTCTGCATTTCGGAGGAACGGTCCACGTTTTTAACCTTGCTGCGGTCTTCGTCCTTAAAGATAAAACGGTTATTTTCATCCAAGGGATAAACATCCTGCTTACCTTGGGTATTCAAAACCCGCCCATGTATCAAACCGGTGAAGAACTTGCGGTATTCCTCGCGCAGCCCGTCCTTTCGGGCCATGATCGCGTCCTCATATTGCTTGCGTTTCTCCGGATCACCGTCGCACTTCGTATCCAGGAAACCCTTGAAATTATTCAAATATTCGTCCCTGGGTATCTTTTCGATTTTTTGGATGGCGCCCATGCAGTCGTCGAGGTTCAGGTTCATTTCGCCCTTGGCGTATTTGGAGAATATCGTGTTGTACAGGGTATTGTTCGGGTTGGGTTGGAACTCCGTGTTCATGTGCTGCGCGCCTTCCTTGAAAATATGGGAGAAGGCTTGCTCCTTGTCGATGCCGCGCACACGCCCTTTTTTATCGATTACGAAGTTTTCGCCCTTGGTGTCGAAGTTGCAAAGCAGCCAGTCCGTCGTATGCTCACGCAAGATATCGGGGGTCAGCTCTTCGATTTTTTCGATGGGATAGGACTCAGGGTTTTTTTGCCATTTGAACAAATCCACGGCATTGGGGTCAACCTCCACCATCTTTTGGAAGGAACCGAAGCCGTGGGCCCTTATACCCAGCGCCTTGGCCTCGATGGCCGTATCGGGGTCAACCAATTTTTGAATATTCGCCCCAATCTCCGTAAGGATAGCCCCCGAACGCTTGCTCATCCCCACGCAGTTTACGGCTTCCTTAAAGAGCCATTTTTCATTGTCTTCGCCGTAGATATACATGGGCTTCGTGCCGCCGAACCTCGCGCGTACGCCTTCGCCCGACAGCGTTTGGCCGCCGAGATCGACGTTTTCGGACAGCGTGTTGTCCTGCCTTCTGAAACGGGTAATAACGGAACGCAATACGCCGTATATGCCGTGGCGTACCTTTTTGGCGGCGTTGTCCCCGATGATGGATTTAATGCTTAAGGCCATGTTATTCCCCCCGATTCCGGTTTTCTGCTTCGGTTGCGGCTTCCTTCGGCGGTTTCCCGCTTTCGATGACGTCGATCAGGCCGTCCCCGTAGCGGTTGATAACGGCGACGGGGACGGTCATCCCCGCGGTTATCACGCTTTCGGACGGCGGCGCGTCGATGCATTGTATATACACCTTGTAATCGATCAATCCGCTTTCCATATCCAATTCGAAATTGCCGCAGGGAAGTCCGTGGTTTGCCCTCGTTACATATTCGCAGGCGGCCGTCATAGTCTCGGGCTGCGCTTCTACGGAAACGGAAGCGTATATCAGCAATCCGTCATCCTGCGGCACGAGGAACAAGCGGGTGCCGTTCAACCGACATTCCAGTTCGATATCCGCCTCAAAGCGTACGGACTCCTCATCGTATCGGTAATCCTCACCGAAGCCGTCCAGGCATTTCCTTACCGCTTCGGCGATTTCAAGCCTTTTTGCCATTTCATAACCTCCCGTTAATTAAGTGTCCGACGTTTATAAAACGCCGTAACCCGTATCATTAACCATTACGGATAACCGGGTAAAGTAGCTCAAAAAAACGTATCCCGTACGGAACGGCGTCAACGTTAAGTCCGCACCGTTTGGCGTTTTAACGAATCGATTAACACAAGTCGGAAAAACTTTGTCGATTTTAGCGGATATATTTTATGTTTCATTTTTGTTACATTTACACAAGAAGCCAAAGGCTTCACAAATCCGAAAGTGAGGAATGTACATGCAGGACGTAAGCGTGTTCGCAATGGCGGTCATCTTCGTGGCCCTTAATGGGCTGACCATGCTGGCATGGGCGGCGGCGCAGGGGTATAAGATGAAACCCACGGCGTTCGCCTTCCTTGTGGGTGCGGTGGGTAACCTGATGGCGGGTTCCGTCACGCCCGTTAGCGGGCAGAGCAGTATCCTTACCGTATCGCACCACATCAAGAACGTGAACGAACGCATGACGGCCCTATTGCTGGCTGTGGTCGTAATGGTACCGCTGGGTCTTACGGGCGGGGTTACGCGCATCGCGGACTGGGCCGGACCGGCTGTGGTCAACGGCATGATGGCGGGCGTGGGCCTGATGGTGGCGGGTATCGCCTTCGACATGATGAAGACGGAAAAACGCACGGGTTGGATATCGTTCCTTTCCGCGCTGGCGGCGTTCGTATTATTCCGCCAACTCTTCCCCGCGGGGCATACGCAAAGCGCGCATGTACTCGTATATGTAATCGCCGTGTCCATCACCGTATCGTCCCTTGATTTCGTGTTCTTGCAAAAACGCCGCGTCAGCATCGAGAAGATGGCGCGCGATTCCGGCTACACGGGCGACATGGAGCAAAACGAAAACCCGAAGTTTTGGACCAAGGAATACTGGTCGGAATTTAAACTCATGAAGCCTAAGTTCAGCGTAAACATGATCATGTTCGCCTTGGCGTTCATCTGCCTCAACATCGGCACCAACATCGCCTTCGGCAATATCACCGCGGGCATGGGCGGCCATACGCAGAACATGGACCACCTCACCGTCATCAACTCGCTGGCCGACGTACCCTCCGTTATCTTCGGCGGCGCGCCCGTGGGCGCGATCATTTCCGCCACGGCGGCCGCGCCTTGGCCCGTAGCGGCGGGCGTCGTCATGATGCTTTTATGCGCGTTGCTCCTCTTCCTGGGACTGATGACCCGCGCGATCAAGTACATCCCCGTCGCGTCCATCGCGGGTTTCCTGTTCATCATTGGCTTCTTCTCCACTTTCGTGCCCAACCTGCGCAACGCCATCGGCATCAGCGCCAACCCCGCCCTGCGCGTGGCGGAAGTCAGCGGCGCGTTGGAACGCGCCCCCGAAGCCATCGTGGCCATGGGCGTGACCGCCCTCACCAAAAACCCCTTCTTCGGCTTGGCAGCCGGTGTAGCGGTACGCTTTGTCGGGAGTTACTTCGGGCTGTAAGGGTTTAATATTCGGAATCAATATCGGAATACAAAAAGCAACTTGTGTCCTACCGGGGCAGAAGTTGCTTTTTGTATGTAATGTTGTAATTATATCATTATAACGATATAATAAAGGCAGAAGGGAGTTGGCGAAATGATTATCAAATCATCGACATCGTTACGAAACGAATATACCGAAATATCACGTATCGCCAAGGAAAGCGGCGAACCCATCTACCTCACCAAAAACGGCGAGGGGGATTTGGTCGTGATGGCGATCGCCGCTTTCGAAAAGAAAAAACGCTTGCTTGAACTAAAGGAAAAAATCCTGGAAGCGGAAGAGCAACGTTTAAGCGGCTTGCCTACCTACACCCATGAGGAAGTCGTTAAAAGGTTCGCCCATGTATAACATCGTTTATTTGCAAAAAGCCATCGATGACTTGGACGAACTGCACCGTTATATCGCACAGGATAATGAACAGGCTGCGAATAAAATGGTAAGTAAAATATTATCCGCGATAAACGGCCTTATCCTTTTCCCGTTTACCGGAAGCTGCGTCAACGACAGGATAACGGTTAAGGGCGATTATCGGATGTCGGTCGTAAAGCCCTACTTGGTTTTTTACAGGGTGATTGCCAAGGATATCGTCATTTACAGGGTCTTGCATGGCAGAAGGTACCACGACGCGTTGTTAGATTGATTCTATTTGGCTTAATCAAAAAAACGGGAGAGTGGAACGGGGTTTACCCCAATCCCGCTTCTCCCGTTTAAATACATAAAACTTACCCGATAATCTTAAGCGCCTGTTCCTCCAGCTTCCGTATTTCCAGCAGTACATCGCAATAGGGCTTTAACTTTCCCTTGTCGCCGAACATATCCATCGCGGAAAAATCCTGCGGGATGATTTCCCCGAGCTTGTCGCACAGCTTGGCTATTTCCCTGTATATCCCGGCCAAATCACCGCGTCCGTTGTCCTCGAAGAATTTAACGGTATAACGCCTGTCCATGTACATTTTGTAGGTGCACATCACGGACATGTACGGCTCGAAGCCGTCATCCCATTGATAGGTTTGCAAAGCGTTGGCGAAGGCGGCGTGGGCCGCAAGGCCGTTGTAATGGCTCGGGACGAGGGATTCCTCGGCGATCAGCTTCTTGATGATCTTCAAGGTTTCTCCGAAGACGGCTTCCTTAGATGGTTTTTCGGCCTTTTCGCCGATGATCAGCATACTGTTTTGCATATGCTCATGCCATCCGGTCTTGCGGAAATATCCGGTCTTGTCATGGGGTTCGTCGTGGTCGTCCTCCATGTCCATGAAGGGATTGTATCCCAACAAAACCTCCCCTTCGTTGTCATAGCCGGAAATCAGACATTCGTTCGCGCTTGGAATGACTCCGTCCAGGGTGATTACCGGCACGCCCCTGTCGATGCTGTCCATGATGAGCCGGCTGTCCGTTTTAAAATCGCTTTTGAACCGTCGCGTAACGCCGTACCCGAACATTTTGAAGGTATGCTCGAGGATGATGGGCACGCCGGAAGCCCGTTGGTTGCCGAAATCCCAGCCTTCCTTTGAAAATGAAGCGGAAAACGCCGCGCCGGAAACGGCGCAAACGTAGTCGTAGTCCGTGCTTTCCCCCAGCCCGTTTAGGGCCGAAACCACCGAGTTGACGTACTCGCTTTGCCTTTGGGTATCCGACCAGTCTACCCTTCGCAACCCCGGTATCAAGTTCCTTGTCATGCTGAACCCTCCATTTAAAATAAAATTGATGGATATGGGGGCGAATTTTATGGTTTTAGATTGGGAAGCCAACGAGGGGGCATACCCGAACAACCGCTTGAAGGCTTTAGAAAAGGCTTCCACCGTTTCGTATCCACATTCGAAGGCCGCGTCGGTGACGGAAGCCTTGCCGTCGGCAAGCCTTTCCGCCGATACCGACAGCCGCCTGAAGCGGATATATTCCCCAACGGAGTAACCGGTTACCGCGCTGAAAAATATTGAAAACGACGACGGCGCATAATTGATCGCCTTTCCCACGGCCTCAGCGTTTATCGGTTCAAACAGGTTGCCTTCGATAAAGTCAATAGCCTCTTGGATTTTCCCTACCCAAATCATAAGTTCACCTCCCGAGTTCAGAATAACCAATCACGCGGGAGCCCGCATGTCATTTTTAACGAAGAAATGTCTTTTCCACCAGTTCATCCACCGTAACCAAATGATACCCTTCAACGGAGGTCCGCAATTTATACCCAAAGAATTCCGGCCAATAGGGGTCAATGCCCTTTTCACCCAACATGATGCCCAAAATCGACCCCACCGTCGCGCCGTTGCAATCGGTATCAAAAGCGGCCTGTACCGAAAGGCAGATGGACTTGCCGAAGTCCTTTTCGCCGTACAGCAAAGCCATGACGACGATCATGGCGTTCGGGTTGGTATGGCACCAGCCCATGCCGGTATGTTCGTCGTAGGCTTCGTGGATTTTTTCGATGGCTTCATCCTCGGTGAGGCCCTTTTTATGCCAATCAAGCACCATGTCGATATCGCGGCGCAAGCGGCAATTCTTGGGGATTTCACATAACGCCGATTCGATGACCTCCCGCACGTCGTTACAAACCGCCGCGATTGCGATCATGGCGGCAATCAGTATTTCGCCGTAGATACCGTTCTTTACGTGGGAAATGGAAGCGTCGCGCCAAGCCATTTCGGCGGCTCTCTGCGGGTTGCCCATATTGATATAGCCGAAAAAGTCGCCGCGAATTTGCGCGCCGATCCATTCGCGGTAGGGATTCTTGTACGTAGCGGTTTGCGGCGCGGTAAGGCCCGTCGCCGCGTTGCGGTACGCAACCCGTTCCGCCGTGCAGGTGGAAAGGAAGGGAAGCCAATACATCCACGCCTCAAGCACATCGTCGGGGGTAAAATCGCGGCCGTACCGTTCGATCAGCCTCATGGCGAAAACGGTATAGTTCGTGTCATCGTCCACGGGGGCGGCACCTTGCACCAACTTTTCGGTATATCCGCCGATGTATCGGGTCATGGGGAAGTTCCCCGCTTCCTTTAGCATGGGCCAGAGTTTATCCCGACGCCAACCCTCCACAGGCTTGCCCAACAGGCAGCCCGAAATACGCCCGATCCACGCGCCTTTAATCTTGTCTTTTAAACTTTCATCAAGGGTGGGGGAGGTATGTGTGGGGGCGTTATATGTTTTTATTCTTGGGGGAGTTTCCTTAATAATTTCTTCATAACAGGACGGTTCGGTAAAGGTAAAATCCGCTCGCATGGGCGCGGCGGCCAATAACCGGCACGCTTGCTCCGCCATTTCCTCATTCCCGTTGGCGGCGATTTCCGCGCACAAATTCTTAAGGTGTTCGACATCACACCCTTCCATTTGGCTTTGCTCCCATTCCAAGAGCATTTCCGGCGCGAGTTTGATCCAGGGTTGTGTAGTTAACATAATAGACTCCTTTTTAAATTTTTAACCGTAATGTATCTGCTCGGGTATAACAAAAGAACTTGCAAACAATATGTCCGCAAGTTCCCTTGATAAGCATTATTCTTACTTCCCCGAAATCGTAACCCCGTCCAAGCACACCCACGGCAGTACGGCGTACCCGTCCGTGTTCGTTTCCTTGGAAATCCCCGCGATGTTGTTGAGCGCGTCCACGAGGTTAAAGCTGACCATCGTTTCCACCAGCGCGTCGGATACTTGGCCGTTTTCGATGAGGAAGCTGTTCTTTGCCACGCCGGAAACGTCGCCCGAGGGGCCGGGGCTGGCACCGGAGAAACGGTTGATGAGGATGCCTTTATCCACGCCCTTGATCAAGTCGGCCAAGGACGCGTCGCCGGGTGCGATTTCCACGTTCCACCACGACGCGTTGCCCGCGCGGGGCTTGCCCGTTTTATTGGCGGCGTAGAGGGACAGGGCGAAGGATTTGAGTACGCCATCCTTAATAAGGTCGGTATTTACGCTTTCGAAGCCGTCGGGGGTGAAGCGTTCGCCGCCTACGATGGCGGGGTGTAGCGGCGACGAGCGCATCGTCAGCTTGGGGCTGACGACCATTGTGTTAAGCGCGTCCTTCCAGCGGCTCGTCCCTTGTATCATGGAAAAATCGTTGAGGAAGCAATCGATGAGCGTGTACCACAGCATATCCGCGCAGGCGGGCGTGACGATGACTTTGCCCACATGCTTGCCTTCGAACATACGCGGGTTGAGGGAGCGCACGGATTCGTCCAGCAGGGTGCGCTGCATCCCCAAGTC
The DNA here is from genome assembly GCA_009780585.1 of Defluviitaleaceae bacterium. Taxonomy (GTDB): domain Bacteria; phylum Bacillota; class Clostridia; order Lachnospirales; family WQUN01; genus WQRX01. The sequence continues at coordinate 6,689 of WQZS01000038.1, read as the reverse complement.
GATAAGCGGCGTGTCCAAATGGGTTAAACCGGAATAGTAATAATTGAAGGAAGATGTTTTTTCGTCTTCGTTGGCTTGGAAAGTAGAACCGGCGGTGTAATGCTCCGTTTGCGTGTTAAAAATGACGCCGTTGGAATTCACGTAGGTTTTATTTTCAGAGTTGAATTCCGCCGTCATGCCTTCAATCATGATTTTCGGGAATTCGTCCTTCACTTGCTCAAGGTATTCCTTCGAGCGGGAGAAGAGCTTATCCGCGTCGAACCCGCCGACGCGTGCGTCGAAGTCCTTGTTGGCGGCCAGCGGGGCGATGTCTTCGGCCTCGTCGGGTTCGCCCTGCGCGGCGAGCGCTACGCAATCGGCCACGGCTTTGTCCACGGATTCCCTGTCCAATTTATTGATCGTGGTCGTGCCTTTCCTGCCGCCCTTCAATACCTTTAACGAAAGGGAATCGTTGAACAACGTGCGCAGCAGGGTAAACTTATTGGCTTCCACGTTAAATTCGTCCTTGCGCCCTTGCGCGGCTTGGCAGGAGGCTTTGTCCGCCCCGGCTTTCAGCATCGCGTCCAAGGCGTATGCGGCGATATCCTTCATAACTACCTACCTCCCAAATTAACGTCGCAGCGGAGCGCGGGGCCGCAGCAGCTTACGGTCATGGCTTGCTTCTTACCGCAGAAGCCGGCCAAGTCCCACGCCATGTCGTCGCTTACTTTATCCACGGTTTTAAGCAAATCGAACGCCACGCCGGACATGGTCGTTTCGCGGATGGCTTTGCCCAATTTACCGTTCTTAATTTCATAGCTCAAATCGACGGAGAACATGAACTCGCCCGTCGCGTCGGCTTGGCCGTTGCCGGTTTTGACCAGGAAATACCCGTCGTCGATGCCTGCGATCATGTCTTCCAGTTTATCCTTGCCCGGCAGGATGACCGTATTGCGCATACGGATCAACGGTTCGTCGGAGAAGGTGAAAGCGCGGGCGTTCCCTTGGGGTTTGACCCCGAAATGGCGCGCGCTGTCACGGTTGTGCATGAAGCTCTTTAATACGCCTTTTTCGATGAGGTTTACGTCCTCGGCGGGTACGCCTTCGTCGTCCACATATACAGGCAGGGGTACGGGTTCGCCGAATGCCGTATGCGCGAAGTCGATCATATCGATAAGTTCGCTCGCCACGGGTTTGTTAAGATTATGCGCCGCGACCGAACCGCCCAGCACCAAGTCCGCCTCCACGGTATGGCCGATGGCTTCGTGCGCCAGCATCCCCGCCAAATCGGGGTGGAGGATGCATTTTTGCAAGCCCGCGTTTGCGAATACGCCTTCACGCTTGTCCATAAGCTGCTCGTACAGCTTGTTGACTTCGGGCAGCCACGCCGCCGGGTCGGTGAAGAGTTGGTCGAACCGTCCGAACCCGCCGAGGGGTTTCAACAGTTCCACTTGGTCGCCGTCGGGGGTTTCCGCGGTCATCATTACGTAAACCATCGCGCGGGGCTGGAACCAATGCGAATCCGCGCCGTCCGCTGCTACCAGCAGCTTTTCAATGTCCAAACAATGGGCCACCACGGTACGGCTGGTGAGGTTTTTACATTCCCGTACGATAAGCGCGTCCAACGCCTTGGTGAAGTCGATAAGCAAGGCTTGGTTGACCGGATCGTGCGGCGTCGTTTTGAGCCCTACCCTTTGCCCCGCTATGTTGGGCAGGGGAGCAAGACCCTTGTTCACGTTCTTTTGCATAAATACAGCGTTATCCGTTGCGGCGGTCAGTACGTTCCCCACGCTTTCGGCATTATATGCCGCGGCGGACGCGAAGCCGAACGTGCCGCCCTTGTACACCCGCGCGCTCACGCCGCCCGTAGCGTTTTGGTCGTTGGCCGTCATGTTGCCCGACAGCAGTGTGACCCGCTGGGTAGCGTTGACCTGCGCGCGCAGCTCGGTGTAATCCTTGAAAGCGGCTTTGCGGGCGGTAAGTAAATCTTGAAGCATAAGATGATTTCCTCCTTTTTGGGGATAATCCCCAACAATCAGTATACAGGTAGAAAATGGATGTGTATAGGGAAATCGCGATTTATAAACAAAATGTATGTAAAAAGCCCGATAAAAAGGGCTAATTTTTATCGGGCCGGAATATTTATGGCTTCGCTTCTTTATTTTAATCGTTTCCATTCCATGATGAATTGTTCTATGCTCTGCTGGCGGTTATCGCGTTCATGGCTGACCGCTTTTAGGGCAACATCGTATATCCGGGAATATCATTTATACAAGCCCATGTTTCCATGCCTTCACGCTCCTTCGCGATTTATTATATCACCATTAAAAATTTTCGGCATTACCCCTTGATTCTTCCCTTAAGGAAACTTGTATAATCGAAAAAAACGACGAGGAGGAAACAAAATGAACGACCTGACGAAAATCAAGGATGTATCAAGCAAGTACGCCGTAACCGCTCGGACGTTGCGTTATTACGAGGACATCGGTTTGTTGAGCAGCCTGCGCACGGAGGATTACGCGCACAGGATGTATGACGAACGGGCGATTACGCGCTTGAAGCAAATCCTCATCCTGCGCAAGTTGAACATAACCGTGAAGGATATCAAGCGTATCTTCGCGGCGGCGGATTCCGATGTGGTGCTGGAGGTGTTGGGCAAAAAAGCGGAGGATATCGACGAGGAAATAGCGCTGCTGTATGAATTAAAAACGATCGTGCTGGAATTTATCGAGCAAATTAAAAAATCGGATTTCCATAATGAAGAGGAAATAAAAATGTTGTATGACAAAGCGAAGGAAATCGAAACGCAATTAACGGCGCAAACGCAAACCGAAACCGGCGAAGCAAACGATGTGCTCAACGATACGAACGACGCATCTAACGAAGCAAACGATGCGCCCAACGACGCAAACGATGCATCCAACGCATCTAACGCGGAACGTTTATTGGAAGTAACGGAAAAGTTGGAAGACAAGCGTATTACATTGCCCATACCCGTCAACGCTTACAAGCAAAGTGTGGGCGCGACGCGCTTCATTGGTAAAAAGTACGCGAGCGGCGGCGAGGCGTGGGAAGCATGGACGGACGAGGACGGCAACCGGATCAAGAGCGGGTTAGGCGTTGATTTGAACAAAACCGAAGGCTTGCGCGACGACGGCGACGCGTTGATCGGCCTGATGTCACACCGCAACGGCTTCGAATATTGGCTGGGGTACTTTACGCCGTTCGGTACGCCCGTGCCGGAAGGGTACGAGTACGAGGACTTCCCGAAGATGGACATCGGTGTGTGCTGGCTGTACGGCTACGGGGATGAACTCTTCGCCATTGAGGACATGGCGTTCGATAAATTGAAGGACGAAGGATATGCCGTGGACGACTATTGGTGGTTTGAGCGTTATCATCCCGTGCGCAACCAATCGGATAAAAAAGGGTTCGGCATCATAGATATTTGCTTTTTCATTAAATAAGCGGTTCATTGGTTCGTTATCCCTGTTTACCGTCCGTTATTCCTGTCAATACTATACCAACCTCCCATGATTGCATCGGGATGTTTGTATCAATCATCGATATGGAAATTTACAGGCGGTATACAATGACGGATAAATTCATCATAACCCCCAACGGCCCGTTAAAAGGCGACGTACACATCAGCGGCGCGAAGAACGCGGTGCTGCCCGTATTGGCGGCGACGCTGCTTACCGGGCAAGATTGCGTCGTGCAGAACGTACCCGATTTAAGCGACGTGGAAGCCATGTGCGGCTTGCTCGAATCCCTCGGCGCGGGTACGTGTTGGGACAGGGAAGCGGGCAACCTGACGGTATACGCGGGTAATTTTACGAAGCACGAAGCGGCCTACGAATGGGTGGGTAAGCTGCGGGCTTCTTTTTTAATCATCGGGCCCATGTTAGCGCGTTTGGGGCGGGCGAAGGTGCCGCTGCCGGGCGGGTGCGCCATCGGCTCGCGTCCGGTGGACTTGCATTTGAAGGGGCTTGTGGCGCTTGGCGCGGACATCGAACACGCCCACGGTTTTATTTCCGCTAAAGCGGAAAAACTGACGGGCGCGCGGATTTATTTGGACTTCCCCAGCGTAGGCGCGACGGAAAGTATTATGATGGCGGTGGCGTTGGCGGAGGGGCAGACGATCCTTGAAAACTGCGCCGTAGAGCCTGAAATCGTGGACCTCGCCAACTTTTTGAATGCCGCGGGCGCGGACATTCGCGGCGCGGGTACGGATACGGTGAAGATAAATGGGACAAAGGGGATGCGCGGCATCACCCACGCCGTCATTCCCGACCGCATCGAGGCGGGTACGTTTATGGTGGCGGCGGCCTTGACGCGGGGCGACATACGCCTCACGAACGTGATGGCCGACCACTTGAAGCCCGTAACGGCGAAGTTAAAAGAAGTGAACGTAAGCGTACAGGAAACGGACGGCGGATTGCGGATTTTTTGCGAAAATCCGCTTGAAGTCATCGCCGCGGATATCAAAACCATGCCGTACCCGGGCTTCCCTACCGACATGCAGGCGTTGTTTATGTCCTTGATGGCGACGGCTGCGGGTACGAGCATCATTACCGAAACGGTATTCGAAAACCGTTTCATGCAAGTGGGCGAACTCAAACGCATGGGCGCGGAAATAAAAATCGAAAGCCGCAGCGCGGTCGTGGAGGGTGTGCAACGGCTCGCGGGTACGCAGGTGTGCGCGTCGGATTTGCGCGCGGGCGCGGCGCTTATGCTGGCGGCACTCACCGCAAACGGCAAAACCGAATTAAGCGGGGTCAACCACATCGACAGGGGTTATTGCCGTTTGGATACGCGGTTAAACAAGCTGGGTGCGCAGGTGCAACGGATTTCGTAAAATAATTTAGCAAATTATGGAATAATTCACACGACCTCGGGTAATACTCCTCTTACAATAAACTACTACAAGAGGTGAGTGAATGAAACACAAGACAGAGGACAGTATCTTTAGGAAGAAGGGGTTCTTCGTCGCCTTATATTCGTCGTTGGGCGCGGTAGCGGTGTTGGCTTTAGTGATCACGTTCTCTTCGCTTAACGGCGACAACGACCCGTACGGCGCGGATGTGGCCCCCGTAGGCGCGGACGACGTGCTTCCGTACCTCGAACAGGCGCGGGCCCGTGCCGATGAAGAAGCCTGGTTTAGGCCGCGTCCCACGCCCACACCTCCGCCCATGCCTTCCCCGGTGCCTTCACCCGTACCTTCACCGCAGCCTACGCTGCCCCCGCCGCGAAACCAACCCGCTTCCGATGATAGTTTGCCCGTGCCCGACATTGAGCCGACCGGGTCACCGCCCCCGCCCGAAGCGTATGAACCGGAGCCCGAGCCTGTACCCATTGCCGTAGTACCCGCCACATTCACCCCCTTTGCGGAAAACGATAAAATGGTTTGGCCCGTACTCGGTGAAATCCTGATGGACTTTGACGCGTACGCGGTGGTATACGACCCGACGCTCGACCGCTTCGCCATCAATGAGGACATCCGCATCGCCGCGCAGGAGGGTACGCCCGTACGAGCCGGAGCGGACGGACGGGTGCTCGCGGTCGGCAACAACGTGCATTACGGCAACTACGTGACGGTTGACCACGGCAACGGATGGGTGGCGCGGTACGGCCAGCTCATGGATGCCGTGATGGTAAACGAAGGGGAGATCGTCCGTACGGGGCAGGTGATCGGCGGCGTCGGCCAGCCTTCCTACTTCGGCACGATGCTGGGGACGCACTTCAACTTCCGCGTAACGCGCGACGGCGGGGTGGTGAACCCCAACGGGGTGTTGGCGGAACGGTAGAAAAACAAACCCTTATAATGGAAACCTGTGCCATGCATAGGTTTCCTTTTTTGTGTAAAACTAGCAATATCACATTACAGGAAAGGGGCAAGAAAACCATGACGGGAATCAAGCAATCCGAACTCAACTGGATCCGCGAATCGGTAAGCGGGCATCAAATGATGTCTTGCAAATTGGCCGGCTACGCTGACCAAGTAAACGATCCGCAAATCAAGCAAATGTTTTCGAAGGCGTCCACCGACGCGAAAAGTGCCGCGCAAAAACTAATCCAAATGCTGTAGGAAAAGGAGAATCCACCATGAACGAAAAAGACATCGTACTGGACGTATTATCGGGCGTGAAGTCCAGCATAACCGGTTATGCCACCTTTATCTCGGAGACCGCCAACCCCCAATTGCGCCAAACCTTCCAGCAAATGCGCGACGGCGACGAGAAGTTCCAATATGACCTTTACAAGATCGCCGCGCAAAAGGGGTACTATGTATGCTCCCCCGATGCCAACCAATCGGACCTTAGTAACATCCGCGCCTCCCTTACCGCGGGGGGTACAGCGGGGATGAACGCGCACTAATGCCCCATATCCGACACGAGGAGCCCGCGAACGCGGGTTTCTTGTTTATGGGGATTATATATATAGCAACCTCCCCGCGGGGTGCGATATGGCACGCGCGTTAGCACGAAAAACGCGATTTCCGGCTCCGTGCGGCAAGTGGTTGTGTCCGTCATAAATGCCGGACACCAACCACGTAAGCCGCCCGTTCGCCGGAAATCACGTTTTTCGTGAGACGCGCTTAGCCATATCGCACCCCGCGGGGATGGCATATGTAAAACGAAATAATAAAAAAAGAAGTAACTGCTTTTTGGTTTCTTATTTATAGGGAATACCCCCCCCCCCCGGCGGGT
>WQZS01000037.1 GCA_009780585.1 Defluviitaleaceae bacterium | reverse complement strand
TACAAAATCGGGCGATTAGCGGCGAACGGGCGCGTTATGTGGTTGGTGTCGGGCTGCTTCCCAAGACCGACACAACCACTTCGCGCACGGAGCCGATCATCGCCCGATTTTGATGAGCGCGGTGTTGGAACATCCCCCCGCCCTGCCGCCCGGGGTAACGCAAACAAAACAACCCTTTTTTATGCAGGAACGTTTTCCCCCGCGTCTTGATAAAATGCTTACAGTCGGTATAATATGGTAGGCAAACATGTAACAAGTCATGTGTTTTCGTCGATACGCGCGATGGTTTAAACCATAAGGGGGAGGTTTGTTATGATGCCGCACATTCTGTACATCTCCATTATCCTTGTATGCATAGTCGTTTTGCTGTCGATCTTGTTCATCAGGAAATACGGCGAAAAACGAAGGCTTGACGCACTCATAAAGGAATGTACCGCCGAAAATGATCATCAACTGATCGAAAGGGATAAACTCCTGCAGGATTTGCAAAACGAAAGGACCCTGTTCCAAACGATGTTCGATTCCGTCCCCGACCTCATATTCTGCAAGGATTTGGACTTGAACTATACCCGATGCAACGACAGCCTGCTTAAATATTTCAACCTCCGAAGGGAGGACATCATCGGTAAGGATGATGTCAACGGCCTTAAGGTTCCCGAAAAGTCGGCGGAGGAATTCCGGAAAATAGACCGCTTGGTTATCGACGGGGAACGCATGTACAGGTGCGAGGAATATATCCCGACCCCCGACGGAAGCACGCGGCTGTTTGAAACGAACAAGGTACCGCTTTTCATAAACGGCAAAATCATCGGGATCATGGGCATCGCCCGCGACATTACCGAGCGCAAGGTAATGGAGGAAGCCGCCCAAAACGCGAATAAAGCCAAAACCGCCTTTCTCGCCAACATGTCCCATGAAATACGCACCCCCATGAACGCCATCCTGGGTATAACCGAAATCCAATTACAACGGGAATCGCTGGACGCTGAAGCAAGGGTGGCGATCGAAAAAATCTATACCTCGGGCGATCTGCTCCTGGGTATCATTAACGACATACTCGACTTTTCCAAAATCGAAGCCGGCAGGCTGGAATTATTGACGGACAAGTACGAGATCGCAAGCCTGGTGAGCGATACGGTCCAATTAAACCTGATGCGCGTCGGCAGTAAGCGGATAGCCTTCACGCTCAATATCGACGAAGATATGCCCGCTTTATTGTACGGCGATGAGCTCCGCGTTAAGCAAATCCTCAATAACCTGCTTTCCAACGCGTTCAAATACACGATGGCGGGCACGGTCAGCCTTACGATCAACGCCCATAAAGCGGAAACACCCGGCACCCTGCAGGACAAAACCATACTGGTCATCACCGTCAGCGATACGGGGCAGGGTATGTCGGAAAGTCAAGTACACAAGCTCTTTGACGAATATTCAAGGTTTAATATGGAATACAACCGCACCACCGAGGGAACGGGCCTGGGCATGAGCATCACGAAGAAGCTGATCGAGCTGATGCACGGGGATATCAGCGTGGAAAGTAAGCTGGGCGTAGGTTCCACGTTTACTGTACACCTACCCCAGCGGCGGGCAAGCTCCGACGCGCTCGGCAGGGAAATGGCCGAAAACCTCCGCCTGTTCCGCACAAGCAGCAACGCGCAGATGAGAAGGACGCAAATCAACCGCGACGCGATGCCGTACGGCAGTATTTTGGTCGTGGACGACGTGGAAACGAATATCTACGTCGCCAAGGGGCTGTTAATGCCATATGACCTGAAGATATCATCCGCCGACAGCGGATATGCCGCCATCCAAAAAGTCAAGGACGGCAATGTTTACGACATCATTTTCATGGACCATATGATGCCGGAAATGGACGGCATCGAAACGACCAAGCGCATCCGCGAATTGGGGTACACCCAACCGATCGTCGCGCTGACGGCCAACGCCGTTTCCGGCCAAGCGGATATCTTCCTCAAAAACGGCTTTGACGATTTCATTTCCAAGCCCATAGACCTACGGCAAATGAACATGCTGCTCAATAAAATGATACGGGATAAGCAGCCGATTGAAGTGATCGAAAAAGCGCGGAAGGAAGCGACGGCCAAGAAGGAGCAAACCCAACTGCCCATAAATTCGGACGATCCGGAATTCGTGAGGATATTCAAGCGGGAAGCGGGTAAATCCTTGGCGACGCTGGAGGAATTGATCGATGACGGCGCATGGTACCGCCATGCCGATAATGTACGCGCTTATATCATCCATATCCATACGATCAAGACTTCGCTAGCCAATATCGGGAAGCCGGACCTTTCCGCCATCGCGCTCAAATTGGAGCAAGCGGCGCGCAACGGTATTATGGAAATCGTGATATCCGAAACCCCGCTGTTGTTCCGGTCTTTAAAGACCTTCCTCGGTGAGCTTGCCAAGTCGGAAAACGAATCGAACGCCCGAACCAAACGGTCCGCCGTTTTTAATCGGGTAATCGACGGTATCAACATCATTAAGGGCCTCGAGCAAATGAACAACGATGAAGCCACGTACGCGCAAGTCCTGCGTTCATACGCGGATAGCCTCCGCTCCATGCTCACTTCCATTGAAACTATCGATGAAAATAACCTCTATAAATATAAGGTTGTGGTACACGGCATTAAAGGGACCAGCTCCTACGTGTTCGCCGACCAAGTGGGTCGTCAAGCCATAGCCCTCGATAAAGCGGCGGAAGCCAAGGATTTGGGGTATATCAGCGAGCATAACCCCGTGTTCCTTGAAACCGCGTCGAAGCTCGTCAAGGACTTGGACGGCTTGCTTTCCGTTTATGACGGCGAAAATACCAAACCCGTAAAGCCGAAGCCCGACCCGGCTGTACTGGCGGTGCTGTTGGACGCGTGCAAACGGTTTGACATGGATGATTTGGACGCGGCTATGGACGATATGGGACGTTATCAATACGACTCCGACGAAGGCTTGGCTGACTGGCTGCGGGGGGCCGTAAGCAACATGGAATTAACGAAGATCGTCGAAAAACTTGTGGACTTAGGGGTGGAAGCGAAATGAGCGGCACCAAGCACAGCGTTCTTATCATTGACGACCAAAAGGTCAATATCTTGGAACTAAGCAAGGCCTTACGGCCGGATTTTAAGATTTTCGCGGCGGGCAACGGCAGGGATGCCCTCGTCGCGGCGGAAGCCAACCAGCCCGACTTGATATTGCTCGATATCCTCATGGCGGACATGGACGGGTACGAGGTTATCGCCGAACTTAAAAAGTCCGAAAAGACGAAAAACATCCCCGTAATATTCATCACGGGGCTTGATGACGTCGAAAGCGAGGAAAAAGGGCTGGCGTTGGGTGCCGCGGACTATATAAGGAAGCCCTTCTCCTCCGCCATCGTAAGGCTGAGGGTATGGAACCAAATCGAAATGCTTGAAATGAACGAGCAATTGAAAACCTCCGCCGAGCAACTGGAGTTTGCGCTGGGGGAAGCGCAGGAGGCGAACAAAGCCAAGAGCGCGTTTTTGTCCAACATGTCCCACGAAATCAGAACCCCCATGAACGCCATCATCGGCATGGGGGAACTTTTATTAAACGAACAATTGAGCGAACGCCAAAAAGCGTATGTCAATGACATTGCCGTGTCGTCGAAAGCCCTCCTGGATATCATAAACGATATACTGGATTTTTCGAAAATCGAAACGGGTAAGTTTACGCTTAATCCCGTCGATTACGACTTCAACGCGTTTATCAACCAAATCGAAAGCATGTTTTTGTATATCACGCAAAAAAAGGGCTTGGAGTTGCGCTTAAAACGCGGGAACGGCCTCCCGCGTATATTATTCGGCGACGACATAAGGCTCCGCCAAGTATTGACGAACATCATCGGCAACGCCGTAAAGTTTACGGAAAAGGGTTATGTACGCTTGAATATATCCGTATCGGGGGATTCGCTCGTCTTTGAAATCCAAGATACCGGTATCGGCATCCGCGAGGAAGACCAGCCCAAGCTGTTTAAGGCGTTCGAACAGGTTGACAAATCCATGAACCGTCACGTTGTAGGGACGGGCCTGGGGCTTATCATCAGCAAAACCTTCGTCGAAATGATGGGCGGCGACATTAAGCTCGAAAGCGAATACGGGCAAGGGAGTACCTTTACCATCACGATACCGGTCGTTGTGGGCAGCCGTGAGCAGGTCGATGAAAAAATCGCCAAAAAGGAACATCACACGATATCCGCGCCCGACGCGAAGGTACTGGTGGTGGACGACAATGTATTTAACCTTCGGGTTGCGTGCGGCCTGTTGGATATGCTGGACATTGAGGCGCAAGCGGTTAATTCCGGCGCGTTGGCCATTGAGCTGATAAAGAAAAACGATTATGACATCGTTTTTATGGACCATATGATGCCGGAAATGGACGGCATGGAAGCGACCGCGCGCATCCGTGAAATGGGCGGTAAATATGAACTTCTCCCCATCGTCGCGCTGACGGCGAACACGGTGCAGGGCGCGCGTGAAATGTTTTTGGCAAACGGGTTCAATGATTTTTCATCCAAGCCGGTTAATACGGGTGAGCTTGTGCGGGTATTGGAAAAGTGGCTGCCGCCCGAAAGGATCCAAACCAAGGCCGAGGCCGAAAACCCGCAAACCCACTTGGATAAAGCGGACCAATTGCAAAGGAAGGCCATCATCACCTTCGTAAAGGATAACCGCGATACGTTTAAGAAATTAACTGATTCGCTGTCGTCCGGCGATACGCATACCGCGCACAGGATCGCGCATACGTTAAAAAGCAGCGCGGGATACCTTGAAAAAACCAAGCTGCAAGAGGCGTCGTTATCGCTGGAACTTTCCCTCGGCGCCCAACCGCCCGGCTACACCCCTCAACAGCTTAGCGCCATCGAAAAAGAATTGGAAAAGGCACTCCGCGAGCTTGAACCGATAGCGTTAAGCGCGGAGGCCGGAAAACCGGAAAGCGTGGAAATCGACGCCGCCGAACGGGCGGCAATCCTGGCGGAGTTAAAGCCGCTGCTTGAAAAATCCGATTTCAGTGCGTCGGAATTTACGGAAAGGTTACAAGGTATCACGGGCATGGAAGAACTGGCCGAACGGATCGATGATTATGATTTCGAGGGCGCGCTTGCCGTGCTTAAGTCACTTGAATAGCATACGCGCCTGACCCGATTACTTCCCCCACGACCCAACCCTCCGCTCCGCTTTCCTTCAAAGCGGCCAGCAGGGGGTTTTTTACTTCCCGCGGTACGGAGAAAAGCAAGCCGCCCGAGGTCTGCGGGTCGTGCAGTATACTTCTTACGGGCTCGGGTACGTTATGCGCGAAGGTGACTTTTTCGTTCAGGTATTCGGCGTTGCGCTTCGCCCCGCCGGGGACGACGCCCTTCACCGCCAAGTTAAAGGTAAGGTCAAACAAGGGGACGGCGGCATGGCTGATGGCAAGCGTAACGCCGCTCGCTTCCGCCATTTCACAGGCATGGCCCAGGAAGCCGAAGCCCGTAATGTCGGTACAGGCGTGTACGGTAAACCGCGCCGCCGCGTCGCGGGCGTATTTGTTCAGCGTCGCCATGGCGGATACCGCTGTCTCAAATTGAGACGAAGTTATTTTGTCCTGCTTGGCCGCCGTGGCGAGGATACCGTTGCCCAGCGGCTTGGTGAGGATCAATACGTCGCCGGGCTTGGCCCCGGCGTTAGTCCACAATTTATCGGGGTCGGCGAACGCGCTCACGCACAAGCCGTATTTGGGTTCGGCATCCTCCACGGAGTGCCCGCCCGCAATAATCGCGCCCGCTTCGCGCACCTTATCCGCGCCCCCCGCTAAGATGGCCGCTACTTCGGCGGGGGTCAAACAAGCGGGCACGCAAAAGATATTCAACGCCACCGCGGGCGCAGCCCCCATAGCGTAAATATCCGACAACGCGTTCGCCGCCGCTATCTGCCCGTAAGCAAACGGATCGTCCACGATCGGCGGAAAGAAATCCAGCGTCTGTATCAGCGCGAGCCCCTCCCGCAAGCGATACACGCAGGCATCGTCCGACGTATCGTACCCCACCAGCAACGCGGGGTCGATGTTCTTAGGCAGCGCCTTCAGCATTTCCGACAGGGCACCCGGCCCCAGCTTGGCCGCTCAGCCCGCCTTTGCGGACATGTGGGACAGGCGCGGGCGCGTGGGTTCAGCCATAATGATCGTTTCCTTTCGGTATAGTTATCAAGATGCGAACAGTTCCGTAGGTTCATCCACGATGGGGCAACTGTTATAGAGCGTTACGGGGTCCAAATCCAAACAGGTTGCGTCGCTGTAACTGCCGTCGGGCGTCCACGCGAGGGTGTTATTTATAACGGTACACGCATCAATGAAAAGGTTGTCTTTTTTTAGTTGGGCAAAAGCCCCTTGTGTAATCAGCTTGGAAGCATCAAACAAACGGATCGTACCATCGTCAAAATAAACGTAAACCTTATATCCGCTGGTTGGCAATACTTGCACGACATCCGGCCAATAATCCATAAAATTTCCCCTTTATGACAAAGGTCTAATTTCCAACGGTGTTTTGCTTTCCTTCACCAATTCCCAGTTTTGCATTAACTCGTCCTTGTGTAATTCTGCCCAAGCCAATACCAATTTAAGCTGGCGCTTTGGTAAAGCGGACTTCATCACGGTTGTATCCAAAATATACGTGCGAAAAAAATATATCATATTATTTTTTTTCATGCTACTGTAATAAATTTATGCTGCATGTGAGTTTGTTTTATTAATAGCTCGAACTGTAGCGTGCGGATTTTTAATAAAAATATTTACTCGTTGTTTTAAACAAAAAACCGCGGTATTGCACCACGGCCTTGATGAAAATAAATGATTATATTTGTTTTAATTACGAATAAATACCGTCCATGGCGCGCCTGTTCCCGTGCTTGGGGCAGCGCTTCCCCTATTATTGATGAACAGGTAGTCAACGCTGCCAATGGTGCGGATTTCGTAACCCCTGCCGTTGATGAAACCGTCTGTCCATGTATTGCCGAAACCGGTTACGCTTGTTGCGGTGATTCTGCCGTTGTTATTAAAGGTAAGCTGTTGGTGTCTATTGCCTCTTTGTCGGAGGATGTCTTGCGCCCAGTTGTTGACATTACGCTGGTTGCGTTCGGTGAAGGAATTGAGGGATTGTTGGGTGCCAAGCCTATCCCAAGTGCCAATAAGGGCGGGGTCGGGGTGGAAACGGTCCGGTGTATAAACAATACGTAACCAACGATGGAATTGGTTTTCGAACTCAACCTCGGTCGTACCCAAAGTCGCTGCCCAACTTGCATGACAGCGATTCATTTTGATAATATATTCGAGTCCCCAATTATCATGGACAAATTGCATTAATACTGTAGGTATGAACCAAGTAAATTTGATTTGATACCAATCGGTAATTGGGTTTTCGGCATCCGTGTTAATTCCATCTCTAAAACGACGATTAATATAATCCAATGTTGGGATTGTATTATTTTGAATGTGTTCAATCATTATATGCTCGGTGTGATGTAAATCGTTATAATTAAGAATTATCCACGGGATGTGATTGGCAGTTCCCTCATGCAACCAAGCATGCCAAACTTGCATATTCGGGTCTAGCAAATATGTTTCTTGAATCGCATGAGTAATTTCATGTAAAAATGTCGCTATATAAGGGACAGGAATATTTTCAGCAAATTCATTTGGTCTATGAGGTAAAACAATGCCACCTTGTCTACCATGTGCGAAACCAAGTCCACTCCATGGATATGCTTCCAACCAATGATCATGTTCATAATATGATATTGTAATATGCCGTGTTGGAACAACACCCATTAAATCAATTAATATCGGCATATAATATTCCAGGGCTTCAATCATTGCTGGTATAAAATAACTTACCGCATCAGTTGAATAATATTTAAGATATTTACCTTCGTATTGAAGATACATACCGAAATCCCTTATATCATCTTCTACTGTGCGGCATTGTAAACAAGGAACACCCAATTCTTCACACAAATGACAACATAAACAAGAAATATCCATTTCGGTACACATTAAACAATGTATCGAAGTTGTAATACGATAAGCAATTGTTTCTGTTGGACTTAATTTAACATTAACTCGGACAGCATGATATGCCCTTATCCAATCGTAATCTGCGTCCGGGTGTGACCCAATATCAATCAATAACCATTGTTGTCCACTATGATGCGTAACGATCTTCACATCCCCGGTTTTGGTTGCCCATAATCCACCAAACGGAGCATAAGGGAAATTATCATTCCTGTTGAATCGACGCAGGTTTAACTGTTGTTGTGTTTCAACCATTTGCCACCGTACTATTTCACCTTCGTAATGCCCCCACATGGGTTTGGTAAATTCGGTGTCGGATATCGTGTAATCCACCCCAAGTATTTCCCTAATGGGGTCACGGTTGGAAGAGGCTTGAACATTCATTCCAAAACCAAACACCGTTGCCATAATGATAATCACGCATACTAATTTTTTCACTTCAATTCCTCCATATAATGTAGAATTTACCTTTTCGTTAAAATAAGGGGTGGTCCGGTACCTACACTTAACGCTAACCGGGAATTTTGTACTATACGACCGTTAATTTCCCATAAAATGTCTTCAAAGGGTACAGTCACATTGTAATTCATCTCCATGTTGCGTTGGTTGTGATTGTTTCGCGGTCGCCGCATGTGAACCGCGTTTATGGCAAAACCCCGCACTTTCCGCCATTTGAATTCCACATTTATGACAAAACATTTTATCCCCTCCCGAAAATTTAGCTGATTAATAGCTAAACCGATGCTAGCATAAATAATAGCGCGGCACATACTGCCCGCAGCATAATGGATCAACGGATGAAAATGGTTCCGAAGTCCAGGTTTAACCCGTGGGAGGGTACGTTTAATCCAAAAGTAAAATTGATAATATGCGTAGCCTCAAGGGAGCCGTCATAATAAAAGGGGATTTCCCCTTTACCGTTTTCGACGATAATATTGCCTTCAAACCAAAATAAAAGGGTACACCCCGTATAGCGTATTGTTTCGGGATATACAACGCTAACCCATGATATATCCGGATAATGCATATGCAACGACCCGTGGTAAACGCCGTCGGGTATGTTTTCTACATGGAAAGAGTACGTGATGCGTCCGGGTTCGCCGCGGGTAAAGAAAACAGAGGTACCCAAAAACGTCCGGGGTGCCTCCGTAGAAACATATATAAAAAATATATGATAAACCGACGGGTTGGATTCGGACGCCGCCCTTACAGTAACCAACCTTTCCGTCGTGTCATGCCCGACGTAAAAACCATTGTTAAAAAGCAAAAGCCCGGGTTCACGCCCCCCGATTCCCAAACGGTCACCTTCGACGTACCCGTTTTCCATCGTCCATATGATGGTTTCTTCATCGGGGCAGAGTTGTTCATCAAGGTGGTTATGCAGGGTCAAGGACAAGGAGGTATATCCGCCGGGGTGCAGGGTGACGGGTTCCGCTTCACTTAGGCTCCCAACCATATACGCGGCACCGGAAAGCATACCCTCGCCGCCAATATCCCCGTCGTTTACACCGTCCCTAATAATCAAGCCGAACAAAATCGCCAAGGCTATACACGCCGCCGCGGCACCCGTCGCGATGTACCGCTTCACAAAAGACGGCGAAAGCCTCCTTTTTAACTGCTTTACGTTTTTATACCGTTTATTCGCGTCGATGGCGGTACAGCGCCGTGCCACCCGCTTTAGGTGTGCGTCGGTGATTCGCCGCGGGAAGTAGGTATTGGTCAGCATTACCGTTAACAATACGCCCAGCGCGTAAATATCCGCCCGATGGTCGCTTTGGGCGAAGCCGTACTGCTCCGGCGGGGCGTAGGGCTTGGTGCCGATGATTTCGGTGTCCCGTTCTTCATCTTTTTTATATTCGCGGGCGATGTCGAAGTCCAACAACTTAACGACGCCGTCAACCGTCAGCATAATGTTTGCGGGGGTGATGTCGCGGTGGATGATAGGCACGGGTTGGCTGTGCAGATACGCCAAAACGTCGCACAATTGGTACATGGTATCAAGGGCTTCCGCTTTTATTAACGCTCCTGTATCGGTTAATATTTCCTTTAATGTCTTGCCATCTATGTACTCTTCGATGATATAAAAGGAATCCTCGAATGAAACCGCTTCGGCGATTCGCGGTATATTTTTGTGCTTCAGCTTCGCCAGGCTTTGATAAATGGGGAACTTATATATCTTGGTGAAAACCTTAAGGACATAAAGTTTACCCCCTCCATCCTCGATGAGATAAAGGGATTTATCTTCGAAAGCGGAAAGTGTTTTGTTGACTTTATATCCCGCTATTTCCATTATTAACCTCCGCGTGCTATACTTGGCTTGAGGTGGACGTATGCATAAAAAAACCGGCGAACTGGATTTTGAACTCAAGCGTTCCCGCAATATCCATCATTACATAAAAGCAAACGAAGGCGAGTTTGACGATAAAAACTTTTATAGCCTGTTCAAGGCTTTCATCACCGAAAGCGGTAAAACCAAGGCGAAAATCATCGCCGACGCTTTCGTCAGCGTGCCTTACTTCTATAACCTGCTTAGGGGTGAGAAGCGACCCACGCGGGATATCGTCGTCAAGCTGTCCTTCGGGCTGGGCCTGTCATTGGAAGACAGCGAACGCTTGTTAAAAACGGCGGGGTATGGCAGCTTCTACGTACGCCATAAAAGGGATGCCATCCTAAAATATGCGCTTGAAAATAACTATAACCTTACGGAAACCGACGAAATGCTTGGGAAACATGGGTTCTCAATTATATCGGAATAAATTTGATTTGCACCTTCCATTACCCAACCCTTCGCGCTGTTTCTTTTTTATAACAGCCGGCAGGGGGTATATCCATAAACGCATTATATAAATTATCCGCAAGGAAAGCGATATGTTTGAGCAATCCAAACAAATCAAAAAGGGGCTGACGCGCGTTTTACGTATCAGCCCCGTTATTTTTGGCGGGAGCATGTAGGAATCGAACCCACCTAAGCGGCTGTTAACCGCTCACATCGGTGTTGAAGACCGTGGGGCACACCGGCACCCATCTGCTCCCGTAGGGTTGGGGTCGATTATAAGAGGTTATCCGCCGGATGGCAAGGGAATCAACGATTTCATCCTTGTAAAATCAAACGGGCGAAGTATAATGAGCAGGATCGCTTGCACGGAACTTTTATGGTACATATTGGGGGGATGATGCGGTGGACGACCTTTTCGCGCCCGAACAAAGGATATTCGACGAAGCCGTAAAATCCGCGCAGGAAACCGGCTGCGTCAAATGCAAGGACCTCGCCAAGGAATACGGCAGGCTGTTAAAGCAATTGCGCCGCGCCACCAAGGTGTCGGACCGCACGACCCGTACGTTAAACACAAGCAAGCACGACCTATTGGATAAAGTGCATTTCGACGTATTGACGGAGATATATAACCGAAGGTTCCTGGACGAAAACCTTGCGCGTATCATCAAGTCCATCTCGCGCTCCGGCGGCGAGTTGAGCGTGCTGATGATGGACATCGATTATTTTAAGAAATACAACGACACGTACGGCCACAGCGAGGGCGACGCCTGTTTGAAGGCCGTCGCGGAAGTGATCACGGCGTCGCTCGCGCGGGCGGATGACTTCGCGGCGCGTTACGGCGGCGAGGAATTTTGCGTGGTATTACCGAACACGGACGAAGGCGGCGCGCGTCTGATCGCCCGCAAGATATTGGAAAATATAAGAACGAAGGGTATCCCCCACGAAAAGAACAAGGCCGCCGAGTGCGTAACGGTTTCCATCGGGGCGGTGACGAGCGTCGCGGCGCATACGCAAACCGGCGATGACTATATTCGGCAAGCGGATATGGCACTGTACAAATCCAAGCGGAACGGACGCAACCAATACACATACATCGATTTCAAGGAGGATACACAATGATTTTGGACATGAACGAATATACCGCGATGGTAAACAAGCTCAGCATCAATATTATCTATTCGGGGCCCATGTGGGAGGACGGTATCAAGGGATTGACCGAAATGGTGCGCGTACATTTGGATCATGACAGCATAACGACCGGTTCGGCGAAATCGATCTTTTCCGTGTTCGTCGAGCAGGTGACGAACATGCTGATGTACTCGGCGGAGAAGGGAAAATACCCCGCCAAAAGCAACGAAACGGCCGATGTGCCAATCGGTATGCTCGTGCTGGGGCATAAGGACAATATTTTCTTCATCCAAACGCGCAACGCCGTAAAAAACGAAAGCATCACCCTTATAAAAGGCAGAATCGACCACTTGAATACCCTCGACAAAAAAGAGCTCCGCCAATTCCATAAGGAAATGTTAAAGGGGGACAACGACAACCCCGAATCAAAGGGCGCGGGACTGGGCCTGATCGAAATAGCGAGGCGGGCCACCGCGCCGATCGCCTATAACTTCGAAAGGCTGAACGACAGCCAATCGCTATTTACGATGTACGTGGAAATCACGCAAGAGGCTAAAACGGGTTTACCGCTGCAATAATCCTTCCACCAATACCTTAACCCCGATCAATATTAAGATAATGCCGCCGGCGATGGCGGCTTTTGTTTTGAACCGCTCGCCGAACAAGCCGCCGACCTTTACCCCCGCCATGGAAATAACCAGCGTCGTCACGCCGATCAACACAACGGCGGTGATGATATTTATGTACAGGAACGCGAACGAAATCCCCACCGCCAAGGCGTCGATACTGGTCGCCAAGGCGAAGGGGAGCATGATCCGGGGGGTAAGCGCAACGGCGGTATTCCCGGCGGGATCGCCTTTTAAGGCGCCGTGTATCATCTTCCCGCCCAAAAATGCCAGCAACGCGAACACGATATACGTGTCGAACGCCCGTATGTAATCGGCGAAACCCTGCGCCGCAAAGTAACCAATCAACGGCATACCCGCCTGAAACGCGCCGAAGTACAGCCCGACGGTCAACGCCTTGCGCCACGTCGCCTTGCCCAAGCCCAACCCCAGCGTCACCGCTACGGCGAAGGCATCCATCGAAAGGCCGACCGCCAATAAAAACAATTGAATGAACGGCATTATACGGTTCCCCTCGTATCCGTCATCCGTTCGGGGAAGACATCCAAATCCCAACCATCCCCGGCGGGCTTTGATAACAAACGGTAATACCCGCGCGCGGCGATCATCGCGGCGTTATCCGTGCATAGGATCGGCGGCGGCATCCATAACCGCAAACCGTTTTCTTCGCACGCTTTTTCCATTTCCGCCCGCAATGCCCGATTGCACGCCACGCCCCCGGCTAAGGCGATATCCCCGTACCCCTTATCCCGCGCAGCCTTGACGGCGTTCTCCGCAAGCACATCCACCACGGCTTGCTGGAAGGAAGCCGCTACGTCCGCCGCGTTGTAATCCTTGTTCTTGATTATGTATTGCATGACGGCTGTCTTTAGCCCGCTGAAGCTGAATTCGTACGCCCCAACCCGCGCCCGCGGGAAGCGGATCGCCGAAGGGTTCCCTTCCCGCGCCAGCTTATCGACCTCCGGCCCGCCGGGGAACGGAAGCCCCAACACCCGCGCCACCTTGTCGAACGCCTCCCCCGCCGCGTCGTCCTTCGTCCCGCCCAATACGTTATAGGTATCGTAGTCCCGCACATCCAACAAAACCGTATGCCCGCCGGAAACGACCAACGATAAAAAAGGGGGGGACAACCGCTCCGTGCGTTCGGTTGCTTTGCTCAAATCGCACTCCGAAGTGCCTTCCCCTTTTTCGGTATCCAATAGATTCGCGCACACATGCCCTTCTATGTGGTGTACACCCACGATGGGTTTTTTTTGTGCGAACGCAAGCCCCTTCGCGTAATTGACGCCCACCAATAACGCGCCGACCAGCCCCGGCCCGTTAGCCGCGGCGTAAGCGTCCACATCCCCAAGCGTGATACCCGCTTGCGCCAACGCTTGGTCCACGATATATCCGATGGCCTCGATATGCCGCCGCGCGGCCAATTCCGGCACCACCCCGCCGAACGGCGCGTGCAGCTCCGTCTGCGACGCGATAATATTGGAAAAAATCCGCCTGCCGTTTTTTACAACGGCGGCGGATGTCTCGTCACAACTGGTTTCTATCCCTAATACGATCATGCTTGGCTTTCTTGCGCCCCGTTTTCCCCACGGTGCAACCCGTATAAAAGACCGGCGATGATCCCCGCGAATACGAACGCCACGATGCCCAAGCCCGAGTTGATCAGCGCGCGGGCAACCTCGATCTGCCCCATCCACGCCGCGATATCGGCGAAGAAAGCGGCGGCGGCGGTCATGCCGTCGTGCAGGGCGGTCCCCTGCACCCAATGCGGGTTGAGCGCGAACAGCATGGCCACGCCCATCACGATACCGCTGAGCCCCCACAATACGCGGAACACCGCGTTGCCTGCCGTCACCGGAGGCGTTTTTTCTTCCGTCGTTTCCGTTTCCGGATTAACGCGCAGGTCATACACAAGCCGCATTACCCTTTCGGTGAAGTCCTCCGGCGGTTCGGCGGCCGGTGCCTCCAGCATTTCGGCGGAGGCGTCCATCACCAAATACAGTTCGCGGCACGGCTCGCACTTGAGTATATGCGTGGTCAAATCACGCGCGTCTTCGGGTTTCAACGTTTTTTCGATATAGTGCATCATGGCGGTTTCTGCCTTTGCGCAGTCCATAATGTCCTCCTATGCCCGGCATCCGCCGGGATACTTATATTTAATGGTTACGTTCTTGCCGTCAGCATTTCCTTTAATAACTTACGCCCTCTGAAGATGCGGTTCTTCACCTTGGAAAGCGGTTCGTTAATTATATCGGATATTTCCTGATAACTCATGTCCTGTTTGTGGTACAGCACCACGGGTACGCGGTACATTTCGGGCAGGTCGGCGATAATTTTATTGATGCGGTCGGTTTGCTCGCGGCGCAGGTAATGCGATTCGGGCGAGGCTTCCAACGGCTGCCCCGCGCCTTCGGCCATGTGCGTCTCAAAGGGTACGGTTTCGGCCTTCTTTTTGCGGTGCTGGTCGATGATGTGATTGCTCGTGATGCGCATCACCCACGTCGAAAATTTAAACGCGGGGGTGTATAATTTTAAGTTCCTGTATACCTTAAGGAAAACGTCCTGCGCCAGGTCATTGGCTTCCTCGGTGTCGCGCGTTTGCCGGAGGATAATCGAATAGACCAGGTTCTTATACCGATTCACGAGTTCGGTAAAGCAATCTTGGTCGCCGTTAAGGCAGGCTTCGATGAGTTCCATGTCGGTGCGCAGGTCTTTTTCCGGCATTGACGTATTACTCCCTCTCATCCTCGAATTTTAACGTCTTCGTCATGCGGTCCTTCCCCGCCGCGCTTTTCGCGAAAACGTCCGTCGCGTGGGAAAGATAGTTCCAAGGGTCGGGCATGGCGGGACTGTAATGGGTGAGCCACATTTCCTTAACGGCCGCTTTTTTGGCGATTTCCGCCGCCTCGCGGAAGGTCATGTGCATGTGCGCGGCGGCTTTTTCGCTTTTATCGGGGTCGCCGTACAGCCCCTCGCAGATGAACAAATCCGCTTCGCGCACGAAGTCCGGCAAGCCCGCCACGGGGCGTGTATCCGTGCAATAGGCCAGCTTCAAACCCTTGCGCGGCGGCCCCAGCACCATGTCGCTTGTGAACCTTCTGCCTTCATATACGATATCCGCGTCGGTTTGTCTTTGCAAGGGCCCCCAAAATTTTAACGGGATGTCCTGCGCTTTCGCCCTTTCGGGGTCGAATTTGCCGCGCCGCAGCAATTCCACCGTATACGCGAAGCAAGGCGCACGGTGCCGTAGCGGCAACGTTTTGATTTGAAGCATACCTTCATTATATACGTGCGGTATTTTATTATCCCATTCATAAAATTCCAACGGAAACGGCAAATCCTGCGCGATCACGCACAGCGAGCCGACGATTTTTGACAGCCCGACCGGGCCCAGCAGTTTTAAGGGCTCCGTACGTTCGGCGTTCGCCATCGTTAAAAGCAACCCCGGCAAGCCCGATATATGGTCGCCGTGGAAATGCGTGAAGGCTATCATGTCGATCTGCTTAAATCCCCAGCCCAGCATCCGCAGGGATACTTGCGTGCCTTCGCCGCAATCGAACAGCATCATGCGCCCGTCCACGCGGCACAGCATCGAGGATAAAAACCGGCCGGGTAAGGGCATCATGCCTCCGGTACCTACTAGGGCTACGTCAATCATGGTTACAGTATACACAAACCGGGCGGGCAGGGAAACTCCAACACCGCGCTCAGCAAAATTTTTGGGCGGTCGGCTCGGTGCGGGAAGTGAATTCATCGGTCATAAATGCCTCGATGAAGAAAATGTTTTTGAAAGTTGTTACCAAATCCAAGGTACTTCGTATTTATGAATATTTTCATCTCCGGTGATTATGGTCATCTTTTCCGAAAGCGCAGTCGCAATAATAATGCCGTCAAATGGGTCGCGGTGTAGCAACGGCAACGAATTGAAAATTTCGATATGCTGTTGACTTACGCCGACATGCCCCACCCCAAGTGAATCTACCTTAGCTATGATACCTCTTATTCCCGTTGGAAGCAGTAGCTTTCCTATGCGATTTTTTATTGCGATTTCCCACAGCGAAGTAACGCTGATGAACTTACTCAACGTTTTATCAGCTAAAATTGTCCGGGTTTGTTGTGACAATTTTCCGGGTTCAAACATCATCCATAATAATGCGTGCGTATCAACAAGATAATTCATCAGAACATGTACTCCTTCAAATCTTCTAACGGTGCGTTAAAGTCGTCCGGAACAACTATTTCACCTTCCCACAAGCCCAGTGCAGATTTGCTTGGGTCTGCCGGGCGCATAATCGTGAGGTTGTTATTCATTGATTCTTTCGCATCTTCCAAAAGAAAATCTAAAACAGTCACAACAACCTGACAACCTTTGGGGATTGTTACCGGTTCATATGGTATAAATAACCCATCATTGTAATAGGCTCTGTAGGTTTTTACTGCTTGCATTTTTACCTCCTTGAAAATTTAAGGTGCGCATTTATACACCGGCAAAACCGGTGCAGTACACTTATTCCCGATTCTTAATAAATCGCAAAATGCATAAACCGTCGCTTGGCATACCCTTAATTATTCCATATGGATAATACCCAATTGACTAAAAAATCCATCCATTCCCTCCTACGCTTAATTATTATTGTTGTTGCGGTTTTTGATATTGCGCTATTTACTATACTCATACAACGACCCATTGCTTCGGTGATTGTAGCACAAGCATTAAAACGGTACAATGAAGCTAAATTTTACTTTTTCAATCAAATTTATTTTACAACCCCCTTGCCAACCTTCCAACCATTATAAAAGAGCTGATATAAATGCCGCACGTTTAAATTAGACCTTCAAAGGATTTACGTAATCATTATAGGGAAATTACAAACATAGCAAAAATAACCCTGTAATCATCACCAATCACGGCAGGGGCGATACCGTTCTTATCAGCATGGATGATTATGCGATGTTCGAAGATTATATGCGGCACCGATATATTATAGACGAACTGGAAAAAACAGAAAAGGAAGCGGCAAACCCCAATACGGAGTGGCACACCCATGACGAAGTATGGAACGAAATTTGGGAACGGAGAAAGCAAAATGTATAACATCAAATCATAATGGTCGCACCATTATTTCATTTCTGATTTAACAAACACAATACCCCCCAAGATTGTAAATATAAAAATATGCGCCATACTTACGGCTACGCCGTTTAATAAATGTGTAAAGTTCATATGCAATTCGGGTATTGATCTGACGAAATATGTATAAATGTTAAATAATTGCGAAATGAAAGAACCCAATCTCGAAATGGAATCGGGAGGGGGCGGAGAAGGAAAAGAAACAAAGAAGATATAAAAGGCAATAAAAAGCAATAGAAAGCAAATAAAAATTCAT
>WQZS01000036.1 GCA_009780585.1 Defluviitaleaceae bacterium | reverse complement strand
GTGCTTCCTGTACTGTGTGACCTTTGTCGATGTATTTCAACACACGACCCCGAAATTTCGCGTCATATGCCATGCTTTTATTTTATCACTTTTGTCGACCGTTGTCGATTTATGTTATTATAAAATATTTTTAGGCTTACTATTTGGCGTAGTTACAGGGTTTATTAGACCATTAAGTCATTAAAAACGTGTGAAAGTCCATAGTCGAGCAAGATTATCCATACCCAAATAATTTTTTACGATTATAATGGGGGTTAATGATTTTTATTTATCCTTTTCAGGAGGGGAAAATGAAAAAACACATAACAATCGCGCTGGTAATAACGTTGGCTTTCACCCTTGCCGCTTGCGGCAGCGGAAAAAGCACGAACCCACCGAGCGGCGATATCACGAACCCACCCGCAGAAAATACGCCCACTCCCACACCGACGCAAAGCGAACCTCCCGCACCACCCCCAACGGACAACGGCGGCGGCATGGATAACGTTAGCCCCGGCGACCTCCCACCGGACATCATGGGCGGCGGCAACGACCCCTACACGGCATACGACAACGCCACCGACCAACAAAAAGCGTTGAGCGGTTATGCCCGTATGAATTATGTTGACGAAAAAAGCGGCGACTCGGTTATCTTTTTCAACCAATTTGTCAACGACGGATATGACAACATCGCCGTACTGCGCGGGACAAACAAAAATAATTTAAGCGTTCACGAAATACTGCCTAAAAGCGGTTTTGATTATATAGAACGGAGCAACACCGTCATCGAAAGGCTGTATATCGACAGCGGTGCGGCGGGGAACGGATATTATTACGCGGTCACCGGCGTAGCGGGCGGTGTTGCGGGCGTCCCGGAAGAAGGCTATATCAGGCAGTTTTGGCCGATTGACTACTACCGGATGTATAGGAATGACAGCGGCTTTGTGAGGGTTCGTTGGGAATCCGTTGAGCGATCCATGGAAACGCACATCCCAAGTTACCGGGCCATCGAGGTTTTCGGCAAAGACGGGCATTTCAAATTTTACGCGGACAGCGGCAGCCTTAACTTTATGGGCGAAGTCCACGGCAGGGATTGGATGGCTCAAAGTTCGGTCAACGAACAAGGCGTCGGAATGGATTTCAGGTACATCCTGTTTGACATGAGCGACACGATGTTTGAGTTCTTCGGTGTGTTCGACGTTCATTGGAGTACGCCGTCTGATTTTCCGGCTTGGCCGCCGGATTTATATATGTTCACAATATATTGAAATATAGGAGGAAATAAAAATGAAGAAAATGATAACATTATCCCTCGCGCTGATGCTGGCGTTCACACTCGCCGCTTGCGGCATCGGCGGTATCGGCGACAAAAGCACGCCGCCACCCGCGAACAACAACCCAACAAATACGCCCGAGGGTAACAAACCGAGTGGCGGAAATGATATCCCGCAAAATAATTTGCCGTTGACTTTGCAAATCATTGATTCAACTAGCGGAATTTTCCGTATACACTACCCCGCCTTGCCGAGGGATTTTCGTTCATCCAATGAAAATATCACCGACTATTATTATTGTGATGTGCAAATTTACGGTGGCGGTACTTACAATTACACTTTAGCGGTTCATTTAATTAACGGGCCGTTAACTTTTACGCAATTTGGTTTTCATCGTCACGACCCTAACAGCGGAGAAAATATAGACACATTGTCTTCCGCGGGTTTTCAAGCTGACGGGAAAAATGTATATTTTCAATTCATGATACCCGATGAATTTGACTTTGATTCCGTACACCGCGTTCGGTATCGCATAGAACATATAACGGAACACAGAGTCGGTTCGGAAACTTCTTTTACAAGTGAAATAATAGTAGACGAAAGCGTGCAAATAAAGGATATTCTTGTTTCAAATATTGGAATTGATATTTCACTTCCTACCCCCGGCATAGATTCCGATATTCCCAACAACGGTACACCGCCGAATGTTTCCGCAACGATGGAAAGCCACAGGGGTGACAAAGCATATTTTTTCACCACATCCGGCGATTATATTGTTTTCGTCAGAAAAATGTACGCAACACACTCTTATGACGGTGCCTTTTTTGAGGTGGAAAGTTTTCTCATTCAAAAACTGGCGGAACTGGGGTTGGAAGCAACATTTTATACCATTACCAACTATGTCAACGAAGGAAGACCCGACATAAGCGCGGTATTCAAAAAACTCGTCTTTGACAACGAAACCGATGCCGAAACATTTTTACAAAGTTTGATTGGCGGTGACTTAAACAAGAAAGATTTATATGCCCGCGTTGACAATGTGGTTTACCTTAACGCAAGACCCCAAGGGGATATGGTTTTCGTGGGAAGCGATTGGGATATCGCTTCTTTTTACAAGGATAATGCCATTGCCGCATTGGGACGCGGAGGATGGAGTTCGGGCAATGAAATTAATTACAATGTAATTGATTATTATATATCCGACACTTCGGTTTTGTTGCCGCCGCCGAGTATATTCGTACAATCATCGCCAACACCGACACCGTCGCCATCACCGTTGCCGACATCATCGCCGTCACCGTCACCGTCACCGCCTGCCGTGAATCAAGATTCTTATTTTGGTAATGCAACCCACCTTAGAGGTGAAAATAACGCTTTGCATACCTTTTATGTTGTTGGCAGTTCCGACAGTTCCGTTTGGGGAAGTGATGTATATACAGATGATTCCTCGATAGCGACAGCCGCCGTACACGCCGGATTGTTGAAAGTCGGAGAAGGGGGAACTGTAACCATCCGAATCCTTCCCGGCCTTGAAAGTTACGAAGGTACAACGCGCAATGGGATTACAACATTTTCTTATGGTTCTTGGGGCGGCAGTTATGAGTTCGTAAGGTAAAAATAATATTGATATTGTAAGCTGATCCGCTTATAATATTAATGAAAGGGGATGATTATATGTCCACGACAAGCGTTACCGTTCGGATGAACACCGATTTAAAAAGACAGGCGGAAATATTGTTTGACAGCATGGGTTTAAACATGACGACGGCGATATCGTTATTTGCAAAAGCCGTCGTACGTCAAAACAAGATACCGTTTGAAATAACCGCCGACCCGTTTTATTGCGAATCGAATATGGCGCGTTTAAAGGAATCCATTGCCAATTTGAACGCCGGTAAAGGCATTGAACGCGATATTATTGAGGTTAGCAACCGATGAAAAAAATTTGGGAAGAACAAGCATGGGATGAATATACCTATTGGCAAACACAAGATAAAAAGACCCTTAACAAAATAAATCAATTGTTAAAGGATATAGACCGCAACGGTTATCAGGGAATCGGAAAGCCGGAAGCCCTAAGCGGTGACTTGGCCGGATTTTGGAGCAGACGGATTGATGATTTGAATCGGATCGTCTACCGTATTAAAGACGGCAAAATTGAAATCGCGCAATGCAAGGGGCATTATCATGATAAATAACGTATAATTCAACAGGGATTGCGATTGACACAAGATATAGTGGACTTCATAATGCGCGGTGGAGGAAGGTGCGGGGTATGAAGGGCCAATTGAAATCGATCAACTTCAAATTCATTCTGTTTTTTGTTATATTCGTGGCGGCGATATTTTCCATTATCGTCATGACGTCCGTCCAGCAAACGCGGCAAATCACTTCCACCATGGTGGAAATCGTGGGGATGCCGATATTAAACCGCGTATCCTATCGTATAGACGGGGATCGGTTCGAACGGCTTGCCCGTACGCTGGATGCAAATGACCCCTTCTATATCGAGACGCAAAGGGTGTTCCGCCAATTAAGGAACGAGTCGCAGGTATTTTTCCTGTACGCGATGGCTCCCTATGACGGGGATATACATATCTTTATTTTTGACGGGGAGGACCCCGACAGCGAATTCTTTTCCGCCTTGGGGGAAAAGGAGGATATCACCGACTACGACGAAGCCCTCATGCTCGTCTACGAAACGGGTGAACCGCAGTTCGTCCCCATCGTGCATTATTCCGATTGGGGGCATTTGGTTTCGGCTTATATGCCTATATTCAATTCAAGCGGGGACGTGGTGGGGATTATCGGCGTCGACTTCGACGGGTCGAGCATCCACAACGCAACCGCGTCGAGTATACGCATCTACGTGATCTTCGCCGTCGTGTTCATCGTAATTGGTTTCTTTATCTATTCCTTCCTATTAAAAGACATCATCAGCCAAAACAAGAACCTGGAGATCGCGTCCAACGCGAAAAGCGAATTCCTCGCTACCATGTCCCACGAAATCCGTACGCCGCTTAACGCGATCATCGGGATCACGCAAATCCAAATGCAGGAGGATTTGCCCAAGGAACACGCGGCCGCGCTGGAAAAGATCGGGAACTCCGGCAATGTTCTGCTTCGGATCATCAACGATATCCTGGATATGTCCAAGATCGAAACGGGCAAACTGGCGTTAAATCCCGTAAAATACGACACGCCCAGCCTCATCGGCGATACGGTGCAGCTCAACATCGTGCGCATCGGGTCCAAACCGATCAAGTTCCTGCTGGATGTAGACGAAAACCTGCCCGGCTACCTGTACGGCGATGACCTGCGCGTCAAGCAGATTTTGAACAATCTCCTTTCCAACGCGATCAAGTACACCGAATTCGGCCACGTAAAGCTCTCGGTCAGCCAAAAACCGGAGGGCGAAAGCGTCCTGCTGCGGTTTGATGTAGAGGACACGGGGCAGGGCATGAAGACCGAGGACAAGGAACAGTTGTTTTCGAAGTACCTGCGGTTCAACACCCGCGCCAACCGTAACAGCGAAGGTACGGGCTTGGGCTTGACCATCACGAAGAAATTGGTGGACATGATGGGCGGTACCATCCGTGTTGAAAGCGAATACGGGAAAGGCAGTACCTTTACGGTGACCGTCCGGCAAAAAACGGAGGGCAGTCCGCCCATCGGCGCGGAGCTTGCCGGAGAGCTGGGCAAATTCACATTCCTGGACGAACGGTACAACGCGAAGTTGCAAATCAGCCGCGAACCCATGCCCTACGGCAAGGTATTGGTCGTGGACGATGTGGAAACGAACCTATACGTGGCTGAAGGGCTGTTGTCTCCGTACAAGCTGAACGTGGAAACCGCGGACAGCGGATTCGCGGTACTCGAAAAAATAAACGGCGGTAAAAAGTACGACATCATCTTCATGGACCATATGATGCCGCTGATGGACGGCATGGAAACCACGCAAAAACTACGCGCGATGGGCTACGACGGCCCCATCGTGGCGCTGACGGCAAACGCCCTCGTGGGTAACGACGAAATATTCTTGCAAAACGGCTTCGACGGTTTTATCGCGAAGCCGATCGACATACGGCGGCTCAACCATACCTTAAATAACTTCATCCGCGACCGATACCCGGAGGAAGCGGAAAAATATATACCGGAAGTTTCGGTGGAATCCACCGAGGTCAGCCCCAGAATCAAAAAAATATTTGTCAGCGACGCGCAAAAGGCCATCGCGACCCTGCGGGAAACCATCGCGAAAGCGGATTTGCCGTTGTTTACCATCACCGCCCACGCCATGAAATCGGCGCTGGCGAACGTTAACGAACTTGACGCCTCCAAGCTGGCGGGCGCGTTGGAACGGGCCGGCGAAAGAAAGGACGGGGATTTTATTGTCGGCAACACCGAGACGTTTATCAAAATCCTCGAAAACATAATCGAAGCCTTTAAACCGACGGAACCCGAGCGTTCGGACGAAGGGGAAATCGAGGAAGACACCGGATATTTGAAGGGGCAGTTAGAATCCATCATAGCCGCTTGTGAGGAATATCACATCCAAGCCGCGTACGACGCCTTGGACCGCTTGGACGAAAAACCATGGAGACCGGAAACGCTGGAAACAATCGAAAGGATTCGGGACGAATTGCAATTAAACAGCGGATTTGACGAAGCGGCGGCGATCGCGGGCGGATTTGTAAAGAAAATGTAATAAACGCTTGTCCGCCGTAAATATTAGGATTATAATGAAATGAACAAATATGCTTAACGAATGGGGCCAAGCATGTACGCAGCCGGACTCACCCATACAGGTCAAGTGAGGAGCCAAAATCAAGACGCGATTTTCGTTTCGGCGGACGCCGTCGGGCCGTTGCCCAACCTTTTTGTGGTGGCGGACGGCATGGGCGGGCATAAGGCGGGCGACGTCGCCAGCCGCCAGGCCGTCGAACGGTTTACCAAATATATTCGGGAAATGCCGAAGCCCGATAAACCGGCGGATGATTATATCGGTTTGCTCCTTTCGGTCGCCGAAAGGATAAACGGGGAATTATTCGGGCTGGCGAGGGCTAATCCCGAGGAAATGCACGGCATGGGGACGACCTTCATCGCTTGCGTCATCGAGGATGGGCGCGCGGATTTCGTCCACGTAGGCGACGGGCGCGCGTACGCGGTCACGCCGGATCGCATCATCCAATTTTCCGACGACCATACCTACGCCGAGGAAATGTTCCGCGCGGGCGAAATCACCGCCGAGGAAGCGCGGATGCACCCCAAGCGGCACCATTTAACGCGCGTGCTGGGCTTCGACCCGCATGTGGAGCTGGACGGATTCTCCCGTGCTTTGGAAGAGATTACGTCCATTTTGTTGTGTACGGACGGGCTGAGCAATATGCTGGACGACGGTCAAATGATGGAAATCGTAAACCGCGAAGGGTATGTCGAGGTGCGGACGCAAGCGTTGGTGGATGAAGCCAACGCCCGCGGCGGGTCGGATAATATCAGCGCGGTGCTTATTGATCTGCGGGAAAGGGAACGGCCATGAGGCTTGACGCGGGGCATATCGTATCCCATCGGTATGAAATAGATGAGGTGCTGGGCAGGGGCGGCATGTCGGTTGTGTACAAGGCCCTTGACCGGAAACTTGGGCGTTACGTTACGCTTAAGGTGCTTAAAGACGAATATTCGGCGGATGAGGATTACGTCCGCCGTTTTCCCGTGGAGGCGCAGGCTGCCGCCGCGTTAAACCACCCCAACATCGTGCAGATATACGATAACGGGCAGGACGGGGATATTTGCTACATCGTATTGGAATACATCGACGGCACAAATTTAAAAACCTTGATCAACCGCAAGGCTCCCTTTAACAACGATACGACCCTGGCTGTGGCGATACAAATCGCCGAAGGGTTGTCCGAAGCGCACAGCTACGGCATCATCCACCGCGACGTCAAGCCGCAGAACATACTCGTGACGCCGAGTTCGACCGTTAAGGTCACCGACTTCGGCATCGCGCGCGCGGCGAAGGCTTCGACCCTTACGGGCGGCGGCGGCTCCATGGGCAGCGTGCATTACTTCTCACCGGAGCAGGCGCGCGGCGGGTTCGTGGATAACAAGAGCGACATCTACGCGTTGGGGATCACGCTGTTTGAAATGGCGACGGGGACGCTCCCCTACGACGGGGACTCGACCGTGGCTGTCGCGTTACAGCACATCAACGACCCGTTGCCCGACATGGTCGCGTTAAACCCGAATATATCCGAAGATTTGGAACGCATCATATTAAAAGCGACCGAAAAATCCCCCATCAAACGCTACCAAAGCATGGAGGAAATGTCATCCGATCTAAAACGCGCCCTCGCGGGCGAATCGGAACCCACCCCCAATCGGCAAGCCGCGCAGGAGGACGATGACCCTTCCTATTACGACAACGACGGTTACGATTATTATGACCACGACGATGCCGCCGCAAGCGGAAGCAAGGCGGAGGACCGGAAGATTATGTTATACGGCGCGCTCCTCGCGCTGCCATTAATCTTGATCATTACGCTGGTATCCTTCGGGGTATACCGCTGGCGGCGCAACGATTGGGTGGATATCATCGACTTGACGGGCATGACCCGATACGCCGCGCATGAATGGGCCGAATCCAACGGATTGGAATTGATTATCTCCGAGGTATACAGCGACGATTTCGAAGTCGGGCAGGTGTTCGGCCAGGTTCAAACGCCTGACTTCAACGCCCTCCGTTCGGGTGACGCGCTCCATATATCCGTGAGCAAGGGACCCGAGCCGTATTTTATTATGCCGCTGCTGGAGGGTTACACCTACGAGGACGCCGTCGCCGCCATCAACGCGCTGGACGCGGCCGTCCCGTTCGAAGTGGAGCGTATCGACCACGTAGACGCCGCTTTGCCGCGGGATAAGGTCGTGGCGCAGGAACCCTTACCGGGTGTACCTTTGCGGATGGGGGATAAAATTATTTTGCAAGTCTCCGTCGGCCCCGAGCAAACCCAAGTACGCGTGCCCAACCTGATCAACCGCCCCGAAACGGAAGCGAACGCGTTAGCCGCGGAAGCGGGACTGATCGTGGGCATACCCGAACGACGCGAAAACATGACGCACGCCGCGGGTATGGTCTTCGGGCAGAGCCTTGCGCCGGACGAAATGGTGGAGCGCAACAGCGTGATTATCTTGAGTGTTTCCACCGGACCGCCGGAAGCCCCTCCCTCTACGCCTACGCCGTCCCCCACGCCAACGCCCGAACCTACCCCGACGCCCGAACCGACACCTACGCCCACCCCCACCCCCGATCCGGGCAGCGATCCCGATCCCACGCCGCAGCCGCCAAGGCCCTTCGTGTTGAGTATCCAATTGCCGCCCAACGTGGAGGTACTGCCCGACCCGTACCATTTGCGTATCACGTTGCAAATCGGTAGCGATAACCCGATCACGCTGATCGACGACCCAAACGTGGCCGCGTGGCGTTTCCCGCTTTCGCTGTCGTCAAACGACTTGGGGCTGCATAATATGGGCATAACGTTGACCGGAAACGGCGAAGAGCTGTTCTCGATCTACTTCCTAAACGCGGACGGTGTCTCGATATCGATAGCGGAGCAAATCTTCGCGATTAATGACTAAAAACGGCCTGATCACAAAAGGCGTCGGCGGCTTGTACACGGTTTTGACCGGCGACGGATATTATCCCTGCACGGCACGCGGTATCTTCCGCAACAAAAAAATCACCCCGCTGGCGGGGGACAAGGTGCAAATCCTCGTCGAGAGCGAACAAACCGCAACGATCACTTCGATCGAACCGCGGAAGAACGCCCTGATACGCCCCGCCGTGGCCAATATAGACCAAGTGATCGTAACCCTATCGGTCAAGCAACCCGCCTTCCATGCAGGCTTGCTTGACCGTTTTTTGGTGCTTGCGGCGCACGCGGGCATCGACGCGGTGATATGCATCAATAAATGCGACCTCATGCAACGGACATCCGAAGGTATTCCCCCCATGTTTATGCCCTATAAAACCGCCGGTTACCCGATAATATTTACTTCACGGAACGACCCCGACGGGATCGATGCCCTGCGTGAAATTATGGCGGATAAATTGACCGTTTTCGCGGGGCCATCGGGTGTGGGTAAATCGAGCCTCATTAATGCGCTTCTACCCCATGCAAAACAGGAAATCGGTGATATCAGCGCGAAATTAAAACGCGGCAAGCACACCACCCGCGCCGCGGAGATTTTATTATTGGGGGAAGGAACCGAAAACGGCTTCGTCGTCGATACCCCCGGATTTTCCTCATTGGAAATCGAAGCCATACCCCCGCGGGATATGGCTTCGTATTTTAAGGAATTTGTACCTTTCTTGGGGCAATGCAGGTTTAACGATTGCTTACACTCAACCCATGACGGTATCGAGGATTGCGCGATTAAAGCGCAGGTGGGGAAAACGATCCATCCGGCACGGTATGAGAGCTACTTAAAAATGGTGAATCATTCTTCGTAATGCCCTCGGCAAGCAACAATCCATAAATTCTTTTCGCTATCGAAATTATATATGAGTCGGTTCGCATGGTCGATGCGTCTGCTCCATGCCTTGCGGTATTTTAACGGTTCGGGTTTTCCAATGCCTTTTGATAATCCGTTGCGTTCGATATCCTTTACGAGTTCATTGATTTTCTTAGCGGTTTTTACATCTGCCGCTTGCCAATATAAATAATCGTCCCATGCGCGGTCAGACCATACCTTATTCATCCTCCACCTCGATTAATTCGTGGATTTGTCCCCTTCCTTCGGAAAGTTGTTTTAACGAACGGTCAATCATGCTTAAATATTCGGCGTTCCTTGCCGCCTTTGCCAACGCGTTATATTCGATAAGGCTAAGCAATACAACGTTCCTTTCATCCTTACGGGTGATGATTACGGTTTCACGTTCGTCTGTTGCCTTGTCGCAATAATTTTTTAAATTGTTCCTGATGGTTGAATAATTGACGGCTAACATACAATCGCTCCTTGTACGTGATGTTGTACATGATATTGTACGTTAAATTAATTATTAGTCAAGAAATTGAAAATAAAAATTTGAACTGAAAATACCTATACTTTTTTATATCCTTTGCGATAACAATGTTAAAGGGACGGTATATAAAATACAACCGTCCCTGCATATTTATTAATTTTATTTTTATTTTCAGCTTGCTTTCTGCTCCAACCTCAACCGATCCGCGATCAGCGCGATAAATTCACTATTCGTCGGCTTGCCCTTATGATTCGATATCGTATACCCGAACAAACTGTCAATCACGTCTACCTTGCCCCTGCTCCAGGCTACTTCTATCGCGTGCCGTATCGCGCGTTCCACGCGGGAGGGGGTGGTGTTGCATTTCTTCGCGATAGTCGGGTACAGCTCCTTGGTGATGTAGTTGAGCACGTCGATGTCATCCACCGCCATCATAATCGCCTCGCGCATATAATGGTAGCCGCGGATATGCGCGGGTACGCCGATTTCGTGCAGGATTCCGGTAACCTTTGTTTCGAGGTTAACCGCGCGGTTCTTTAAGCTGCGCGCGTCCACCCCCTTTAAGGGGGTTTTTAATTGCGTTTTGAGTTGGCGGATACGGGTCACAAGCGATTCCAAATCAAAGGGCTTCGCTATGTAGTACTCGGCCCCCAATTCGATGGCTTTTTGCGTGATTTTATCCTGCGTGATGGCGGAGAGGATAATGCAAATCGGCGCGTAGCTTTGCTGTTCGCCGCAGAGGTTCAATTTTTCCAACACGCCCAATCCGTCGAGCTTGGGCATTACGCCGTCGATGATGGCGATGTCGGGTTTAAGGGACTGGATCTTTGCGAAGGCGTCCATGCCGTCGTACGCCACGCCGACGATCTCGAAGTCCGATTGCTTGCCGAGGTAGCTGATGATGGCGTCGCAGAATTCGCGGTTGTCGTCCGCCATGAGTACGCTGATTTTCTTTTCCATGTGTATTCCTCCCGGGATATTGCGGCTTTTTGTCGAATGACGCGCCGCGCTTTATGGTATTAATAACCAATTAATGGAAGTATAACAGGAAGAAAATACCATTGCAATACTTTTATGGAAATTTATGGTGAAAAGTACATATTTCGCATTTGATTGTGGAAAATAGCGGAAAGATGTACAATATATACGGATGAATCCGCCGTTCGGGTGAATCCGTCACAATAAACCGCAAAGGAAGTATGCTTAACATGAAAGGCAAAAGCGCGTTGATCTTATCTTTGATTTTTATCGTAACGGTAGGCTTGGGTTTGTTGGCGGCCTTCGGCTTCGAGGTAAAGGGGCGGCGGTTCGACGGCATCGGCGATATCCGCCAAGGGCTTGACCTGCGCGGCGGGGTCAGCATCCTTTATGAAGCGGACGAGCTTTCCCCTTCGGCGGAAGACATGAACGCCGCCACAAGTTTGTTGCGCAACAGGCTCGATTCCCGCGGTTACACCGAAGCAACCGCCACGCTGGAAGGCAACCGCCGCATACGGGTGGAGATACCCGGCGTGGACGACACCGCGGCCGCCGTCGCCGCCATCGGGCGCACGGCGATGTTAACCTTCCACGAGGTATGGGGCGATGACGAATTCGGCCAGCCGATATTGGGCAATGTGCTGATGACGGGATCGGAAGTGGCGCGCGCCGCGGTGGGCACATTGCAAATCCCCGGCGGCAGGATGGAATACGTCGTCGAATTTAACCTTACCTCCCAAGGTACGGCCATTTTCGCGGAGGCGACACGCAACAATATCGGGCGAAGGATCGCCATCGCTTTGGACGGGGAGGTTAAAAGTTCCCCCGTGGTCAACGACGTGATCAGCGGGGGGCAGGGGCATATATCCGGCACCTTCACCCGCGAGAGCGCGCGCGAGCTGGCCGAATATATCCAGCAGGGCGCGCTGCCCTTCCGCTTAGAAGTCATCAGCGAAAACCATATCGGGGCGCGTTTGGGCATCGACGCACTCGAAACGAGCATCATCGCGGGGATAATCGGACTTGCGCTGGTGCTTCTTTTTATGGCGGTCGCGTACCGCAGTATGGGACTCTGCGCCGATTGGGCGTTGGTCATCTATGTAATCCTGGTATTGCTGGTGCTGAGCGCGTTTAGGATAACGCTTTCCCTTCCCGCCATTGCGGGGATTATATTATCGATCGGTATGGCGGTGGACGCGAACGTCGTCATCTTTGAGCGCATCCGCGAGGAAGTGGCCGCGGGCAAGACGCTACGCTCCGCCGTGCGCGTGGGGTATCGGAGGGCGTTGCCTGCCGTCGTGGACTCAAACGTGACGACGCTGATCGCGGGCGCGGTACTCTTTTGGTTGGGTACGGGGCCGATCATGGGCTTCGCGCAGATATTGATCATCGGTATATTGGTTTCCATGTTCACTTGCCTGTTGGTCACGCGTGTGCTGACCGTATGCCTGATGAATTTGGGTGTGATCAAAGCGAGGCATTTCAAGGACAGGAAGATACCCTTCTTCAACAAGAAAAAAGCGGATGCTTCGGCGGGGGCAACAACCGAAGAAGAAACCGAACCCATCAAGATCGTCGAACGCCGTAAGTGGTACTTCGCTTTTTCGGCGGGGGTATTGGCGGTGGGGCTGGCGTTTATGCTCGTCCATTCCGCACAGGGCAACGGCTGGTTTAACCTCGACGTGGAATTCTCCGGCGGTACGCAATTTATCGTGGACATGGAAGGCGGCAATCCCTTTGACGATGCGGGAATCGAGGACATCGTACGCCGCGTGACCGGGGTTTCCGCGCCGCAGGTACAGCAAATCCTCAACACCCAGCAGGTGATGGTCCGCATCCCGCAAACCACGCCGGAGATCCGCGCGGAATTGATCCGCCAAATCAGCGGCTTGTATAAAATATCCGACGACGCGTTCACCTATTCCGACGTTTCGGCGGCGGTCAGCGCGGAGATGCAGCGTTCGGCGTTGCTTGCCATCGGCGTAGCCAGCCTGGCGATGCTTGTTTATATCTCCATCCGCTTCCGCGACGTACGCACGGGCGGCAGCGCGGTATTAGCGCAATTGCACGACGCGCTGGTGGTGCTGTGCGTGTACGCGATCCTGCGTATCCCGCTTAATTACGCGTTTATCGCCGTTATGCTGACGACCTTGGGTTATTCGATCAACGCCACGATCATCGTCTTCGACCGTATGCGCGAGAACCGCGGGCGCATCCCCAAAGCGGGCCCGGCCCTGCTCATCAATACGAGCGTAACGCAAACCCTGCGCAGGACGTTGCTCTCCACGGTTTCGACGTTCTTGGCGGTGGGCGCGTTGTACGTAATCGGCGTGGCCAGCATACGCGACTTTACGCTGCCGATTATCGTGGGGCTTTTGTTCGGCGCGTACTCGTCGGTGCTTCTGTCAGGTTCGGCATGGTTTATGATGAGGAAAGACAAGAAAAAAGCATAGGGGGAACCCCATATGGAAATCCGCAGGATCACACCTGAGGAACGCATCCAATACGACGCGATCTGCCAGATATGCTTCCTGGATATCCGCAGGCGGGACATCCGCGAGGAGCTTCGCAACCCGCCCGAGGAGCAAAAACCCGACTACGGCGGCAGGAAGGGCGCACCCGTGTTCGCCGCGTTCGAAAACGGGAAAATGCTTTCCGCTTTAACGATCAACCCCTACGTGATCCGTATGAACGGCCACGAAGTCAAGATGGGCGGCATCGGCGCGGTGGTCACCTTACCCGAGGCACGCGGCCAAGGGCTGATCAAAAAAATCAATAAGCCCGTATTCGAGGCGATGCGCGAGGAAGGGCAGGTCTATTCGTTTTTATATCCCTTCTCCTTCGCGTATTACCGCATGTTCGGCTACGAGCATTGCTACGCCCGCAAAAACGCGGTCATCCCCATCGACGAATTTAAGAAATTCCCGTATCCCGAGCGGTTCATCCCCCACGGGCCGGACGACAGCCATGAACCCTTCGCCCGCATCTACCGGGAATTCACCCGCGATAAGAACCTCGCCGTCGTCCGCGACGAAAGCAATTGGAAATGGATGCTCGACCGCGACCCCTATATGAAGCGGCAATTCACCTACCTCAACCACGACAAGAACGGCACACCCAACGCTTATTTATTATATGAAGCCGATGTAAAGGGCCACGATGGGGAAAACGCGCTCAAAATCCGCGAGCTTTGCTGGACATCGCCCGAAGGGCTGCACGCGGTCTTCGGCTTCTTCGGTAAAATGGGTTCGGAATACGGCGTGGTCAAATGGAACGTGCCTTACGGACTCAACATCCAGGCTATCCTGCCCGACGCGTACAGCGTGGATTGGACGGTAAACGCCGCGGGCATGAACCGTATCGTGGACGTACCCGCCGTACTCGCCATGCAACCCGCCCCCGCGGGGAGCGGCCGCGCGCACATCAAGGTCAACGACGATTTTTGGCCGGACAACAGCGGCACCTACCGCTTGGAATGGGAGAGCGGCAACCTTTCCGCAAAACGCGAAAACGTTACCGACCCCGACATGGAAACCAACGTAACCACGCTGGCGCAGCTTACCACGGGGTACATCAACGCCGCCGAAGCGCGTTACCGCAGCGATACGGTGATCCGCGGGGACATAAATACGTTAAATGTCCTGTTCCCGAAGAAGGATTTATATCTATTGGAAGGGTTTTAACAAAGGAGAAAACAAATGAAAATCACGAAGAAAATGAGCCCCAACATCACCCGGGGCCGCCAAGGCCACCATAAACCCGATATGATCGTATGCCACATCACCGAAGGCAGCTTTAACGGGGCGGTATCGTGGCTGACCAACCCCGAATCCAAGGCATCCACGCACTACATCGTGGCGCAGGACGGGCGCACCACCCAAATGGTGGAACTCACGGACACCGCGTGGGGCAACGGCACCGGCGGCACAAAGTCGTCAAACATATGGCACGGACATTCTACCCTTCAAACGGTACGGGAGCGCAACGTCAACGCCAATAACTACACCGTCAGCATCGAACACGAGGGGCGACATTCCGAAACGGGCGGAGCCCTAACGCCCGCGCAACTGGACGCAACCGTCGCCCTCATCCGTCATATCCGTGAAGAAATACGGCGATCCTTCGGGATCGAAATCCCCCTCACCCGCCAACATATCGTCGGCCACCACGAAATCACCCCCCGCTCGAAGCCCAACTGCCCCGGTGCGCAATACCCCTTCGACGAAATCATCCGAAGGTTGGGTGGACACGGCGCGGCGGGCGATTCCCCGTCAAACCCACCACCCGCCCCCGCAAGCCCGAGCGATGTCCCTTCAAATTTCGCGCGGGAAGCGTGGGAATGGGCGAAGATCAATAATATCACCGACGGCACCAACCCGCGCGGGGCGGTCACCCGCGAACAACTGGTCACGATGCTGCACCGCTACCATAAAATGGCGGCGCGGCCATAACGGAGGCGCACATGAAAATTATCCCCCCTTCATTTGAGATCGTCGGCTCCCCGGACGGCGCGGAAATCCTTAAAAACATTGAACGCGCGGGGCGTACCTGTTACAAAAGCGAGGACTTGATCACCGAGGATTCCGCCGAAACGTTCGTGCGCCGAATATTAAAGCGCGGGCACGAATCCGTCATCGAGCATGACAAGGCGACGGTTAAAATCATTTGCGACCGCGGCGTCACGCACGAGATCGTACGCCACCGCATCGCCAGCTATTCGCAGGAATCGACGCGCTATTGCAACTACGCGAAGGATAAGTTCGGCAATGAATTGACGTTTATCCGTCCTTTTTTTTGGGCGGAGGACGAGAGGAAATATGAAGTATGGCGCGAGACGATGCAGAAAATCGAGGATGCTTACATGGAGCTGCTGACCCTTGGAGCGACGCCGGAGGAGGCGCGGAGCATTTTACCCAACAGCTTGAAAACGGAGATTATCGTCACCATGAATTTACGTTCGTGGCGGCATTTCTTTAAATTAAGAACGGACGCGGCTTCCCATCCTCAAATGCGGGAGGTAGCGCGTCCGTTGCTGGATGTGTTTAAGCGGTTGGTGCCGGTGGTGTTTGAGGATATAGTTTATTAATACGAAGTTGATGACGGGCTTGCGGTGGGTTATCGCCGAGTTGCCGTAAAGTTGCCCGGGGTTTTCGCCGAGTTCCCAACGGGCGGCGGCGCGGGGGGAAGTGACGCCGCCCTATGCGTGCCGAGCGCTTCGAATGGGAATACTCCATATTATTTTAAAATCGAACTATAAAAAATTCCCCCATAAAATACGCGGAGGAAATTAAGTAATATAGATGTGGCTTTGATATCATGTACAGATAGGGGTGAAAACAAATAGACTATAAAAAGGTGTAGGTTTTTGTAGTCGGTAAAAAAAGGATACCAAATTACACATTAAATTGCAAATGATTATTTTTATCATTAATTTGTATATTTATGATGCTGCTACATGTAATATTAATAACTTTTATTAATCCAAAACCCCCGTTTGGAAGATTTCATTTTCCGAACGGGGGTTTATATAAACCTACACTTTTCTATAGCTTCTTAATTTTATTACATAAATAAAACACGGTTGGGGGGAGTTTAATGATATGAAGAGTCCAATTAATAAACACAAGGATGAATTGTTAGTGTGCTCTTTGGGTAAATATTCACAAGCATACAAAAACTTGGAAATTGCCTTGGATAATGAATGTAAGGACATGAAACCGGATAAAGCCGTAGATAAACTCAGAGTTATTCAACTAACGGTAACGGCAAAAAGTAAAAGTCTAAACAATTTGCAAAACTTTTCCTCGTTAGGAATTTCGCTGCTTGCGTTTTTATTATCTATTATTTTTGGTGCAATTACGGTTTTTTCATTTGATATATCAAACGACAATTTTTTGCGGCTGTTTTTAGTGGGTATATTGCTCATTTTTATTTTAATCGCCGGATATTTCACCTTATTTGCATTCGACAAAAACGGTAAAAATGAAAGCCTACGAATTAAGTACGAGCATATTATCGATATTTGCAAAAAACTTGAATTAAAATATAAGGAGCATATAACCCCATGAAAACATGCCCCAATTGCTATGAAAAAGCAAAGAAAGCACTTTTTTGCCCCAAGTGCGGCACGGCTACAATAGACGCACCTCAAGACAAGGTGGAAATTAATAAAAAGACCCTGTACCTCGGGGGTGCAATTATTGGTGGGTTGGCGGTTATTATAACCGCAATCCTTGTGATTAACTTTACCGTAGTACCGGGTAACCGTTATACAAGAGCACAGAAGCACTTTGCCGCCGGGGAATATGCGGAAGCGGTTGCCATGCTTAACCGATTGTCGCCGGATTTTAGGGATGTGTTTACACTTATTCCTTATTACGAAGCGTACAATACATTTTCGAGGGGTGAATTTTCATCCGCCGCCCGCC
This sequence comes from Defluviitaleaceae bacterium, assembly GCA_009780585.1. Classification (GTDB taxonomy): domain Bacteria; phylum Bacillota; class Clostridia; order Lachnospirales; family WQUN01; genus WQRX01. Next base: position 513 of record WQZS01000036.1, on the reverse strand, counting down.
AATTTGAACGCTTGGGCAGATACGGCGACGCGCCTTATATGGTGGACGAAAGCAATTATCAACATGCTATGCAATTGATGAACGCAAACCGATATGATGACGCATATGCAATGTTTGTATCATTAGGGGCGTTTAAGGACAGCGCAAACATGCGGTTGGAAATACGGTACCGAGAAGCAATGGGACTATATAATAACGGGGATTACAGGGAAGCGTTGGAAAAATTCACCGAACTTGGCGATTATAGGGATTCCGCGCAAAATGTTCAAGAAATAAGAAAACACCTTCCATTTCCAGTATTCATTATAGCAAGACGTCATACGATGTCGATAGCTACGGATGGCAGCTTATGGGCGTGGGGTAGTAATGAACACGGTCAGCTTGGTGATGGTATAATCACATAAATTAAAAACAGTCCACAAGAGCATCATCAAGAGAATCGAAATTGGGAAGAATTCTACGAAGTCTGCACTTTAACCACGCCCAGAACTTTTCGATGGGATTTAAGTCAGG
>WQZS01000035.1 GCA_009780585.1 Defluviitaleaceae bacterium | reverse complement strand
GGTGGATATGGATAATGCTTTTCGTCGAGCCTATTATACCAAACACCCGTGAGGAGTTGTTCTGTTCTTACAATAAATATATCCCGCTTCCTTGCGGGTTATGGCGTTTCGCAAACGCCTAACGTATAATTATACGAAAGGAGCGTGTTTTTATGACGGCGACATTAAATCGTTGGGGCAACAGCACGGGCGTACGCATCCCTAAAGAAGCATTGGAACGCAGCGTTTTGCAATTGGGTGACGACGTTGAAATCGTTATTATTAATAACGGGATTGCCCTGCATAAAAAAACAAAAAAAACATTGAACGATATCATCAAACCTTTAATTAATACAAAGGATTGGAAATTTGACAGGGAGGAAGCGAATGAACGCCGTTAGGACATTTATCGATTCCAATATTTTGATATACGCGTTTTCCGCGGACGAGCCCGTTAAACAAAAAAAGGCATTTGACTGCCTAAACAATTGCATACCTGTAATTTCGACACAAGTAATAAAGGAATTTGCCAATGTTATAATTAAAAAATTTAAGTTCGACCCTATTAATGTAAGCAGTATAATCCACGATATCCCGCACATAGCGGAAATCGTACGCGAAAAGTTGGAACTGATAATCGGGGGGCTTAGAATAAAACAACGATACGGATACTCATTTTATGACGGTTTAATCATCGCGACGGCACTTCATGCAAACTGCCGGATATTACTAAGTGAAGATTTGCAAGACAACCATATAATTGACGGTAAATTAAGGATAATAAATCCTTTTATCAGCGTATAAAAAGACTTCCGCCCGAAAAATCAAACGGAAGTCTTTTTATTTGCGCGGTTTTATGCGTGGTTTAACTGCGTGATTATCTGAGGATTTGGTTAACGCGGTTTTGTACCGCCCTTGCGTCGTAGCCGGCATCAGTTAAGCGGCGTACACGTTCGGCACCATTGCCCCAGAAGCCGTTGATGACCTGCCGCGCGATTTCATCGAGGGGGAGGAGCGCGGGGAGGGTTACGGCTTCGGCAGCGTCTTCGGTGGTGACGGCGGGGGCTTCACCCTCGCTGCGCCACAATTGCTGCGCGATCATAGCGGAACGCAAGGTGCGGAGGCCGTCAACCTCCCATAAAGAAGAATCCGTGGGGATTTCGTTGTAGGGTACGAGGGTGCCGTCCTGCATTAATGCCATGGGCATACCCAGGAAGGTCATGCCCAGCGCGTTGGCGTGGGTCGTACCCGGTATGGGGAAGCGGTCGCCGCCGCCCGGGGGGTTGGCACCCGGAAGCAACGCGGCCGCCGCGCCTTGTGTGAAGTTGGAACCGATTACGCGGTATACGGTTTCGTCGTTCGCGATGGGTAAGCCCGTTTCTGCCATATACCATTGCAACAGCGGGAATTCCGTATAGCCGTCGTCGTTGTTGCCGGAAACGCCGATTTTCAAGGTTTGATTTCCGATTTGTTCGCCTTTGTTAAACGCGCCCGCCACGACGGGGGGCTGCCCGCCGTTAAGCCCGAATATAGGCGGGTCAAGGCTTACGTTCGCGCTGGATTGCATGTTGAGCAGGACCAGCAAGTCCTTCCCGTACATTTCGTACAGCAAAATCGTATTGCTGAAGGGCATGGTGGAGTACATTTGACGCATGGTTACGGGGGTATCGGGCGTAAACACGAAGGGGCCGACGTTGCGCCAGCCGCCGAAGTTGGAGATGTACACCCAACCGGGTTGGTCGCTCGTCCAATGGGGTACGTCCCAGCCGCCGACGGTGTCTTCGGAGCGCAGTACGTAATCCAACACAAGCCCCGTCACCCATACATTCCTGTCGTCACGGGTTTGGCTGTATACGCCGCGCGCGCCCAGGTCGCGGCCCAAATAGGGCTCCGCTTCCACGGCATACCCTTGCATGACGGCAAAAAATTCTTCATAGTGATGGCGGACCGTTTCGAAGTCGGGGTGTGCGGACGCCGAGAAGGACAGTCCGTCGAAGGTCGTACCCGCCGGACGGATAAAGTCGCGGACGGAAGCCGTATTCGTATAAGCGTCGTTGGCGATGTTGGCGGCATTGAAAGCGGGGGGCAGCGGGCTGCGCCACGCGGTTACCTCGTCCAAGTTGCCGTCTTCATCAAAATAAAGCGATATACGCCCCACCACGCGCCCGTGGGCACCGGCTTCGATAATCAACGTATCGTGCAGAACAAAATCGTCGTTGCGGTGGGAATGACCCGCAATAATAGCGTCAAAATCAAACATTTCCGCCAGTTGTCCGGCTTCGCCGCCGGGAGCGGTCGCGTGGTTCGCGGCATTGGTATACATATGGGTCACGGCGACGATTGCGTCCACACCGTATTCCGTTTTCATTTTTTCGATTAGGTCATCGATGTCGGAAATCCATTTCGGGTCGGCGTTCGCCAATGTGGGGGTGCGAAGTTCGAAGTCATTCATGAACGCGCCCGTCACCAAATGCTCCATGCCGCGGGTCATAAAGCCGATAAGCCCGACCGTTACGTCGCCGCCTTCAAATTCGACCACGGCGTAGGGCTGTACGAAGTCGGGACGCTGCCCCGCCCTCGGATGCCCCGAGGCGTAGAACAGGTCAGCGGCGAGGAAGATGCCGTCCAGCTCATCCATAAAGTGCGGCACGTTGCCGAAGCTGAACTCGTGGTTACCCAGCGCTAAGTATTCGACGCCCAGGTAATTCATCATCGCTACCACAGGCGAACCCATCAGGTGGTTGGAAAGCGGATGCCCGTGGAAGTCGTCCCCGCCGGGGATAATCATGACATTGTCGGGGTTGGGGTTTTGCAAGCGCATCCATTCGAGGTACGCTACCAGCCTTGCCGCGCCCGGGTCAACGTCGTTCATCAGGGAATCGACATGGCCGTGGAGGTCGGAAAAGGTAAGCAAGTCGATACGGGTCCTTTCGTCGGCGGCTTCCGCGTTTACTTGGGAGCCGAACAACGCCGTCACAAGCCCGAACACCATAACAAAGGCGGTGAAGAAGGCTGCGGTTTTCCTAATACGGTTGGTTAATAACTGCATATGAAATTCCTCCTAAAAATGATTAAAAGCCCGCCCCCGCATGTGCTGCGGGAACGGGCTCTTGTTTCAAAGGCTCCGATGCCTCACGGTCATCGTTTATCGCAGGATTTGGTTGACGCGGGCTTGTACCGCCCTTGCGTCGTAACCCGCTTCGGTCAAGCGGCGGGCGCGTTCGGGGTTGTTGCCCCATAAACCGTTGATGACTTGCCGTGCGATTTCATCGAGGGGAAGGAGCGCGGGGAGCGTGACGGCTTCTACGATTTTTTCGCCTTCTTCCACAACTTCTTCTTCAACGGGTGCGGGTACGTCCGCAACATTATCCTTGTTAAGGTAGGCTACGAGAATTTCGTCCAATGTTTGGAATTCTTCAAGCCATTCCATACCCAAAGGAAGGGGAAATCCGTCGCCACCCACGCCGGGTTGCTGCTCGGTAGCGATAAAGCTGGGGAGCGCAACGATAAAGCGAGCGGTGGAATTTTCATCATAGGTCACACCGTCGATTTCCATGGCGGTTACGCGTTCCCCGAAGGGTGCAAGCGGGTCGAACGTATAAGTGAAACCGGTAGAAAGCTGCATAAACCCGCCGGAAGGGATGTCCCCCGTCAACGCGCCTACGCTGTGGTTAAGCATTGCCAACACTTCCGTGGCGGTAAGTTCGACGGTTACGGCAATGCTGCCGAAAGGTAAGAATGTGTACAGCGCACCAACGGTTACATCACCTTCGGGTAATCCGGGGGCGCGTAATCCGCCGCCATTTTGCAAAGCGATGTCCGCACCCGTTGCCCACACAACCGCATCGGCAACAAGTAAGCCGGCAGGCATTGCTTCGGAGCGGATATTACCGACGCCGAGCGCTTCGGAAAGCTGTGCGACTACAACGCCCAAAGTAGGCTCTTGTTCGTCCATAATGGCACGAAGCAAATCACCGAATTCATCGGTGAGGATGCTCGCGGTTTGGCCGAACATGGGGCGAGATTCTTGTTCCAATTCCAATTCTTCCAAAATGTTGGCGCGGGTAAGGGTGGTTGCGGCGATTTCAACGATTTCGCCGTCGGCAACCGTGATATCCACGCGGCCTAAAAACGCGGCGTTCCCGCCCGCTTGTACGATAAGGACGCCGTTATGTTCCAAACCTGCGGCATGGCGTGTGTGGCTGTGGCCGTCTATGATGATGTCAATACCATCCACTTGATCGGCAAGTTCGAGCGCGAAGCCGTCAATGCGGAATTCGTCGCGTACGCCACTTCCGAGATGCGCAAGCGCAACGATGATATCTACGCCGGCTGCTTGCAATTCGGCGACGCCCAATTCGGCTGCCGCGACAAAATCGCCAAAGGTAAGGCCGCGCGTGTTATTTGCGTTTGTCAGAATACCCGTGTTGGGGTTTGATAAACCGATAAAACCGATGGTTACGCCTTCAACTTCCTTAATAGCGGTGGGCGCGAAAAGGAGTGCGCCGTTACGGGTGATGTTGGCGGAAATGATTTCGAATTCGGCGATTTCGGCAAGCTCCAGCAGACGTTCGTATCCGAAGTTGAATTCATGGTTGCCGGGTACCATCAGGCTGTAACCTGCTTGGTTCATAAGTTCAATGGCATCCTGGCCGAAGTTGAGGTTAACGAACGGCAACCCGTGTATCGTGTCGCCCGCGTCAACCAAGAGTGCGTTTTCGGTAGCCGCATAGTAAGCGGCGATGGCATCGAGCCCTACAATGCCGGTACCTGTGGAAACAAACCTTCCGTGCATGTCGTTCGTGTGAAGAATCGTAATCGTAACGCTGCCCTCGGGGGCGGTCGCCGATACGGCGATGGGTGCGGTGACTGCGAAAGCGAGTACAAACGCAAGCACCGCAACGAGAAGGAATTTCATTTTCCTCATATAACATGCTCCTTTTTAATGGGCTTGGCCCAAAAAATATGTTACAAGGACATGTTAATTGTGTTGCGTCAATATGTCAATTGTAAAAAGATGCATACTTATGCGCCTAAATCTTGCAAATTCCGTCTTTTTGCCAGTTCATCCAGCCCCGCGAACCGATAACCCAGGTCTTTGTATTTCGTCAGCAGCTCGTCCAATATCACCGCGTTCGTTTTGGAAGTATTATGCAACAGGATAATCGCGCCCGGGTGGATGCGGGGGATCAGCTTTTCGAACGCTTGCGCTTGCGTGGGTTGGTTGTCGTTTTCCCAATCCCTGTACGCCAAGCTCCAAAAAACCGTGGAATAGCCCAATTCATTCGTCAGCTTCAGCGTCGCTTCGTCGTATATGCCGCGCGGCGGACGGTAGAAGCGCGGGATCTCTTGCCCCGTAACGCCGCGGTAAATGTCCTCCACTTTTTCTATCTCCTTAAGGAAGGCATCCCTGCCGAGCTTCGTCATGTCGGGGTGGCTCATCGAATGGTTAGCCACGGTATGCCCTTCGTCCACCATGCGCCGGATCAAGTCGGGCCAATCGCGTATATACGTCCCCACCAGGAAAAACGCCGCCGGTACTTCGTGCGCTTTTAATACGTCCAATATCCCCGCGGTCAAGTCGTTTTCATATCCCGCGTCGAACGTCAGGTAGATGATTTTATCCTCCCCCGCGCCCACGTAAAAGGCCCCGTACTGCGCCAAATATTCCGCGCTTTTGTTACCCCGGGGCTGTTCCCCCTTCACTTCGAAGTTCAAGCCCCATCCTTCACCCGCGTAAACGGTCGCGCAGGACATAAGCACAAACGCCGCGAAAACAAAAACAAACAACAGCCGCTTCATTAAAATCACTCCTTAAACCTATCTTGCGCCGTACACCGGAAAATATGTAAAACACGCGAATATTTCCAATCCCATGCGAGGGGTGTATAATAACTTTCATTGAATGCCGGACGGCTAGAGAGGATCCATCATGCGTTACCTTGAAGATGTAAAAGAAAACGAACACGTAATCGAGCATTATCTGTGCCGCCAAAAGCAGACGCTCAAGACGCGCGGGGGCAAAACGTACCTTTCGCTGCGCCTGTCGGACAAGACCGGACAGATGGACGCGAAGATTTGGGAAATGAACAACGACATACAGAGCTTTGAGGAAGGCGACATGGTAAAGATCGACGCCCAGGTCGTCACCTTCCAAAACGAGCTGCAGCTAAAGGTCATCAAGCTACGCAAAAGCCTGGACGGCGAATACATCCCGCTTAATTACGTACCCACGACGGAGAAGGACATCGGCGTGCTGTACGGCGAGGTGCTGGATTTCATCAAGTCGATACAGCACCCCAAATTGCGGGCGTTGTTGGAGGGCATCTTGGTCAGCGATGAGGCGCAAGCGGAATCGTTTCGGGTGCGTTCCGCCGCCAAGCAGATGCACCACAGCTATATGGGCGGACTGCTGGAGCATACCCTCAATGTGGCGCAGATATGCGATTTCATGAGCGGGCGGTACAAGCACGTTAACCGCGATCTGCTGATCACCACCGCACTCCTGCACGATATCGGCAAGATATATGAGCTCTCCCCCATGCCCATGAACGACTACACCGATGACGGGCAAATGCTGGGGCACATCACGATAGGCGTGGAAATGGTCACGGAAGAAGTACGGAAAATCCCCGACTTCCCGCGTGATTTGGCGAGCCTGATAAAACATTCGATTCTGGCGCACCACGGTGAATATGAATACGGCTCGCCCAAACTCCCGTCCACCATTGAGGCGTTCCTGCTGCACTACGCCGACAATATGGACGCGAAGCTCAAATCCTTCGAGGAAGTGCTGGACAAGGATTCGACCGCGGGCCCGTGGACGGGCTACCAAAAGATGTTCAACCGTTATATCAGGCGTTCGGACTATTCGTGAAAGAGGTCAAAAAAAACACCGTCGTTCCGCTGGAAATCGGGAACGTCAACGCCAAGGGTTTCGGTGTTGGGCGGGTCGGCGATTTCGTGTTGCTGGCGGAAGGCGCGCTCCCCGGGGAAAAGGTGGAGGCGCGCGTACTTAAAGTCAAGGCCCGTTACGGTTATGCCAAAGTTCAACGGGTTTTAAAGCCTTCCCCGCACAGGATAAAAAACGATTGCTCTGTATCCGATGCTTCCCGCGGGGGAAGCGTGTGCGGCGGGTGCCAATTCCGGCATTGTGATTATCCCGGGCAACTGGCGATCAAGAAGCAGATTGTGGTTGACGCGTTGACGCGTATTGCTGGGGTGGAAGACCCGCCTGTTAAGGATGTAGTCGGGATGGGGTCGGGGGCGCGGGTGGGATTCGCTCCCTTAAAGGCGAAGTCGGTCGCCGAATCCCACCCGCGCCCCCTCGGTCCGGCCCGATACCGCAACAAGGCGGTTTTTCCTGTCGTACCTGCGGGCAATACCGACAGCTTCGCTATTGGTATGTATGCTTCGCGGTCGCACCGTATCGTGGAAGTGGAGGATTGCCTCATACAGCATCCGGCACATATCAATGTGCTTGCCGTTGTGAAGGAGTATATGCGGCGCAATCAAGTTGCCCCGTATGACGAAACGGCGCACAAGGGGATGATGCGTCAGATTATGGTTCGTACTTCGCTTGCTACGGGCGAAGTCATGGTGGTGTTGGTCATTAACGGCGAACGTCTGCCCAAAGAAAAAGAACTTGCGGAGACGCTAACAACCGAAGCGGGGGTGGCGACGGTATTGGTCAATCCGCATACCGCCCGCGGTAATGCCGTGCTGGGTGAGCGGTTTCGGATGTTGTCGGGCAGCGGGTATATAGAGGAAAAGATCGGCGAGGTGCGCTACCGGATATCCGCGCCGTCGTTCTTCCAGGTCAACCCCGTGCAGGTGAAGGTGCTGTATGATACGGCATTGGGGCAACTTCGGAACAATTTGTTCCGAAGTTACCGCGAACCCCAAGCGGAGGTCACAATCCTGGACGCGCACGCGGGCGCGGGGGGGATTGCGTTGTACGCAACTTCGTGTCAATTCGACACGAAGTTAAATATAATCGGCGTGGATATTTGTGAAGCAGCCATCGTTGACGCGAAGGTAAACGCCGAGCTTAACGGCATCGAAAACGCGCGCTTCATCGCGGGCGCGGCGGAAAAAATCATACCGGATATGTTATCCCAAGACGGCTCCCGCGTTGACGCGGTGATCCTCGACCCGCCCCGCCGGGGCTGCGAACCGGAATTGCTGGACGCGTTGACCGCCGCGAAAGTTCCGCAAGTCATCTATATTTCCTGCGATCCGGCTACCCTGGCGCGCGATATCAAGCGGTTGTGCGCGGGCGGATATGGGTTAAGGAAGGTAATTCCCGTAGATATGTTTCCGCACACGGGGCATATAGAAGCGATCGCGCTGTTACGTTAAGCAACTTGTACCCTACTAGGGGACAAGTTAGAAATGCATAGGAAGTTCCGCGGCCTTGCGCCGTTTGGCTGCCCATGTTATTATTTTCCTTGCAAACGCGCGCGATTGCGCGAGGGGCGGACACCCATTACAAAAAACGTCGCGTTTGCCTGCCGCGGTCTGTGACCGCTAAAATTAAACCGCGATCAATTCGCGCAGGGGAGGAGAACCCATCACCAAAAACATCCGCGTTACAGACGAGCAGGGCAATTTATATGAAGCAACGTACCCCAAACGGGCCAAAGGGCTCGTAAAGCACGGTCGGGCGCGCTTCATAAATGAAAGCACGATTTGCCTGCTTTCGCCGAATACCTTATTCGGCGCCGGAGCGTGTCCGCCAAATAATCATTTGGAGGACAATTTTATGAATATACCGAATATCTTAAGCAATCAGGAAGTTACCGACCTTACCGAAGCCATGAAGGACACCGACCCCCGCTCCAACGGCCCAAGGCCGGGAGCACAACCGGTACCGCCCACCCCGCCGACGGCAAAACCCGTCATCAACGAACTGCTTATGCGCATTGACGCCATCGTCATGAACACCGCCCACATAAACGAAGCGGTAAACGCAATCAAGGACATGGCGGGGACCGGGGAGCTGTGCGAGGAAACCGCCGGGACCATCATCAACGGCGTGGTGGACGTGGTGAAGGCACGCGAACACACCAATCAAAGCGCTATTAACCTGTTGAAGGAAATGTACAACGACGCGAAACCCGCGAAGTCGGGTAAAAATATCGCACAGGATTTAATGGGCTTGGGTCACCTGGGGTTGGACATCGACGGCATGGTCAGCAGCCTGCCCCCGTCGGAAAAGCTAAGTTTCTTGCGTGAAGTGCTTGGCATGGACGCCTGAACCGAAACAAAACCAAACATCGGCCCGCGTAAAAATTTACGCGGGTCTTTTTATTTGAAAATTCTTAGCTTTTTATGTCCATGGCCTTCGATTTCATCCGATAGGATTCCTCCATCACGAATTTCCGGAGGATGACATGAACCCCAACACGAACCGCAAACAAAAAAGAGCAAGATTGCGCACCCTGCCCAAAGTAATCATCGCTACATTGATTTTGTTAACCGCGTATTTCATATGGAGCCTGATAACCAATGGCAGCCCTGAAATCCTAACGGCGGCAAGCGAAGCGGTAAGCACATCGATACGAAACAACATCCGCGCGCGCTCCACCTCAAACACAACGCCGAATCCAACCCCCCAAACAAACCCCCAATTAACCTCCCAATTAACTCCGGAGCAGACCCCTTCTCCCTATTCCGAATCCCAAACCCCGAATTCCGAATCCCAAACACCGAACTCCGAATCCCCATCTTCTACCTTACAACCACCCCTCCTTTCCTATTCCGAATTTCGAATTACGAATCCCTTAATCTCCCTAAACGAAATCACCCCCACCCCCTACCTCAAGCTCGTTAACCGCACCCTTTCCATCCAAAATCCTATAAACGCGGATTACCTCGTTAACGTGTGGCCGGACTCCCCCGCGCGGGATTCGAGCGTATTGTTGCACGCGACCGCTTCCGCCGCCATACGCGACTTGCTGGCAGAAGCGCGGAACACGGGCTTCAGCGGGCTTTACGTCGCCGACGGTTACCGTACGCATAATGAACAAGCGCACCTCTTCGCCAACATCGCCGATAAAACCTACGTCATGCCCGCGGGCCACAGCGAACATCAACTGGGTTTGGCGGCGGATATCCTGAGTGTGGACGGCAATTTTAACGGGATGCGCGGTACGGCCGAGGCGCAATGGCTGGCGGAGAACGCGCCGCGCTTCGGTTTAATCCTGCGTTACCCGTACGACAAACAGGACATTACGCAGGTCGCCTACGAACCGTGGCATTTCCGCTATGTGGGGCGCGTCCACGCTTTTATAATGGGGGAATATGGTTTCGTTTTGGAGGAATACATCGAATTCCTGCGGGAACGCGAGACTTATGAAGCGGAAATCGACGGCAAAACGTACCTCATCATATACCAACGCCCCGAAAATGGTAAAATATCCGTGCCCGAACATTGGGTGCATACCGTTTCCGATGCAATTGAAGGGACATTCACCGTTTCCGACGCGAATACGGGGGGATATATTGTTACGGTTTGGAGGTAGTATGGAGCATACGATTCTGATTTGCGACGATGACGAAGACATCCTGGGTGCTTTAGAAATATACCTGCGGCAGGAAGGGTACAAAACCCTACGCGCTGCCAACGGAAGGGAAGCGGTCGAAGCCATCACCCGCGAGCCCATCCACCTCGTTCTGCTCGACGTAATGATGCCCGTGATGGACGGCATACAGGCGGCGGTCAAAATCCGCGAAGCCGGTAACGTCCCCATCATTTTCCTCTCGGCGAAAAGCGAGGAAACCGACAAGATACTGGGCTTGAACATGGGCGGCGACGATTACATTACCAAGCCCTTTAACCCCGTGGAGCTGATCGCGCGGGTGCGGGCTTCGCTGCGGCGTTATGCTCGTTTGGGCGGGTTAAACGGCGTGCCGCCCGTTACCGCCGACGAAAAGGGCATCTACCGTTCCAGCGGCTTGGTGCTGGACGACGGCAGGAAGCGCGTAAGTGTCGAAGGCGAGGAAGTCACCCTTACCGCGCTGGAATACAACATCCTAAAACTGCTCATCTCCCACCCCGACAGGGTCTTTTCTTCGTCGCAAATCTACGAGGCCGTATGGGACGAACCCGCCTTCCACGTATCCAAGACCGTTTCCGTCCATATCCGGCACATCCGCGAGAAAATCGAAATCAACCCCAAGGAGCCGCGTTATTTGAAGGTGATTTACGGCTTGGGGTACAAGGTGGTCAAACATGCGTAAAATATTGTGCAACCCGCTTGTTAAGGTCTTTTATTTTTTGGCAGGGTACGGTTTTGCCGTTTCGGCTTTGCGCGCGCGCAGCCATACTTTTGATGTACTGTTGGGGCGGTTCTTCGGCGGGGTTTTCCGCTTCGGGTTTGCGGTTTCGTTCGTTTGTTTGGGCGTTTGCGCGGCTGTCCTGCTCCTTTCCGTATGGATGACGAAGCCCGAGGGGAAGCGGGAAGCCGTATTCCAATATTGGCGGAATATCGATTTCATCCTGCTTGTTTTGGTTGCGGCGTGCGGCGTGTGGTACCTCATGAATTCCGCTTACGCCGAATGGCGGTACATCTTTTCCTATATCCCGCCGTTTTTGGCGTATGCCGTAGTGATGTTCGTCTTAATGGAACTCGCCGCCCGTATACGGGACGGGGATTTGCTGCGCACGCTGTATTGGGTGCGTTTTTTTCGTGTGTACCCTGTATGGCGGTTGACGGGTTTGTCTTTTGCCCTAATTTTATTGGGAGGGCTTGCGCTTTTTGTTATCCTGTTCCCGCCGATCGGGATCCGTTTTAATTATTGGCTGAACATAATCATTTACGGCGTTTCCGGCGGCATTAACGCGCCCCCGACGCGTTGGATTTATGATTTGTCCAATCTCCTGCGCGTTTTTTCCGCCATGACCGTCGTCGGGATGACCGGTTTCGCCGCGCACCTGCTTAACCTCGCGCAAAAATACGAAACCGCCAACGAAGGGAAGCTCCGCGCCGAGCAATTCAAGTCGGAGCTGATTACCAACGTATCCCATGACATCCGCACGCCGCTCACTTCCATTATTAATTACGTGGACTTGCTAAAATCCGAAGAATTGCATAACGAAACCGCCGCCGAATATGTAGCCGTGCTGGAGCGCAAGTCCCGCCGCTTGAAAATCCTGATTGACGACCTGATGGAAGCCTCCAAAGCGGGTACGGGCAACCTGCGTGTGGAAACGGAAAGCGTGAACCTGAACGAAATCGTCGGGCAAATCGCCGGGGAATTCGACAACGCTTTTTCCGAACGCGATTTGACGCTGGTGTTGCGCCAGCCCGAAGAACCGCCGCGGGTCACCGCCGACAGCCGCCATTTATGGCGCGTGCTGGAAAACTTATTTTCCAACGCCGCCAAGTACGCGCTGCCCGGCACGCGCGTCTTCGCGGAAATCACCCCGCAGAACGGGGACGCGGTAATTATGTTAAAGAATACTTCGCAAACCCCCATCGATGCCCCGCGCGACGATTTGGCCGAACAATTCATCCGCGGCGACCGCGCCAGGCAAACCGATGGCAGCGGTTTGGGGCTTTACATCGCCAAAAGCCTTGCCGAGCTGATGGGCGGGCGCTTCACCATCCGCGCGACGGGCGATTTATTCTGCGCGGAGGTTTCCCTTCCTGTAAACAAAATGTTATAATCGCTTGAAATTTCCACGGAAGGAAGGAATCTCCTCATGCCCCTCATCGAATTCGCGCAGGGCGCAACACTGTGCAGTATGGGCGAACCCATGCAGAACCTTTACTTCATCACCAAGGGCGGCGCGTCGGCATTATTGGCGGGCCGTACTTTCCGCTTCGAGCAAGGCGACACCATCGGACTCGATGCCATCTCCTCCGGCGCGTACAACCATACATACACCGCCGTGTCCGACATGACGGTGTTCGCCTATTCCTGCGACAGCTTCGAAACGCTTGATACGCTGATCAAGGACAAACCCGATGTCGGCCATTTGCTGGCCAACTCCGTATGCCGAAAGCTCTCCGACTTCCTGCGGTATTGGTCCACGCTAAAATTGGAGGCCGACGGCGCATACGGCACCATGGACGACATCTACCCGCAATACCTGCGGCTGTGTACGCTGTACGCCTTCGCCTCGAAGCAGCTTTCAGGGCTTAACGCCATTACGGGCCCTGCCGATTCCGGCACGGTGGAAGGCTGGATGCACGAATATTATTCCGAAATCAAGGACCTTGACCCCGTCATGCAAAAGACGCTTTTCAAGAATACGGGGATCGCGAGCGGTTTTTTACGCAAGGGCGCGGAGGACATCATGGATGTCCTGCAATCTTGCAAAGCCTTACAGGAATATTTAAAGGAAATCGCTCAGGTCTATATCAGCCACGACGAACATGACCTGCTTTCACTCATCACCGATTTGCACCTCAATTCCATGGGGATAAAAGGCGCGGACGCCGCCGTTTCGGGCATTATGGCACGTTTGACGGGTATGCTTTCGGGCATGACGAGCGTTTCCGCGTCTTCCTACCAGGCGCGTCTTTCGGCCTACGCCGAAAAGGTCAAATCCCTGCGCGGCAATAAAGGCGTGACGGTCTTGCCAAACGCCGCCGCCCCCAAGCAAAACCTCTCCGATTCCATGGCCATTATATTAGAATATTCGGGTATGCCCGAGGAAACGGCCAACGTCTTCGCCCGCCAGGTACACGAATTCACCAAAATGCCCGAGCGCACGTCCTCGGAGGACGACGTTTACCGCCTGCGCCGCGAGCTTACCAAAGTTTTCTACCCGCTGTACCAAAACGTCTTTGTCAAGCACCTCAAGGACCCCAACCCCCCCACGATCATCAAGATGTTCCTGGAATTCGGCTACCTGGACGCGGCCCTCGCGGGCCCGGCGAACGCCGACTATCTGTATTCCATCGCTGATTCGATTAAGGGCGACCCCGCGCAGGGTGTGTACACCATCCGCGAATGGTTGAAGGCTATCTACGAAGGCAAAAAGGAACCCAGCCGCGACGAATTCGACCTCGACTGGCCCGCGTGGCTGCAAGACCAAAAGCAAACGGGCGAAATCACCGCCGCGGACGTAGAACGCCTGATCAACGACCGGGAGGCCAAGCTCCGCTTTGAGCTGGAGAACGTATTCCCCATCGCCAATAAGATGACCTACGGCCGCGCCACCACGTTCTGTCCGCTTTTCGGCGACCATAACCTCCAACGCAAGCTGGAGGACGCGATCGTCACCCCCGCCCGTATTAAAGAGGCCTTCGACGAAATCAACGAAATCGACTTCTCCGCTTTCCACCGCCCCGTTATCTACGAAAACGCCGAACTCGGCGTCGCCAAGGAAAACGTAAACCTCCGCATCATGCCCGAAATCATATTGATGCCCAACGTCGGCTTGCGCGGCGCCATGTGGCAGGACATCGAGGGCCGCAAGCGCAACACGCCTGGCCGCGTCTTCGCCCCCGTGTTCCTGCTCATCGACCTCAAGCCCATGCTCATGCGCATCGCGGGCGAGTTCCGCTGGGAAATCTGCAAGCGCATCATGGGTATGCGGTGGAACGACCTTTCCGACCCGTCCCTCACCGCCGAATATTGCGATTACCTGCAATTCTACCGCTCCAACCGCGACCTCTCCGCCGAAGTGAAGGCCGACGTCAAGCTCGAATTAACCCGCGCGAAGAACAATTACCGCACCGTGTTCGTGAATAACTATGTCGAGTGGCTGCTCTTCGAATCCAACGGTTCCCCCCGCCTTAATAAGCAGGCGCGTAAAATCCTCATGACCTACTGCCCCTTCCCCGCCGCCGTACGCGAAAAGCTCGCCAACAGCCCGCAATACCTCGAGCCGCTAAAGTTCTACGGTATCAAGAACCAGCAACGGCTGCAACACCTCTCGCGGATTATCAATAAACTGACGCACGGGGGTAAGGAAGTGCCGAAGGAATTGATGGATGAATTGGAATTCGTGAAGGCGTAGGATCACTAAGGTAAAGGAGCGGCATCTGCTTGAAATTCAACCCCCTGCATAACCCCTACCCGTCCGCGCGGAGCGTACACTACGCGCGCAAGGGAATGGTGGCGACGTCCCAGCCCTTGGCCGCCCAAGCGGGCTTGGAAATACTCAAACGCGGCGGCAACGCGATTGACGCGGCGATTGCCACGGCTGCTTGCCTTACCGTGGTCGAGCCCACTTCCAACGGCATCGGCGGGGACGCCTTCGCCTTGGTGTGGACGGACAACCGATTGCACGGACTCAACGCCTCCGGACGCGCGCCCGGGGGTATTTCCATTGATAAGGTCAAGGCGCTTGGGTACGAAACGATGCCCAAGCACGGTTTTATTCCCGTGACGGTACCCGGTGCGCCGGGCGGCTGGGTGGAGCTTTCCATACGGTTCGGCAGGCTGTCGCTGGATGAATGTTTGGCACCCGCCATCGCTTATGCCCATGAAGGGTTCCCCATATCCCCAACACTCGGTAAGTATTGGAACGCCGCCTACCGCTTCTATGAAAAGCATAAGCACAACCCCGCTTTCACCCCATGGTTCGAAACGTTCGCGCCCAAGGGCAGAGCACCCGAAATCGGCGAAATCTGGTCCTCCCGGGCCCATGCCGAAACGCTGACCGAAATCGGCAAGACCAACGCCGAATGTTTTTACCGCGGCTGGATGGCCGCCGACATCGCGGCCTTTTCGTCCTGCCACGGCGGATTTTTGACGATGGACGACTTGGAAGCCTACGCCCCCGTATGGGAGCAGCCGCTTTCGGTCAATTATAAAGGGTATGAAATATGGGAAATGCCGCCCAACGGCCAAGGCATCGTCGCGCTGATGGCGTTGGGGATATTAAACGGGCTGACTGCCGATACCCATACGCAAATCGAAGCGTTAAAGCTGGCTTTCGTGCAGGGGATGGCCTTCGTGACGGATGCCGACCATATGAAATGCCCCGCGGAGGAATTATTAAATGAGGATTATCTCGCCCGTTTGCGCAATAATATAAAGGAAACCGCGCAAACCCCCGAAATCGTACCGCCCGCCCCAAGCGGGACGGTCTATTTGGCGGCGGCCGACGGCGAAGGCAACATGGTCAGTTTTATACAAAGCAATTATATGGGCTTCGGTTCGGGGATGGTTGTGCCCGGCACGGGCATCGCGCTCCAAAACCGCGGCGCGGACTTCAGCCTGTACAAGAGCCACCCCAATGCCTTAGCCGGCGGGAAGAAGACCTACCATACGATCATCCCCGGATTTATCACGCGGGGCGGGCAGGCTGTGGGGCCCTTCGGCGTGATGGGCGGCTACATGCAACCCCAGGGGCATGTACAGGTCGTGACCAATTTAATCGACAAGCATTTGAACCCGCAAGCCGCGCTGGACGCGAAACGCTGGCAATGGACCGAGGGCAAGCGTATATTGGTTGAGCCGGGCTTCCCCGAGGATACGGTCAAAGCATTGTCCGCTTCGGGGCACGATATAGTGAAAACCCCCGACGCCGGCAGTTTCGGGCGGGGGCAAATCATCCTGCGCGACCCGGAAACGGGCGTACTGGCCGGCGGTACGGAAATGCGTACGGACGGCCACATCGCAAGCTGGTAAAAAAAGCAAACGTATTTTCTAGGAGTGGTTCCATGCCTTCCCCATCCCATCCGCAGCGGTTTTTGCGCTATTTTCTGTTGACGTTCCTTGCCGTATGCCTTGGCGGGATCACTTTGGTCGCGGGGATAAACGCGGGCTTCGCCGCCGCGCGCCGTTTTATACCCGATGATGCGCCTCCCCCGTCCGAGCAATCGGCAGCCGCGCTTAACGCCCATTTCGGGCCGGAGCCGTTTACGTTCCCCATCGCGTACCCCGATTTTGACTTCACCCATGTCGTCGAAAGGGTGCGCGCGTCCGTCGTGAGCATCACGATCGAATCGGAGATCGGCGGGGGCCGCAACAACCCTTCCCGTACGGCCACGGGTTCGGGCAGCGGGTTTATCTTCTATACGGATGACAACCACGCCTATGTGGCGACCAATAACCACGTCGTGGAAAACGCTGTGCAAATCAACATCTCCCTTGATGATGAAACCCTCGTACCCGCGCGGCTCGTGGGCGCCAGCCGCAACAACGACCTGGCTGTGCTGGCCGTTTCGCTGGAAGCCTTGGAGGAAAACGGCGTCCCGTTCGGCGTCGCCGCCTTGGGGGATTCGGATACGCTGCGCGTCGGGGACGCGGTCATCGCCATCGGCAACGCGCTGGGGGAAGGGATGCGTACGACGCAAGGCATCGTAAGCGCGCTTGATTTGCTTATCCAAGTACCGAGCCCCTCCACGGGCGAACAGTTGACGCTTAACGTCCTGCAAACCGACGCGGCGGTCAACCGAGGCAACTCGGGCGGGCCGCTTTTTAACGAGCATGGCGAGGTCGTCGGCATCATCACGGCGAAATTTATGGGCGCGGGCATCGAGGGGATGGGTTACGTCCTCCCCATCGACAATGTCCGCGAACTGATGGAAAGGCTGCGGAAGGACGGCTCCGTGATCATCCCCTTCATGGGCATCCATCACGACCCCATCAACGAAGAGCAGCGCGAATTGTTTAACCTGCCCGCCGCGGGTATGCTGATCCGCTACGTTACGGCCGACACGCCCGCCCACGAGGCGGGTCTGCGGCGCAACGACCTGATCGTATACTTCGGGGGGTTCAGGACCCACAACTTCGAGGCGTTCTTCGAAGCGTTGACCGCCCACGAGGTAGGCGAAACGGTGGTGCTGGGCATCTACCGCGGCGGCCAGTATATGGAACTGGAAATCACGCTGGGCGCGCCGAGGTAGCGGGCATGGAATCCCCGATCGATTCCGTTTTACTGGACAGGATCATCCGTTGCGCGCAGAAGGACGGCGCCATTCGGGAGCTGTACCTCTTCGGCAGCCGTGCGCGGGGTACGGCTACGGCTTTTTCGGACATCGACATCGCCGTCATCTGCGCCTCCGCAGCCGACGTTGACCGGGCGGCATTAAATAAAGCCGCCACATGGTACGACGGCTACGTTTCGTTCACCTATGTACTTTCACAGGAATTTGAAACCGACGACCACCCCCTGCATGTGTCGTCATCCATCAAAAGGGAAGGGATCCTCCTATGGCAGAAGTAGGCAGCTATTTGTACATCGCCCGAAAGGACCTGCGCCGCGCGGAGCTTATGCACGAGGAAACGGACTATTGCGCCAGCGGCCGCTTCAGCGAGCAAGCCGTGGAAAAATGCTTTAAAGCCTTCATCGAGCGTAAGGGCACCGCCGACGATTATAAGCTGATGAGCCTACACAAACCCTGGCGGCTCTACGACCGCTGCTACGCCATGGGCTTCCCCGAACTTTCCGACATGGAGGAAAACATCCTGCACAAGCTGGCGGACTACTACTACGACACCAACTACCCCGGCAACGCCTACTTCGAGCTAACCCACGCGCAATCACATGAAGCGCTGGAGCTGGCGCGGACGATCGTGGAAATGACGGGGGAGGTTTTGTAAATCGGACATTTGCGCCGTACGGTTTTTTTGATAGCCCCGTTTACGAATCGGGTTAATTAATTAATGAAATGCGTCTTTACAAACATTTTACATAAAATATACGATAGTATGGTAGTACCAAAAATATTCAACAGATAAAATCCCTAACGAAGTCAAAAATCGTTAAGGAGAATGATTCATGAAGAAAACGCTTGTACTTATTTTTTTGTTGGCGCTTTTCCTGTTTACGCTAGTGGCTTGCGGCGGCGGGAACACGTCGGACGATGGATTCGACACGAGCCGGGTCATCGCCGTGTTCACCCGCGAAGACGGAAGCGGAACCCGTGACGCGTTCGTAAGCATCACCGGCGTGGGCGATAACATGTATGCGGAAGCCGTCGTTGAAAACTCGACGGCGGGTATTCGGACGAACGTGGTTAATAACCCGTATGCCATCGGATACATATCCGTTGGGTCGATGAACGATACCGTAAAGGCTCTCAGCGTTAACGGCGTGCTTCCTTCGGATGATACCATCCGAAGCGGCGCGTACGGTTTACAACGCCCTTTTACCATCGTATATAACGCGGAAAATGCAAACAACGAATTAGCGCAGGACTTCATCGCTTTCATGCTTTCATCGGAAGGGCAAAACGTCGCGGCGACAAATTGGACAAGAGTAAATGTTAATGCTCCGGCGTACACAACCCGCGGCCTTACGGGTACGCTGAGGGTCGGCGGTTCCACTTCGGTCGAACCCCTAATGCAACGGATGAAAGAGGCGTACGAGGTGCTTAACCCCGGCGTCAACATCGAAATCTCCGGCGGGGGTTCCGGTACCGGTATCAACGAAGCCACCAGCGGCGTAATCCACATCGGTATGTCGAGCCGTGCGCTTCGGGATAATGAAAAGGAAAATCTTACGGACATCGACATCGCATTGGACGGGGTCGCCGTCATCGTCAACCCGGAAAACCCGTTGACCAATATAACCATCGATCAAATTAAAGCGATTTTCACGGGCGAAACCATTCGCTGGAACGGAATTAACTGAGGATACGAATATACCTATGCGGAGGCTTCCGGGGGTTACTCCTCCTTTCCCCCGGAAGTTTTCGGCGTACCGAGGGATACATAAATGAATAAATTAAAAAATTTGCAATGGTGGTTGAAGAAGGAAAACCTTATGCGCGGGGTTTTCTTCATTGCGGCGTTGGTCTCCATTTTAGCCGTGGTGCTGATATGCGTCTTCTTGTTCGCGCAAGGGATACCCGCGATAGGACGTATCGGCATCATGGATTTCCTGTTGGGGCAGCGTTGGGCACCCACCGCCGCCGAACCCGCTTTCGGCATTTTACCCATGATACTCGGTAGCCTGTACGTAACTGCC
>WQZS01000034.1 GCA_009780585.1 Defluviitaleaceae bacterium | reverse complement strand
GGATTGGCAAAAATGGCGTGATGAAACGGACAATATACCTTTCAAATTTGAAAATGAATCACTTGTTAAAATAGCCGTAATTCAGGGGAATGGATACTCTGATATTGTCTTTTTAGGGCATCATATTTTAGGGGACGGCATAGGATATTTGAATTTGGTACGCGATTTTCTTTGTGCGCTTGACGGAAAAACGGATAATATTGTTTTGGAACTTCCAACAAAGAATCAATTGATAAATAAAAACAGCGGTTTTTTGTTAAAACTTTTTGCCAACTCCTTAAATAAACAATGGGGAAAAACGAATAAGAATTTTACATATACGGAATATGTAGAATTTTTCAAACAATATCGTTCGGAAAATCCGGCAAAGGTTTATTTAGTTGAAACCGACAAAGAATTTTTACCGAAGCTAAAAATGGATTGCAAGGAACGTGGGGTTACAATAAACGAAGCTATTGCAACCGCTTTTGTACGCGCTGTCCAAGCACACAACGGGGAAAATACAATTCACATGGGTTGTGCGGCAAGTATAAGAGATGAACTGGAGATACCAATACCACATCACATGGGAAATTGTGTAACCGGAGTTTCAATAAAAATTAAAAATGCGCAAGATACGCCTAAAAAATTACGTGAACAATTAAATAACCCTAAAAAGCGATACCAAGTCATACATTTACTTGATAAATTGCAAAAACCGCTTATTGAATCGGTTATGTATGCTGCATACGGAAATTATGAAAACCTTGTTTCCCAAAAATTAGCCGAAACGTTAAACGAACGAAAAACAAAAAAATCATTCGGCATTTCAAATCTTGGGGTACAAAATTTTGAGGGGTTTTCATTCAAAGTGAATGATGTATGGTTTATCAATCCCGCATTTCCGCAAAATTTTTTGACTGTTGGATTTATAACGGTTGACGGTATAATTAAGTTTTGCTTGCGTTATTCGGGAATGACTGAAGCGCAAATTGTAAATATTTATAATAATTTTATAATTCATTGCTTATAACCGTGGATTTTCTTTGTAATTGAAATAATCAAACGGATGATTTTTATGTGTTTTTAATATTGCACGTTTGTTGTACGCTATGTGGATGGAGTGACGAATTTATATTTTATGAATGATGAGGGAAATAATGAAAATTGATATAAAAGCTGCTCGACTTGGGCGCATGATACTTGAAATGATTTCAAAAAAGGATATGCCTTCGGATAAATTGTTGTATCAATATTATTATTCCGGGGGAATCCAATTTTTAAATGACCATTTGAAACATTATGGTGGTTTTGAACTGACGATTGAGAAACTTAAAGATTATTTCGCTTCCCCAAATACGAATAATGTTTTTGAAAAGTCTATACATTTGGGTTTATCAAAAATACATATCATTGATGAAATGTATTTAGATAGGTTTGAAGAAACAATTAAATCCATTGAAATCGACACAATGAAAATGGTAGAAATGTATCTTCCGGTGGATCTTCTTTTTCCCGAAATCAACGTATATCTCTTGTTCGGAATACGTGGAACAGCTATTGTTTTAAACAATAATATTGCTATTGATTTGTGTGATGATGGTTTATATGAGAACGGAAGAATAGAGACCGGTCGATTGCAACGGTTGCTTGCCCATGAAATTCATCATATCGGTGTTATGCTAAAATTTTTAGAATTTTCGAGGCGCATTGACGATGAAAAGGAATTGCAAAAATATTTGGTAATAGAAAATATCATAAGCGAAGGAATGGCGTGTTTCTATTTAACTCCCGATATTATTAGCCAAAATGAAAAGCAATGGAACAAAAACTTAACAGATATCGATACAAAGATTGACACCCTTAAATTTACCCTTGATGATTATTCTATTAAAGGAAATGAGATAGCCGAATTGCAAAACAGCTTGTTTGACGATAGTTTGCTGGGATATACCATAGGGTATGTGATGATTCAAAGGATTCATAATAAAATGGGTATGGATGGCGTAATTACGTTATTAACTGATTTCAATTTATTTGATATATACGCGAAATTGAGCGAATAGTATAAGTATTTCTATACGCATAAAGTAAAATGCTCCCATTTAACCATTAAAAACTTTAAACGGACAGAGCCGTTCATCGCCCGATTGCGTTAAGCGCGGCGTCGGAACATCCGCCCGCTCCCACCCGCCGTCCGCTTCTACCCATTCAAGTCCTCCCTTATCTTAACCACCGTTTCAACAGCATTTTCAAATTCAAAGTCATCTATCTGCTGTATCAACGCGTCTCCGCCGGGGATACGGCGTAATTCCGTATAATATTGGCGGCATTCGGGGCTGCCCATTTCAAGTAACCCCGTTATCTTATCCAATAAAGCAAGCGCGGAATCATTATCAAGGGTATCCGCCGAAGCCTCATTTTCAACCTTCGAAAACTGCTCATATATAGGCGCGAGTTCTACCAAAACAGCGTTAAGCTCCATTTCCAGCGTTTTCATTTGACGGGGCGTTACCATGCAATTTTCATTTTTGAGCCCATCCTCAACCGCTTCGGCCGCGCGCAATAACAAGGTCTTGCCCAGGTTGCCCGCGTTCGATTTAAGGCTGTGCGCAAGGCGGTGGGCGAGCTTTATGTCCCCGACGGCGATGGCGGCGGCGATATCGGCGGCGACGGTGCGGTTGGAGCTGACGAAATTAACCATGAGTCGATGACGCAATTCGTTGTCCTTTTGCTCGCCGTTTTCAGGGTCAACCTTTTGCATACGCACGGGCGTGAAGTATTTCATCAGGCAATTCCAAAGCTCCATGCTGGTAAAGGGCTTACCCACGCAGTCGTTCATGCCGTGGTTCTTATAGATTTCGCGGTCGTCGGTCATGATGTTGGCCGTCATGGCTACGATGGGAACGTCCGCGCCCAAGGCGATGATCGCGTTCGCCGCTTCCAAGCCGTCCATCACGGGCATATGCATATCCATAAAGATCAAGTCGAATTGGCGTTTGCCCGTTTTCATCCGCTCGGCAACCATGTTTACGCCGATTTGGCCGTTGTCGGCGATGACGGGACGCAGGCCGATACGCGTCAAATGCTCGCAAATCACCTGCTGGTTCATTTCGTTGTCCTCGCATATGAGGATTTCGCCTTCGAAAGTGGGGCGCTTCATGTCCGTGGGAAGGGTCGATTTTAACGGCGCGCTGTCCTCCATTTGTATGGTTTCGAAGGTAAGGGTAAAGTTGAACTTGGAGCCGATGCCGGGCGTGCTTTCCACCAGCAGCTTACCGCCCATCATTTCGATAATATTGCGCGTGATGGTGAGCCCCAGCCCCGTACCGCCGTATTTGCGCGTCGTCCCGGATTCCGCCTGCGTGAAGGGGTCAAATATCCTTCCGATTTGTTCGGGCGTCATGCCGATGCCGGAATCCTTTACCTCGAATTCCATCGTCAGCCGGTCCTTCGCGGTTTCCTTAAGGACCGAATGTAATTTGATCACGCCCGTATTGGTGAATTTTACGGCATTTGTAAGCAGGTTAACGAATACCTGGCGCAACCGCGTCGGGTCACCCACGGGGCGCATGTTCATGGAAGGTTCGGCGTAGAAGTACAGCGTAAGCCCCTTTTCGATCGCTTTGGGCAGGATCATCGCGCGGCAACTCGCGAACAGCTCGCTCATATCAAAGGGGATATGCTCCAATTCCAGCTTGCCGGATTCTATCTTGGAAATATCCAGTATATCGTTGATGATTAATAACAGCCATTCGCCGTTGGATTGGATTTTGGTAAGGTAATCCCTTGTCTTAGGGTGGAGCTGGCCGTCCAAAGCCAGTTCGGAAAAGCCTATGATACTGTTCATGGGGGTGCGGATTTCGTGGCTCATATTCGCCAGGAACGCTGATTTGGCGATCGAGGAAATCTCCGCTTCCCGCCTTAACAGGTCGGCCTCCACGTAGGGGTGTTTTAACGCGAACGCGGCGAACATGGCGGCGATAAAGCTGAGGCCCATTAGTACGACGGCCATAGCGGTGATGACGCCGGGTATTTCGTTGCGCACGGTTTGGTCCAGGGGCATGATGATCATGATAAACCAACCCTCTTGCGAGCCGGTAAGGGGGCGGAAGGAGCCGATGCGGGGGATGTCCGCCACGCTGAAGTACGCCACGCCGCGTTCGCCCGCGATACCCCGCTGTACCACGCCCGCAATTTCCTCCAGCGACGGGTCGTTTTGCGCGAGCCGTACGAAGTTTCTGCGTTCGGCCACCCACGCGTCGCGGGAGTTGACCAGTATCGTGCCTTCGTTATCGTCCACCACGATATGCCCGTGCCAAAACTCGAAATGCGCCAGCAAATGCGTTAAGTACAGTCCGTCGAAGGCTACGGCAAGCACCAACCCGTCCCCGACGGGAGCGGAGGCGTACATCACGAATTCACCGCACGGCGTATGCATGGTGGTGGAAAGAGATTTGAACTCCAGGTTGCGCAGGATAAATTCCGGTTGGAAGGTTTCGCTCACCAGGGCGTTAAACGCGTGGCGCATAAAGTTTTCTTCATGCAGCCGCGCGGGGGGTTCGGCGCCGTGGAACGAAACCAAGCCGCCGGAATCGAACAGGGCCGCGCCGACATAGGTATCATTGTTCGCCATGATGTGCGCCAACGCGTCTTCGAGGCTGTATTGCTCGGCCATCATACGGAGGTTCCTGGCGGCGACCGCGGTTTCGACTTTAATCATCTCGATTTCCTTGGATACGTATCGATCGGCGATGTCAACGGTGACCAGCATACTGTCCTCCATCGACCGTTCGATGTTTTGCGTTAGGAATATGTAGCCGACCAATAACGACGAAGCCACGATAATTACCGCGGTGCCGATTATCACCGTAAAGAGGCGGAAAAAGATACCCATGTTAATTGCCCTCCCCAATCATTAATCCGATTATATAAAACGATGCCGTTTCCTTCGCTTCCTACAAGGACTCGAGGCTGTATACCAATAAACGGAGCCGATCCGTAAAATCGGACGCGGCGGCTTTGATCGCGCCGGTATTTTTCTCCCGCCCGTATTCCTCAAGCACCTCGGCGGCTTCGGACAAGACCGGCTCCCCAATGGCCGCGAGCGAGCTTTTAATGCCGTGTACGACGACGGTAAATATACGCAGGGCATCCTCCGTATCGAACGCGTCCCTTCTGATCAGGCCGCCCAAATGCTTCAACGCCTTTTTACCGTCGCGGATAAACGATTCCCTCAACGCTTTATCCAAACCTTGGGGCGGGTTGGTATACGCCCGCACCCTTTCGAGGACTTCGGGCGGTTGCCTGTCACGGATGAACGTATACAGAATTTCGGTTAATTTACCTATGTCGATTGGTTTAGAAATGAACGCGTCGAAGCCGCTTTGCATGAATATTTCCGCTTGCCCCGTGATGGCGTTCGCCGTCAGCGCGATAACGGGGGCTTTGTAATCCATTTTGCGCAATTGCTGTATTACTTCAAGGCCGTCCATTTCGGGCATCATATGGTCCAAAAAGATAATGTCGTATGTATTGCCGCGTTTGACTATTTCGAGGGCTTCGTGTCCGCTCATCGCGGTGTCGGTCTTGATGCCGAACAGGTCCATGAACCCTTTGGCTACGTACAGGTTGGTTTCCACATCGTCCACCACCAGCACATGACCGTAGGGCATTATTTCCCGCGGTATTTTAGGCGACGCGGGATCCTCCTGTGCGTTAAAGCGGAAAGCGGCCAGGTTTTCGGCGGTTTCCCTGCCGATGGGCAGCGCGCCCACACCCCTTTGCGGAAAGCGTACGGTAAATACCGTACCCTTGCCCAATTCACTTTGCACGGTTATTTCGCCGTCCATCAGGCGGACGAGGTTTTGAACAATGCTCATCCCCAAGCCTGTGCCTTCGGTCGTACGGTTGGCGTCCATGTTAAAACGGGTGTATTCGTCGAAAAGCGTGTTGACCTGTTCCTCCGTCATACCTTGCCCCGTGTCGCTTACGTTGAAGGTAAGGATGACGGCTTCACCCGCCGCCTCCGCGCGGACGGCCATTTTGACCTCGCCCGATTTCGTGTATTTGAAAGCATTTGACAACAGGTTATTGATGATTTGCTTGATACGCAGTTCGTCGCCGTACAGGTGGGACGGTATGTTTTCATCGATATCCAGCTTAAACGCGATGGGTTTGTGCGCGCACTTGGCGGTGTTGATGTGGGCGGTATCTTTAATCAAATGGGTCACGCTGTAGCGGGCGAGGTTGAGTTCCTGCTTACCCGCCTCGATTTTGGACAGGTCCAATATGTCGTTGATAATCCCCAAAAGTAGGTCACCGGAGTTGTATATCTTTACGAAGGCTTGCTTCTTTTCTAAGGGAAGGGAGTTGTCTTGTAACTGGATTTCCGATATACCCAGGATGGCGTTGAGCGGGGTGCGGATTTCGTGGCTCATCCGCGCCAGGAAGGAAGACTTGGTGCGGTTGGCTGTTTCCGCCGTCTTCGCCATGGCTTCCAGTTCATTATACAGCCGCTTCATGCTGTTGGCGTAGTTGACGATCTTGATTTGGTTGCGGACGCGGGAACGCGCGATGCGCGAGTTGAAGGGCTTGGAGATAAAATCCGCCGCGCCCATGTTAAAGCCTTTTTCCTCGTCTTCCACCGAATTGAGGCCGGTGACGAAGATAACGGGGATGTGCTTGGTGACGGCGGAAGCCTTTAACGTAGCCAATACCTCGTAGCCGTTTGTATCGGGCATGATGATATCCAATAAAATAAGGTCCGGAAGGTATTTATGCGCCATGTCGATGGCTCCGAACCCGTTTTTGGTCATGTAAATCGTATATTCCTGCCCCAGGATGCTTAACAGGATTTCCAAATTCGACTTTTCATCGTCCACAATCAGGATGCGGTTCTTTTCGGCTTCGACCATTCCAAAACACCCCATGCAAACAATATCGGATATCTAATTATATACGCGCTACATTAGTATAGCGGGGCAATGATGTCAAGGTTTGTAATATATGTTATATATGTGGCGAAAGGGAAGCGTACGGAATATTAGGGGGCCGCCAATATGCTGTTGATTATCCTGTATCTCGCCTTCATCGGCTTGGGCTTGCCGAGCGCGCTCTTGGGCGCGGCGTGGCCGGTGATGCAGGCACAACTCGGCGCGCCCGTGCATTACGCGGGTATCATTGCGATGCTGATTTCCGTCGGGATGATCTTTTCGGTATTGATGGCGGATAAATTGACGAAAAAAATACGCCCGGGGCTCGTGGCGGCCTTGGGCGTACTCCTTATGGCGATGTCGTTACTTGGGTACGCGCTCGCTGATTCGCTTTGGCTGATGTGCCTGTGGGCAATACCGCTGGGCTTCGGCTCGGGCGCGGTGGACGCGGTGATCAATAATTACATAGCCGTGCATTATACCTCGCGGCATATGAGCTGGCTGCATTGCTTTTGGGGCTTGGGCGCGATGGTGGGCCCGTACGCGATGGGGTTTTTCCTTACGCGGGGGATGGCATGGAACTACGGCTTCGGTACGGTGGGGGCGGCGCAGGTTTTGATCTTCGCCCTGCTGGTATCGACGCTGCGGCTGTGGAAAAAATCGGACGTTCCCCAAGAAGAAGCGAAAACCGATACCGCGCCCGCGAAGGGTTTATTTGAAATCCTCCGTATCCGCGGGGTACTGTATGCCCTGCTAGCCTTCTTCGGTTATTGCGCGCTGGAAAGCACGGCGGGCTTGTGGGCGAGCACTTACTTAGTGTATGACCGCGGCATTTCCGCGGAATCCGCGGCGTTGTTCGCGTCGTTTTTCTTCATGGGCATTACCGCGGGGCGTTTTGCCTCGGGATTCGTGTCGAACCGATTGGGCGACCGTAAAATGGTCGCCCTCGGGTTGACGGTTACGCTTGCGGGTATCGCCGCGGTATGGCTGCCCTTTGCGCCCGCGTGGGTATGCCTTGCGGGGCTTATTATAATCGGCTTGGGCTGCGCGCCTGTATTCCCTTCGCTCATGCACGCCACGCCCGATAATTTCGGCAAAGCGGATTCCCAAGCCCTTGTGGGCGTGCAGATGGCTGCCGCTTACGCAGGGGCGACGTTGGTGCCGCCGCTGTTCGGCGCGGTGGCGGGGGTTATGGGGATCGGTATTTTTCCGGTGTTCCTTTTTATATTGCTGGCGGCGACGGCGGGGATGGCGATGGGATTAACAAAAGCTGTTCCGGTGTCTTAAACCCATTATTGCAAAAATTCCGCAATCATCCTTACCGCTTCGTCAAAGTCGCTGTCCAAATACAGTACGTCACGGATTTTTTCAATTGTATCGCGCGTTTTGGCGCTCCAGGTTTTTTCCTTCAATCGGTCAAAAGCGGCATACGCGGTATCGTCATCGAATTCCTTGCAAGCGGCTTCAATGAGTTTTAGCTGTTCCTTCAAATAATCCGTATCCTCTTGCAAATCCGCGTCATCCGCGTCCGCGGCTTCCGTCGGTTTAAGTTTTATCAACACGGCTTCAAGCATCATGATGAGCTTATTTACCGTTTCCGCGATAAAAACGGTGTCGTTTTTTAATCCGGCGTCTTCCAAAATACCCGCCAATTCGGAAACCTCATGCTCCTTAACATTCGCCGAAGCGGACTTTACGGCGTGAACCGTTGTCGTAAACAGCTTTATGTCGCCGTTCGCGGCCGTTTCACGCAGGGTAAGGATCGCTTTTTCCATATCGCGGCAAAATATTCGGATCAGCTTCGGGTTGACCGCGAGCATTTCCGGTTCCCTTTGCGCCGATGCTTCCGCCTTGTATTTTTTCGCTTCGTTGGGATGGCGGTCACGGACGAACTTATTCAAGACAGCGTTAAGGTGGCGTAAATCGATCGGCTTTGCGATAAACCCGTCAAAACCCTTTTGTTTAAACATTTCGTCATTGCCGACCAGCGCGTTGGCCGTTAACGCCACGATGGTCCCCGTGTACCCGTTTTTACGCAGTTTTTGGGTTGTTTCGATGCCGTCCATTTGCGGCATCATATGGTCCATAAATATCACGTCGTATTTGTTTCCGCCCTCCACCTTTGCGATGGCCGAAAAACCGCTGTCCGCCGTATCGATCTTTAAGCCGTAGGGTGACATTAACCCTTCCGCGACATATAAGTTCGTCCCGACGTCGTCCACGACCAGTACACTTCCGTAGGGCATGGGTTCACGCGTTATTTGTAAGAATGAAGCCCTCCGATCGCCGGCAAATTTGAAATTGCGCAGCCTTTCAGCAAGCTCCGCGCCGATCGGCGGGCACGGGATCGTTTTTTGCCTTAATATAACGGTGAATACGCTCCCCTTGCCGTATTCGCTTACCACTTCGATGGTGCCGCCCATCATCTCAACAAGGTTCTTTGTGATGTTAAGCCCTAAGCCGGCGCCCTCCGTTTCGCGGTTGGCTTCCGTGTTAAAGCGCGAGAATTCCGAAAACAATCGTTCTTGGTCTTCGGGTTTTAACCCCTGTCCCGTGTCCTTCACGTCGAAGCGCAGCTCGGCGTCCGACCCCAGCGGCGCGTGGCTGATCGTAAGTTTTACCTGCCCCGCGTCGGTATACTTGATCGCGTTGGACAAGAGGTTATTTAGTATCTGCTTGATACGCAACTCGTCCCCGTACATACGCGAAGGCAGGCTTTCGTTTACGTCCAGCAAGAACTCGATCGGCTTTGAACCTATACGCACGATGTTAAGCTGTACCGCGTCGTTAATCAGGCTCGGCATATCGTAATCCACCGGGTTAAGTTCCAGCTTGCCCGTCTCTATTTTTGACATATCGAGTATGTCGTTAATAATACCCAACAGGTTGTTGCCGGAATTGTAGATTTTATCCAGCGCGAAAGCGGAATCGCTCGGTAGATTGTCCTTTTGCAATTCGATCTGCGCGATGCCGATGATCGCGTTCATCGGAGTGCGGATTTCGTGGGACATGGTAGCCAGGAAATCGCTCTTGGCTTTGTTGGCGCGTTCCGCGTCTATCTGCGAGCGGTGGATATGCTTGGCGATATCGATGGTGCTGGTGAACATTTCGTCATAGACGCCTTCAAGCGCGGCGTCTTCGTTTAAGAAGTCCATATCGCCGCCGGTCATGGAGTTTTTCGCTTTCTTGAAGTTCTCCCGCAGTATATTCAACGCCTTAACGATTTCCATAAACGATTCGGAAACCTGGGCGATTTCGTCATTCCTGCGGATACCGAGCTTGATGTCCAAATTTCCCCCGGCAACTTGTTTGGCGGCCTCCGTTAAAGGCTTTAAAGGTTCCAGCGACCTTGAAACGATAAAGAGCATTAAAGCGGAAGCTAAAAGTATGCCGGTTAGGGTAGGCCATAAAGAAACGAAAATCTCAAACGCGATACTGCCTACCGCGTGGGCGTCAAAGAAGCAGATGATCGTCCAGCCCAAATTGGGTTCGGTGGTTATATAGGCGATTTTTTCAATGCCGGTTATGGCCGATGTATGGTTGAATATTTCATTGAGCGGAACGCGCCCGAACGCTTCAAACACGCCCAAATCATTGACGTGGCGGCCTATGTACGCGCGCCTGTTAGAAAAGAAGATCGTACCGTCGCTGTCCGCGATATTGATAAAGCTGTCATAATCATGAGTGGGGTCGCGCAGGAAGACCCCCAAATCCTCCGTGTTGCTGAGTACGGCGACAAGGCCCGAAAAATATCCTTCGATCACCACGGGTTGGGTGAACAAGAAGTGCATACGCCCGGTATCGGGGTCCCTGGCCGCGGTGGAGACGTGGGAGTACCCGATCATCGCCGCGCGGATATTGCCCATAAACGCTTCGTTCGACAGGTTAATGCTTTCGCCCGCGGGGTACGCCGTGGCTACGAGGTTTAAATTAGCGTCAAACACGAATATATTGGCGTAAACGAATACACCGTCCCCGGCTTGGTTTAGGCTGTAGAACATCGACAGCAGCCTTCGCCTCAAATTCGTATGCGCTTGTTCGTCGCCTTCCAGCGTTTCCTGTACGTAAGGCATGGTGGCTACGATGTCCATGATCCGGTAGGTATAATTCCTTACCGTTTCAAAGATACCCAAGGCAAGGTTGGCGTTGCCTTGAAGACGTTCGGTGATCAGCGCGCGCTGCTGGTTTTGTATCTGATTGGACCTTACGAACACAACCGCCGCCGTCGCGGCGATGATGACAAGCACAAGCACAATGGAAATTTTCGTCTTTATGCTCATGTTATACATAAATTTCTTCATAATCGCTTCATCCC
Organism: Defluviitaleaceae bacterium; assembly: GCA_009780585.1. GTDB lineage: Bacteria > Bacillota > Clostridia > Lachnospirales > WQUN01 > WQRX01. The sequence goes on along the minus strand of WQZS01000034.1, from coordinate 9,365 downwards.
CGTTTTATTTTTATGAACTTACCGATTCCACCCAAAAATCGTCCGCAACATTTAAGAACGCCTCAACGAGCTTCGGGTCGAAATGCGTACCGCTGTCCTTTTTGATGATTTCCATTGCTTGTTCATGGGTAAAGGGCTTTTTATACGGCCGCTCGGACACCAACGCGTCGTATACATCCGCAATCGCCATCAGCCTACTTTCAAGGGGTATGCCCTCGCCCGCAAGCCTGTTGGGATAACCCGAGCCGTCCCATTTTTCATGGTGGCTGCCCGCGAACCTTTTCGCGTGGAGCAAAAAGCGGTCGTCCTTCGTTTTGCTGGTTTTGTTCATGATCCGTTCAATAACCGATTCGCCTTCGGCGCAATGGGTTTTGATCAGATCAAACTCCTCGTCGGTCAGCTTGGCGGGTTTGTTAAGGATTACGTCGCTTATCACGATCTTTCCCACGTCGTGGAGCTGGGCCGAAGGTACGAACACATCCAGGTTCCAAGTTGAAACCTCGTCGGCATAAACGCCGGAGCGGAGCAATTCGTTCACGAGGATCGACAAATATTTTTGCGTCCGGTCTATATGCCCGCCCGTAACCTTGTCGCGGCTTTCCACCATGTTTGCGATAACGTTGATCGTCGCGTTATGTATTTCGCGCACGCTGTGAAGGCTTTCCTTGATTAACCTGTCCGTTTCGATGTGCAGGCCGATGCGTTTGATCAATACCGGCGGCGAGAACGGCTTGTGCATGAAGTCAATCGCGCCGATTTCAAAGCCGCGGGTTTCCGATTCCGCGTCATTCTTTGCCGTGAGGAAGATCACCGGGATTCTCTTTAATTTATCATCGGCCTTTAAAGCGGTTAAGGCTTCAAAGCCGTCCATTTCCGGCATGTCGATATCCAACAGGATGAGGTCGGGTGTAATTTTTTCCAGCATATTAAACATCCGCGCCGCCGACGGCAGGGCGAAGTTTTTGTACGTACCGTCCAGCGCGGACTTGGCCGCCATACGGTTGGTTTCGTTGTCATCGACAATAAAGATCGTTTTCATCGTTTTCTCCTTTTTTGTGCGGATATAATCAAACCGCGCTGTTTAGTTTGGCTGTGAAATGATCCCGCTCGATTAGCCGAATGACGATATCCGTTATTTCCGGGTCAAACTGGCTGCCCTTGCAGCGCTTGAATTCCTCAAGGATAACTTCCTTCGGCAACGCCTTACGGTAGGAACGGTCGGACGACATGGCGTCGTAGGTATCCGCGGCGGCGATGATGCGCGCTTCCAATGATATGCTTTCGCCCGATATCCCTTGCAGGTAGCCTTTCCCGTCCCAACGCTCGTGGTGTTCTTCCGCGCCCGCGGTCATATTGTGTATCGCGGTGATTTCCTTAAGGATTTCCTTGCCGATGCCGGAATGGCGTTTCATCGTATCAAACTCTTCGTCGGTCAGCTTATCCGGTTTGTTGATGATGGTGTCGGGTACGCCGATTTTGCCCACATCATGCAGCAGCCCGATGTAATAAAGGTTTTCGATAAATTCCCCGCTCATACCCATCTTTTGCGCTATCTCCGCCGAATAAGCCGCGACACGCACGGAATGGCCGCTCGTGTAGGAATCCTTCGCGTCGATGGCGGAAGAAATCGCGGTCAGCGCCTGTATGATAATGGTACGGTATTCGCGTTGCTTTTCGATTAGCCTGCGCGTCCTTATCCGCATGACCAATGCGGCAGCCAGCGTAAATAACGACAAAACGAGCGCGGCGGCAATTACCCACACATAGGTACGCTCAAACAGTTGTAAATCTTTATGGAAATTGACTTCGATAAAATTACCCCTGTTTCCGTTTGAATCCTCCGTCCAAACCTGTAAGGTATAATGGCCGCCCCTTAGGTTGGTGTAGGATATTTCCATATTGTCGCCCTTTGACAATGTATGCGGCTCGTTATCCTGCCCGATAAGTATGTAGTGTAATGAAGCGTCACCCAACAGCCCGAACGACAGGAATGACAGGTGGATGGTCAAGCGGTTGGCGTCACGCGGGATACTTATGCCGTTTATATGGGCATGTTGCCTTATTTCATCGATGTAGATTCCGGTTATACCCGCGAACGGGATAATCAAAGCGGCGTCATTCGCAAAGCTGTACACGCTGACGCCCCTGTCGGTGCAAAAATAGAGGTTGCCGCCGTCGTCCAACATATTCCAGGCGTTGGCGTTAATCATGGCGGTAAGCCCCGCGGTCCTGTCTATTGAGGTATAAACAAGTGGCAAATCGGGGTCAAGCAACGCCGCGGCGTTTGTGCGTATGATTTTTGACGATGTCAGCAGCAGCAAATCGTCGTTGTATTGCAGAATGTCCAAAAAAGTATAAGGCGGCAGTTTTTCCGCGGTACGGACCGTTCCGTCGCCGCCGATATAACAAAGGCCCGGTGATGCCGCCACCCATACGCCGTTGCTGTTCGGGTCGGCCAGCATACGCAGTACCACACCCCCGGTCAGGCCGTCGTCCTCCCGGTAACGGGTTGTGCCGTCCCTGTTAACGGCGTATACACCGCCGCCGTCCGTGCCGATGTACAGCGTCCCGTCGGACGCGCAAACCATGGACAGCACCATAATGTCGGGCAAGTCAATAAAGATATCCGTTTCCAACGCTTCATTAACCGATATAACGTTGTCACCCCTAATAAAACTGAGACCGGTTGCCGTACCTACCGCGATCGTACCGTTCGGAAGCTCCAAGATAAGGCGGGTCCGGTCGGAAATCAAACCGCTTTCGGCGTTCCAGCTCATGTATGTATTGGTTGCGGGCGTATAGCGCATTACGCCCAGCTCCGAATACGTGCAAATCCATATATTACCGTTGCTGTCACGGAAAAGCCCCCTTACACGGGTATTGATTTGCGCGGTAAAATCCGTCCGCACGGGGTTTCCGTTTTTGTCCAATATAATAAGCCCGTTGTTTGTGCCTATATAGGTATAACCGCCATCCAAAACGATGGCGTTGACCGTGCCGGTTTCAATATTGTGCAAAGCGTTGAAGTTGGTAAACGCGCTCACGGTCAGTTTAACCACACCGCCCCTTGTGGCGGTAATCCAGTAACCGTTTTGGTAATCTTCAACCATGCCGCTGTAAAACCCCGCGCCACCGGGGTTGCCTACGTTCCGGTAAATGCGGCCGCGGTCCATGAATCCTATCCCGTTTTCGGCAAGCAGCCAAATATAGCCGTTGGAATCCTCATACACCGTACCGATATTGGTCAGCGGAGTCGTGACCCTTTCCGAAAGGGTAAAGGAATTGCCCGCGTATCGAAAAATAAAAACGTCGCCTTCGCGTGTTCCGGCCGCCATTAAACCGCCCGAAACATGGGTGACCGACATAAACGGCCCGTCGTGGGGGTGCCTGATGGTTTGGCCGTTATGGGTATATACATACAATTCACCGCTGTTAAGGACGGCGTACATGTTGCCGTCCGCGTCAAGGCAAATGGAAACCGCGGCTTGCTGCATTTCCGTGTCCAGTACGACGGCTGTGATTTCCCTGTCGCGGTTTATACGGACGATCCCTTCCGGTGTGCCGCAATATATTGACCCGTCCGCTCCGCCCGAAATTGTCCGAATGGTGTTGGACGGCAAGCCGTGTGTCCTGTCATAAACCGTGAACGTCCCGTTTTGGTAAGCGGCCAAGCCCCTGTCGTTTGTGCCTATCCACAATACGCCGTCCGCGTCCTCGTACAGCGCGCGTATATTGGAACTGCCGAAGCCGTTCGGCGTTCCGGCGTCCCATACGGTAAACTTCGCGCCGTCGTAACGGTACAGCCCGTTATACCCGCCGAACCATATAAACCCGTCCCGCGTTTGCAACACGGCGTTGGATTCGTCGCTGGGGAAATTGTTAAAGCCCGTATTCATAACGGTAGTGACGTAACGCGCAAGGAAATTGCTTGCGTATCCGTCACGGCTATCGATGCCGCCCTCCGCGAATACGGGGAACGTACAGTAACCCGCCGCAATCAGAACGAGCATACAAATAAAAATACATTTGACGTTTTCTTTATTACGCTTCATTAACACCCACCCCCGCATGATAGTTCCGCATAACTAAGTCTACATATTAAACGGTAAAATTCAACGGATTTGCATGAACGACACCCAAATGTCGTGAACGGCATAAATCATATTTGTAATCGGGTTAATAATATGACATACTGCATAATGAGGGTGATACATAATATCCATAAAATTGGGATTAAGGGGGATTGGATGTGCTGAAGCGTTTGACGGCGATTTTGACCGTTTTGATAATCGTTTTGACAACAACGGGTATTCTGTCCGTATTCGCCGAAGATGCGGACATACCCTGTACGGACGGCGTTATAACAGATGATATTGAAGAACCCGAACCGGACGACAATCAACCGGATTACGATGAGGAACCCGAACCGGACGATGATCAACCGGATTACGATGAGGAACCCGAACCGGAAGCACCGGATGTATTTGTTATAACGTCCGTATCGCCATCATCGCTTCGGCATGAAACCATGCTTGGTACCGCGTTTGAAGAAATGGATATATACGACGATATCGCTCAAATAATTATTATGGTATTTGCCGACGGCCCGAACGGTTTCGCGCGGCTTTTTTTACCCCTTTTATCGTGGGATATATCGGCGTACAACCCCGATGTACCGGGTACATATACGATTTATGGTGAAATTAATTATTCGGCGTTTACGGGCGGGATCATTAAAAATCCCGATAATCTGCGCCCCGCATTGATAATAACCGTATCGGAACCGCGGGTGCCCGTTATTGACCCGGGAAATATACGGCGTGAAAGGTGGCGCGAAAATAACGTATGGCATTGGGGTAATATGTTATGGTTCTTTGTCGAGAAACTTAATCCGTGGCTTGGTTGGGATATTACCGTATGGAAATCGGAAGACGACGGCGATACGTGGCATGAAATAACCGATCCCGCATTGCTTGTCATTGAAACCGACACCGTTTACATATATGGATTGGAAGAAGGACATGATTACGGCTTTAAAATAGAGGTAAGCGGTGACGGTATTCTGCAAGGTATATCCGAGCCGGTGTTTGTTACGTTGGACGAAGCTCGTGACGGCGGTATCCTTATCGGCGGCGACCGCACCGGCAGACGTCCCGATGGGACCAACAATTTACCCCCCACACCGCCGCCGCCAACCCCCGAACCCGAACCGGAACCGCTAACCCCCGAACCGGAGCCGCCGTTTATACCGCCGCCGCCAACATTCGAACCGGAGCCGCCGTTTATACCGTCGCCGCCAACATTCGAACCGGAGCCGTCGCCTACACCGACCCCAACGCCAACCCCAACACCGCCGCCTACACCAACACCGATACCAACACCCGAACCCGAACCCGAACCCGAACCCGAACCCGAACCGACTCTTACACCGCCGCCGCCAACCCCCGAACCGGAGCCAACCCTAACCCCCGCGTCGGAACCAACTCCCGCGGCTTCGCCAACCCACGCGCCGGAACATATACCCACACCGATTCCGTCACCAACCCCCGAATCGGAGCCCGAACCGGAGCCAACCCCGACCTCGGCGTCCCCGCCAACGCCCACACCGGAGCCGACACCCGCACCGCTTCCGACACCAACCCCCGAACCGGAACCCGAGCCCGAACCCAAGCCTAGCCCCGAACCGATACCCGCAACAACCCCACCCCCGCCCCCACCAACCCCCGCACCCGATCCGATCCCCGCACCGGATTCATATACGGTACTTATCCATAACCTTTCCGAAGAATATAATTTGTCAAACGGGACGGTAACATTGGAAGACCATACATTGCCACTCGCCGAGTTCGAGCAATTTGCCGAAGCGGGGTTGTCGGTTACCTTCACGCTCCCGTCGGGGACGCTGACGCTCGACCCGAGCGCGGTTAAGTCAACCGTCGCGGCGGCTTCCGGATTGGATATAACGCTTTCGTTTGCGCGGGCGGAAAATCTGACTGAAGCACAGCAAAATTCCGTCAACCCCGACGATTTGGTATTTAAAATTACGATGATGTCCGGTTCCCAATTCATCAGCGCCTTCGACGGGTACATCACCGTTACCGTACCGTATTACGGCCATATGCCCGTGGCGGTATGGTATCTCAGCAATGAAGGGGTGCTGGACGGCGTTTGGTTCCGATACGACACGACAGAAAAAACGGTTTCGTTCATGACAAACCATTTATCCTTATACGTGGTAGCCCCCATTACGGAATCCTATCCCAACAATTGGACATCCGTCGGGGTAACGGGCGTGATCAGCGTAATCATCGCCGGTGTGTTCTTTGTCTTTTGGCGCAAGCGGGAAATGTCATTGGCATGAAACGGGTTTTTGTACCTTTTTTATTATTAATCGTCTTCGCAGCCGCTTGTGTGTTGTTTTATTATTGCTACCGATATGACAATAAATATACCGCGCCGGGCGCGCAACCGGTTAACGGGATTTTGCTTTTGGACGATGACGCGCTGACCCGAAACCCCGTAATTTGGCTGATACGGGATTGGGAACTCTACCGTGGCAGTCTGTTTTCGCCGCAGGATTTTGACGGAACAACCCCCATACCCCTGCCCGATGAATATATTTACATAGGCCAATACGGCGGTTTTGAAAGGCACGTAAACGGAACCCTGACCCACGGCCCCCACGGGAACGCGACCTACCGTTTGACGATTAAATTGCCGCCGGAAACGAGGAGCTACACATTGGAACTGCCGGAAATCTATTCCGCGCACCGCCTTTACATCAACGGTTTGTTGGTATCCAAAATGGGTAACCCCGACCCGTCGCATTACCAACCGCGGACAGGCAGCGGTTCGGTCACGGTGCAGGCAGCGGGTTCGATGGAAATCATCCTTGCCGTATCCAATTTCAGCCATTTCTACAGCGGTTTATTCTACCCGCCCGCCTTCGGCGTATCGGAAGCCGTATCACGCATCCTTAACACGCGGATGGCATTACGGCTTATCGTCAATACGTTGGCACTCCTATTGGGTTTGCTGTACCTCGGCGTATGGCTGTTGACATTGAGGGAAAAAGAAAAACCGGGTATTTCACCGCTTTATTATACGGGGTTGAGCGTATGCTATGTATTATATACCTGCTACCCCATCGTAAAGACGCTCTTCCCCGGCGGTATGGCATGGTACACGGTGGAAAACGCCGCCTACTGCGCCATGTTCCTGTTTATCATGCTGATAAGCCGCGGGCTGACGGAGGCAAGCAAAAAATGGTTCCGTTATGCGGGAACCTTCGCCGTGTTCGTATGCAGTTGGGCCGTATTGATGCCCTTTATGGCGGGCGATAATTTGAACATGATGATGGTCTACTCCCGCTTGATCCAATGGTATTCGTGGGTTTGCGCCCTCTATTTGACGGTAATCACCGCGCACGGGGTTGTGCTGCGCAATAAATCCGGCAGCGCCGTGATGCTGGTTGCTATGATGGTCTTTAACGCCGCGTTGGTTATGGATACGTTTATGCCTTTATTCGAGCCGATACGTTTCGGATGGTTTACCGAAATCGCGGGCGGGTTTGTCGTGCTGATGATGGGCGTTGTAATAACCGCGGACATCGCAAGGCAGTTCCGTTTACGGCTGGCGATGGAGAATCGGATAAACAACGTTTCGAAGATGCTTGACGTACAGCGCGCCTACCTTTCGATTATGGAAGATAAAGAAGAAGAAACCCGTATAACCAGGCATGATATGCGCCACCACATCACGATGATCAAACAACTCGTACCCAAAATAGCGCAAACCGAAAAATTGACGGCCTATTTGGAAGCCGTGGATGACGCGCAAATCCACGCCTTGCAAACACGCTATTGCAGCCATGACTTTGTCAACATATTGCTGGGCTTGTACGCGGGGCTGGCCCGCCAGCAGCATACCGCTTTTTCGGTACGTGCCGTGTTGCCCGATACGGTGGATATCAACGAGGTTGATTTGTGCGTGATGCTCTCAAACCTTTTGGAAAACGCGTTGGAAGCGTCGGCGAAGCTCCCGCCGCCCCTGCGCGAGGTATCCGTCAACATCGGCTGCGAGCTGGGTGGGTTGGGTATCTTTATCAAGAACCGTTTTGACGGCGTATTGAACGAAAAAAACAGCCGATTTTTATCCCGCAAGCAACCGGGGCGTATCGGCATAGGGCTTGCCTCGGCGGAGGATGTATGTAAAAAATACGGCGGGAACGCGAGCTTCTTTAAGGAATCGGAGGATATCTTCCGCGCGAGGATCGTTATACCCATATGGAGTGGGGAAGGGGACGGGGAATCGTGAGGATTGCCATATGCGAGGATACGCCGTCGGACGCGCGGTCGCTTAACGAATCGCTCACCCGCTACTTGGACGTGAACAAGCTGGCGGCCGAAGTGGATTTCTTTACCGGCGGCGAGGATTTTTTATCGGCGTTTGAGCCGGGAAAATTCCAAATCATCTTTATGGACATTTACATGGCAAAAAGCGGCATCACCGGTATGGATGCCGCAAAGGAGGTCAACGCGCTTGATAAGGACGCCGCGATCATCTTCACCACCACAAGCGATGAATACACCCTTGCCGGTTACGGCGTGGCGGTGTTTTATATACTCAAGCCCGTAGAGCAAAAGGATATGAACCAAGCGATGGAAAAGTGCCGTTTGCAAATTGAGCGTTTCGCCAAAACCATCGAAATCGTTGTTAACCGTATGCCCATCCAAATACGGCTGCGTGACATATATTATATAGAAATAATCATCAGGAATTGCGTGTTCTCTTTCGCGGCGGGCAAGAAAACAACGTCCGCCATGAACATATCCGATTTAATGAAAAAGCTGGGCGGTTCGACGTTTATCCAATGCCACAGAAGCTATGTGGTGAATATACTCCACGTAAGAAAAATGACGAAGACGGAATTTATATTTAAAAACGGTGAAAAAGTCCCCATCGGCAGAAAGTATCGTGATGCCGCGCAAGACGCGTACCGGGAATGTTTCGAGAAGCTGATCATGGGGGAGGTGCTTTAAATTCCATTCAAAATCAAAAAATGAAATTCGCTTGTTATTCGCTTGTTTTCCGAGTGCCGAAGCAAGCGGAAAAATTGTCTTGAAAACATCTGCCTCACCTGTTCTGATTCCGTGGGACGGGGGCGGGCGGATGTTCCAACGCCGCGCTTAACGCAATCGGACGATGAACGGCTCCGTGCGCGAAGTGGTTGCATCGGTTGACAAGCACCCGATGCCAACCACGTAACGCGCCCGTTCGCCGTTAATCGTCCGATTGCGTAGGCGCTGCTTATGGAACATCCGCCCGCCCCCGCCCCACTGGTATCCGGTGTGTTGGCATCCCGT
>WQZS01000033.1 GCA_009780585.1 Defluviitaleaceae bacterium | reverse complement strand
GGGAACTCCCACGGAGCGATTGGCGGAAACGGGTACATGGCGGCGAAGGGGCGGCTTACGTGCTTGGTGTTTGGCTTCCGAAGGAAGACGAACACAAGCACTTGCCGCACCGAGCCGACAGGTACCCGTTTCCGTCACAAGCGACGGGGGACGTTCCCTCGCCCGCCGGGGGTGGCTATGATATATAACGTTTTCAAATTCTCAATAAACCTCTGCGACAGACAGCGACTTATCCGTCTGCAAATCAACAAACGTACCATTATCCAGCCGTATAATCGGCCGCGAAATACTTTTGGGGTGGACATGTATCACTTCCCCCACCTCATTATTGGACAGCTTGACAAGATTGTTCATAAAAGAGTGCGCGATCTTATCAAGGAACACCAGCAAATATTCCGTATGCAATTCCCCGTAAAATTTATTTTCGAAGGTCTCGAAAATGGTAAAAGGGCAAATCTTGGGGCGGTAGCTGCGGTTGGCGGTCATCGCGTCATATATGTCACAAATCGCAACGATACTCGCGAATCGGGTTATCTTATCGGCCGTTAGCCGAAGCGGATAACCCGAGCCGTCCAGCTTTTCATGGTGCATGAGCGCGGCGAATTGGATTTCTTTATCCAACTTCCGCGTTGTTAGGATATCATAGCCCAATTTGGGATGGGATTTCATGATCTTAAATTCTTCGTCGGTCAGTTTGCCCGTCTTATTAATGATTTCCGCCGGGATTTGCGTCTTGCCCACGTCGTGCAGCATACCCGCGACGGTCAGTACCTTCATTTCGTCCGCGCTCAAGCCGATCCATTGGCCGAACAGGTTGGAAAGCAGCGAAACGTTGATGCTGTGGCCGTACGTCACGTCATCCGTACCTTCCATGAAGGTCAAATAACCGATCAAATCCTTTTTATCGTTTAGCTCGGACATGATGGATTCCGTTTGGGCCGCGATCGCCTCCACATCAACAATGCCGCCATTACTGATATCGTGTATCAGCTTGGCGGCATCGTTTTTCTTTTCTACATAGGCTTTGTTAAAGGCTTGGAAGCGCGGCTTTTGCGTGGTGGTGAGCGGGGGGGCGTGCGCCGAGGCTTTCGAGGCTTCCGGCGGATGCCCTTCGGACGGTTCCCGCTTGCGGGAATATACGTTGATATAACCGACCGCGAGAATACGCCTGATGCACGACTCGGTTAGGGGCGCACCCATTTCCAAAAGGAAATGCCCGTCCTTGTCATAAACGTTCATTTCCAATACCGTACCCGCTTGTGCCGTAAAGTTACGCTCCGTCGCTTTGATCATCCGTACCACCCCTTTACCATATGTATACATGATTACGCGGAATACGGCAATAGCAAAAGGGCCTCGGATGAAGCCCTTTTTTGATCAAATCCCCGTAAATAACCCTTACACGTAAGTCAATAATGCCTCGATACGCTTTGTCAAATGCCCGAATTCGCTTGCGAAGATTTTATGCACAAGACCGCGTACACCCGCTTCGGCGATCGCTTCTTCGTGGACAGCGTTGATTTCGGATAAGGCGGCGTTGAATCGGGCAACCGCGGCTTTGTTGTTTACAAGCGTGCCGTCAAGCGTGTCGGAGAATATTTTCAACGCTCCTTCGATTTTATCCGCCGCGGTACGGAAGGCGTCAACGCGGCAGCGCTCCGTTTCGACGTGCATTTGCGCCAGCAGTATCTCGGTTTGGAAGAAGATGTCCTCGATGGACCGTTGGAATTTTTCCTCCGCGGGCATTTCCTCATGGTTTGTGCTGCGCTTAGCCAGCTCGAAGAGCTTTACGCTTTCATCCAGGGCTTTTACGCAGGCGGCGTTGGCTTCGTGCATTTGTTGGGGGTATTGCAGGATACGCTCGGTGCAGGCTTTTAGGGTTTCGTTATAACCGCTGCGTGCCGTTTCGATCTTCGCGTTAAATGCGTTGATATTCGTCATAAAAGAAGCATCATTCATTTTTTTCAACGCGTCGTCCACAAGTCCGCGTTCCCCCGTAAAGCCTTTCATCGCTTGCGCGGCGGTGTTTACGGGTTCTACCCTTTTTTCCAAATCCTTCGCTATGCACATATACGCGTGACCGTATTCACCCAGCGACAGGGCCGCGCCCTTCGCGTCGGCGACCAGCACCTTACCGTCGGATGCGACTTTTTGTAATAATTCGGCCGCGGCGTCGCGTTGGCTGACGGCTTCCGCACGGATTTCTTCGCGTACCAGCAGCGTAAGTTCGTCCAGCAAGCGGATGACCGCCGATCGGCTCTCCATGGCTTGGTGCAATAATTTGTCCAGCTTTTCATCGATGTCGAGGAACATACTACCGGGGTTAACGTCGATCCGTGCCGTCTCCGCGGCGGAAAATAACCGCAGGACATTGAATTGGAAAGCGACGTCGTCCATCATCTTAACGAACCGGTAAATCCGGTCCGACATGTCAAAGACCGTTTGTTCGGTTGCCGTAACGCTGTCTTCCAATTCGTTGATAAAATGGATTGTCCGGTTAGCCAATCCGCCGTATTCCGCCGCCAATATTAACGTTGACCCGCCTTGGACACCGGCTTCTTTCCCCGCTTCCTCCGCGGAATGGGCGAGTGCTTTACAATCCGCCGTGATGGGTTGCAATACCCGTATCACTTCTTTTATATGGCGATCCACGTTTCCCTTTAATTTATGAGACAACATTTCCTTTTCCTCCTTATTAATAACCATACGCACGTTCCTGTACCGCGTGGGCGACATGCCGAAGTACGCTTTAAACGCTCGCGAAAAACCTTCGTAGGAGTCATAACCGTACGCGACCGCTACGTCCAGTACCGTTGCGTCGCTTTCGCCCAATACGCGGCACGCTTGTTGCAAGCGGCGTTTCTTGATGTACTCCATCACGGGCTCGCCAACGACGCTCCTAAAAAGCCGCTGGAAATGCGTCCGTGAAAAATACGACCTGCCCGCCAGATCATCGATGCTCAACGCGTCCGTCAAGCTGTTCTCGATATGGGAAACCGAGCGGTAGATGCCGTCCGCTTGTTTTTGCATGGGTCCCGCCTTTTTTTGTAGCTACGATTGGATTATACGAAGGAAACCGAAACCTTACATGACCGGAAATACCAACAAATAAACTATGTACCCTACATATATGACCGCCATCACCGCGCCCTCCCACCGCGCGATTTTTTTATTGGTCGTGACGAACAGTAAAAACAGCAGACTCCCCGCCACCAGCACAGCCAAATCGACCATTGTACCGAAGCCCACCGTCAGCGGCAATATCACGCCGGAAAGGCCCAACACCATCATGATGTTAAAGATATTAGAGCCGATGATCGTGCCTACGGCCATTTCGTTTTCGCCCCGCTTGCAAGCGATGAGCGTAAAAGTGAGTTCCGGCAGGGAAGTGGCGATCGACACGATCGTTAAGCCCACCACCCGCTCGGAAAGGCCCAATATCGGCCCGAGGTTTTCCGCCGCCCATACCGTAAGCTGCCCGCCCGCGAAGATTAACGCCGACGCAAGCAAGGCCATCATAAGCAAACGCGGTAAACGCCGGGTGGGACCGTATGGGGCTTCCGACTCCCTTGAAGAATCGTCAACCGCCGTCTTCGGGGCTTGTCTCACCAGGAAGATAATGTACCCCACATACACGGCAACCAACGTAAAACTCGCCCAGCGCGGGATCGTGTCCCCCAAAATGAAATAAACGGCCAACAGGAACACCGCCGCGCCTACGGAAAGCCAATATTCCGCCGTCAGTTCATAAAAGCGCACGAAAATGGGCCTGACCATCGCGGCCAGACCCAAAATCATCATTAAATTAAAAATATTCGCGCCCACGGCGTTGGCCACGGCCAAATCGTTCGCGCCGCTTGTCGCCGCGGTTACGCTGATGACAAGCTCGGGGATGCTTGTCCCCATCGAAACGATGGTAAGCCCGATAATCACGGGCGAAAGGCGCAGCCGCTTTGCGATCGCGCAAGCCGCGTCCACGAAGACGTCCGCGCCCTTTATCAGGAGCGCGAGCCCCGCGATTAAACCGATTACTACGAGTAAGGTATGCATTAAGTATGTAACCCCACACTCACCAATAACGCTTTATCTACCCGCCGCATAACGGTTTCGTCGAGCCAGCAGATTTTTTCGCGCAGGCGTTTTTTATCGATCGTACGGATCTGTTCCAATAATATCACGGAATCCTTCACTAAAGTAGACTGAACGGAATCTATCTCTATATGGGTCGGAAGTTTCGCCTTGCCTATTTGGGAGGTAATGGCGGCGCAAATCACCGTAGGGCTGTAGCGGTTGCCCACGTCGTTTTGGATGATTAAAACGGGCCGCACGCCGCCCTGTTCCGATCCGATAACCGGGCTCAAATCCGCGTAGAAGATGTCACCCCGCCGTACCGATTGCTTAAACTGTTGCATGTATGTTCACCTCCCTTCCCATAAGATGATTGTTAACACTAATTTCCATTTATATACACGCGCGGAACGCGTTTCCCGATACCACATACGATTTCGTAGCTGATTGTGCCTACGGCGTCGGCCAAATCATCCGCGGAGATACCATTCCCCAACATCGTCACCGTATCACCCGGCGAAACCCCCGGTATGTCCGTTACGTCCGCCATGCATTGGTCCATGCAAATCGCGCCTACGATGGGGGCGTATTTGCCGCGTATCAATACCCGTCCGCCTTCGGTCAAACGCCGCGGGTAGCCGTCGGCGTAACCCACGGGTATTACGGCGATCGTCGTCGGGCGCGCGGTGGTGAAGCGGTGGCCGTAACTGATGCCCACGCCCGCCGCCAGCTCCTTTACCATGCTTACCTGCGAAAGCAGGCGCATGGCGGGTCTGAGGTTTAACGGGCGGCACACGTCCTCCATCTCGTGGGACGGGGGTAAGCCATACAATAAAATCCCCACGCGCACCATATCGAGGGATATACTCCGGTGGAATTCATCGGAGGTCAAAAATTTTTGGATAACCGCGCCGGAGTTGGACATATGCTTGACGGGGATATGCAAGCCGCGTCCCTCAAGCGCGCCCAGCACCCGCGCGAAGCGGGCCTGCTGTTCGTATACGAAAGCGTTCTCCAACGCGTCGGAGGTCGCGCAATGGGTATAAATCCCCTGTACATCAAGCATAGGGTCGCGGGCGATTTCGCAGATCGCCTCCATGCTTTCGTCCGTGGGAAGGAAGCCCAAGCGGCTCATCCCCGTATCGATTTTGATATGTACCCGCGCCCGCTTACCCAACCGCTTCGCCGCGCCCGACAGCGCCTTTGCCCCCATCGGGTTAAAAACGGTTTGCGTCAACCCCAGTCGGACAGTTTCGCCCAGCAGTACCTCGGGCGTAAACCCCATGATCAGTATCGGGGCGGACATACCCGCCTCGCGCAGGGTGATCCCTTCCTCGCAAATGGCTACCCCTAATACGTCCGCCCCGTTTTGCAGCAGCGTTTCGGCCACGGGGACGATGCCGTGGCCGTAGGCGTCGCCCTTAACGATTCCCATCAGGCTTGTGCGGGAAGGTATGATACCCCTCACCACCCGCAGGTTATGGGCGATATGGGACGGATCGATTTCCGCCCAGGCCCTTCTGTAATTATCCAATGGTACCTCTATATGAATGTTATAATTTGCAACGCCCTGTAGCGGACATTACGAATCGGAAACCATTTTACATCGAAAACAAGGCATCATCAAGTACCACATTCATTTCAAACGCGCGGTATGTTACGATAATACGCTCCGCTCCGTCGGGGTCCAGGATGATCAGCTTTACGGGGGTCAGCGTTTCGTTGTCCACCCAAAGACGCGCCGTTGCCAAATAGGGGTGGTTGCCGGGTACGGTTGCTTCCAATACCGTGCGTACGCCTTCCTCCATGTCCGCGACCATTACCGATACCTCGTTGCTGAGTAAATAATTTTTAATAAACGTCGTCAGGAAAATTTCGCTGCGTTCGGGGGTTTCCTCCACGGGGACGGCGACGCGCCCTTCCGTTCGGGCGTTAAACTGCACGATATTTCGCCCGTCGTTTACCGTTACGGCTCCGGCTACATGTTCGGGGCCGGTCACTTCCACGCGGTATTCGCCTGTGATGCGGGCGTGCTGTACCGTTTCGTAGATATTGCTCCCTTTGTTAGCTCTGTATTCGATTGTAGCGATCGCGCGGTAGGAATGTAATTCCACCAGCATACGCTGTATTTTTTCGAAGGAGCTTAGTTCCTCCGCGTTCCCCGGCCCGCGCAGGCCAACCCCGTCGCAACCCGATACGAAGACGAGGACAACCAACAACGCGCATACCGCCAAGATTTTTTTGTACATAATTTTCCTCCCATTGGAAATAATAGTCGTGTCTTCTATTTATACGGGGAAGGTTACGATTATATTACCGTCCGTTTTTGGGGGAACCTTTCTTATATCGTGCCGTTTATATGGGTGAAAGGAAGCTCGGCTTCCAAATATAAAATGAAGAGGTGCAATATGCGACACGCAAAAAAAATCATGGCCCTATGCATAGCCGTAATCGCGGCGGCAACCATCGCCATCACAGTCTTTGGTGAACCGTACGGGGAAGACGCTTACGATTACGACCGGCCCAATTTCGCCTCCGTAACGGGCGAAGTGGAAGACATTGAGGAAATCGAGGGCGGGGGTTACCGTATCCGCCTGACCGTCGGCGAAAGCAGCGCGTACTTTTACACGACCCACGCGACCTTTATTTTGGGCGAATCCCCCAAGGTTAACGATAAGATCACGGGCTTCTTTGACGCCAACCACCCCATGATCGCGATCTACCCACCGCAATATACGCCCGTGGTTATCGCGTCGGGTGAATATTCGGTATTCGTGGACCGCTTCCACAAGTCATACGACTCCGACGAAATGCTGAGCGCGGACGGTATGCGCCGCCTTAACGTCACCAACCCCGAAACAAAGATCGTTTCCCAAGGCGGCCAGGACGCAACCGATTGGGAGCTGGAAGGCCGCTTGCTGGCGGTGGTATACGACACATCTTCCCGCTCGATGCCTCCGCTCATCTTCGCGCCGAAGAAGATCGTGGTAATGTACGAAACCGCCGTGCATCCCGGGCCGGAGCCGATTGATAACGGTTACGTGGGCTTCGCGCCGCCCATCGGCGAAATTTCGGACATCGAAAACAACCGCGGCGAAGCCGCCGCCTGGTACGACATCGTGATCAACGGCATCGGCTTGCCCGACCAAACCTATTATTCCGCGGGCGACGCGATGTTCCCCACCCACGTACCCTTACGGGCGGTCGCCGAATTTATGGAACCCGATATCAACATCCGCTGGAACCGCGGTAACGTGACGATCGAAGGCGCATGGGGCGATATTTCCTTCTCGATAATCAACATGGCGGAAACGCGGACCGTTGTCGCCAATGGCCGTACGATCCTGCTCAACCAGCCCATTGTCATGCATAACGACCGCGTGCAGGTACCCCTCAGCTTCTTCCGTGACGTGGTCGGCATGAAGAACGCCTATTCCATCGGCGGTACGGTGTTTATCGATAACTTCGAACTTATGCGGTAAAAATCAATATCCAAACGTCTAAAACCATGGGTGGTATAAGTGCCGCCCATGGTTTTGTGTTATTATGCGTCGGTGCGTCAATCCATGAAAGAAGTGAATGAATATGAAAAAATATTATGCGGTTATTATTACGTTGGTAACTGCCGTGGTTATCATGAGCGGGGTCATTGTTTATCAAATCATTGCCAACCGAAGCCTTACGGCCGTCGCGATGTCAGAAAAAACGCCTGCCCCTTCCTCTTCTGCCTCCGTTCTTGCGCCGACGCCCGCCCCCATCCCGACACCGACGCCGATCCCCACGCCGGAACCCCCACCCCCCATTACGATCCCCATCCTCTCCCCGCCGCCCTTGGACGAAACCGTATATGACACGGTTATATTAAACGCGCGGCTCATCAACCCCGAAACGTTAAATGATATGGAAAATTATAATATCGGTATATTGGACGGGCGCATCGCCGCGCTTACCCGCAGGCCCATCCAAGGCAACCGCGTGGTGGACGCAGCGGGTTTGGTCGCCGCACCGGGCTTCATCGATATCCTGACGTTCGCGCCCCATGATTCGGGCGCGCGGTTTAAGATTACCGACGGCGTAACCACGGTTATGGTCATGGAAAGCGGCACGGCGGACGCGCGAACGAGCTTCGCCAACTACGCGCGGAACCCGCAGTTCATCAATTTCGGTATGTCCAACTGGGTTTCGACCATACGAAGCAATATCGGTTACGGTTCACACGCCGTCATGACCAGCCAGCGCAGCATTGACCGGTTGGTCGAGCGCGTGCGGCAAAACATGATGGACGGGGCGCTTGGCATCTCCTTCCTTTTGGAATACGCCCCGGGCATCCAAGGCGCGGAAATGCTGGCCCTCTACCAACTCGCCGCCGAAATGAGCGTCCCCGTACATTCCCATCTGCGGTTCTCCACGCCCCACGGCCCCAACAACAGCCTGGTAGCCATACAGGAAGTGATCGATTTTTCGCGGGAAACAGGCGCGGCGTCCCACATCAACCACATCAATTCCACCGGCGCAACCCATGTAGCCGAGGAAGCCTTCGCCATGATCAAAGCCGCCAACGAAGAAGGGCTGCGCATTACGGCATGCATGTATCCCTACACGTTTTGGGCGACCAACGCGAACACGACCCGCTTCAACCCCGGTTGGCAAACGCGGTTCGGCATTTCCTACGGCGATTTACAAATCCCCAACACCACCACGCGCCTGACCGCCCAAACCTTCGCGCAGTACCGCTCCCAGCCGCAGTTATTATTCGCCATGAACACCCTGCCCGAGCATGAACTCATCCTGGGCTTGCAAATGCCCTTTATGATGATCGGCAGCGACACGATGGCGGGGGCCCCGGGGCGGGTTCATCCGCGAGGGGTAGGCGCTTTTTCGCGCACCGTCGGCAGGTATGCGCGGGACGAGGGCGTTATCACGTTAATGGAAGCGTTGACAATGATGACAATCCGACCCGTCCACCATTTATCGGAAGCCTCCGATGACGTAAAGCGCAAAGGCCGTTTGGAAATCGGCGCGGACGCGGATATCGTGCTTTTCTGCTACTCCACCATCATCGACACCGCTACGCCGGAAAACACGACCTCCCTTTCCCGTGGGATACACTATGTATTCGTCAACGGGCAAATGGGCGTTAACCCCTCAGGCCCGCTGAATGTACGCGCAGGGCGTCCCGTGCTTTCGCGCTTCGCCAGCCCCGCGGAGCCGTTGGAATATATAAATTACACGATAACGTCGGATGAACGCGAAATAGGAATCCTGCCCGCATATGAATTGTTCGGCTTGCAATTTATCGACCTCCGCGCCGCCGCCGAATTGCTTGACGTGGAATATACCTTGGCGGAAAACGGGGAAATCACCTTCGGACAAGCCGCGTTAACATTAGGCGAAACGACATTCGAAAGCTACAACCATACTTCTAACCTGCACCACGAGCCGGTCATCTTCCAAAGTTCCGTGTTTATCCCCATCGACGACTTGCCCAGCCTTTACCACGGCTTGTTATATAAACAGCAAGAAGAAGCGCATGTACCGTAAAACGTTAAAATGATCATGAAGGCGTTGCATTTTCCCCCGCAGATATTATAATGCTTGAATACTCGTACACTTCAAGCGAAAGGGGAGGCGGAATATGGCGGATCGCGCATCGGAAAACATCGTCATGGCCGCTTACGATACCCTGCTCGCGGAGATTAAACAGTACCGCCCGCACACCCACCTTGAAATAGTCGAAAACGCCTTTGAATTTGCCCGCGAAGCACATCGGAAGCAATTCCGCGCATCCGGCGAGCCGTATATCATCCACCCCCTAACGGTGGCGACGATACTGGCCGAGATGCGATCGGATTTGGAATCCATTGCCGCGGGCATTTTGCATGATGTGGTGGAGGACACGCACCACACCATGGAGGACATCATCAACCATTTCGGCGGCGAGATCGCGCTCATCGTGGACGGCGTAACGAAGCTGAAGAAAGTGGAATACACCGAATACACCAATAAAATCCAAGCTAAGGCAGACGAACAAGCCGAAAATTACCGTAAAATGTTCTTCCATATGTCGAAGGACATTCGTGTTTTATTGGTCAAAATCGCCGACCGCTTGCACAACATGCGTACGCTGGGCGCGATGAAGCCGGAAAAACAACGCGAAATCGCGCAGGAGACGTTGGACATCTACGCGCCCTTGGCCCATCGCTTGGGCATCGCGCGCCTACGGTACGAGCTGGAGGACTTGGCCTTCATGTACCGCGACCCCGACGCCTATGAAGAATTGGCCGCGAAAATCAAGCTCAAACAAGAGGAACGCCAAGCCGTCATCGACCTGATCGTGACAGCCCTATCGAAGAAGATGAAGGATGAAGGCATCAACGCGCACGTTGAGGGAAGGCCGAAGCATTTCTACAGTATCTATAAAAAGATGCGTTCGCAGGATAAAACGCTCGACCAAATATACGACTTGTTCGCCGTACGGATACTCGTGGAGGAGGTTTCCGACTGCTACGCCGCTTTGGGGTGGGTGCATACGCTGTATACGCCCGTACCGGGGCGCATCAAGGATTACATCTCCATGCCCAAATTGAACCGCTACCAATCCCTGCACACCACGCTCGTAGGCCCCCTGGGCGGCGAACCCTTCGAGGTGCAAATCCGTACGGTCGAAATGCATCAGGTAGCAGAATTCGGTATCGCCGCGCATTGGAAGTATAAGGAAAGCGGCAAGGGCGAAAAGGATACCTGGCTGGCCGAAATCATGACCTGGCAGCGGGAGCTGTCCAATAACGAGGAATTCCTCGACGCGCTGAAAATGGACTTGAGCGCTTTCAAAGGGCATGTGTATTGCTTTACGCCGGCGGGCCAAGTCATCGCCATGTCAAGCGGCGCGAATACGATCGACTTCGCATACGCCATCCATTCCGCCGTGGGTAACCGTATGATCGGCGCGCGCGTCAACGGGCGCATCGTGACGGTGGACCATGTGCTTTCCACGGGCGACCGTGTGGAAATCCTCACTTCAAACAATTCAAAGGGCCCCAGCCGGGATTGGATCAAGCTCGTAAAAACCGCGCAGGCGCGTTCCAAGATCAACCAATGGTACAAGAAGCAAAACCGCGCCGAAAACATCCACCGCGGACGCGAACTCATGGAAGAAGCGGCCAAGGATACCAAGGTCCCCCTCGACGAGTTGTTCGCCGACGGGCGTGCCGAGGAAGTTCTTAACCGCTTCAATTGCAAGGATTTGGAACAGTTATATATCACGGTCGGCGTCGGCGGGTTGAAGGAAAAGCAGGTCGTCAACCTCCTGCACCGCGATTGGGAACGCGCGCAACCCCTTCCCAGCGACGAGGAAATCTTGCAAACCATCAAGGACGAAGCCGCCGCGTCAACCACGCGCAAGCAAAAATCGGGCATCGTGATCAAAGGCATCGGCGATACGGACGTACGCTTTGCCAAGTGCTGCGGGCCGCTGCCGGGGGACGAAATCCTCGGCTTTGTGACGCGCGGGCGCGGCTTGACGGTACACCGCACCGATTGCGTTAACATCATGCACATGGACGAACTCGACCGCAAACGCCTGATGGACGCCCAATGGCACGTACCCGAGAAGATGGGGCATACTTACAAAACCGAGCTGTATTTGAAGTGTGAAGACCGCGATAATTTATTGGCGGATATTTACCGCGTGTTCCAAGAGGAAAAGGTAAAGATCAACGCGATAAACGCGCGCGCGGACAGGACGGACGCGGTGTTTAACGTAAGCGTGGAGGTTTCCGACGGCGAGCACCTCACGCGGTTGTTCGCCAAGCTGAGGAAGGAATTCGACGTGCACGAATTGTCGCGGGTTAATGCCTAGCGAAGATAAAATTTACTGCGTCATGGCAGGGCACCGTTATGTAAACGAGGTGCAGACCGTGGCGCAGATTTTTTTTAGGTACGCGGGGTTTGCGTTTGAAACAAAGGATGTGTTCGAGTGTGATTCGCTCCGCGAGTGTGTGGCCACCCGCGGCACGGAACGTTTCCACCTCACTTGTACGTCTAATCCGCGGGAAGATCACCCGCGGATGATACGCAATCGCTCGGCGGAAAGTTCCGTACCGCGAGCGGCCACACACCCGCGGAGCGAATCACACGCCGGCTTCCCCGCGAAAATAAAACTGCTTACTTGCGTAGGGAAAGGGCTTACTTGCGAAGGGAAAGGAAACGCTTGTGCGGCGATTTATATAGATGGGAAAAATGTTGCCGAATATTCGATTCCGTTGAATGAACAAAATATGGTTACCGCGGGGTTGTCACCGCGGCGGGTGTTGATGCTTACGTTGTTCCATGCGTTGCAAAAGGTTGTGCCGACGGACGCCCCATGGGGGGCGTTGACGGGTATAAGGCCGAGTAAAATGGTACGTGCATGGTTGGATGAAGGGAAAAAAGACGAGGATATAATCGATATATTAATAAATACACTATGCGTCCGCGAAGACAAGGCACACTTAGCGTTGACGGTGGCACACGCGGAAAACCGCTTGACGGAGCGGATTTATTCGTTAGGCGGGGAGGGCTCGGCATCGGCAAAGCCTCCGATGAGCAGGGAAAGCTCATCGTCGGTAAAACCTCCGATAAGCGGGGAAGGCTCAACGTCGGCAAAACTTCCGATAAATGGGAAAGAATCAACGTTGGTAAAGCCTCCGATAAGCGGGGAAGATTTAACGTCGGCAAAGCCTCCGTTGGGGATTTATATTGGCATCCCCTTCTGCCCGAGTCGTTGTTCGTATTGTTCGTTTAACATAGGGCAAAAGCCACCCACAAAGGATATTATAAAGTTATATGTAAACACGTTAATACGCGAATGTCGCGAAAAAGAAGCCGAAACCCGCCGTTTAGGTGGACGTATTTTTTCCATTTACATCGGCGGCGGCACACCCACGATATTGCCGGATGATTTGCTTTCACACTTGCTGGACGCTGTAGGTGAATGTTTCGGCACACCGCATGAATACACCGTGGAAGCCGGACGCCCCGACACGCTGACAGAAAACAATTTACGTTTAATGCGCTCCCACGGCGTCAATCGTATCGCGGTCAACCCGCAGACCCTCAACGATCATACGCTTGCAACCATCGGTCGTAACCACACAACAACAAACTTCTTCCGCGCCTTTTCGTTAGCGCGAAACGCGGGATTCGATTGTATCAACGTTGACCTAATAGCAGGCTTGCCGGGGGAAACAGATGACGATGTTGAACGCTCATTGGATGATTTACTATCCCTAAAACCCGAAAACATCACCCTCCACGCACTATCAATAAAACGCGCTTCAAAGATGAACGAAGAACGGATAACCAACGCTTTTTCTGCCGTAAAAAAAGCGGGAAACGCGGCGGAAGCCCGTACAACAGGCGCGGGAGGGGATTCCGGCGAGCGACTTCGCCTTCAAGAAAGACGAATCCCAAAGGGATTCGGGCCTTCGAGCGGAATCCCCTCCCGCGCCGGAATCACACTAGCTTCCGCCGGTTACTCCCCCTACTATCTATACCGCCAAAAAAACACAATCAATCTACTCGAAAACGTCGGTTATTCCTTCCCGAACCGCGAATGTCTGTACAACATCGGCATGATGTCGGAAGTCCAAACAATCCTCGGTATAGGCGCAGGTGCGGTAAGTAAATACGTCCAAGGCACAAAAATCTCCCGTACATTCAACGAAAAAAACCCGGAAATCTATGTAAACAGAAGGAACCAAACCATATAAAGGGGACGGCAAAATGATACAAGCACCGAAAGGAACGCACGACATCTACGGCGAGGAAATGCGCTTATGGCGGCGCGTAGAGGACGAAATTCGCACGCTGGCCGACGTATACGGCTACGGCGAAATCCGTACGCCCTTATTCGAATCCACCGACTTGTACCTGCGCGGGGTAGGGGACACCACCGACATCGTGCAAAAGGAAATGTACACCTTCGAGGATAAAGGCGGCCGCAGTATGTCATTACGGCCGGAATTAACCGCAGGCGTAGCGCGCGCGTACATTGAGCGCGGAATGTTTAACCAACCGCAACCCACCAAGCTCTTTTACATCGGGCCGTGCTTCCGCTACGAAAAACCCCAGGCGGGCCGCTACCGCCAGCATTACCAATTCGGCGTGGAAATCTTCGGTGCCTCCTCACCGGCCGCGGAAGCCGAGGTGATATCACTCGGGCATACGTTGCTCACGCGCTTGGGCATAGAAGGTGTGCGGCTCCACATCAACAGCATCGGATGCGCGGATTGCCGCGTATCTTTTAACGAAAAATTGCGCACCTTCTTAAAGACGCGCTTGGAAAATCTATGCAGCCTGTGCGCTTCCCGCTGCGAAAAGAACCCCCTGCGCGTATTGGATTGCAAGTCCCCTCATTGTCAAGCGCAAATCAAGGAAGCCCCCGTAACGACGGAGGCCCTATGCGGCGAATGTGATACGCACTTCACGACCCTGCGGGACTTGTTAACACGTTTCGGTATCCCGTACATCATTGACGGCAAAATCGTACGCGGCTTGGATTACTACACCCGCACGGTGTTTGAGTTCATTAGAAACGACGCGTGTAACGACGCGTCCGCGCAGCAAGCGGAAATTACGCAGCAAGCGACAACGGCGCAACAAGCCGCCCCGGCGCAAACCGTCATCGGCGGCGGGCGTTACGACGGTTTAATTTTCCAACTGGGCGGCGCACCCACGGGCGCGGTAGGCTTCGGCATGGGGATGGAACGCTTGGTGTCATTATTACGGCAAGATGTAACTTCGGCACAATTTGTTCCGAAGTTGTTCATCGGCCACGCGGACGAAGCGGGATTCACCGCCGCGAACGGGATCACGGCAGACCTGCGCCAAGCGGGTATTTACGCCGTCAACGACCTCGCCGACCGCAGCGTAAAAGCCCAAATGAAATACGCCGGCAAAATCAACGCCCGCTACACAACCATCCTCGGCGCAACCGAACTTACCCAAAACACCTGCACCGTCAAGGACATGGAAACCGGCCAACAGCAAACAATACCCCTGGACGGCTTGCGAAATTTTTTAAAGTAAGATAAAATCCCCGTTGCGGGCAATGCCCGTTACATGGAGTGGTGTCCGAGCGGTCGAAGGTGCAACATTGGAAATGTTGTGTGGGGCAACCCACCGGGGGTTCGAATCCCCCCTACTCCGTTTTTTATTTACCAAAAGCCGAAATAACAATGTTATTTACGGCTTTTATTTTAAGGTTGTGTATGTAATGACCGTGAGCGAAATTAAAGCTATTGTGGAACCGTTGGTAAAAACCCACCCCGTGCGGCGGGTGGTTCTTTTCGGTTCATACGCGCGCGGCGATGCGACGGTTGAAAGCGATATTGATTTATTGATTGACAGTAACGGTCAACTTAACGGCTTCGACTTTTTTGGTATTGCCGGGAAGATTATCAAGAAAATGCCGATAAAAACAGATGTATTCGAAATGAGTGAAATTAAAACCCCTTCGACGCTTATTGATAATATCCATCGGGAAGGTGTTGTTATATATGAAACGTGATGTCCGTGAATGTTTCGAACGTATATTAATATTTTCCAAAAAAGTGAAGGAAAGAACCAAAAATATTACGTTGGATTCGTATTTAAGGGACGAGCTTTTGCAAGAATCCGTCATGTATTGCCTTGGTCAAATAGGCGAAATCGCTTCGAAAATATCACAGGAAGAACAAGAAAAATACCCCAATGTATTTTGGGATCAAATGGTAGGACTAAGACATCGCTTATTCCATGATTACGAAGAAATAAATTTTTCGAAAGTATATGATATAACGCAAGAACCCATAGTAAGATTAATAAAAGAATTGGAACATATATTAAACCTTACCCCAACTCCTTAAGCACCCGCAGCGCATCTTCAAAGTCATAATCGTCGATCAACTCCGCCAGCTCCTTCGTAGCGGCGATGCTTTGCAATCTTTCCACGTAGCCTACCGCGGCGAAGTCGCTCTTTTCCAATAGGGGTTTGATTTCTTCCAGTAGTGCCTTTAATTCGTCGGTTGAAATGGTTATTTCATCCGGCTTTTCTTTTTCCGCTTGCTCCATGTAGGGCGCGAATTCTTGGAGGGCGGAGGCCAGTTCCCGTTCGAGGGTTGCGAGTTGGCCGGGCTTGAGGTTGGCGCTTTCGTTACGGAGGGATTCCTCCAGGGCGAACGCCGCCGCTTGCAAGGCGGTTTTGCCGAGGTAGCCCGCGCTGCTCTTTAACGTGTGCGCAACGCGGTGCGCGGTTTTTATGTCGCCTGTGGAAAGCGCTTCGGTAATCCGCTCGTAGGTGTCCAGGTTGCCTTTTACGAAGGTGACAATGGATTTGCGCCGCAATTGCTCCGCTTTGTCCGTAACGGCTTGCGCGTGGTCCTCGCTCTTCTTTTCTTCCTTGACTTTATCCGGCGGGAGGTATTTGAGTACCATCATTTGCAATTGGTTCGGGTCTATGGGCTTTGACAGGAAATCGTTGAAGCCGCTTTGCAAATACATTTCACGCGCGCCCTTAACGGCGTTGGCCGTGAGGGCGACGATGATGGTTTTTTCATATTTTTCGCCCAATTGGCGTATGTTTTGCGTGGCTTCGATGCCGTCCATGACCGGCATCATATGGTCCATGAACACGATGTCATAATCGTTCTTTTTTACCGCTTCGATCGCTTCCATACCCGAGGACGCCGTTTCCGCTTCGATATCCATAAAGCTCAACAGCCCGCTCGCGACCTTTAGGTTAAACTCGTTGTCGTCCGTAATGAGTATCTTCGCGTCGGGCGCGCTTACGATGTGGTCTTCTTCGGCGATCTTGCTGCTGATGATGTTATCGGGGTTGCCTTCGGTGATGGGAATCGTCAGCGTAAAGGCTGTGCCTTTCCCGTATTGGCTTTCGACCCGGATACCGCCGCCCATCATCTCGACGAACGCCTTCGTAATCGAAAGGCCGAGGCCCGTACCCACGACGTTGCGGTTCTTGACTTTTTCCAACTGCTCGAACGCGTTAAAGAGCCTGGGCAGGTCTTCGTCCTTGATGCCCATGCCCGTATCCTCGATCCTAAAGGTTAGGTTGTTATTTTCGTCGGCGCAAACGATCATCTTAATATGGCCTTTTTCGGTGAACTTGACGGCGTTTCCGCAAATATTGGTCAACGCTTGTCGTAGGCGTAAATCGTCGCCGTACAGGTATTTGGGTAATTCGCCCTTTGTTTCCACGATAAATTCAAGCCCTTTTTGCTGGGCGACGTACGCGAACATGGATTCCATATGGTTCGTAAGGACGTTCAATTCGTAATCTACCGCGTTTAATTCGAGCTTTCCGGATTCTATTTTGGAGAAGTCGAGGATGTCGTTGATAATCCCCAGCAGGGATTTGGAGGAAACGGATATATCGTTGACATACCCCATTTGCCGAACGTTTAACTGCTCATGGTGCAACAGTTCGGACATGCCGATGATGGCGTTCATGGGGGTGCGGATTTCGTGCGACATGCTGGAGAGGAATTCGCTCTTGGCCTTGCTTGCCTCCTGGGCGATTTCGACCGCTTCGGAGAGTTCCCTCGTGCGGACGGTCACCAATGCTTCCAGGTGGAAGCCTTCCCTGCGTTTCTTAATTAAAAGGATTATAGTAAACAAAAACGCGGCGGCGAGGACGACCGCGCCCACGATATAGATGATACGCTCCTGCGCCATTTGGACGCGGTAGTCGTACGTCCTGCGCAGCCATCCCCCGGAAATGCCGTTAATGTCAATGACCCGCATCGCCTTCGATACGATGGAGGCTAAAACGGTCGCGTACCTGTTCAACCCAAAGGTCGAATGGAAATAGTAGTCGAAGACGAGGTTCGCTTTGTAGCCCACTTGCTCACGGTAGTTGGTCAGTATCAGTAGCTGATGCTCACTGACCATAACCATATCCACGTCGCCGCGTTCCAACGCGTCGAAGGCATCGAAGGTCGTAAGGAACTCTACCGTGTTTTTATGGTTGGGGAACCATTCGCGGAACAAAGCGCCATGCGCGGTATCCTTTACCGTACCCACGCTGACGGTCAGAATTTCATTGATATTGATGTTCCGGAATTCCGACTTGGATACCAACGCCAGGTAATTTCGGAAGAAATATTCGCCCGGCCACATGAAATACCCGATCCGGTCATCCGACGGGATCAGGGAAGTGATCATCGAGGCTTCCCCGCTTTTAAGCATACCCAGCAGGTCGGGCCATTGCGTATGCTCGTCGTTGACGCGTTTGAACGGGAGGCCCGTGATGTTCTCAATTTCGCGGATGATATCGATGGCAAGGCCCTCGAATTCGCCCGTGCGCGGTTCAAAGAAGCTGAGGGGGTAGTTCGTGGTTTCGGCCACATAATGAACCGTTGCGCCGACGCCCAGGAAATTCCGTTCCTCGGGGGTCAGCATCATGCGGAACTTATGCCGCAGATAATCCTGGTGCCCTTGGTTGTAGAGCCGTATCAAATGGTGCTTGGCCCCGTGATCGAGGGCCTTTTGTATGACGCTGATGATAGGCTTTAGGGCTTCGTTGCGCGTCGCCAGGGATACGGGGGTTATAATAATGGGATAATAGATACTCGCGACGATGTAATCGAAGAAGCCGAAAGCGGCTTCCGCCGAGGATTCGTTGAAGAAGGCGTCGATTTCACCGCTTATGAGCATTTCAAGGGCTTGCAGGTTGCTGTCCACGGTGATCATTTCGAAGGCTTGGCGTTCACGCCTGGCGATGACGTCCGCAATGGGGTCATCGTGCAGGAACGCGTAACGCAACGGGCGGACGGCGGAGATTTCCGCAAAGGGGAGGGCGTCCGCCAAGCGCAGGGTGATGATTTGGCGCTGGGCGATGTCGTCCGTCATGAAATACCCTTCCCGGCGCCTTTGGTCGTTGGCGGCCAGCTCGCCCGTAAAGTCGATCGCGCCGCTTTCCAACCCGTCGATCAGTTCATCCCATTCGACGATGCCGGGTACGAAGGGTATTTCAAAAAGCTCGGAAAGCCAATTGCAAAAAAGGGCCGTAAAGCCCTGCATCCTGCCGTCATCCCCGACGAACAGCTCCGTACCGTAGATGGCGGAAAAGCGGAAATTGTTTCGGGTCCTTTGCAAGTATTCGACGGCTTCGATTTCTTCCGCCGTTATACCCGGAATGTCCCGAAAATACGTAAAAACAACGCCCTCGTCGTTTTCGCCCGTACAACCGGCGAAAACGACGAGCGTTATAATAAATACAATAAGGAGGAGGAGCTTATTCCCCAAGGCCATGGGTATCGATATCCGCTTGGGTTATCGTACGCGCGTCAAAGCCTATTTCGTCGGATATGACGATCTTGGTCGTAAGCGTTCCGCCGCTTTCCAGTATTTTGATCATTTCATCGATCGCGGCGGCTTGGAAGGGGCTGCATTGGCCGTTATAGTTCCAATTGCCCGCAAGCAGCTCCCGCAACGCCCATTTGTTCGCGTCAAACCCGATGATGGCGACGTCCCCGTTAATGCCGTGGGAAATGCCCGCTTCGGTAAGCGCGGTAACGGCGCCCCGCGCCATGCCGTCGTTTTCCGCGTATATTACGTTAAACGACGCGCCGGATTGGATGACCGAGCGTACGATGTCCGTCGCGGTGTCCTCATCCCAAGCGGCCGATTGCTGGTGAACCTTGTTCATCGCGCCGGAGGCGAATTCCCTGTCCAGCGCGGCGGTACGCCCCATTTGCGCGTCCGACCCCATCGCGCCTTGGATATGGACGACGTTAAATACGTCAAGCCGTTGGTTCCTGAGCCAACGCACGGCCATATCACCTTGGCGGGCCATATCGGAAATCACCGCCGCCTCGAAATATGATTCCGGCACGTTGATCATCCGGTCAAATAAAAAGATCCGGATACCCGCGTCCCGGGCCGAGCGGAGCACGCTGTCCCACCCGTCCGAGGAAGCGGCGGAGATCAGCAGGTAATCCACGCCGTCGCTGATAAATTGGCGGGCGGCGTTGAGCTGTTCATTGTGCATCGCGCTGTAAAAAGTTTGCGCGATGTAACCGTTTTCTTCGGTAAAGACCCGCTCGAAGTCGATGACGTTCGCTTCGCGGTAGCCGGATTCCGCCGGTGGATTGTTAATGATCCCCACCCGAATGAGGCCGTCGCCCTTGCCCCGCGAGCAAGCGGACAACGCGCAGACGATTCCCACGGCAATTAAGAGCAAGATCAATGGCTTCTTCATTTTCATACATCCTCCCGTAAATCGGTTATATGTAAAATGGTACCGTCCGCAGTATATAACAAAATGCGGGGTTATACAATCGATGATTGAACAAAAAGTGGATGTGTGTAATACTTCATTGATTTTATTAAAGGCGGTTAATGTTTATGAAAAACCCGTTTGAAGGAAGGTTCGCGCTTTTATCCGTCGCCGTACTGCCTTTTGTGCTGCTGATTATTATTATTTTGGTCAATAACGGGTCCGCGCTGCCGAAGGTCGGCGTAGCGGGGCACGATAACGTGTGGGATTTGCGCGGCGTGGATATGACGCGGCACAACGTCCGCTTTGAAGGGGATATTTCCTATATACCGGACGCGTTGCTTTGCCCGGTTGAATTTGCTCGCCGCGAGCATGAGGCGGTTACGGGCATCGTCAACCGCGAACGGGCCGCGACCAGCCGCTTGACCATTTTATTGCCGGACGACGGATGGTATACGCTTTCGCGCCCGTCGCTGTACTTCGGCGCGCGGATATATGTAAACGGCGAATTATTATTGGAAATCGGAAGCCCGCACGAGGACAGGGCGGCTAACATACCCGACACGGGGCGCATCGCCTTTACCGCGCGCCCGATAGACGGCGTTATTGAGATCGTCCAGCAATCCTCCAATCATGTGCACAGGGGTACCGGGGAACACTACAATTGGACGGTCGGCCGCGGCACCGCGCTGCTGGATGAAAACCGCGTCTCGGACTTCCAAGACACGATCATGATGGGGGCCTTCTTCGCGCTGGCGCTGGCCCTTTTGCCGCTTGCGTACTTCCTTAAAGCCCACAGCCGCGGGATTATGTACTGCATGATGTTCTGCCTGGTGTGCTTCTTCCGCATCGGGGTGATCGGCGGCTCCGTATTTACGGTGCTGATGCCGTGGCTGGATTGGCACGTCAAATATAAGGTTGAATACATCACCGTACCCTTGGCGGCGGTGCTGGCGGCGGCGATCGTTCCCACGTTGTTCCCAAATGTCCTGCACAAGGTCTTTTATCGCGTGTTCTACGCGCTTATGGGTTCCCTCATCGCGGTTTACCTCTTCGGCGGCACCTTGTTTATCAGCTACGTGAAATTGGGCAGCTATTTGATTTACGGCGCGGTTATCCTCTATATCCTCATTTGTTTTGTCGTAAAGGTTAGGAAGGTCAACGTCAGCCAGGCGTTCTTCTTCGCGGGTGTACTGGTCTTCATGGTGTCGTCTGTGCTGGATATCCTGTACTTTACGCTGCCGTTTTTTTCGGTGCGGTTCAGCGGGTTGGGCATGTTCTTCTTCGCCATATGCAAGGTGTCGGCGGTGTTCATCGCCACGGTCAACGAATTTGAGGCGACCCGCGAGCGTGAACGCATCGCGCGGAAGGCCGCCACGACCGACGCGCTTACGGGCGTGCGCAATCGGCGGTACTTTGTCGACAAGGCGGAACGGGAACTGGCGAACTGTATAAGGAACGGGCGGGACTTTTCGTTCATCATCGCGGATATCGACCGATTTAAGTCCATTAACGACCGGTTCGGGCATATTGTAGGGGATGAGGTACTAAAAATCTTTACCTCCCGCGTGCGCCATGTGCTTAAGCAGGAAACGGTGATCGCCCGTTACGGCGGCGAGGAGTTCGTTATTATCATGCCGGGCGTGGGGTACGAAAACGCGTTAAAAACCGCGCAAAGGGTTAGCCGCGTCGTATCGAATTCCCCGTTTTATATAAACGACATGGAAATCGAAGTGACGGCTTCCTTCGGCGTGGCTTCGAAAACGGATGACATAAAGGAATTGGCCGAAATCATCAACAGCGCCGACAAGGCGATGTACAGGGCCAAGGAAGCGGGGCGGAACCGCGTAATGGGATTTATGGAAGAAGGGTGAGGTGTTTATGTATTGCGTAAGGAAGGTAACGGATGATTTGTACTGGGTCGGCGCGAATGACCGCCGTTTGGCGATGTTTGAGGGGGTTTACTCCGTCCCGGAGGGCGTATCGTACAATTCGTATTTGCTGATGGACGAAAAGACCGTGCTTTTCGATACGGTCGATTTGTCGGTACGGCACCGTTTTATGGAAAACATCGCTGAGGTCTTAAAAAACAGGACGCTCGATTATCTCATCGTACAGCATATGGAGCCCGACCATTCGGCGGGTATACGCGATTTAATTGACCGATTCCCGGACATGGCTATCGTTTGCAACGCGAAGACGCTGGCCTTCATAAAACAATTTCACGATTTGGACATGAACGGACGCGCCTTGGTCGTTAAGGAAAGCGATACGCTTGTAACCGGCAGGCATACGCTGCATTTTGTCATGGCGCCGATGGTCCATTGGCCCGAGGTCATGGTGACGTACGACTCCGCGGATAAGATACTCTACTCCGCCGACGCCTTCGGGTGCTTCGGCGCGTTAAACGGGGCATTGTTCGCCGATGAAGTGGATTTCACAAGGGATTATATGGACGAGGCACGGCGTTATTATACGAATATCGTGGGCAAGTACGGGGCGCAGGTCGCGTCGCTGCTCGGAAAGGCCTCCGCCCTCGAAATCGAAATGATTTGTCCCCTGCACGGCTTCGTATGGCGCGGGAATATAACGGACATTTTATCGAAATATACGCTTTGGAGCCGTTACGAACCGGAGGAGCGCGGGGTTATGATCTCCTACGCTTCCGTGTACGGCAATACCGAAAACGCGGCCGAAATCCTCTCCGTCCGATTGCGTGAACGCGGGGTCAAAACCGTGATGTACGACGTATCGGTTACACCCGCTTCGGAAATCGTGGCGGCGGCGTTCCGCTGGAGCCATCTTGTGTTCGCTTCCACGACGTACAACGCGGGGATTTTTATAACGATGGAAGCGTTGATCAATGACTTAACAGCGCATAATATACAAAACCGTACCGTTGCGATTATCGAAAACGGTTCATGGGCCCCGACGAGCGGGGGGTTGATCCGCGCGAAATTCGAACAGTGCAAGAATATAAAAATCCTCGATAATATGATCAGCATCCGATCGGCCGTCAAAACGGAACAGCTTGCGGAAATCCATTCCCTCGCGGACGCGTTGGCGGTTGATTTCGAAAAAGTAACCTCCGAAAAAGGAACCTCCGTAAAAAATGAAAACGCGCCGCAAAAACAAGCCATCGATACCCGCGCGATGTTTAAGCTCTCTTACGGATTGTTCGTATTGACGGCGCATACGGACGGTCAAGACAACGGCTGTATCATCAATACCGTCACCCAAATCACCGAATCGCCCCTGCGGATATCCGTCGCCGTAAACAAGGCCAACCATACGCATAATATGATCGTAGAATCGGGCGCGTTTAACGTTTCGGTGCTGGCCGAAAGCGCACCCTTCCGTCTCTTTGAACGGTTCGGCTTCCACAGCGGGCGGGATACCGACAAGTTTGCCGATGACCGCGCCGAAGTACGGTCCGCCAACGGCATCCGTTATATCGCGGAGCATACCAACGCCATGATTTCCGCCAAGGTACGCGAAGCCCTCGATTACGGTTCCCATACGCTCTTTATCGCCGAAGTGGTTGAAGCCGCCGCATTGTCCGCGGAAAGGAGCGCGACCTATCAATATTACTTCGACCGTATCAAGCCCGCGCCCCAAAAACCGCCGGGTCAAAAGAAAGGATTTGTTTGTAAAATATGCGGGTATGTATACGAGGGGGAAACCTTGCCCGAGGATATCGTTTGCCCCTTGTGCAAGCACGGAGCGGGTGATTTCGAACCTGTTTAATATAACGCGGATCAATCGGGGAAGGAGGTAAACGGCATGAAATTCGAATGTGTATGCGGATACGTGTATGACGAAGCGGCGGGCGACCCGGATAACGGCATCGCCGCCGGAACAAAGTGGGAAGACGTTCCCGAAGATTTCACTTGTCCCCTTTGCGGGCTGGGCAAGGATGAATTTACGGAAATGTAAGGATAAAAAGAACCGCCCGGGGTCCGTGATTGTACTGCACCAAAAAAAGCGGACGGGGAAAGAAGCACCCTATCGGAAATGAAAAAGAATCAAGTGAACTGGCGTCGTTTTTCCAGCGGCGTCAGTTTTGTTTTCAATTGTACACGCTGGT
>WQZS01000032.1 GCA_009780585.1 Defluviitaleaceae bacterium | reverse complement strand
TTCACGGAATATCTCTGCGAATCCGTACCACGGCGCGGTTCTGTCCCATACAACCCATAACAGCGCACCTATTGCGGTTTCATACAGCACGTTTAATGCCAATACAAACAATCTGACCGTCAATAGAGCCGACCCGACCGTCACATGGCCGAGCGGCTTAACCGCGACTGTGGGGCAGACGCTTTCCAACATTACCTTGCCGGGCAACGGCACAGGAGCCGGTACGTTCACATGGACGGCGCCCGGTGATTCAGTCGGCGCGGAGGGGACACAATCGCACTACATGACCTTTACGCCGGCCGATGGTGACAACTTCAACACAATAACGCAAAACGTCACCCTAACGGTCAACCCCGCGCCCACCCCACCCGTTATAACAACAGCACCCGGCGCGCTGACAGGCGGCACCTTTGGCACACCATACAGCGTAAACCTTGCCGCTTCCAACAACCCGACAAGCTGGACGAGTACAAGCGGCACGTTACCGACAGGGCTTGTGCTTAACAATTCCGGCTTAATTTCGGGAACGCCGACCGCCGCGGGAAATTTTACCTTTTACGTAACCGCAACGAACGCCGACGGAACTTCCCCCGCTGTTAGTTTTAGCATAAATATAGCGCAAATCCCGCTTTCCATCGGTATACCGAGTGCGGTAACCTACACAAATAACCATCTTGACCGAAACGCACTCACGCCGATTTTAGGGACAGTCAACGGAAATTCGTACACCGAACGCACCGCCACGTTTACCGTTGCGGTCAGCGGGTTTGCAAGCGATGCGGACGCAACCATTGTAGGGCTTTCGATTACCGCCGTCACCGGGCTATTATTCAGCGGAATTACCGCAGCAACCGGCAATACAACGGGCGGCGTTAAAACTTTCACCGTCACCGTGACATATAACGGTACAACAGCGTTCCCAACAGACTCGGCGGCAATCAACATCACCGGGCTGACGGGTGTACCGTCCGGCTATGTTTTTGACGGCACAACGCGAAACACATCTGTTAATATCATAGACGGGCAAGCGGATGACGCCGCCCGCGCCATCCCCGTCACGCAGGAGAATATACAGGCGTTCAACGCCTACGCCGACGCAGCACCGGGGCGGACGCGGCACTACAAGCTGACGCAGAACATTGACGCAACACACCTGCGCGGAATAATCGAGCCGAGCGCTGACGACGATAGCGGGAGTAACTGGACACCAATATTCGGCCTCGCCGGCAGCTTTGACGGGCAGGGGCATACCATTACCGGAATGGTCATCCGACGAGCCGGGGGTCAATCAGTAGGCATGTTTGATACTATCGGCATCTTAGGCAGCGACGGCGTCGTAGGCGTAGTGCGTAACCTCGGGCTTGTCAGCGGAAGTTTCACTTCCTCCAGCAATGCAGCTACCGGTAGTATCGTGGGCATAAATGCAGGCACTATTTCAAACTGCTTCAGTATAGGCAGCGTTACGGGACAGCGCAGCCAAATCGGCGGTTTGGCAGGCAGAAACGACAGTATGATTGAAAACAGTTTTTCTGTTGTGGCGGTTACTGTTATTAATCCCACCATCACCCCGGCTCATGCCAGTTTTATGGGCGGCATAGCGGGAGATAATAGAGGTACAATCCAAAACAGCGCAGCGTTGAATCCGAGCGTTGCGGGAAGACACCAAATTGAAACTGACGTAAACCGTATATCGAACGTTGGAACAGGTACACTGGCCAACAACTTCGCATGGGCCGGGATGGATGTGCGGTTTAACATCGAAAACGACGGCACCGGAGGCACGGCGAAAACCATCGCCAACGGCGGCGCGGGCGCTTTTGACAATGTTGACGGGCTGAGCCGGACGGCGACGGAGATTAGAACGCAATCCACATGGACGGCAGCGGGGTTTGACTTCACAGCTATTTGGGAGTGGGATAATAGCGGCGTGAATATGCCGAGGCTTAGAAACAGCGCGTGGATTCCGTGGCCGGCGCATTTGCATTTGGTTGACCCCGCCCCCCCCACCAACATCATCGACCTGTCCATTACGTCCCCGCCCGCAAACGGCAGCGGCTGGTCGTTTAACAGCACAAGCGATGCCAGCACAAATGACATCTACACCATTCTTGATGGCGCAAACGTCATCGTAACCGGCAGCAACACCGGAAGCCAGCGGCGGCTGGCGGTGGAGGCGGGCGCGACGGCAACGATTACGCTGAACGGCATGAGTATTACGGGTCTATCCGGCAGTACCGCGCTTTTATTAGGTAGCAACTCGAATGTTACGCTCTACCTCGCGGACGGCACAACCAACACCCTTACAGGGGGCTCGGGTGCGGGTATAATAACCAGCCAAGCAACACTTATTATCAACGGCAGTACAGGCACACTTATCGCCACAGGCAGCGACAGCGCGGCGGGCATAGGCGGTGGTAATAATAGTACTGGCGGCACTGTCACCATCAACGGTGGTACAGTTACGGCAACCGGCGGCTCTAACGCGGCGGGCATAGGCGGTGGTTCCTTGGGCCACGGCGGCACAGTCACCATAAACGGCGGTACAGTTACGGCAACCGGCGGTACACATAACCCCACAGGCATCAATAACGCGGCAGGCATAGGCGGCGGCAACGCGGGCTTCGGCGGCATAGTCACCATCAACGGCGGTACGGTAATTGCAACAGGCTTCCGCGCCATCGGCGCGGGACGCAGCATCAACAACAACGGTACGCTGACGATGAGCGGCTACGCCGTTGCTTGGGTACACTATGCGGGCGCGAATGCAGGCGCGGCGACAGTGACGAAACCGAACACTGAACTTGAAGACGACCGATTGCTGGGATACCTCCACATCCAACCGGGAATTGCGCCAAGCAGCGCGATGGCACCGCTGGGCTTCTCACCGGACTTCACCGGCGATTGCGAATGTGACGAAGTTCCCTGCGTTTGCGACGATGTGATGAACGACGACCCGCGCAAAGAACCCGACCCGCCCGTTGCCGTCTCCGACAACGATGAAGAAACCCCCGGCCCGGATAGCGACGTTGAATGAATTGCCGGCAACGCGCGCGGCAGCGAAAGGAGTATAACCATATGAAGAAACTGTGTATTTTGTTTGCGGTACTCGCATTACTTGCGGCGTGTTCATCCACAATCGAACCGCCCGCGCCCGAATCCGACGTCGCGACACTTGATTACACCCAATTCGCCGGGAAGAACCTCGGCGTACCCACGGGCAACTTAGCCGACCAAGTGATACTTAACAGCATAAGCGCAACGCCCGTGTATTTTTCCGACCTTTCGGTGGGGCTTGCCGCATTGCGAAACGGTACGATAGACGGCTTTGTTACAGACCTTTCCATCGTGAGGGTCATGGCCGGGGCAAACGATGATTTGCAAGCCGTTCCGATACCCGCCGAATACTTCGCCGGGCCTTTGGGCGCATTTTCGGCAGAGCAAGCTATCGTTGACAGCTTCAACGCCTTTCTCGTTGAATTGGAAGCGAGCGGTACGCTTGCCGAAATGCAAAACCGATGGTTGGAAGGCGTCCCCGCTTCACCTATGCCTGATATAGCATCAACGGGCGAAAACGGTACATTAACTGTAGCCACGACCGGGGACGGGATGCCTTTTTCGTACAGCGGGGCAGACGGGACGCTGACGGGCTACAGTATAGAGCTTGCGTTGCGGTTCGCGGCAAGCGAGGGCAAAACCGCCGAGTTTGTGACGATGGATTTTGCCGGATTGCTTCCATTTGTGTCGGGCGGCGGCGCGGACCTCGGCATTGATGCCGTTACCATCACGGAAGAACGGGCGGGGCTGGTTCTGTTCACCGAACCGATTTACTATGACCTGCTGGGTATAATACTTCTATGCTTGTTTAATCAGTAATTACTTAATTTTATTAATTCATCAAGCGGATATATTTTTACACGACCATTCACGTATTCATCATACACTTTGCTTGAAACAGAATTTTTCGTAAAAATATACAGGAATGATGATTTATATTGGAACATGGCACTTTTCCGCTTCAAGTCATGGAAAATATCGATGTCAACATCGGCGTTTGTCCATTTACATTCGGCGAACAACGCGTTATCGCCGCGCACCGCCATGATGTCGATTTCTTCTTGCTTTCGGGTTGCGGAATTCGTCCCCCACCAACGACCGATACTGCCTATAAAAAACGGCGGGGAGTGTTCGTGGGGTTCTTTTCTTGCTTGTACAAAAAACCATTGTTTACATATATCCTCGAATATAAGCCCCATATAGGCGTTTAATTGTTCATTGATTACATTGTCATATACAGAAACCCCCAATCCGGAAATAATCGCGGACTGATTCGGAAAAACGAAACGATACCAAAATCGGAACATATTGTCTTCAAGGCGATATATGCTTCGCTTGCTTGTCGTTTCGCCATATGGGTATTCCCTTACCACCAAGCCCAATGTCATTAAAGACGAAAGATATTTGGCGCATTTATTGCTTTCGATTTTACATTTCGTCGCGATTTCGTTTAAACGTGACGACCCGCTTGCGATGGCTTCGATTATCACGTTGTACGTTGACGGTTCACGCAATTCCTGTTTAATGAGGTTGGAAGGTTCTTCGAAAAAATGCCCCGAGGTTGTCAAAAACATATCAAATATATTTTCGCGGACGGTTTTTGATGAATTGATTTTGTTGAGGTATTCGGGAACGCCTCCGGTCACGCCATACAGAATCGTTTTATCTTCATTATTATAACCATCGAAAAAAGGTAACGAATTAAAAAACGTAAACGGCAGAATCTTAAACTGCGCCGTTCTGCGTCCATATAACGGGCTTTGATAACCCAATACTTGGTTTTCCATAAAACTCATGCTGGAACCGCATAATATAAGCATGAGTTTTATATTATCCTTGTTATGGTCTATCAATATTTGCAACAAAGACGAAAATCCGCGGTAAGATTCCGCAAGGTATGGAAATTCATCTATGATAAATATAAGCCGTTCGTTTTCGGCGGATTTGAAAATTGCCGCCAATGCCGTTTCATAATCACGGAATACGGGGGCATCGTTCGAACCGCCGATACATCTGCTTAAAGACAATAAGTTATCCGAGGCCGTGCTTTCGCTTGCGGCAAAGAAAAGCGATTTTTTATCCTTGATAAACTCACGTATCAACGTGGTTTTACCCACGCGCCGCCTGCCGTATATAACCGCAAATTCAAATTTGTTGCTGTCATACATTTGGTTTAGTTTTAACAATTCCGTATCACGACCATAAAACATTCGCAAGACCCGCCTTCATACTTTCAAGTATGCAACTTATGATTAGTATCATAACAAGGTCATTATACCCTGTCAAACAATAATTTACAAAGAACAATCCCGCACCCGTAATTAGACCGACAACTATGAAGAACGCTACTTCGCACTTAATTTCAAGGCAAAATAAAATCTTTTTTATAAAAACAAAAATCAAATTTTATATCCATTCCTTGATGTTTTTACTAAAATCGTGTTATATGTACACTTAACGGAACACACGGAGGGAGGCACGGACATGAAATACATCACCGGCGTACACGCGTTAAATTTGCCTTGTTCGTTGCTGACCAGCGGCGATTGGCACCGTTCGGCGTTGCAATGGGAAAACCCGCGTTTCCGCGACAGCGAGGACAGTTTATACGGTGATTACGGTATTGAATACTGTTCTGCTATACCGGAGAATGAGGGAACATACGCCGTCGCCAACCATATCCGCGCTTTGCTTGACCTCTTGGAAGTTGAAAATTACAGCACAGCGCAGGGCATGAACCGCGACTTTATCGGCAACGATGATTACAACGAGGAAGTGTTTGCGAAAGTAATAATGATGAAGGGTTTGCCCCATTGGCGCGGTATCGACACGTTTATGGGAAGCGAATACTACGGAAAATGGTTGGATTACAAAAGGAAGGCGGGAATATGACGGATTGGCGAAAAAAACATGGGGAAATTATCGTTTCCTTCATGGAATATTTAAACGCGAAAACGGACGCTTATATATTAAAAGGCGGTACGGCACTTTACCTTTGTTATAATCTCGACCGATTTTCCGAGGATATAGACTTGGATGGGAAAGAAAAAGGACTCATGCCTTTAGTAGAGGCGTATTGCGCCGAAAGTGGTTATACCCATCGCGCAGCGAAGGACACGGCGATGGTTGAACGTTGTTTTATCAATTACGGGAATAATAGCCATCCGTTGAAAATCGAAGCATCTTACAGGCGATCGACAATCCCATCTATTGAAGTGGAAACGATAAACAGCATAAGGGTATACGGCATTGAACCGTTGTGCGTGATGAAAACCACCGCGTACGCGGGGCGCGATAAAATCCGCGACTTATATGATATTGCGTTCATATGCAATAACTACTACGACCGCCTCACGCCCCCCACCGTCGCCCTACTACGTAACGCCGTGGAACACAAGGGTATTGAGCAATTTGACTACGTTGTACGCAACCAACCCGACGATTTGATTGATAATGAAAAACTGGCGGAAGATTTTTTAAGAATGTACGAACGGTTGGGTCTGTTGCTTGACGAAAACGAACGGAAATTGCTGACCCAAAATGCAAATAATGGCGCGAACGGTGTACATTTTTAATATCCATAGATAAAGTTATGACCATGATCTGTAATTTCAAACAACACCAAATCCTCCCGCGCACTTGCAAGTTCAACCAGTTTTTTACTATACCCGCTGATGGAGAATAATACGTATTTTTCATGGCGGGTATCGTTGTGCCAATGCACCGACGCGGCTTTCCGCTTCAAATCATAGAATACATCGACGTCGATGGGTGCGGAGCGGTATTTACATTCGGCGAATATGATTTCATTGCCAATGCCGTCCAAGCCGACGATATCGATTTCTTCCTTGCCGTCCCACCATCGGCCTAATTTGTTGAAGCTAAGACGGCCGATTTTGTTAAGCCGCCACATTTCGCTCATACATACATTTTCATAAATATGTGCCGTATGGCTGTCGATGAAGTGGTTTTTGATATTGTTTAATACATATTCGGTTTGCCCCAATTCCAGCCTGCCCCGCTCGGGGTATATAAAACGGAACCAAAAACGAAGGAAATTATCCTTGATGAAATACAGCCCCCGCTTGCTTTTTTCGGGATTGGCCTCCGTTACCGGCACTTGACGTTCAATGATGTCCAAGTCGGTAAGCGTTTTGAGGTATTTCGGCAGGCTCGTTTGCTTGATGCCGATGTCCGCGCATATTTTACCCGCTTTGTGATTGCCCGCGGCGATGCTCTTGATTATAGAAAAGTAGCTGCCGATTTCCTCCACTTCATGGCGCAGGAGGAACTCCGGTTCTTCGTACAATAAGCCGTCGCGCTGCAACACCAGGCGATGGATTTCGTCGAATAAATCTTTTTTCCCGTCGAACAACTCGATATATCGGGGTACGCCGCCCGTTACGGCGTAATGCTCCACCAAGCCGCGGTACGGCATGTTTGGGTAGAATTGCGCGTAATACGCGAACTCGATTTGCCGTAATTTTAATTGCCCGCTTCGCCTGCCGTACAAGGGGCTTGCGTAGTTGAGGGCGTATTTTTCCATCATATGCACAAGCGAACCGCATAAGATGAACATTACGTTCGCGTCTTTCAACAGCGTGTCCCATACGCCTTGCAATATCGAGGGTATAGCCGGGTTGGTTTCCACCATGTAGGGTAATTCATCGATGACCAGCACTTTTTTTTGATCACATGAATGTTTTGCGAAGATTTCGAAGGGTACACGCCAGTTATCGAAGGATATGTCCCTAAGATACGATTGCCCCGTATACTCGGCTAACAACCCGGCGAAGCGTTTTTGGCTTTGGGTTTCCGTTTCCTTATCGGCGAGGAAGTAGAGGGCTTTTTTATCCTTGATAAATTCCGCTATCAGCGTCGTTTTTCCAATTCTGCGCCGCCCGTAGATAACGAAAAGGGAGGATTCCGCACGCATAAACTGCTCGTTAAGCGCGGAAAGCTCCCATTCGCGGTTAATAAATTTTTTCATAACGCAAACCAATCCTTTTATGATTTGCGATTATTATACTTCAAAGAATTATTCTGTCAAGAATAATTCTTAAAATAACCCGTTGATTTAACCGTTACGCCACTTTTACAAATCCCTTCGCTTTTACAAATCCCTTCGTGTGTACGCCCTTAGTGACAGCACATACGACAGCAAAAAAATGAGAACCGCCAATACGAGCAATCCCCCGCTGACCGCAATCACGTTCCGCGACGCGAATGAAACGAAATCGAGGGTGATGTTACGGCTGCCGCTTATCATATAAATATAGTACCCGAAAATGGCCGCGTAAAATACCCCGACAGGTATGAACAAACCGATGATTTTACCTTTTTGGTACCCCAATTTGAACAGCAGCGGGTACATGGAGAGGATCAGGACGGCGAAGCACAAGGCACCGACCGCGGCGACGGCGACATGGCCTTCGAATTGTATATACCACATTGACCTTGAAAAATACCGCACGACGGGCATAACGGCAAGCCCCATGATAATGCCGAACACCATCATGATAAGCGCGAAACCGTACCTCGCCTTGACGATTTGGCTCCTTGATACCGGGAGGGTAAGGTAAAGGTGGCTTAGGCCCACTTCTTCCTCCACTTGAAAGGCCTTAAAAGTATAAAGGGCTGACAGCCACATGCTGATCGGGACGACCAACATCTGTGACGTTATAAAACCGAAGCAAAAAACGACGGCGGGATATGCGATAAATACCCATTTTGCCAGGGAAAGCGTCGCCCGCCAATCCAGCATCATAATTTTACTAACCATGTTATGCACTCATCCTTTCTTCTTCCCTGTCCATATGGACCATGATTTCATCCAGCAACGCTTTTTCGGTGACGATTCCCGATGGCAGTCCGCCGATGTCCCCGCTTTTTATCAAGCCGGAAAAATAATGTTCGTGTTCGCGGAAGCCGATGACTTGCACCCGTTTTTCGGGCGGGAGCTCGCCGATTCCGCCTCGGACGACGCAGTATTTTTCCGTCAGTTCGCTTTTCAAGCCGCTGTAGATGATCCGCCCTTTGTGGATGTATACGATGTAGTCCGCTATTTTTTCCAAATCGCTTGTGATGTGGGAGGAGAAGAACACGCTGCGCCCTTCCTCCGCGATATAATCCCGCAAAATATCCAGCAATTGGTCACGCATGACGGGGTCCAAACCGGAGGTCGGCTCGTCGAGCAGCAACAGCTTGGCATCGTGCGAAAGCGCGGCCGCAAGCCCCAGCTTCATCATCATGCCCCGCGACAGGGTTTTAAATTTTTGCTTCGGGTCCAATAGGAATTTTTGCAGCCACCGACGGTACGCTTCGCCGTCCCAGCGCTTGTAAAAGGGGCGGAGGGCTTTTTCTATGCGAATGGGCGTCCAATAAGGCTGGTAATAGGGTCGGTCAAAAAGCACGCCCAAATCCTCCTTAACGGAAACATCCCCGTTCGGTTTGCCTAAAATGTTCACCTCGCCGCCGTCCCTCATCGCCATACCCAACATGAGCCTGAGGGTCGTCGTCTTACCCGCGCCGTTTTGCCCGATAAAGCCGCAGATATAACCGCTCGGCACATTGAAGCAAATATCGTCTAACAAAAAATTTTTGTACCGTTTCGTGAGG
Organism: Defluviitaleaceae bacterium; assembly: GCA_009780585.1. Classification (GTDB taxonomy): domain Bacteria; phylum Bacillota; class Clostridia; order Lachnospirales; family WQUN01; genus WQRX01. Next base: position 15,176 of record WQZS01000032.1, on the reverse strand, counting down.
TTTTTTACCTCGATAGCGTTTTCCATACCATTATGCCTCCGTTTCGTCTAATAATGTGTGAAGCTCTTTTTTTCCTAAACCCGCCATCTTACCCAAGTGCACCGCTTCACGCAACGCGGTTTTTGTTTCGGACAGGAATTTCGCCCGTACCAAGTCGCCGTCGATTTTCTTAACGTAGCAACCCTTACCCGGCACGGTTTGGATAAAACCCTCCAACTCTAGGTCGTTGTATGCTCGTGTGGTGGTGATGACGCTTACCTTCAAGTCGCGGGCGAGCTGCCGGATGGAAGGGAGCAATTCGTCTTCGGTCAATTCCCCCGACAGAACCGAAGCCTTGAGCTGTTCCTTAATTTGCTCATAAATAGGGACAGCCGAATGATGGGACAATACAATGCGCATAAATACCTCCTTAATATATCCGGTCGCATCCGTATATGTGCAGTATATACGGTATAGAATTTTTGTCAATAATTATTTTTCATATAAATTTGTATAATCAAAAACAAGGCTTCAACCATGTAGGCGAAGCCTTGAATCAATCATTTTTATCTCGCTTTAAAACAACCCGCTGATTACCCCCCCGTCGTCCAAATCAATGCTGCAAGCGGCGGGGATTTTCGGCAAGCCGGGCATGGTCATGATATCGCCCGTGATGGCTACAACGAAGCCCGCTCCGGCGGATAGGCGTACTTGGCGTACGGTGATGGTGAAGTCTTCGGCCGCGGCTAACTTCTTTGGGTCGTCGGAGAAGGAATATTGCGTTTTGGCCATACATACGGGCAGGTGACCGTAGCCCAGTTTTTCCAGGGTGCGCAGTTGCCGCGTGGCTTCGGGGGCGAAGATGATGCCGTTTGCACGGTAGACTTTTTTCGCTACGGCTTCCATTTTGTCTTTTAATTTTTGCTTGCCTTCATAAGTGAATGTAAAATTATTGGGTTGTTCCATCGCTTGCAATACGGCCTTGGCGAGGTTTATGCCCCCTTCCCCACCCTTGGCGTGGACTTCGGAGAGTTCGCAGGGTACGCCTTCCTCTTGCGTGGCTGCCTTTACGGCGGCGATTTCGTTTTCCGTATCATTCGGGAATCGATTGACCGCCACAACACAGGGTAAGCCGAAGGTCTGCGTGATGTTGGAAATATGGCGGCGCAGGTTCGAAAGACCCTTTTCCAAGGCTGTTAAATCTTCCCGGCTGAGCTTGTCTTTTTCCGCGCCCCCGTGGTGCTTGAGCGCGCGGATGGTCGCCACCAGTACGACGGCGGAGGGTGTCAGGCCCATGCGGCGGCATTTGATATTAATGAACTTTTCCGCGCCCAAGTCCGCGCCGAAGCCCGCTTCGGTTACGACGTATTCCCCCAGCGCCGCCGCAAGGCGGGTGGCGGCAATCGTGTTGCACCCGTGGGCGATGTTGGCGAATGGCCCGCCGTGGACGAGCGCGGGCGTACCCTCCAGCGTTTGCACGAGGTTGGGGTCGAAGGCTTCCTTTAATAAAGCCGCCATCGCCCCTTGTGCTTGTAAATCCCCCGCCGTTACGGGCTTTCCGTCGTAGGTGTACCCCACCACGATGCGCGCGAGGTTTTCCTTTAAATCCTGTAAGGACGACGACAGGCAGAATACGGCCATCACTTCGGAAGCGGCGGTTATATCGAAGCCGTCCTCGCGCGGCTGGCCGTTTGCCTTACCGCCCAAGCCGCTGAGCAGATTGCGCAATTGGCGGTCGTTCATGTCCATGGCACGCCGCCACGTAACCTGCCGCGGGTCTATGTTCAATTCGTTGCCTTGCTGTATGTGGTTATCCACCAGCGCGGCCAACAGGTTGTTGGCTGTGGTGATGGCGTGGATGTCCCCGGTAAAGTGCAGGTTGATGTCCTCCATCGGCACGATTTGGGCGTAACCGCCGCCCGCCGCGCCGCCCTTTACGCCGAATACGGGGCCGAGGGAGGGTTCACGCAGGCAGATCATCGTGTCCTTGCCGAGCTTGGCCAACGCGTCGCCCAAGCCGACGGTGGTTGTGGTTTTGCCTTCGCCCGCGGGGGTGGGGTTGATGGCCGTTACGAGGATGACCCTGCCCGTCGGTTTTCCCGGCGTTCCTTTATAGCGGTGGTCGATCTTGGCTTTGTAGCTGCCGTAGGGGGAAACATGGACAGGGGGGATCGATAAAGCGTCAGCGACTTCCCATATGGGCTTTAATACCGTGGATTGCGCGATTTCGATGTCTTTTTTCATAGATATCCTCCAAGGGGTTGATTGTATTTTTCCCATATTATAGTATAATTTGTACAAATAGCGAAGGGTTGAAGGGGAGGTACATATATGGATTTCCGATTTATCGACGACGGCACGCGCATGGATATCCAACACATGAACGATGCCAACGCGACGATTTTTTACGGTATTTTCGTTAGGATGGAAAAAGGCGTATCGTTCTACGTTTCCTGTGACCCGCTGTATGAACGCTTTGAAGACTTGAACCTCGCGCAGATATATACCTTCACCTTTTTCCGCGGGGCGGAGGCGTATTCCTTCGACGCGAAGATACTCGAACGCAAGCAGCTCTTTAACAACGACGTGCTCCTTTTTACCGCCACCAGTTTGGTAAAAAAGTACAATCGGCGCAACGCGCACCGTATACGGGTGCAAATGTCGATCAGCCTCTACGAAAAAAAGGACGACAACCCCAACAAGCTGGGCGATATGGTTTGCAAGGGGGAGATGTACGACGTTTCACGCAGCGGGCTTACGCTCCTTTCCAACGAAAGGGTCAACTTGCAATTGCGCAAGGTCTATATGTCGGAGTTCGTCGCCAACGGCATCACCTTCCGCTTCCCCGTGGAGTTCGTGCGGGGGGGTGAACGTTCGCTTTCGCCGATGTACCGTTACGACTACGCGTTTATGTATAACAATGCCGACGGGGATTTGACGGAAGAATTAAACAGGCTCACGCTTGCTTTATTCGAGCATCAATTAAAGGGCGGGCTGGGAAAATAGATAAACCGTAACCTCGTCCCGATTGTGGAACAATTGCCGCGTATCCGTTACGCGGTATTTTTGTCGCAATAAAACGAGTGCCTCGTTTATTTTACCCGGACCTTGCCCCTTGGCCAGTTTTAACGTCATCACCGCCGCGCCGCCCGGGGAAAGGAAGCGTGCCGCGTCCAGCATGATACGGACGGAATCAAACATCCCCATTTTCATGTCGTTGACGATTAAATCGAATTTTTTATGCGGGTTCGCTTCGAAGAACCGCTGCGCCGTCGCGCATACATAGGAAAGGTTGGGGTGGCCGCTTAACCGTGCATCCAATGCGCCCGGGTCCACGGCGGTGACGCGGCAGCCCGCGTCCAGTAAGACCTTGCTCCAACCGCCGGGTGCCGCGCCCAAATCCAACGCGCTTGAATCGGCGGGTATCTTTATTTGAAAGATTTCCACGGCTTCCATGAGTTTGAATTCCGCGCGGCTGATAAAGCCTTCGTCGGATTTGCTGTAACGCCGCGCGCCGCCGTTCCACGCGGAGCGGTTATCCTTAACGGACGACGCGCCCGCGTATAGGGTATGTTCGGTTTTGCCTTCATAAAAAAATAAGGATAAAACCCAATCGGGATGCTTGTCGTTTTGCTTAAAGCCTTTTTGCTTTAAGGCATTTTCCAATTCGTTTATCGTCGTGACACAAACCGCGCCGCGCGCCTGGACGGAAAAGTTACCGTCATTTATTTCCGGCAGCTTAACCTCCTCCAACAACTTCGGCACAAATTGTTCCGATGTTACCGCGTTAACCGAATACCATTGTACGGGGAACATATGCCTTACGAATATAAACGGCGGCATGTCCGCGATTAGTTTTTCGTATCCGCCGGGTAAATACACCAGTTTTACCCCCGCTTGCAAGTCCTTTACGGGGCGGATGGACGCGTCGTATTTTTGTAATTCGCTGACGGCGAAGGCGGCGCTTTCGGGGCGGGCGGTGATGATTATGTACATATGCTTACTCCCATGTAAAAAAATGATCGCTGATGCTATAATAATAATGAGGTGATCACATGCCCGCACCGCGAAAGCGCACAACCGCACGTCCGCCAACCCGTACGTCCACCGTACGCAAACCCGCGCGCGCGGCCAACCGATCCTTTTTTATGGTGATGATCATCCTCGTCGCGTTTTCGGTATTGTACCATTTCGGCGGGGACCGTTTCTTCCCCGGCAGGAATACGCTCACACCCGCGCAAGGCGAAATCCTCGTCCATTTCATCGATGTAGGCCAAGGCGACGCCGTATTGATACAATCCCGTGACCATGCCGTCCTCATCGACGCGGGCGAACCGCGCTACGGCCAACAGGTAGTGACGCATTTGCGCGACGCGGGCGTTACGCGGCTCGATTACGTCGTAGCCACGCATCCCCATTCCGACCATATCGGCGGGCTTACGCATGTGCTTAACCAACTGGACGTGGGCCGCGTGATCATGCCCGATGCCGTTAACAACACCGTCGCGTTCGAAAACTTCCTAGCCGCCATCGAAAACCACAGCATACCCGTTACGATCGCTTCCGCAGGGGACGAAATCGCGGCGGGTATTATTCATATGCGCGTACTCGCGCCCACGGAAGGACCGCACCCCAATATAAACAACGCGTCGCTTGTACTGCGTTTGACTCACGGCAGCACATCGTTTTTATTTACCGGCGACGCGGAAGCGGCATCCGAACAGGCGATGCTCGCGAGCGGTAAGACCCTTCGGTCCACGGTGCTGCAAGTCGGCCACCACGGCAGCCGTACATCCACGTCAAGCGAATTCATGGACGCGGTCCGTCCGGTGGCGGCCGTTATTTCGTCGGGCGCGGGCAACACCCACGGCCATCCCCATCGCGATGTGCTGGACAGGCTTACCGCGGCCGGAGTACGCATCTTGCGCACCGACGAACGCGGCACGATCCTAATGTCCACCGACGGGAATGATATAAGGTTATGGTGACCGATCCATGAGGATTACGATCGACCGTTTTGAGGAAGACTATGCCGTATGCGAGGACGAACGGGGCGAAAACCAACGCGCCGTCCATCGGCGTGACTTACCCGCCCACGCGAAAGCGGGCGATACGCTGTATTTCGCAAACAATCAATGGTGTATCGATACAAAGGAAACCGCCGCGCGGGCGGAACGTATAAACAACTTATTCAGCAAGATCAAAAGGAGGAACCACCCATGACTTACAAAACGCAAGGCGTATGCTGCCGCGAAATCACGCTTAACGTCGAGGACGGCATCATCAAGAACCTTTCCTTTTCCAACGGCTGCGACGGTAATTTGAAGGGTATCGCACAACTGGCCAAGGGCCGTAAGGCATCGGAAGTTATCCCGCTGATGTCGGGCATCCGTTGCGGCCCGAAGGCTACGTCCTGTCCGGATCAGTTGGCGGCGGCATTACGAACGCTGGAATAAAGGGTTCGTTCTCCCACTTCCGCCATTTGTCGATAATGGGGGCGAGCGCGGCGCGGTCGTTCATTTCGCGTACGGCGTTTAATATAATGTCCGGCGCGGGGTCGGCGGAGGGGTTGAAGGCTTCCGCGAGTTTGATCAGCAGTTCCGCCAATTCGGGGCCCTTCGAATCGCTGTGCATGAGGGCATAGACCAATACCTCAAGCGCACGGCGGTGATCCCGCTGATGCAAATGGAGCTTGATCAAATCCGCGATATTATCGGTCATGTCCTCGTTTTGTTTACGGTTTAGCTTCAACGAATGCAGGAGGACCGCTTCGGCATGGTCGTATTCGCCCAATTGCTTGTGCAAATCGGAAATTGTACGCAAACAATCGCTGTACGCATAAAATGCCGCGTCCTCCATACCTTCGTACAGGGCGCGGATTTCCGTCATAATCGTCAACGCCTCACGGGGGCGACCCATTTTTTCCAATAACCGCGCCCGATCGGCAGCTACCTCAAAGTAGCTGTGGTGCGTGCGCCCCACGCGTTCACGCGTCAAATCCATTACTTCCTCGTACAGCGGAAGGGCTTTATCGTACTGCCCCCACGCGTCATACAACGTCGCCAAATAGTGGCAGGCGCAGGCGTAGTCATCCCCTTGCGCCAATTGCATCGCCGTCTCGGCCAGCGGGACGGCTTTTTCGTATTCCTCTTTTTCTTCGTGCAGGAAGGCAAGGCTGTGCAGGCTGTCCATTACATCCTGCGCGTTGTTTGAAGCGCGGCGTATGGCCAACGCTTCTTTATGGAGGCTCCGCGCCAGGGGCTCGTATATCCCGTCCGTAACCGAATTGGCCAAATTGTACAGCGTATCGGCAAAGGCTTCATCTTCTTCATGCTTAAAGAACCGCTTGACAGAAACCAACTGCCCGAACAAATGCGCGGACGGCCCTTCCAAGCCCATATCGTACAGAGCCGCCGCCAAATTATTTAAACAATTGGTATACGCCGTAGCATCGCCGACGCAATGCCGCGAAAATAAATGCGCACCATCGGTATACAGCTCCACCGCCCGTTCAAAGTCCCCCAGCTCGTCATATACCCGCGCCAAATTATAGATATCCTGCGCGTAACCCAAGGTCATCATGGATCGGTTGTTCCAATGCTCGCGCAGGAGCGCTTCGCCCGCTTTCGCCGCTTCTTCCAGGTCAAAGGCATTATATTGCTGCGCCACGCGCTTACGAAATTGCTGTATCTTACCCATTCCAACTCACCTTTTATCCAATTTCCTTGATATAAATTGCCCCGTAAATTGTACGATTTGTACCAGTAATATAAGGATGATGATCACATACACGAGTATATCCGTGCGGAAACGCGCAACACCGTAGCTGTGCGCGATATGCCCCAACCCGCCGCCGCCGATGACCCCCGCCATCGCCGAAAACGTTATTAAATTGATGATAGTTAACGTAAAGCCCGAAACCAAACCCGGCGCGCTTTCCGGCAATACCACGCGCAGGATGATTTGCCGCGGTGTCGCCCCCGCCGCCACGGCCGCTTCGATAATGCCGCGTCCGAGTTCGTTGAGCGCGGCTTCGATCACGCGTGACATAAACGGAATCGCCGCGATCGTAAGCGGCACGATACTCGCCGTACGCCCGATGGACGTTCCCACGATCATACGCGACAAGGGGAATACCAAGATGATCAACACGACGAAGGGGATACTGCGCCCGACGTTGATCAAAATACCCAATACCTTATTAAACCGCGGCGCGGCATAAATCCCGCCCGGTTGCGTTACGTACAGGACCATCCCCACCACGACACCGAACATCACCGCAAACAGCGACGCGAAGCCCACCATATACACCGTATCGACCGTCGCTTGGGGCAGCGTGCGTTGCAAGTGCGCCAGATAACGCTCCATGTCCATGTGGATGTTGCCGGAAAGGTGACGGGCCAAATCGTCCCACTTTCCCGTAAATAACAACTCGAAAAATCCTTGTTCGGGCATTTTAACTAACCCCATTGCTTATAGTTTATGTATGGTCCACCGGTTCGATTTCTACGCCGTTTTCGCGGAAAAACGCCATCGTTTCCTCGAGTATCGGTTCATCCCCCGTTATTTCCAATATCAGCGACCCGACCGTCGTACCCGACACGGTTTCGATACTGCCGGAAAGTATGCTCAACTCGATGTCGAACTTACGGATCACGTCATGGATAAACGACCGCCGAGCCGATTCGCCGATAAAAAGCGCGCGGAAAATATGGTGGCCGAGTTTACGTTCCTGCACGGCCTTGTACCAACCCTCCGAGCTGTAATCCTTGGCGAAGAAGCGGCGGGCGGTGTCCGTTTGCGGCGCGGTCAGCACGTCGATGACCTTGCCCTGCTCGATGATCTCCCCGCCTTCCATGACCGCCACATGCGAACACAGGGCTTTGATCACGTCCATCTCGTGCGTGATGACGATAAACGTAACCCCCGTATCCGCGGCGATTTTACGCAGTAACGCCAATATTTGGCGCGTGGTGTCCGGGTCGAGCGCGGATGTCGCTTCGTCGCAAATCACCAATTCCGGTTCGGCGGCCAAGGCGCGGGCGATGCCCACCCGTTGCTTTTGCCCGCCGGAAAGCGTGGCGGGGTACACGGTTTCCTTTTCGGTCAGGCCCACGACTTCCAGCAATTCCATGACGCGCGTACGGATTTCAACCTTCGTTTTGCCCGCGATGCGCAAAGGAAAAGCCACGTTGTCAAACACCGTGGCATTCATCAGCAGGTTAAAATGCTGGAAAACCAAGCCCATTTTACGCCGCGCTTGGCGCAGTCCGGCACCCCTGAGCTTGGTGATGTCCACCCCGTTTAATAAAATTTGCCCCGCGTCGGCCTTTTCCAACACGGAAATACACCGCGCCAGCGACGTTTTACCCGCCCCGCTGAGCCCGATGAAGCCGTAGATATCCCCCCTGTTGACCTTCACGCTTACGTCGTTTAAGGCCAACAGGGGTTCCCCTTTTGTTTTATATGATTTGGTCAGGTTTATTATTTCAAGCATTTTTACATTAATCCATCAAAAGCATCGTTAATGCGACTTCCATCATGTCGGTGAGGGATTTTTCCCTGTCCTTCGCGCTCATGGCTTGGTCGGTGAAGCATATGTCGGAAATCGTACACATACAAAGCGCGTTCTTGCCCGCGCGCGCGGCGTTCATGTACAGGCCCGCGGCTTCCATTTCCACGGCCAATACGCCCATCTTCACCCAATACTTAAGCGTTTCGCTCGCGTCGGCGTAGAAGAGGTCCGTGGTCAGCACATTACCCACGGTTACGGGTTTGCCCACCAAATCGGCTGCGCCTTGCGCCTTGCGCAGCAGCTCATACGACGCGATGGGCGCGTACGTACCCGGCAAGTGGTATTGCTTGGCGTAGTCGGAATCGGTACACGCGCCCATACCCAGCACGATGTCCCCCAATTCAAGGTTAAGGTCCAGCGCGCCGGCTGAGCCGATCCGAATAATATTGTCCACTTCGTAGAAATTGAACAGCTCATAGGAATAGATACCGATCGACGGTACACCCATCCCGCTGCCCTGCACCGAAACGGGCTTGCCGTTGTACGTACCCGTGTAACCGAGCATCCCGCGTACGCCGTTCACCTTTACGGGATTTTCCAAATAATTTTCCGCGATAAACTTCGCCCTCAGCGGGTCGCCCGGCATTAAAACGGTCTTTGCGTAATCACCGGCCTTGGCGGTGATATGGGGGGTTGGAATAGGCATAGGAACGCTCCCTTCGTTTATCCGATTCATTGCTTGCATGGTATAATAGCAGGGAGAAGATGTCAATTATCAAACATCACGGAAGGAACGCATTATGCACCGTGAATTGCTCGCTTGGTATGCCGCCGAAAAACGCTCCCTCCCCTGGCGCGATAACCCCACGCCTTACAATGTGTGGGTATCGGAAGTAATGGCCCAACAGACACGTATGGTGCAGTTGCTCCCCTTCTACGAACGGTTTATGGCCCGGTTCCCGACCCTTGATGATTTGGGGAACTGCGATTTGGACGAGGTTTTATCGGTATTCGCGGGGATGGGGTACTACGCCCGCGCGCGTAACCTTCACGTGGCGGCGAGGATCATCCTCGAAAAATACGACGGTAAACGGAGCGGAAAAGCACCGTCCCGTATGGGCTGGCCGCAAACGCGCGAAGCGTGGGAAGCCCTGCCGGGCGTGGGCCCCTATACCGCCGGGGCAATCATGAGCATCGCGTTCGGGCAAAGGGAAGCCGCCGTGGACGGCAATGTCTTGCGCCTCGCCGCTCGCTTGACGGATGATGATACCGACATTTCCACCCCGCTCGCTAAAAAACACGCGGCCGATTATGTAACGTCGCTGATGTCCGCCATTCCCGCGAACGATCCGACCCTATCCCCGGGTGCTTTGACCCAAGCCTTGATGGAACTAGGCTCCCTCATTTGTACCCCTACAAATCCCCGCTGCGAAATTTGCCCGATTCCCGTATATTGCCGGGCGCGTATCAACGGACGGGAACGCGCGTTACCCGTCAAGGCGAAGAAGAAACCCTCTCCCGTCATCCCCGTTACGGTTTTACTTATCTATTCACCGGAGGGCCGTGTACTCATGAAGCGGCGCACCGAAGGCTTGCTAAAGGGGATGTGGGTCTATTATTTAATCGAAGGGGACGCGGATGTAACTTCGGACCTAATAGGTCCGAAGTTAGAATCCATGGGTTACACTTCCGCTCAAATTGAGCGGAAGAACATCGCCCGCCACACCTTCACCCACCGTATATGGGATATGACCTGTTACGAAGTCCATGTAAAGGAAAACCACGCGATAGAAGACTACCGCTTCATTACCCCCGATGAAATGGTTGGAATCGCGTTACCCGCGGCAATGAAATATTTTACGCACAGAGGTGAACGGTATGCCCCGAAACAAATACCCCGAGGAGACGGTAAATAAAATATTGGAAGCCTCCCTCCGCTTATTCTTGGAAAAAGGCTACGAGCAAACCACGGTGCTTGACATCATCGCCAACCTCGGCGGTTTGACGCGCGGCGCTTTTTATCACCACTTCAAATCCAAGGAAGATGTATTGTTGGCTATCGTCAAAGCAAAAAACAACGCCGATAATTGCTTCAAAAAAGCAAAGTTGGCCGATACCCAAAGCGGCCTTGAACGGTTAAGGCTTGCGTTAAGGTTCGGGCTCGAAGCCAACACCGAAAGCGAACACAACGAACGCTATACGAAAATGCTGATCGCATCCCTATCAAGCCCGCGCATTTTGGCCGAGCATATTAAAATCATGCGGGAAGAAGCCGTGCAAATGGCGGAAATCATTGAAGAAGGCATGGCTGACGGTTCGATCAAAAAAGGCAACGCGCGGGTATTGGCCGAATTATTTTTACTGCTCGTCAATATTTGGGCGATGCCCAACGTCTTCCCCGGTACCCGGGACGACTTTTCGGCTAAGATCGCAATGATTGGTCAAATCTTTGGTGAAACGGGTTACGGTTTGGTGGATGATGAATTGGGTAAGTTGTTTGTTAATACGACGATTAACTTTCAAAGTTAGGTTTTTGTATATATAACCACGGGGGTTGTTGTGCTTGTGTATGCTCCGTGGGGCGGGGTCGGGCGGATGTTCCAACGCCGCGCTGAACGCAATCTGAAAAGGGCGGAAATAACGCATATATTAGCTGAAGGCATATTCCAAAATTGACATATGATAACTTTTATACATATAATATATTGACGAAGGGGTTAATATGCACAACATTTACTTTTACGAAGACCGTGACGGCAATAGCCCGGTATTGGAATATATCGAAGCCCTATCTAAACGAACAGATAAAGATAGCCGCATAAACTATAATAAAATTAACGATTATATCCAAGTGTTAAGCGAACACGGCAAGGCAGCCGGAGAACCATATATCAAGCACTTAGAGGGCGATATATGGGAGATAAGACCAATTAGATCAAGAATCTTCTTTGCAAGTTGGCTGGGAAACGATTTCATATTACTTCATTATTTTCAATTCAAGCAAACCAACAAAACACCAAAAAGAGAACTTGCACAGGCAAAGCGCAATCTTGCAGATATTCGGGAAAGGAGTGTGTATAAATGAAAACGTGGGCAGAGGTTAGGCCAAAGATATACACCGCAGATGAAATAAGAGAAAGCGATTTGAGAGTTGCCATTATCGGAGAACTCATAAAAGCGCGTAATGAAAAAAACATATCGCAACGAGAACTTGAACAATTAAGCGGGGTTAAACAACCTGTAATATCACGTATGGAAGCGGGTGAAACCAGCCCACAGCTTGATACTGTTTTAAGGGTTTTAGCTCCTTTAGGTAAAACACTTTATGTCGGCGATTTGCAAATGGCAAAATCTGTATAATCCAAAAAGGCGCACTAATATACCACTACGAGTGTGGTACGTGCGTTAAGTTTATGTACTCACCGGAGGTACAAAATGCTATTGTTAAAAAAATTAACAACAAATGACGGTAAAGAAGTATATGACATGCTCCAACAGATTGAATCGAACGACCATGGCTTTATGAACGACGTTAAGGGGATGTCTTATGATGAATATACACAATGGTTAAAACAAAATGACGATTGTTCGAATAATATTGGACTTCAAATCGGGCGGGTGCCACAAACTACATTTTGGCTATATGATGGTTCTACGCCTGTGGGTATAGGTAGAATAAGACATTATTTAACTGACGCGTTAAAAGAAAACGGGGGGCATGTTGGATATGCTATTGCATCTTCATACCGAGGTAATGGTTATGGGAACACCATTTTAAAGTTATTATTAAATGAATGTAGGGAAATGGGGATTTTTGAAATTCTCTTAGATCCTTACAAGCATAACGAGGCTTCAAACAAAGTTATCCGCAACAATGGAGGCAAATTGTTTAAGGAAACCGACAACAAAAATTACTATACAATAGACATCGATTAATAAACAATAATAGTGTCATTTTCACCCTTCAAAACCTACATCCTATAATTAATCGTCGATAATTATATATTTTATAAAGGAGCATATCATGGACACTAATATGTTAACAAAGACATTCCCTTTTGACCCAACAAAAGCTGCCATGTATTTAAAGCAATGGGAGGAATTGTGCAAAAAAGACGGCGGCAAGTTATGGGGTGTTGCTTTGCATACACCATTTGTAATTGTAGATGAAGAAACACGGGATGTCGCAGCAAATGAAGAAGGATTTGGAGAAAAGTTCCCGGAGGAGCTTGCCGCGGGTACTACAGCTATTAAACATAACGGCAAATTTTGGGCGATGGCTGATTGGGACATGGTTGAACGTTATGGCGATGATGATACGGAGCGGATGGAAATGTTTGTTCACGAGGCATTTCATGCGCTCCAGCCGTCTTTGTTCGGCGGCGAAGTTGAAATGGGTGAAAACCCCCATTTAAACGAATTGGATGCGCGGGTATTATTTTTGGTTGAAATGGATTTACTTTTAGCGTCTATTAAAAATGACGCTGACGAACGCTTGGATTTCGCCCGAGCCGCATTGTTTGCCCGGGCGCAAAGACGCGAAAAATACGGTCCGATGGCAGAGACAGTTGCCGAATTGCTGGAAGGGAAAGCGAACTATACCCAATACATGGTAACCAATTCGGATAACTACGTTACATACTTGGAAACCGAAAGTCCCCAAGGCGAAAATATTGCTAGAAATTTCGGCTATTTTTCGGGGGCTATGTACTGTTACGCGCTTGATGCTTTTGGTGTTGATTGGAAATCCGGGTTGACATGGGATTCGGATTTAGGAGAAATTTTAAACAAAACAATCGGAATATCGGAAAAACCGCCTTCTCTTTTTGAAACCAAGCACAAGGAAATTATGGAAAAAGAAATGAAGCGTCAAGAAGAAATAAATAGGAAACTGCAATCAATCATTACCGCTTTCACCACGCGGCCGCTTCTTCGCTGTTCGTTGGAATCGGACAGGGGCGGAGTTAATATGTTTATACAAGTTGCCGGACTTGGTCAAATCCGGCGCGGCGTGTTGCAATGCAACGGCACGTTCGGCCGAATGTTTGTTAATAATATGGATGAACTGATGCAAATCATCCAAAGCGACGGAGAATATGATTTTTTGGAACATAATGACGGTTATTGCGCTGTTTTTGCCGATGGCCTGCGGATTGAGGGCAACAAAGTCATCGGCAAATATTGGACGTTAGAATTAAACGAGGGGTATGAAGTAATTGCTGATGGAAACAATTACGAAATACGAGCAAAGTAAATCTTTTTATTCGTAGCGCTAATAAACATTATATAAACCCTTGCAATTGACGCGATGTCATTTGATAGAGTCTTCTTGTGAGTTCCCTCTCGAAAGGGAAAATGGGGAATGAAAGGAGGATTATGGGTATGTTTACTGCGATTAATAAGGTTTCGGCGGATATGGGCATTACCGGTCGCACTTTGCGTTATTGGGAGGCGGCGGGACTTTTCAAGAGCAATAGAGATGCTCAATCGGGTTGGCGAATGTATGATGAGTATGCGTTGCAAAATATACGCATAATTGATTTATTACGCCGTCTTGATATATCTGTTCGTGACATAAAAGAAATTTTAAATAACAGAACCGTGGGTTCTTTATGTCATGTTTTGGAAAAACGATTATCAAGGATTGAAAAATCACTTTCTGACTTGGAAACGCTGAAGGAGGCGATTTCCGAAATCATTGCTATGGTAAAAACCGAGCCGCAATTAACCTTACCTTCGCTAGAAAACATACTGATCCCTGTTTCCATAGAGCGGAAAAAGCACGTAATTACAAAATCACAGGGAGGTTTTTCAATGGAAAACGTAAAAAGTAAGTATGATGAAATTCAAATTATCAAAATGGCACCCGCACGAACGGCGGCATTTTCGTGTGTGGGTACAGAACCCGAAGATGAAGCGTATGGAATGGTAAAGGATTGGATAGTAGCAAACGGGCTTGAAGGAACGATGAGAATATTCGGTTTTAATACCGAACCTTACCCTAAAGGCGATAACCCCTACGGCTTTGGCTATTGTGCCACTATCCCCGAAGGCATTGAAATTCCCAAGCCTCTATACGAAATGCGATTGCCGGGTGGTTTATACGCAGTAATCCCTGCAAACACATACAGCGGAGACCCAAGCCATGGGTGGAAGAGAGTGTTTGAATTATGTAAAGATGAAGAATGGGAATGGAAATATGACAACAACAGAAATCCGGGGCTTGAAGAACACATTGAAAGCGAAAGCGGAGTTATTATTCCAATTCTATTTCCTGTAGAGAAAAAATAATATAATAAACATTATAGGCGCTGCCCCATGGGGTGCATCCTAACATGAAAATTTCATACTAATCGTCTTAAAATTGCCCGACAACAAGGAAAGCCCCAAGCATCAGCCGTTTGGGGCTTTTTGCATTTATACCAACTCCACCATCCAAACGTCCCCAATTTGTCCCCCTGTGGAGTACAAGTAGCTTTCACTTATTTTTAGTATAAGTTAACCCGCTACAACAAATTAAAACAGAGCAGTTTCCCGTCAAGCAGGGCGGCAGGGCGGTCGGATGTTCCATAAGCAGCGCCTACGCAATCGGACGAT
Organism: Defluviitaleaceae bacterium; assembly: GCA_009780585.1. GTDB lineage: Bacteria > Bacillota > Clostridia > Lachnospirales > WQUN01 > WQRX01. Next base: position 85 of record WQZS01000032.1, on the reverse strand, counting down.
TAACGGCGAACGGGCGCGTTATGTGGTTGGCATCGGGTGCTTGTCAACCGATGCAACCACTTCGCGGACGGAGCCGTTCATCGCC
>WQZS01000031.1 GCA_009780585.1 Defluviitaleaceae bacterium | reverse complement strand
GCGCATTACAAGTGCGCTGCTCTACCGTTGAGCCACATCAGCACTCGCAGGGTTAATTACCCTACGTTATTTTTGGTTCGGTTGAGGGACACGTTCAATTGATCAAAACTAACTGATTACAAATCAATTGCTCTGCCAATTGAGCTAAAGCGGCGGGTAGTACGGCTAAATTATGCGCCGCACTGCTTGCATACCTTTAAGGTTTTGCCGTCGTCCGATTTTTCCCAAAGGATTTTTACGCGGGTACGGTTGCACAAGGGGCAGGTACCGCGCCAATCTTTGTTGAATTTGGCAAATTTGCCGCGTTTGGGTTTGGGCATGTACAATTCTCCTTTCGTTTACAACCGTCGCATTATAAGGGCATATGGGGCTTGTGTCAAACCCCGTACGCCAATGTTAGGTCAAAACAATTGTATTATGTATGGGGCCGAATATTACCTCTGATCCCCTAGAAATGTAAATCCATTTTTAACAGCATCGAAAGCGTTTGCAGCATATATTTTAAGTCAATCGCTTGGAAGTGCTGGATCGAATCGTCCGAATGTGCGATAAAACGCAGCTTGGCGTTATTTTTATACATCGACAACGCTTCGTCCAAACGTTTAAGCGATTGGAAGTCAACCGTATCGAGCGGCTCCGTGGTCAAAAGCGTAAGATACGGGTTAATGATCGTGGGGTTTACCTTGTTTGCCTGGGAAGGGAACCGTGGTTTGCCGGGGGCCTGCACCGCGGGCACGTTAACGCCGATCATGGGGTTGGAAACCAATACCGACCCCTTGCGCACGGCAACGCGGGCCGCCGTCAGCACGTCCATCGCCGGCGCGCTGACCCACTTGACCGTGCAGTCAAGTTCCTTCTTTACCTTGAAGAAATCCGCCGCGACGTTGTTGTTGGTAAATACCGTAAGCATCTACGCGGGCTTGGCCGATGCCAAGAACTGCTCCATCACGGACAGGGCTTCCTGCTCGTCGTCCCCGTTGGCTTCGATTTTTACGGTTTGGCCCCCTTGCAGGTTTAACGAAATGATGCCCATGATGCTCTTCGCGTTGGCGGTTTTTTCATCCCGGTTAAGGGAAATGCTTGACTTGAAACGGCTTGCGGTTTGCACCAGCAGGGCCGCTTCCTTCGGTTCGAATGACGAATTGACTTGCACGTTACGCTCAATCAACTTAACTCTCTCCTTTTTCGCTTTTCATATACGTTGCAATTTCCTGTATCCTGCGTAAACGGTGGTTGACACCGGATTTGCTGATAGGGGGCGTGAGCATCGCGCCGATTTCCTCCAGGCTTGCGTTGTCGTGCGCTTGCCGCAGCTTCGCGGCTTCCTCCAAGGGTTCGGGTAGGTAGCTTAGTCCCGTCCTTGCGGCGATGTATTCGATAGCTTCGATTTGGCTCAGCGCGGCGTGTATGGTTTTGTTCAGGTTCGCCGTTTCAAAGTTTACCTTGCGGTTTAAATGGTTCCGCAAGTCTTTTTCCACGCGCACGCCCTCGAAGTGGAGGAGGGATTTGTGCGCTTCCATGATATTGAGTATGTCCGCGATTTCGCCCGCTTCTTTTATATATACCGACGGCAGGCAACGGCGCGTGGTTCGTTTGGGGTTGAGGCCGAAATCCCGCAGGATTGCCGTCAATTTGTCCGCTTTATCGGCGTCCGGCGTAAATTCCAAATGGTATGAACGGTTGGGGTCGGAAATCGTCCCGTTCTTAATAAAGCACTCCCGTATAAACAAACGGTTCTCGTCGGTATCCGCCGGAAGTTGGCCGATTTCTTCCTTAACCCGGGCGGAAAACGAATTACTTCTCATAACCTCCGCCCGAATGTCTCGAAGGGTCTTTTTCGATATCACGGTGGCGCAATACCACGGAATGGTCGTGCAATTTCAACGACTGGTATAACTCGTTCGCCAACGCTACCGATCGGTGGCGCCCGCCCGTACAGCCGATACTCACGATCAATTGGTTCTTACCTTCGCTGATGTAGTGGGGGATCGTCAGCCGCAGCATGTTTAGCAGGCTTTCCGAAAACCGGACGCTGATGTCGTGGTTCATCACGTAATCGCGCACTTCCTTGTCCAGCCCCGTAAACTGCCTTAACTCGGGGTTGTAAAAAGGGTTGGGCAGGAAACGCACGTCAAAAACCAAATCCGATTCGTCGGGTATGCCGAATTTATACCCGAAGCTCAAGACGTTTACCATCATGCTGTCGAACGCGGCGTTCTCCACGAATATATTTAAAATCTTTTCCTTCAACTGGCGGGGCAGGATGTAGCTTGTATCGATCACGTAGGCGGCTTGCCGCTTTACGTCCTCCAACAGCACCCGCTCTTTGGCAATCCCCACGCTTACCAGGTCGTTTTTGGCCAAAGGGTGCAAATGGCGTGTTTCTTTATAGCGGTTAAGCAGCACGTCGTTGGCGGAATCCAGGAACAAAATCGTATATGTCAGCCCTTGCTCGCTTAATTCCGTCAACCCCTGCGATAAATCGTCGAACATTTTACCGCCGCGGATGTCGATGCCCAAGGCTACCTGCGTTATGCCCGTTTCGCGCTCCACGCACAGTTTGGCGAAGCTGCCGATAAACGTGGGCGGCAAGTTATCCACGCAATGCCAGCCCGCGTCCTCAAATATCTTAAGGACGGTGGTCTTACCCGCGCCCGACATACCCGTGACGATGACTATACGCATGATACCCCCTCCGCGCTTATACCCATGGATAGCTGTGTCCTACGGTCTTTATTTCCGGTTCGAGCCACACGCCGTACATTTCATGCACTTTATTGCGTACCGTGTCCAAAAGGCGGCATATATCGTCCGCGGTCGCGTTGTTTTTATTGATGGCGAAATTCGAATGTTTTTCGCTTATCATCGCCCCGCCTACGGTATATCCCGTCATTCCCGCGTTTTTGACCAGTTCCCACGCGGCATGGCCCTTGGGGTTCTTGAAGGTGCTTCCCGCGCTGGGCTCCTGGGGGTGCTTGCTTTTACGCAGTTGGTTGAGTTCATTCATTTTGGCGCGGATTTCCTCCGTATTTCCGTACAGCAGGCGGAAAACGGCTTCCAATGCAATCCCGTCGTCCTTTTGCAAGCGGCTGGTTCGGTAATCAAAACCCATTTCGCTGACGGGTACATCGGTTATATGGTCATCCGTTAACAGCGTTACAGAAACGCATACCCCCGAAATAAATTGCTCATATGCGCCCGCGTTCATGTATACCGCGCCGCCGACGGAGCCGGGTATCGCGTGGATAAATTCAAGCCCTTGCAAACCCGCCTTGCAAGCCGCTTCCGCCAATTTGGACAGCTTGACGCCCGCTCCCGCGGTAATATAGCCGAATTTCTTATCGGGCGGCGTATCGACGCTTATTTTATTAAGCCCCGTGGTAAGCACCACAACCCCGCGGACGCCTTGATCAGCGACCAGTACGTTACTGCCTTCACCCAGGAGGGTCATCGGCCAGCTATTTTCGCGGCACAGCTTGCGGATTTGCCGTATTTGTCGGGCATTTTCGGGTTTGGTTAAAATTTCCGCGGGTCCGCCAATTTTGAATGTCGTATGCTTCGCCATCGGTTCGTTTATCAAAATCGCCTCGGCAGGCAGTATCGTGCGTAACGCTTTAATAAACGTCATGAATCCTCATCACTCCACCCGGATTTTTGAATACGCGCTCGGTAAGCGCATCGGCCGCGTTGTAGCCCAGTTTTTTTTGTCGATGGTTGATCGCGGCGGACTCGCACAGTATCGAAAGCGAACGCCCCGGGCGTATGGGTATCGAGTGGCTGCTGACTTTGTTCCCCAATATTTCCGTATATTCTTCGGTTTGCCCCATGCGGTCGTAGATGCGGTTGGGGTCCCACAATTCGAGGTTGATTATCAGCTCGACCGATTGGGTGGGCTTGATCGATTGCACGCCGAACATCTGCATGATGTCGATGATGCCGATGCCGCGCAGCTCCAAAAAGTAGCGGATATTCTCCGGGCATGAGCCGATGAGCGTCTCCTGCGATACGCGGCGCACTTCCACGGCGTCGTCCGCGATGAAACGGTGCCCGCGCTTGATCAATTCCAGCGCGGTTTCGGATTTGCCCACGCCGCTTTCGCCGATAATCAACGTACCCACGCCGTATATGTCCAGCAAGCAACCGTGCATGGTGATGCGCGGCGCCAGTTGTACCTTCATCCAGCGGATAATTTCCGAAATAAAATCGGTCGTGGTGTACGGGGTTGAAAAAATCGGTACGTCGTAGCGTTCGGCGTAGTCCAGCATTTCGGGGAAGATACCCAGTTTGCGGCACATGATGATCGCCGGTATACGGTGTTGGAAAATCCGCCGCAGGTTTTCGTTCCGAAAGGTGTCTTCCAGCTTCGTTAGGTAGGTATGCTCCACCATGCCCACGACTTGCAAACGGGAAGGGTCGAAGTAATCAAAAAAACCCGCCAATTGCAACGCGGGGCGGTTGATATTCGCGCGGGTCAATTCTTTCTTTTCGATATCTACGGCAGGGGTAAGCAAATCAAGGCCGAATTCCCTCATTAATAGGGGGAGGGGTACGGTATAGCCCGTGCCGGGGGTGTTGAACGCACCGCTTGCGGCAAGCCCCGCGCTCATACGATCGCGATCTCCGTCACCTGGCGTTTGGAATCGAACTTGATGGCGCACTCGACGCCGTTATAAACCAGCCGCACCGGGTAATAGGAATCATACGGCGTAAGCATCCGTTTAAGTACATCGTCCGAATATTCCCGCATTACGGCGTTGATTTCGTTTATGGTCATCATATAATCGGGCTGCAAGGTAACGCGCCCCGTGCTTTCCGAAATTTCCAGCGTTACCCGTACTTGCCGAAACTCCTCGGTCACATCTGCGTTATATACATATTCCATGTCCCACACAGGCTTATATGCCATGACGCGCCTCCAGCCGAATATTAAATTTTCATTACAGTTTACCATTATATCATTGATTCGTTTGAAAAAAAAGATACACGGCTTCCGCGCTTTTTTTATCAATCATCGGCACGCTCGATAATATCTCCACGCTTGCCGTGCGGATCGATTCGATGTTCTTAAAATGCGAAAGCAAAGCCTTGCGCCGCGTCGGGCCGATGCCGGGGATATCATCCAAAACAGAACGTACCTGCGTTTCGGCCCGCAATTTTTTATGGTATTCCAGCGCAAAGCGGTGAACCTCGTCCTGTATGCGCGTCATCAGCTTAAACCCGTCCGACGTACGGGGCAGGGCAACTTCCTTGCCTTCATATAATAATCCGCGCGTGCGGTGCTTGTCGTCCTTTACCATGCCGCATACGGGAACGTCCAAATCAAGCGCGGTGAGGGCCTTTTTCGCGGCCGTGATTTGCCCTTTGCCGCCGTCCACGAAGATCATATCCGGAAGCTTGGAAAAGGCCGTATGGTTTTGGCGGTAGCGCGTCAACCTGCGTGTCAATACTTCCTCGATGCCCGCGTAATCGTCCGGACCGATGACGCCCCTTAGCTTGAATTTGCGGTAATCGCTTTTTTTTGCCTTGCCTTCTTCGAATACGATCATCGAACCTACGGATTCGAACCCTTGGGTGTTGGAAATGTCCAGCGCCTCTATGCGGGTCAGGCGCAATTCGAGCCCCAGCGCGTCCGTGATTTCCTGCAATGCGCGGCGGTTGCGTTCGGTTTCGTTCCTGATGTGCGCGCCGAATTGGGCCAGGGTTAATTCCGCGTTGGTTTGCGCCATCAGGGCCATGTCACGTTTTTCGCCCTTTTGCGGGACGTTGATTTCCACCCGGCGTTCGGCCAGGTGGCTTAACCAATTGACGATGGCGTCCTTTTCCGCGGGCGGCGATATGCAGGATACTTCCTTGGGGATGAACGCGGCCTCCGAATAGAATTGCTTGATAAACGCCGCCAATATTTCCCCGTCGTCGCCCTGCGGGTCGGATTCCATCAGAAAATGCTCGCTGCCCGTTATCTTGCCGTCCCGTACGAAAAAAACCTCCACGAGCGCGTCGGAGTTTTTCGCTTCCGCGGAGTCTTCGTCGGGGTTCTCATTTTTTTTGCGTGCCAAAGCGACGATGTCGCGGTCTTCGCCGCCTGTATCGACCTTTTGTTTTTCGTTTAGGATTTCCAGCATCGAAATGGTGTCGCGTATTTCCGCCGCGCGTTCGAACTTCATGTCCTCCGCGGCTTCCGCCATTTCCTTTTTTAAACGGCTGAGTACGGGGGTGGTTTTCCCTTGGATAAAACGCTCGGCTTCGGCTACATAATGGCCGTAGGTTTCTTCATCGAACAATTTATTACAAGGCGCGCGGCATTGGCCGATGTGGTGGTTTAGACACGGCCTTCCCTTATTAAAGTCGCGCGGGAAGGTTTTCGCGCATTGGCGGATCGGCCACAACTTATGCACGAACGCCAAAATTTCACGCACGCGGGTGTTGGACATAAACGGGCCGTAATATTTCGCCTTATCCTTACTGCGTTGCCGCGCGAACAGGATACGCGGCAAACGCTCATGTACGGTGATGCGGATATAAGGGTATGCCTTATCGTCCTTTAAGCGGATATTATATTTGGGACGGTGGAGCTTGATGAGCGTGTCTTCCAATATAAACGCTTCGATTTCGTTGTTGGTGACGTGGTAGGAGAAGTGGGTGATGTAACCCGCCATGTGCTGCGCTTTGTAATTCGCCGAAACCCCTGCCTGGAAGTAACTGCGGACGCGGTTGTGCAGGTCGATGGCTTTGCCCACATAGATGATTGCGTCGTTTTCGTCCTTCATTATGTATACCCCGGGTTTGTGGGGTAATTTTTTCAGTTCTTCCTTAATGTCAAACATTATCCCTCGCCTCCGGCTAAGGGCGGCGGTGTGGCGATGGGGGGAAGGGTGGGGTTGGGCGTCGGGGTGGGGAAGGGGTCTCCTTGGTAAGGCGGCGGCGGGGTGGCGGGCGGCCATGGGGTGATTTCGATCGGCATAAGCAAAAGGGTAATGTCCCGCTCGCCGTGTATCACCTCTGCGGATATGGTGGTATCCTCGTACCCGGGCAACCGCGCCGTAACGGTAACGGGACCCAGCGTCAGCTCGTGGAACAGCTCCGAATGGCCGACGAATACGCCTTCGATGAATATTTGCGCGTTGGTGGGTATGGTCACGATACGCAGCGTCCCCGTGCGGATGGCTTCTGTTAGGGTAAACTCGACGTGACCCAATGCCGCCGTAACATTGACGAGTTGTTCTTGCGGTATATAACCGTCAGCCTCCACGCGGATAATATGCTCGCCGAAATCCAATTGTACGGGCCCGAAACCCGTATGCCGTTCGCCGTTAACGTATATCTGCACGTCCTGCGGGGTCGTCGTGATATGGAGGTGACCCGTGCGGAGCCGTACGGCGTTAAGGTTCAAAATATAGGTTTCGCCCTGCACGATATCAACGTGGTGGACAAAGGCTTCGATATTGTCGCCGGAGACGACGACACGGTGCGTGCCTTCCTGTAATTGCAAGGGACGTATTTCAAACAGGTTTTCAAAATGGTGCCCGACCTCAATCGTACCGCGGACGATGTGCTCGGTATTGGCGAATTGTAAAAACCCGTGCCCCGCGTCCAATACGATCAGCCAAACGTGGCTGCCGTACCCTTCGATGGTAACGGAGTTGGTGGGCTGGATATTGGCGATGGGGAAGGGTTGGCCGCGGTACAGTACCATGGTTTGGTGATGGCTGAAGGAAAATACGTCGTTGCCGATGGTAATTGAATCGTTTTCCAAATCGATCCGCAGGTTTGATTGGTGGCGGCGCTCCCACGTGCGGCGGCTTTGGTTGGCGGAAAGCAAGTTATTCGTATTGGCATCGAAGCCAATGTCGAGGAGCTGTCCGACGGCTAATTCTTCAAAGACCATGGGGCGGCCGTGTATATTGGTCATTTCCGTGCTTTCGGTATAGGTATATTCATGCCGCAAACCCGTCGCCAAATTAATGACTTCAAGGACGGGCGCGGCGGTACGGTTTACGTCGATGCGGATGATCTGCGCCAAAATATTGCGTATGTCGGGGGGGATGACGATTTCCGGCGTGGGGGTAGGGGTAGGGGCGGCCCGTTCGGTACGTTCGAGGATGTTGCCCTGTATACCCGGTATGCGCATCACGATGAAGATCAAACAAGCGGCGATACCCATTACCAACGCCAAAATATACAGCGCGGCGAAGCGCTTGCGGTTAACGGCGCGTCTGCGGGGTTTGGGTATCAGTCTGTCGGGGGAAGGGGGGATACGGCGGTCCGTTTGGCGAGGGTCACCAGATTGGCGCGGACGGCGGTTGAGCAGGGTGGGGTCCAACCGATCGGACGGCCTGCGTATCGGCGGGCGTGTGGGTAATTCGGCACGTTGCGGGGCCGGGGTAATTCGTTCGAACATGGGACGGCGCGAATCGGTAAGGTCGGGGGAGTCTTCCCCGCGTGAGGTTAAGGGTTTTTCGTCATTATCGGAGGTTAGAAAGTAATCCGCGTCATCGTTGCCGTCGGATGTGAGTGAGAATTCTTCGGGGAAATCCGGAAATTCGTTATCGCGTTCGCGTTCGTCCATGGTATCACCTATGGGTAATAATACTTTGCACCATATAAAAACGCAACAATTTCAATGATGTTGTGTTATGATTGTCTATATTCTGACTTGTACCGTAATCCGGTACAAGTTAACGGAGATTGATTATGCCCTTCTTACCGGTAAATTCCGATGAGATAAAAACCCCGATCGACTTTGTATTAGTCACGGGGGACGCGTATGTGGACCATCCTTCGTTCGGGGCGGCGATCATGGGCAGGTTATTGGAATCCCTGGGATACAGCGTCGCGATTATTGCCCAGCCGGAATGGAAGACGACCGCGGATTTTACGCGGTTCGGACGCCCGAGGCTGGCTTTTATGGTTACGGGCGGCAATATCGACTCGATGGTCAACCATTACACGGTCGCGTTGCATAAGCGTAAAACGGACGCCTATTCCCCGGGTGGGAAGGTCGGCCTGCGCCCCAACCGCGCTACAATCGTCTATTGCAATAAAATCCGGGAAGCGTACAAGGACGTGCCGATCATCATCGGCGGCTTGGAAGCCGGCTTGCGGAGGATGGCGCACTACGATTATTGTGACAATGCCGTCCGCCGTTCCGTTCTGTTGGATTCGGCGGCGGATTTACTGGTGTACGGCATGGGTGAAAAACAAATTACGGAGATCGCCGAAGCACTCGAAAGCGGTTTGTCAATCAATGATTTGATCTTTATCAAAGGCACGGTATTTAAAACAAAGGACATCGGCGTTACAGATAATCCGATCCTACTGCCGCCCTTTTCCGCGATAAGGGACGCAACGGCAGGCGCGAAGAAGGAATACGCGCGGAGCTTCATGTTGCAATGCGGAAACACGGATTATCTGACGGCGCGTACACTGGCGGAGGACTACGGCAATGTGTGGGTCGTGCAGAATCCGCCCGCCGAGCCGTTAACCACGTCGGAACTGGATAGGGTATACGCGCTGCCCTACATGCGCGATGCCCACCCCATGTACGAAAGCGCGGGCGGCGTACCCGCCATCGAAGAGGTACGTTTCAGCATCACCGCGAGCAGGGGATGCTTCGGCGGGTGCAATTTTTGCGCACTTAACTTCCACCAGGGTAGGGTGGTGCAGGCGCGCAGCCATAAATCCGTCATCGCCGAAGCGACGCGGTTTACGTTTGATCCCGCTTTTAAAGGGTACATACACGACGTAGGCGGGCCGACGGCTAATTTCCGCAAGCCGCCCTGTAACCGAAACCGCGATTTCAAGCCTTGCAAGCGCCAATGCCTAACCCCGCAGCCCTGCCCGAACTTGCAAAGCGACCACACGGAGTATCTCTCCTTATTAAAGGCTTTACGGCAAATCCCCGGGGTTAAGAAGGTATTCATCCGTTCGGGGATTCGGTATGACTATGTTTTGCATGACCCCAAGGGGGAGGCTTTTTTACGGGAACTGTGTACGCACCACATCAGCGGCCGTTTGAAGGTCGCTCCCGAGCATGTATCGGATAAGGTGTTGTCATATATGGGCAAGCCCGCGTTCGGCGCGTACAGGGAATTTACCGAAAGGTTTGCCCAAGCGAACCAAAAGGAGCAATTTATCGTGCCGTACCTCATGTCGAGCCATCCCGGTTGTAACCTGGACGATGCCATCGAACTGGCGGAATACTTGCAAAGCGTCGGCGCGCAGCCTGAGGCGGTACAGGACTTTTACCCCACGCCGGGCACGGTTTCCACCTGCATGTATTACACGGGGCTTGACCCGCGCACCATGAAGCGCGTCTTCGTGCCGAAATCCCAACGTGAAAAAACAACGCAGCGCGCGCTGATGCAGTACCGCTTGCCCGTTAATTACGAAATCGTTAAGAACGCGTTGATACGCGCGGGGCGTAAGGACTTGATCGGCCACGACCCGAGGGCGTTGATACGGCCAAGGAAAGGGAAAATCCGGAATTCGGAGTCAGGAATTCGAAGTAAAAAACAGGAGTGAACGGTAATGAAAAGAAGGGTTGAAATTGAAGGGGTAGGTTTCCACGTTTGGGACGATGATAAGCAATTGCAAATCGATGATGTAACCGACGTCGATTTGCGTAAGATATGGCCGAAAATCGAAAGCGGCTTCGCGGATTACGAAAAATGGTATTGCTGCCACAATGTGGATGCTCCCGCGTTTATATATGAAATCGGTGCGGTGCTTGAGGATGACTGTACCGAAATGCGGCTGCACGCGGATTCGCCCGAAGCGAAGGATTTAACGGGTTATGAAATATCCGGTATGGTACGCATAACAGAAGATAACTTTGCCGAGTTTGCCGCGCTGCACGACGCGCGTAGCCCCGATATAGCTTGGACAAGCGAACGGCTCGGAAGGGAAGAAGAACTGCCCCGCTGGGCGATATTCGCTTTACGGTCGGGTGGGGGAATGGACGCTTATATATTGTTGGCTGTGTCCAATCCGACATTGGCGGAAATCTTCGTCGTTGAAGCACCCGAAGCCGAGCGGCGCAAAGCGTTGATCGCCTATGCCGCCAAGTACGCCTTCGAAAACGGTAAAAGCGAGGTATTGTTCCAAGCGGACAGGGATTCGGCGGAATTTAAAGAAGCGTTAGCGGTTGGGTTTAAAATATGCGGGTATTACAAAGGGTATAGGGTGGGGGGAACGATATGATAACCAGGATGGTAACCCATGATGACATCCCGCAATGGCAATCGCTTTCGCAAGAATATGACGGCTATGTAAAAGAACGCGTCCCCGATCTTACGCTGTGGTACGAAGGGAATAAAACGCTTCCGTCCTTCGATGTTTACATGAAAAGGCGGATCGATAATCACGAAGCATTCATGGCGGCCAACGATGAAGACGATTGTATGGGGATTATCGCCATATCAAAAAGGAATAACAGCATCACTTTTTTTGCGGTTTCGCACAAGTATGACCTTGACAGCGTTGGTGGAATGTTGTTGCAACATGGGTTAGCGCAGCTTGATAAAAATACCGTCGTCAAAATAAATGAACTGGACAGCAACGCCGAACAAATTACGAAGGTGTTTGCGTTATTGGATAAATTCCAATTTACTTATCTGCATAATGAATGGGAACATGGTGTACCCGTTAAATGTTTGGGTAGAATACCAAACAAACCGAATAAAATAATTATCGTCGGTGGTTTCCCGGCGACGGGCAAGTCCACATTTTCGCGGGGGTTGTCGCTTCGGCTTAAAATCCCATGTTTTAATAAAGATATAATTAAGGAAGTTATGGGGGACGGCTTCGGCATCGAAAACGCGGAACTTATTAACCGCGGCAAAAAAGGCAGCGAAGCGACGTTTAAGCTCATGCTCCACATCGCCGAACGTTTCATGCAAACGGGCAACGCGTGTATCCTCGAAAGTAATTTTTCGGTACTGTATCCGCAGCCGCTGTCCGAAAGCAATCAACTCAAGCAATTGGTTGAAAAATATAATTACGACTGCCTGACCTTCGCCTTCACGGGTGAACCCGATGTTTTGGGTCAACGTTATGCCGACCGCGATAATGAACGCCATTGGGTCCACGAAAAGGTTGCCGGTGCCAAGGATATCATCAAGGATTACTGCACGCGAACAAAATTGGATGAAATCGCAATCGGACAAACGGTGAAAGTCGATACGACGAGGTTTGAAAATGTAGATTTTGAAGCACTATATAGAACCGCCGAAAATTATATAACCGGGAAAGATCCAACTTTTACAAATTAGTTTGACCGCCCCTGTCAAACTATTCGTAAAAGTTGTCTTTTACGAATAGATGAACAATGACTGGATATACGATAGATATACCCGCGACGCTTCCCCTACATCAACGACGCTCCCCCTGCAACATCCACCCTACCCGAAAGTCGGTGTCCCCCACCATGCAAAGAATACTCATCGCTGACGACAACAAGCAAATCGTTTCCATTCTGTCGGAGTATGCCAAAAAGGACGGCTTCGATGTTGTGTGCGTATACGACGGCGAAGCCGCGCTCGAAACTGCGCAAACGTCCAACTTCGATATGATTTTGTTGGATGTGATGATGCCCGGTATGGACGGCTTCGCCGTGTGTAAAGCGATCCGCAAGACATCCACCGTTCCCATTATTATGATAACCGCACGCGGCGAGGACTTTGAGCGGATCATGGGTCTCGACAACGGCGCGGACGATTATGTCGTCAAGCCCTTTTCCCCCGCCGAAGTGATGGCGCGGGTACGAGCGGTATTACGGCGCTTGGGTTTTGATGATAATGGTAAAGGTTTTTCTTACGGCGGGCTGACCGTTTCGTTAAGCAAGTTTACGGCGCATATCGACAACCACCCTATTCTGCTGACGAAAAAGGAAATCGAGCTTTTATATACCTTAGCGTCCAACCGTGATAAGGTCTTCTCGCGTGAAAAATTATTGGACAGTTTGTGGGGATATGATTATTTGGGTGACGCGCGGACGGTGGATACGCATATCAAGCGGCTCCGCGCTAAGCTGTCTGCCCTGCCCCACCCCGATTGGGAAATTCAAACCGTATGGGGCGCGGGATACAAATTCGATACAACCGCGGGAGGCAAGGCATGAGGAAAAAATTGTTGATATACTTGGTGCTTCCCTTTGCGTTTGCGTTCGTTATATTTACGCTCATCGTTGCGATGTATGTGTCCAACCTGCTGACCCAATACGAGGTGGAAAGCGGAAACTGGCTCCTGATATACAGCATCGGCGCGGGGATGTTTTTGTGCTTGCTTAAAGTCGCCGTCCTCTCCCTGCGCGTGACGAAGCCGCTTGATAAGATGAAATCCGCCGCTTCCCGCATTAAGGGCGGTGAATACACCGCACAAACGGGCGTCAAGCAATCGGACGAAATCGGCGAACTGGCCGCTATTTTAGATGATATGGCGCGCCAATTGGGCGAAGCCTCCGACGCGAAGGAAGCGACGGAAAAACGCCGCCGCGATTTTATGGCGAATATCTCGCACGAACTGCGTACGCCCATCACCGTGATACGCGGCTCGTTGGAGGCGTTAAACGACGGCGTCGTCACCGATCCCGCGCTGGTGGATGAGTACCATCGCCAAATGCACGCCGAAAGCCTATACTTGGAACGCTTAGTAACGGACCTGTTCGACTTAGCGCGCTTGCAAAGCACGGAATTTACCATCGAAATGGAAGACGTGGACCTGCGCGGGGTCGTAAGGGACGCGGTACGCACCATGATGCCCATCGCCCAACGTAAGGGGGTACAACTCCCCTGCCCCGACGCGAACGCTTCCTTATATACGGCACAATCGCTGAGCGATTCTGCGTCATATATACCACCGATTACGGGCGACTACGGGCGGCTTAAGCAATTGTTCGTCGCGTTATTGGACAACGCCGTAAAGTTTACGCCCGAAGGGAAAAAAGCGGCGATTAATATCGACGAAAACGAAGGCCGTATCCGCGTCACCATCCAAGACGAAGGCAGCGGTATTTCCGCCGAGGACCTGCCGTATATTTTCGAGCGTTTTTACCGTAACCAACAGGACAACCGCACGGGTACGGGCTTGGGGTTGCCCATCGCCAAGCAAATCGCCGACCGACACGGAGCGGAGGTTATCGTCACAAGCGAACGCGGCAAGGGTACGAGGGTGGAAGTGGTTTTTTAAAATTCAGAGTTCGGAATTCGGGATAAAAACCGTAATATATATTAGGAGGCAGGTATGAAAATCACGGAGAAGGATAAAGGGATTCTACGGGAGCTGGCTAAGCGGTATGCCGAAATTGCCGCGCTTCCCGTGCAAAAGGAACGCAGGGACAGAGCGCGGGACATCAATGATCTAAAACCCCGCCGCCCCATCGTATGGCTGCACGAAATCCCTTGGCATGAAATGAATATCGGCGACGAGCTGACGTTGGTATGCGAGGACCCCGCCGCGCGTGAAATGGAATGGCACTTCCGCCACAACTTCTTCCGCTGGAAATACATACAAGCGGATACGATACTCGAAAACGAATACTCCATCCAAAAGAAGTTTTCATCCACGGGCAGCGGTTTGAATATCAATGAAAACGTCATCGTCAACGATGAGAAGAATTATATCCGCTCCCATTATTACCTTGACCAATTGGATACGCTTGAAAAGGTCGAAGCGATCCGCACCCCGCAAATTACCGCGCACCCCGAGGACGATGCCGAGCGTTTGGCGTGGGCCCGGGAAATATTGGGGGATATCCTGCCGGTGCGGCTGCGCGGGTACGCGATATACCATGCGCCGTGGGACCGCATCCCCCGTTACCGCGGTGTGCTGCCGATCATGAACGACTTGATCGAAAACCCCGACCTGTTGCACGCCACGATCAAAAAATTCACCGCCAACGCGTTACATGAAATGAAGCAAATGGAGGCCCTCAACCTTTACGACACCGCCATCGAAAGCACGCATTGCACGCCCGCATATACTTCCGATTTACCGCAGACCGAACCCGTACAGCTTAAAAACGTATGGTTCCGCGGCATGGCGCAAATGTTCGGGGATATTTCGCCCGCCATGTGGGACGAATTCGAGTTGCAATACGCGAAGCCCCTCATGGCGGAGTGCGGCCTCGTTTACTACGGCTGCTGCGAAGGGCTGGCGAAGAAAATCCCCCTGCTTAAAACCGTCCCCAACCTGCGCAAGATCGGCGTCTCCCCCTGGACCGACCCCGAAAGCTGCGCCGAGCAAATCGGCGGCAACTACGTCTACGCCCACAAACCCAACCCCGCGCACGTTTCGGGTACCTTTGCCGAGGACGCCGTACGCGCGGAGATCAAGCGGATAATCGAAACCTGCCGCGACCACGGCTGCCCGTACGAGTTCGTATTAAAGGATATCAGCACTGTAACCTATAAACCCGCGAACCTTATTGCCTGGGTAAACACGGTAATGGAAGTGATCGATGGGTATTATTAAATACTCGTTGATTAACGGTTAATTAAAGCGAATTATTTCGCTATAATTTTGGGGGAATCCCCTAAAATTAATTTTTTACCATTCCTGCTGACATATTTTCGTCACAATTAAACGGCATAATGGCTTCGAAAGGAGGTGGCACCATGTATCTGGTAATGTTCGGCGTGGGGGTGGGCTTCATCGTCCTGTCCCTCATTATCGGCGAAGTGGCGGAAATCGACGGGACGCTGTTCGGTTTCCTCAAGCCTTCGCT
Organism: Defluviitaleaceae bacterium; assembly: GCA_009780585.1. Classification (GTDB taxonomy): domain Bacteria; phylum Bacillota; class Clostridia; order Lachnospirales; family WQUN01; genus WQRX01. The sequence continues at coordinate 9,496 of WQZS01000031.1, read as the reverse complement.
GATCGCAATTTTCCTGGTGGTGATGGGCGGGATCGGATTGATCCTGTCGCCGCGCATGACGGAGCTACCGCTGTTGGTGATGTGTATCGGCTTCATAAGCGGGATTTCCGTCGCGGGCCTGCTTAACCGCTTCGTCATCGTCCCCTTACAAAAGGCGCAGAACACCAGCGCGTTTAACATGCAGGACACCATCGGCACGCAAGCGGTCGTCATTTCCCCCATCCCGCGCAACGGGTACGGTAAAATCCGCTATAATATCTCCGGCTCGGTCGTAACCAGCCCGGCCAAAAGCGAGGACGGGGGGGAGGTTAGCGCGGGCGAGCAAGTGGATATTGTGTACGTGGAAAAAAACACCTATTTCGTACGGCGTAAGGCCGGCGAACGCGCCAATTAAAACCGCCCGAGGAACGGGCACACAAGGGGCGGTGCCCCATAAAAAAAGGAGGACTTAAAAATGCTCGATCATCCCTACTTCATCATCGCCGTAATTTTGGGCGCGATCTTCATTGTCATTTTCGTTATCTTGGCATTGTGGAAGCGCGTACCCCAAAACAAAGCGGCGGTCATCACAGGCTTGCGTAAGCGCGTAATCTCCGGCGGGGGCGGCATGGTATGGCCCATCGTCGAACGTTACGACGTACTTTCGCTTGAAAATATCAAAATCCCGCTGGATATCGACAACGCCATTTCCAGTCAGGGCGTACCCGTAACGGTCAAAAGCGTGGCCGTCGTAAAGGTCAAATCCGATAAGGAAAGTATTTATTCCGCCATGGAGCAGTTCTTCCGCGGCCATACCGACAGGACCTCGGCGGAAATCGCCACGCAATCAAGTTACGTGTTGGTTGGTAAATTGCGCGAAATCATCGCAAAAATGACCGTTGAGGAAATCTATCAGGACAAGGATAAGTTCTCCAGCGAGGTACAGGAAAACGCGGCGATATCCCTCGCGGAAATGGGCCTCGAAATCAAAGCCTTCACCGTAATGTCCATCGACGACCCCAACGGTTACCTGGAAGCCCTCGGTAAGAAGCGTATCGCCGAAGTAAGGCGCGACGCCAACATCGCCGAAGCCCAAGCCAAGCGCGAAACCATCGTCGTCACCGCCGAGGCCGAACGCCGCGGTAAGGAAGCGAAACTGGTCGCCGACACGCAAGTCGCCGAAGCCACCAAGGAAATGGAATTAAAAGTCCAATCCTACAGGCGCGAGCAGGAAGCCGCGAAGGCCATCGCCGACAACGCCTATTTAATAGAAGAAAATAAAGTTAAAAAAGAAGTAACCGAAACCGAATTGCAAGTGGAACTCCTGCGCCGCTTAAAGGAAACGGAACTTGCCGAGCAGGAAGCCAAGCGTAAGGAGCAGGAGCTAATCGCCACGGTCAACAAACAAGCCGATGCCGACCGTTACCGCCAGGAGCGCCTTGCCGAAGCTCGTAAGTTCGAACAGGTGACCAAAGCGCAAGCCGAAGCCGAAGCCGTTAAGCTGGAAGGTATGGCGAAAGCCGAAGCGGTAAAAGTACAAGGACAGGCGCAAGCCGACGTCGTAAGGGCCCAAGGCTTGGCCGAAGCGGAAGCCATCCAGGCACGCGGTATGGCTGAAGCCGAAGCCATGATGAAAAAGGCCGAAGCGTTTAAGCAATACAACGATGCGGCCGTTATCCAAATGATGATCGAACGCCTGCCCGAAATCGCCAAAAACGTAGCCGACCCCATTTCCCGCACGGAAAAAATCGTCGTCATCGACAACGGAAGCGGTGCCACCAAAGGCGGCGCCGCTAAGGTAGCGGGTTACGTCACCGATATCATGGCGCAACTGCCCGAAACTGTGGAGGCCCTCACGGGGGTAAACCTCATCGACGTACTCAAGGGCGCGACCTCCGGTAAAGTAAGCACGGCGGCAACGGCTGCCGCGGCGGCGACCGTGCTGGACGCAATCAAAGGATAAAAACGTCAAGGGAGGAAATTTATGCTGGCACGCAAACCAAAAACCAAGGCAGGTTGGATCGCGACGATCGTTTTCACCGCCGTTATCCTGGCCGGTTCGGCTTGGCTGATCATCTACGCAAGCCGTGAGCCCACGGTCACGATCGAAGATAACGCGCTTACCATCAGCGGTATGTACGGCACGACGTTGGAACTCGCCGAAATCACAAACGTCACGCTGATCGAGCAAAGTATGAACGACATCGGCGCGGGCAGAAGGAGAAACGGCGTCAACAGCAACGTATGGCGCGGGTACTTTGAAGCGGGGCTGCTGTTCGTCAGGCCCAATGCCTCCCCTACCCTGCGCATCGACCGTACCGAAGGCAGGCCGATTTTTATCAGCTTTGCCGACGGTGACGAAACGCGGCAACTGTACCGCGATATTCAAGCCGCGAGGTAAAATTTTGACGGTTACGAAATAAACATTTATACTAACGATGGTGGTTTTATGAAAGTTTCCAAATATTTTATGATAATCATCCTTGTTTTTTCAGCCGGATTCTTATCCGGCTGTTTTGCGTTGCCCGTGGAAGAAGAATACAGGCCGATCGCGTTCTTTTCCTTGCGTGAACCGCCGCCGTGGCGTACCGTTGAAGTTACCTACGGCGATGTGGAGCTGTTGACCACTATAACCGCAAGACACCAACCCGCAAAGGAAGAAGTCGTACGCTTCCCCGTGGCGGGTGCGTTGATAACGGGCATATACGTTAACGTGGGGGACGAGGTCAAGGAAGGGGACATCATCGCTTCGCTGGACCGCTCGGGCGTGTCGGGTGAACTTGAACGGTTCACGCGGGAAGAGGCGCGTCTTATGCTCCGTATCGAACAGCTTAACGAAAGGCACGCCCATTCCCTTTGGATGGCGGAAATTTCGGAAGTCCCCATCGACGATTCCTTCTATATCAACCAGCGCCGCGATATGCTGGAGGATTTGTATATGCTCCGCTTGGAATTGGATTATTTCAGGCGCCAATACGAAAGTCGGCTGGTACGCGCGCCCATTGACGGCATCGTCACCAACGCGATGGCGTTTATCGAGCGGCAATTCTCCGCCGCCAACCATCAAGTCGCTGTCATTGCCGACCAAACGCTTTCAATTTTTGTAGTGGACGTACGCGAAGCGGAAATTATGGAGATCGGCTCGCGTTATGAAATGGATGTAGCGGGTACGTTCGTATGGGTGGAGGTAATCGATCCGCTGGAATGGGGTATAGAACGTCCCCCGCAGGTGTGGGTGGAGGCTATTTTAATCGCCGATGGCGGCGGGACCTTTGCGGCCCGCGCCATTGGGCGCATCAACGCGGTTTTGGCCGGCGCTTACGATGTATTGCACGTACCAACCGCGGCAATACACAGCGTGAATGACCAACACTTCGTATATGTGCTGGAGGACGGCTTGCGCCGTTTGCGGATGGTGGAAATCGGACTCCATTCACCGCAGTTTACCGAAATCATCGGCGGCTTGACACAGGGAGAGGAGGTCGTGATATGAAGGTATTATTGATCCTTTTATTATTACCGCTCCTTGCCGCTTGCGGGGCGCAGATCCCCTTCGGCCATTCCGAAGGGCCCGAATTGATCCCCCCCACCGTGGCAAGGACCGCGCCCGCCGTTGCGGACCGCGGCCCGGTTGTCAATATACGGATGCTCCCGGCGATTATCAGGGTGGAATCGGAGCCGTTATTTTTCACGATGGATGGGTTGACGTTCGATACGCTCCATGTACTGCCCGGCGACGAAGTATACGAAGGCCAATTAATCGCCACGCTGTACATCGAACGCCAACGTGAACAAATCGCTAACCAGGAAAGGCTCATCGCCCGATTGCACCGCGCCCATGCCTTGGCCGCGGAAATTTGGGAAATCGAATACGCGTTAATGGAAATCCGCTATATGGAGCGGATGCACGCCGCTGCGGAGGAATACGACGAAGCGGCGATGGATGAAGCCCGTAGGATATATTTGGAAATGGACCGTTCGCGGCTGATACGCGAACAGGAAGCCGAATGGCAGCGCATCGAACGGGCGGACGCGGACGCGCGCCTGGCGGAAATGCGTGAGGACATACGCGATACGGAGCTGCACGCCCCCTTCAGCGGCACCGTTACATATACCGCTCCCCTGCTCCACGGCGCACCCGTAAATACGGTAACACCCATCGTATATATCGCCCCCGCCGGCGCGGTGCCGTTCGTCGAATATATGGGCGTGACTTTTTACATATCCGGCGCCAGCCGCATCTTCCTGCATAACGTACGGCGGTTTACGGCGGAAATCGACGGCCAAATCATCGACTTGGAATACATCACCCCAACGCGTGAGGAAGTGGCGTATAATTCCCTGCATGGTTTACCTATCCGTACGCGCTTTACCCTGCCGCAGGGTTATGATTTTCCCATGGGGTCATCCGTGCGGTTGTTCGTTTACCTCACTTATATAGAAAATACCCTGCGCATACCCACTAACGCATTGTTCGTCGAGAATAACGTTCCTTATGTATACCGATGGGAAAACGAAGCATGGGTTACCGTCCGCCCCACATTGGGCGCGCGTTCCACCGCTTTTGTGGAGGTATTGGATGGGTTGTCGGAAGGGGATGTCATCCTTGTTAATTAAGCTGTTTTTAATTACGGCGGGTTTATTTCTCCTTAGCGCCTGCGGAAGCACATCAATGACGGAGCAAAGCAGGGAGGCCGCGCTCACGCAAGCGATTGCGGACGGTTATCTCTTACCCCCCGGTACGCAATTGGTCCAAACGGAAACGGCCGTTGCTACCCGCCGAACGCTGACCCATGTAGATGCGAACGTCATATCCCCCATATACCTTATACAGCGGCATTTATTTTTCGATACAACCAACCGAACGTTGTCGGCCATCCACGCGGTACGCGGCCAGCGTGTACAAGCGGGTGATGTCTTGGCCGAACTCGTGCCGCTGGATATCGAGGAAGCGGAACGGCTGTTCCTCCGGCAAAGGAACGCGCAAATCGAATTGGAACGCGCCAACCGCGATTTTAATAACGAAAGGGAACGCCGTCTTGTCGAATTGGAACGGGCACGGGAAGAACTGGAATTGGCCGATGACGACGAATGGCCGCGCATGGCGTTGGCGTTGGACCGTTTGGAAATCACATACCGTCAATTTCTGTTAAACAGCGAGCAAAACCGTGAGCGGTTGGTACGCCAATTGGAAAATATCAACGAGCAAATCGCCGGGGACCAAATCATCGCGCCCTTTGACGGGATCGTACTTTTTGTGTCAATAATAAGCCCCGGGTCGGTGATACAGGGACGCCCGCTTATATTAACGCTGGCACGGGAGGATTCCCTGATGTTTCAATTTGAATATGAAATGGCAAGCGAACTGTGGGTATGGGATGACTTCACAAGAAACACAATGGGAGCCATCCTGTACCGTCAAGGCGATGTATTGCCCATGGTCATGACAATATATACGGAGGAAATAAACGTTGAGTTCCAAGTGCGGATAGTCAACGATCCCTGGGTGTTACGCGGTCAAAACAGCGGCCGCTTCCTGTTTGAACCGACGGATTGGGACGCGCTGCTCGAAGCGTTCGAAGCGTATGACGTTAACCCGGCCATGACAAGGATACCGATTTTTTCCGTGGAATCGGTAATCCAAATATACGATGTATTATCCATACCTATGGCGGCTATCAATACGGTCAACGACCGAATCTATGTATACGTAAACGATCAAGGCAACCTAAGGCGTCAAGACGTTACGTTGGGCGTAAGGGACATTACGACGCGGGAACGGTATACGGAAGTATTGAGCGGCTTGCATGAAGGTCAGGAGGTAGTGATACGGTGATCGGTTTCCTTTTCCGCAAGATGTGGAAGTGCCGCTGGCTGATGCTGTGTTTGCTGATGGGTAATATCCTGTTGGTCGGTATCATAGCGGCGACGCCTATGTATAACGCGGCCACCATGACCCGTATTTTACGCAGGGAAATGATAAACATCCAAATCACCCGTAACGAGTTCCCCGCGATGATGGATTTCAATTACGAATTTAACCGGATAGACGAAATCGACCGCCTAAGGGGATATCATGAAAATTTAGACCATTGGTTACCCCTTGCAATCAATGAAATTGATGTCCCCGTGTACCGGGCCATACGCACCGATATCATGGGGCGTTGGGTGTTTGAGCCCGTGTTCCAGCGGGAAACCCGCACGCGTGTACGTCCGCCGCAATTATTGGCGATTACGGATATGACTGATTTGGTGGAACTTACACACGGTAGATTCCCCTCCCCCGAATTGGTTAACGGCAATACCATTGAAGTAATCGCATCCGAACTGCTCTTGTTTAACCATAACATCCTTGTGGATGAAATGCTTGCCGTTGTCGATGTACATACCGATGATCCCGACAAGCGATTATACGCCCATGTCGTAGGGATATATGAACCCGCCGATGGAGCGGAGCTGGTATGGTCCACGCTGCGTATCAACCACGGGAATATCATGATCCTCAACGACCGGTTAATCCACGATCATTTTATCCCCAACTACCACACCGATTACCGCTTAAACACGCGTTGGATATACGCGCTGGACACAAATGCCATGTCCTCCAACCGTACGGAGCATTATCTGTCCGTCTTGGCCGCCCAGCGTATACGTTTCGGCCGCTATTTCGAAGAAAATATCGCCGAAACGATCATCCGTTACACCCAACAAGCCAATCAGCTTGCCACCACGCTGCTGGTGTTGCAATTACCGTTGTTTATTATGCTGGCACTCTATATTTACATGGTCAGCCGTCAGATATTGCAATTGGAGCAAAACGATATATCCGTTATCAAGAGCCGCGGGGCAAGCCGCGCGCAAATATTGGGCTTGTATGTCATGCAAGGGATTTTTATCGCGTCGATCGCTTTGCCCGTGGGTATGCTGTTGGGGGTCAGTATATGCCGTGTATTGGGCTCGTCCAGCGGTTTTATGGTACTGGTTCAGCGTGCCGCGCTCGATATCGAGATTAACGCGGAAGTGTTCATTTACGCGGGTGCTGCCCTGCTGTTTTCCTTTTTGGTAATGATTCTGCCCGTCATACGGTTTTCGAAGGTCACGATCGTCAGCTATAAGCTGACGAAGTCCGGCAAGCCGCGCAAACCGTTGTGGCAGCGGTATTTCCTGGATGTGTTGTGCTTCGGCATATCGCTGTACGTTATCTATAACTTTCATTTGTACAGCGATCAGATAATGGAGCTTGCGTCAGCCGAGCGCGCCTTCGATCCGTTACTGCTGCTGGGCTCGTCGATGTTCATCATCGGCTTGGGGTTGCTTTGTTTGCGTGTCTTCCCTTACGTGATACGCTTGATCTATTGGGCGGGGCGGCGGTTTTGGTCGCCCAGCGTGTACGCTTCTTTGCTTAAAGTAATCCGTTCCGCCGGGGAAGAGCAATTTATCATGATATTCCTGATATTCACGCTGGCGGTCGGTATCTTCAGCGCGCAGTCCGCGCGTACGCTTAACCTTAACTACGAACACGAAATACGATACGTCACGGGCGCGGATATCGTGTTCCGTGAACGTTGGCCCGATAACACCATCGGCGTAGACGGGCAGCGCGTGTTGGCGCCTTTCCAATCGCATCACAGGTATTTTGAACCTGTGTTTTCCAGGTACACCCACTTTGAAGAAGTGGACGCGGTTACGCGCGTTTTTAGGCAAACAAACCAGTTCACATCCCGTGGTATCAATTTGCAATTACAATTTATGGCCATTGAAACGGATGTCTTCGGCGAAACGGTTTGGTTCCGTGACGATTTGACGCGGGTTCACCTTAACCATTACTTAAACGCGCTGGGTTCTCACCCAAACGGCGTTATCCTTTCCGTCAACCTGAGGGATTTGGGCTTTGAAGTGGGCGATACGTTTATCGTAACCTCCCTTGCACACCCGTTAAGGGAGCAAGTACGCACACCCTTGGTAATCGTGGGATTTGTGGAGCATTTCCCGGGGTTTTCGCAATATGAACTCCGCCGTTTGGGTACGGGTGCTTATGTGGAGGAGGAACAATACCTCGCCGTCGCCAACCTGGGGTATATCCAAAATCTTTGGGGTGTGATGCCGTACCAAATATGGATGCGTACCCATACAAACAGCAGCCGATTCTTCAGCGACTTTGTAACGGAGAACCAAATCGCCCTACAAACGTTTGTAAGCACGCCCGCCTCGCTGGTCGATATGCGTAACAGCCCCATGGTGCAAGGCACGAACGGGGTGCTTACGGTCAACTTTTTGATAACGCTTTTGATATGCTTTTCCGGTTTCTTAATCTATTGGATACTCTCCATCCGTTCGCGCGTGCTGCAATTCGGTATTTTCCGGGCGATGGGTATGAGTATGCGCGGGATTATCCGCTTGTTGGTTAACGAGCAATTCTTTATCACGCTCACGGCTTTGGGTATCGGCGCGCTGGTGGGCGAATTGGCCGCCCGCAACTTCGTACCCTTGATACAAATCTCCTTTTCCGCCTCGCAGCGGCCCATACCGCTGTTGATCGTGGTTGAGGCGCGGGACTATATAAATCTGTATACCGTTATGGGCATCATGATTGTGCTGTGCTTGGGTATATTGCTGGCTTTGGTGGCGCGGATGCGCGTCGCGCAGGTATTAAAGCTGGGTGAGGATTAACATGGAACGCATCAGCAAGGAAAATTATTATCTGGACATCGCGCAAACCGTCGCGTCGCGCAGTACGTGCCTCCGTAAGATGTACGGCGCGTGCATCGTGAAAAACGACGTCATCGTATCCACGGGATATTGCGGCGCACCCCGCGGGCGGGAGAACTGCTGTGACATCGGCCATTGCCTGCGCGAAAAAATGGAGATACCCCGCGGAGAACGCTACGAACTCTGCCGCGCGGTACACTCCGAAGCCAACGCCATCATCGCCGCCCCGCGCGAGCATATGCTGGGCGCAACCATGTACCAAGCGTGCATCGAAGCGAAAACGGGTAAACTCGCAACCGACATCGATTCCTGTCAAATGTGTAAGAAGATGATCATCAACGCGGGTATTGATAAAGTAATTTACCGTATAACAGAAGACGAATACCGCGTGATACAAGTAAATGATTGGATTACGGACGACGACAGCTTGGGTAAGATCGGGTACTGATTGATAAAATACAGCAACGCCCCGTGCGGATTGTATCCATACGGGGCGTTTTTGTTTTTGTATTCATATAATTTCGTTAATTGTATTGTAATAATTTTGTAATTTGTTATAATTACCATGTTAAAAAGTGGATTGTACAGTTCTTATTTGGAAAATTGACATACCGCCGTGCGATAATCCGCGTTTTATCGTGAAAAATAACCAATCATTATTAAGGAGGAGTAACCCAATGAAAAGGAAGCGTACAGTTTCCAAAGTGTTGGCATGGGCATTGGCGGTAGCGATGACCCTTAGCCTGTTGGTCCCCTTCGCCGCGTTGGAAGTAAGCGCGAACACGAATGGGAGGGGGGGGGGGGGGGG
>WQZS01000030.1 GCA_009780585.1 Defluviitaleaceae bacterium | reverse complement strand
TTCTTGGCATAGTACCTTTACTAACGCTTGTCCGTTTTCATTCAATCGTGTCATGCACTTCATCTCCTTTGAGTTTTTTTTATTGGAGATTATTTCCATTTACACGGTTGATAATACATTCTCCAGTTTAGGATAAAAACCTAACTGCATTTTGTTTAGCCGAGATAAACCGTTAAAGCATTATTCATCAGCCATTTTCATAATTTCAAAATATAAACGGTTGCTTATATAGATGCCATTAATAATCAGTCCGTCAATCAATGGTTTTACTTCTTTAATATACTCTTTTGACTTAGCTAAAAGGATAACGCCGAGTGTACCGATAACCTTAAACCCAAGATATTTAGCGTATTCCCTTGCTGTATAATCATCAATTACCAATAAATCGGCAGATATTTCCTGCCCCAAAATCATCACTTCAACTTCGCCCTCGTGAAGTTGTGTTTTAAATGTTTGCTTCTGTGCTACATTCCTAATCGCTTGCACATGAATCCATTCGGAGGACATTGTAAGCCGATTGTGCGTTCTTGATTTATTTTTTGCTCCAATTTCATCCTTTACGGCAGTTGGGATAATTACCGCCCCGTATAGTTCTTTTAACAAACGAAGATTATTTATGGAACTAAGCGCAATGATAGGGGTCGAATTAATGATAACATTAAACATCTATTAATTCTTCACGAAGCGCAGCTTCATCGAGGTATTCAAATATTGACACCTTATTTTCGTTTAAAAAATAAATGAAATCTTCTTCTGTCATATTAGCCAACTCCGCAGACTGTCCTATTGAAAGTTTTTGGTTTTGAAACAGAAATAAAGCAGTAAACTTTTTCATGTTATTTACAAATTGAGTTTCGGTTTCTCTCAATGTAAGAAAAATTTCGCTTGGTATGGACAAGTTCAAATTTGTTTTTTTTATTGCAACCATTTCCCACCTCGTTCTTTTTAGCGGTTCACTTTATTAATAAAAAATCGCTTGAAACCTACCACACAAAAACCTTCAGTTTTTTAACACGAAAATACCAATATCTGGAGATGACGGGAGTTGAACCCGTGTCCGAAAACCCATCGATAAAGACTTCTCCCATCACAGTCGGTTTATTTGGTTACGGGGCATACCAACAAGAATTGGTATCACCCGCGCGTTCCCTCTGCCAAACGCGATCCGACACGCGAGGGGCTTCGGTAGCTTTTAAATCTTTTGCCGCTTCAAAGCTACGGGCGGAAAAGTGCCTCGCATAATCGACGCCGGTTGCCAAGCCTGCGAGTGAACTTGGGCCGACGGCTGACTAACGCTTAATGTCTATTAAGCTGCAGCGAGTTGATAATTTCTATTGCCGTTTATTATACGGTGTAGGCCTTTGTTGACGCGGTTACCAAGCCGCGGATGGCTGTCTCTATTGTCAAAGTCCCCGTCGAAACCATTACATCCCCGTTTGACGGATAGTACGATTGGATTATATGAAAATATCATTGCTCCCGCAACATATAATTATGCCCAATTTATGACCAATCCAAAATAACTTTGCCGCTTTCGCCCGAGCGGGCGCAATCGAACGCTTCTTTAAACCGCGTGTAGTGGAAGCGGTGCGTGATGATCGGCGCGATTTCGTCCACCAAGCCGGATTGTAAGAGCGCGGACATGCGGTACCAGGTATCGTACATTTGCCGGCCGTAGATTCCTTTAACCGTTAGGCTGTTGAACACGACCTTGTTCCAATCGATCCACGCGTCGGCGGGGAGGATGCCGAGCAGGGCGATTTTGCCCCCGTTGGCCATCGCGTCTACCATATCATTAAAAGCGGAGGGGTTGCCCGACATTTCAAGCCCTATGTCGAAGCCTTCTTTTAATCCCAAGGAAGGCGATTTTTCGATCAGGAAATCCGCAAGCGGTTGGTTCCGTACGTTAACGGTGTCGGTCGCGCCCAATCGCTTCGCTAATGCCAGTTTCGCGTCGTTGATATCCGTTACGACGATATTGCGCGCCCCGGCGCGTTTGAGTATCGGCACGGACATAAGGCCGATGGGGCCCGCGCCCGTCACCAGCACGTCTTCACCCAGCACGTTGTACGCGAGCGCGGTGTGCGTGGCATTGCCCAGCGGGTCTAGTATACTTAGGATATCCAAGGGGATCCGCTCGTCGCAAATCCACACGTTGCCCGCGGGGAAGGTGATGTATTCGGAGAAGACGCCGTGTTTGTTGATCCCGACGCCCACAGTTTGGCGGCATAAGTGCGGGTAACCCGTAATGCAATGGCGGCAGCTTCCGCATACGATATGCCCCTCGCCGCTGACGAGCTGACCCGGTTTAAGGTGGGTGATGTGTTCGCCCGTTTCCACTACTTCGCCCACGAATTCGTGGCCGATGATTTGCGGGGTTGTGATCGTCTTTTGCGCCCATTCGTCCCATTTGTAAATATGGATGTCCGTACCGCAGATCGCGGTTTTTATTACCTTAATTAATACCTCATGGCCGCCTGTTATGGGGGTGGGAACATCGGCAAGCTCCAACCCCCCCGGCGTTGCGGTGGTTTTTATGATCGCTTTCATACGCACCCCTCTTTTAACTTGTGCCCTAGTAGGGGACAAGTTGCGATATGATGTATATTAATAATTCAAATGGTCAACCGTGCGGGGGTAGGGGATCACGTCGCGGATGTTCTTCATACCGGTTACGTACATAAGGAAACGTTCAAAACCCATACCGTAACCCGAATGTTTGACCCCGCCGAAGCGGCGCAGGTCGATATACCAATCATAATCGTCGGGGTTAAGGCCCAGGAAGGCGAGGTTATCGTGCAGTTCCTCGATACGTTCCTCGCGTTGGCTGCCACCGATGAGTTCGCCGATGCCGGGCACGAGCAGATCGGCGCAGGCTACGGTTTTCCTGTCGTCGTTAAGGCGCATGTAAAACGCCTTGAAATCGCGCGGGTAATCGGTGAGGAAAACGGGGCCCTTGTACACTTCTTCGCATATATACCGTTCGTGTTCGGTTTTTAGATCCATGCCCCAGCCGAAGGGGAATTCGAATTTTTTGCCCGATTTTTCAAGGTGGGCGATGCCCTCGGTGTAGGTGCAGCGGGCGAAGGCCGAATCCACCAACGCTTGCAAACGCGCGATGAGCCCCGGTTCGATCCATTGTTCAAAGAAGGCCATTTCCTCCGGCGCGTTTTCCAGCACGAAGCGGATGACGTGCTTGAGCATGGCTTCGGCGTTATTAAGGTTATCGTTAAGGTCAGCGAAGGCCAGTTCCGGCTCGATCATCCAAAATTCCGCCGCGTGGGTGGTGGTGTTCGAATGTTCGGCGCGGAACGTCGGCCCGAAGGTATACACATCGCGCAGGGACAGGCAGAACGGCTCGACGTGGAGCTGCCCCGTAACCGCCAGCATCGCTTGCTTGCCGAAGAAGTCCTTCGAATAATCCTTTTCGTCCGATCCAAGCGGTAAGGTCGTGACGTGGAACATTTCGCCGTGCCCTTCGCCGTCGTTGGCCGTGATGATGGGCGTATGCACATGGACGAAGCCGTTCTTGTGGAAGAATTCATGGATGGCGAAACTCGCCAAGGAACGTACGCGGAACACCGCCGCATAGGTATTCGTGCGGGGGCGCAAATGCGCGATGGTACGCAGGAATTCGAAGCCATGGCGTTTCTTTTGCAAAGGATAGTCGGCGGGGCATGTGCCTTCCAACAGGATCGTTTTCGCTTTTATCTCAAAGGGTTGCTTCGCGCCGGGGCTTTCCGCCACTTCACCGATTACGGTAATGCACGCGCCCACGCCGAGTTTGGCGACTTCGCCGTACGGTATTCCGTTTGTATCGAGGTTGTCTTCAAACACGACTTGCACGGATTTAAAGAAACTCCCATCGTTCAGCTCGATAAAGCCCAAATTCTTACTGTCGCGCAGGGTGCGCACCCAACCGCCGATCTTTATTTCCTTACCAAAATAAACCGCCGTTGCCTTGTACAAATCATGGATACGTGTGTACATGGTGTAAACCTTCCTTCGTCCTCGTAATTAAATCAAGCATTGTCGTTATATCACACTTGCATGGGGTAAGCAATCGGGTATATCATATCGATACAATCAAAACGTCGGAGGTACCTTATGAACGAAATCAACGCCCGTCACTTACAAAACGGCGTACGCATGATCGACCCCGCCGCAACGTACATAGACGAAACCGTGGAGATCGCGGCCGATGTCACGATTTATCCCAACGCGGTATTGGAAGGCGCGTGCAAGATAGAAGCGGGCGCGTACATCGGCCCCGGCGCGCACCTAAAGAACGTATACGTCGGCCCGAACGCGAAAATCCATTCCTATAGCGTGTTGACGGACGCGAAGGTTGGCGCGGATACGGACATCGGGCCGTTCGCTTATTTACGGGGTAATGCGGAAGTGGGCGAGCGGTGCCGTATCGGCAGCTTCGTCGAGATAAAAAAATCCCGCGTAGGTGACGACACCAACGCGGCGCACTTGGCCTACATCGGTGACGCCGCCGTCGGGCGTAACGTAAACATCGGGTGCGGGGTGATTACCGCCAATTACGACGGCAAAACAAAATCCCGTACGGTTATCGGGGACAATGCCTTTATCGGGAGCAATGCTAATTTGATTGCTCCCGTAGAAGTGGGGGAGTGGGGGTATATTGCCGCAGGTTCCACGGTAAATGAGGATATACCTGCGGACGCTTTGGCCATCGCGCGTGCGCGGCAGGTAGTGAAGCCGGATTGGGACAAAAACCCGTATAAGGCCAAACATGCGGGAAATTAACCTTCTTCCGCCATGGATACGGCAACGTGAACGCCGCAAGAGGATAATCCGTATCCTGGTAGCGGCGCAGGTTGCCGTTTTTATATTACTGGGTGGGACAGCGTTCGCCATGCGGTCAATCGAAGACCGCGAAAGGGAACAGTCCGCGTTATTGTCACGCCAAATCGCGGCGTTGGACATCGACTCCTTGATAAATGCCGAAGCCGAACGGGAAACCGGTGAAATACGCCTGTCCTTCTCCGGAACCTTTAATCCCGAATGGCTGGACGCCATTATCGGCAGCACGCCGCATGGTGTTCACCTAACCTTAATCGACTACACGGGCGCGGCGATCATCCTCACCGCTTACGCCGACGATTTGGCGGATATCACCGCGCACCAAGCGCGGCTTGACGAAACGGAATCCTTCGGCCCGATATTGCTTGGACAGCTTAACCGTATGGAAGACGGCCGCGTACGGTACACCTTGCGGTTGGATATTAAACCATGAAAACAGGCGGCTTTTCTTATATTGAAGTCCTTATCGCGGTGGCGTTGTTCGCTATTGCCTTGGCGGCGATATTACCGACGCTTTCACAAGCGGGCCGTAACCTTGCCTTCGCTTCAAGCGGATACGAAGCGCACTTGCGCGCACAGGATTTGATGCTAACCGTCCGCGGAGAGTTGCAAACGGGTCAAACATCGACGGCCCTCGCCCGCGCGGGAGCCGCCGTAAGTGAATACAGCATTATGTATGGCGATTCCTCTTTTACCGTGTGGTTTATCGGCGGAGAATACGACGGCTTCGTTTACAGTACCTCAAATGCGCCGATGGCCGCCGCTAACGTTACGGGCTTCGCCGCTACCGATAACCGTACCGTCATCGTCGTCGCTATGTGGAACGAACGGGGCGGTATTGCCGCCCGCGCGGTCGGTGTCGCCTAGATTATTTCATAAATCAAATTGAATCGTATAATACCAATCCCCGCGCGTCGATGACGACAACCGTGGGGAAATCCTCCACCGTCAACCGATGTATCGCCTCCGTACCCAAGTCGTGGTATGCAACCACTTCGTAGCCGGTAATGCGGCTTGCCAATAATGCGCCCGCTCCGCCGATGGCACCCAGGTAAACCGCTCCCGCTTTTTTAATAGCGTCGGTGACCGCGGGGGAGCGCTTACCCTTGCCGATCATCCCCCGCAAACCTACGTCCAACAATTGGGGGGTGTATGCGTCCATGCGGCTTGATGTAGTGGGCCCCGCCGAACCGATGATTTGACCGGGCTTGGCGGGCGTGGGACCTACATAATAAATGGTCGCGCCTTCGATGGGGATGGGGAGCGGTTCACCTTTTTTCAAGGCTTCCGTGAGGCGTTTGTGGGCGGCATCTCGCGCGGTAAACAACTCGCCCGTCAGATAAACCGTATCGCCGCAGTTAAGGGATGCGGTTTTTTCTTTTGAAAGGGGTAATGTAATGTGATGAATCATTTCATATCACCTCCGTCGCGTGGCGGGCGGCGTGGCAATTCAAATTTACAGCGCACGGCAACCCCGCGATATGTGTGGCGGTGTGTTCAATGGATACACCCAACGCCGTCGTGCGCCCGCCGAAGCCTTGGGGCCCGATACCCAACGCGTTGATCTTTTCCAACAGCAAGGCTTCCAACCGTGCGAAATCCGGATCATTTGCGGGTTTGCCGATGGGTCTTAGCAAAGCCTTCTTCGCCAGCAACGCCGCTTTATCGAGTGTTCCCCCCAAGCCGACCCCCACGATGGTCGGGGGGCAGGGGTTGGGGCCCGCGTTCTTTACGGTTTCCAATACGAATTCAACGACGCCTTCCAATCCGTCGGAAGGCATCAGCATTTTTACGGTACTCATGTTCTCGCTGCCGAAGCCCTTGGGTACTACCGTAATCGTAACCTTGTCGCCGGGGACTTGGTCGAGGTAGAGCATCGCGGGGGTGTTGTCATTCGTGTTAGCTCGGTCAAAAAGGGGCGCGCGTACGACGGAATTGCGCAGATATCCTTCTTTATAGCCGCGGCGAACCCCTTCATTGACGGCGGTTTGGATATTGCCTTTGATATGGACGTTTTCACCGATCTCCAAAAAAACGCAAACCACGCCCGTATCTTGGCAAATGGGCATGTTCCGCGCTTCGGCTAATTTATGGTTTTCGATGATTTTATCCAAGATATCCGCGGCGATGGGGGAATCTTCCCGTGCGCGGGCGTTTTCCAACGCGGTTTTTACGTCTTCGGGTAAGCGGATGTTCGCTTCGATACATAAACGGGACACGGCTTGGGTGATTTGCTCGGCGTTGATGATCCGCGGGAAGGTAAGGTTTTCGGGCGTGAGCTTATTGATGACCGCGTCGTAGTTGCCCGCGTGGTGGGGAAAGGCGCAACCCGCGCACAATTTGACCTTTATATCCTCATGCCGCGCCCACGTAAAATCGCCGCCGCATTCCTCTCCCAAGGGATATAACGGGCAATAGCAAAACAGGCAATTATGCGGTGCTTCATCGCCCATATCGTGGCAAGGGAAAAACATACACGCTTTGTTGGTAAAAAACCGTTGATTCTCTTGCATAGTACACCCCGCGAATGTTCGGTTGACATCTCGTTTATTTGCGTCATTATAGGATTAAAAACAGATAATTGCCAATATGGGAAGTGTGAAATGAACGGGAAAACGGTTGTAATGGGCGTAATCGGCGCGGACGTGCACGCCATCGGGATCAAAATCCTGTCCCATGCCTTTACGGAGGCGGGGTTTAACGTGGTTAATTTGGGGGTGATGGTTTCGCAGGAGGAATACATCGAAGCCGCCATCGAAACGAACGCCGACGCGATCATCGTATCGTCCCTGTACGGCCACGGCGAAATGGACTGCCGCGGACTGCGGGAAAAATGCGAGGAAGCGGGGTTGAAGGATATCCCCATGTACGTGGGGGGTAACCTGGTAGTGGGCAAGCGGGACTTCGCGGAGGTTGAAAGAATTTTCCTTGAAATGGGCTTTAACCGCGCGTATCCGCCGGGTACCGCGCCGGAGAAGGGTATCGCCGACATCAGCAAGGATTTGGGTGTCGGACAACCATGAATGTCCGTGACGAATCCCGAAAGGATTCGGGTTTTATCCTTGCCGTGGATTTCGGCAGTACCTTTACGAAGGTTGTTGCCATTTCAACCGAAAAGCCGGAAATCCTCGGCACGGCGAAGTCACCCACGACCATCGGTACCGACATCCGGGGAGGGTTAAACAACGCGGTTAAGGAATTGACCGCACAAACGGGAAAATTGACATTTACCCACAAACTGGCTGCATCCAGCGCGTACGGCGGGCTTAAAATGGTGGCGGTGGGGTTGGTCCCGTCGTTGACGGCAAAAGCGGCGAACCTGGCGGCGTGCAGCGCGGGAGCTAAAGTGGTAAAGACCTTTTCCTATGAATTAAACGCCTCCGAACAGGAGGAAATCCATGGGATTCAACCGGATTTAATCTTGCTTAGCGGCGGCACGGACGGCGGTAACAAAGACGTGATCCTACATAACGCAAAAAAATTGGCGGAAATAGAAAGCGATTTCGCGGTGATTATCGCGGGAAACAAATCCGCCGCCGAAGATGCGCGGGAGGTATTGACCCGATCCGGCAAACACGCCGTTATCTGCGGGAATGTCATGCCCGTTTTCAACACTTTGGATACACTCCCCGCAAGGGATGCGATTAACGCATTATTTTTGGAAAAAATTATAAAAGCAAAGGGCTTGGCGCAAGCGGCCCGCGAAATGACGATGCCGATCATCCCCACACCCTTAGCGGTATTCGAATGTATGCAGCTATTATCGGAAAACTTAGGCGACATACTGGCCGTGGACGTAGGCGGCGCGACGACGGACGTATATTCCATGTGCCGAGGTGCGCCCACATTGCCCGGCGTCACCCAAAAAGGCTTACCCGAACCCTTCGCCAAGCGTACGGTTGAAGGGGATTTGGGGATGCGCCACAGCCAAGAAACGCTGATCGATAAAATAACTTCGTCTCAATTTGAGACAAAGTTACCCGACATCGAAAGCTACCGTACCGCGTGCCGATCGGACTACGCATACATCCCGCCCGCAGGCTCCCCCCACGCCCACTTCGACCAAATGCTTGCCGGTACCGCTGTGGACATAGCAACAACCCGCCACGCGGGATACCTCGAAACCGCCTACACCCCCTTCGGGGAATCTTTTTATCAAATGGGTAAGGATTTGACCGCCGTCAAATATGTGGTTGGTATAGGCGGGCCGATTATATACACCGATGACCCGGCAAGTATCCTCCAAAACGCGGCAACCCCAACACGCCATGCTACAACCCCAACACGCGATAATGTATTAAAACCCGCTTCGCCTAAGTTTATATGGGATAAAAAATATATTTTTTCCGCGATGGGGCTGCTCGCTCGGGTAGATAAGCAATTAGCCCTGCGGATACTGGAAAGCGAGTTGTAACGTATGGAACCCGTAAACAAAAAACTCACCGAAGCCGCCTTCGCCGAAATCCAACGGGAAGTCCTTAACCAATGGCCGACAGGAAAGGACGTTGATTTCGAGAACGCGATCGCGTTCCACAAGCGATACCCTGCGAGTAAGAGCTTCGCGGGGAAACTGGCCAAAGCCGACAAGAACGGCGTTACGCTGATACAACCCCGCGCGGGGGTGGCGTTGCCTTCCTTACTGGTGGAACTGCTCAGCTATTTGGAAACCGAGGGCGAAGCCGACCTCCTACCCACCACCATCGACAGCTACACCCGCCATAACCGCTATACCGAAGCAGAAGCCGGCATTGAGGAAAGCAAACGCGAAAACCGATCCATGCTCAACGGCTTCCCCGTGGTCAACTTCGGGGTGGAGGTTTGCCGTAATATTAATACCTCCCTAAAAGCTCCGGTACAGGTGCGCCACGGCACGCCCGACGCACGTTTACTAACGGAAATTTCCCTCGCGGGGGGATTCACTTCCTACGAGGGCGGCGGGATTTCTTACAATATCCCGTATTCGAAGAATTATCCCCTCGCCAAAAGCATCGCCGATTGGCAGTATGCCGACCGTTTATTGGGTATGTACGCCGAAGCAGGGGTAATTATTAATAAAGAACCCTTCGGCCCGTTGACGGGTACGCTGGTGCCGCCATGCGTATCACATGCGGTTGCGGTCATCGAAGCGTTGCTGGCGGCGGAGCAAGGCGTGATGGACATCACCGTGGGTTACGGGCAATGCGGCAACCTGATACAGGACGTAGCCGCCATCAAAAGCCTGCGTGCCCTTACCGAAGAATATTTAAAACGGTACGGCTACGGAAAAGTCACCGTCACCACGGTACTCCACCAATGGATGGGCGGCTTCCCGCAGGACGAATCAAAAGCTTTCGGTGTCATATCCTGGGGTGCGGCGGCGGCGGCCCTCTCCAAAGCCACCAAAGTCATCGTCAAAACCCCCCACGAAGCCATGGGTATCCCCACCAAGGAAGCCAACGCCGCCGGATTAAAAGCCACCAAGCAAGTGGTGTCCATGCTTAAGGACCAATCCATGCTTGAAGACCCCCATGTTATAGCGGAATACGGGATGATCATGGAGGAAACGCGGGCATTATTGGGGCGTACCTACGCGCTGGGGGAAGGGGACTTCGCCAAGGGTGCGGTGCGTGCCTTCGAAGCAGGGGTGCTGGACATCCCCTTCGCGCCCAGCCGCAATAATTTGGGCAAGCTGCTCCCCGCGCGGGACAACAGCGGTGCGGTGCGATTGCTGGATTGCGGCAACCTGCCGTTTAACCAAGATATCAAAGACTTCCACCGCACACGGTTGGAAGAACGCGGCAGGTCTGAAAAACGAAAGGTTTCCTTCCAAATGGTAGTAGATGATATTTACGCCATCGGTAAAGGCAATCTTGTGGGGAGGCCCGTATGAAAATCAAGGACATTATTTGCGCACCTGGGCGTACGGGGTTCTTCTTCGACGATCAAGCCGCGATCAAAACGACGGCTGTCGCCGACGGTAACGCCTATATCGGAAAACCCGCAACCCCGGGCTTTACCCAAGTGCGCCAAGCGGGTGAATCCGTGTCGGTTATGTTCATCTTGGAAGATGGGCAAATCGCCCACGGGGATTGCGCCGCGGTGCAATATTCCGGTACGGGGGGGCGCGACCCGTTATTTTTAGCGAAGGATTTTATCCCGGTTATCTTAAAAGAAACGGAAGCATTATATAAGGGAAAGGAAGTAACCACTTTTAAGGAAATGGCGCAAGCCATTGACAACCGCCGTCCCTGCCACACCGCCATACGCTACGGCGTAACCCAAGCCTGCTTGGATGCCGTGGCGAAAGCGAACCGTAAGCTAATGGCACAAGTAATCGCAGAGGAATACGGTTTGACGGTTTCCGATAAACCCATCCCGATCTTCTCCCAATCCGGCGATGACCGTTATAACAACGTGGATAAGATGATCCTTAAGGGGGCAGAGGTGCTTCCGCACGGTTTGGTCAATAATATAACCAAGCTGGGGCATAAAGGTGAAAAATTGCTGGAATATATCGGCTGGCTGCGCGACCGCATCGTACGATTATCACCGTACGC
This sequence comes from Defluviitaleaceae bacterium, assembly GCA_009780585.1. Taxonomy (GTDB): domain Bacteria; phylum Bacillota; class Clostridia; order Lachnospirales; family WQUN01; genus WQRX01. The sequence goes on along the minus strand of WQZS01000030.1, from coordinate 14,138 downwards.
GGGTTATAAACCCGTACTCCACATCGACGTATACGGCGTACTGGGTATCGCTTTAGACCATGATTACGATGCCATCGTCGGCTTCATGGCAAAGGCGCAAAAAATGGCGGAACCCTTCACCCTCCGCATCGAAGGCCCCGTGGATATGGGCAGCCGCGACCCCCAAGTGGAGGCGTTGGCTAAACTTGCCCAAAAATTACAAACAAACGGCATCAATGTGGAAATCGTGGCCGACGAATGGTGCAATACCCTTGAAGATATCAAAATCTTCACCGACAACCAAGCCGGACATATGGCGCAAATCAAAACCCCCGATCTTGGGGGCATTAATAATTCCATCGAAGCGGTGCTGTATTGCAAGCAAAACGGCATGGGCGCGTACCTGGGCGGAACTTGCAACGAAACGGACCGAAGCAGCCAAGTTTGCACGCACATCGCCATGGCAACCTCCCCCGCACAAATGCTGGCCAAGCCCGGCATGGGTGTGGACGAAGGGTATATGGTGGTGTTTAATGAAATGAATCGGATTTTAACATTAATGAAAAATATATAATTGCATCCGATAAAATAAATCTGACATTACCGTTAACGAAAGGGGCTTTGTGATGCGTGAAATGAAAATATTATCCCCCACGGCAATCCTGGGCTACGGCTTCCCCATGGCTTCATGGGAAGAAGGGATGCGCCGCAAGCCCGACGTGATCGCCGTGGACGCGGGCTCCACCGACCCGGGGCCGTATTACTTGGGCGCGGGGATTTCCTTTACCGACCGCGCCGCCGTCAAGCGGGATTTAGCTATTATGATACCCGCCGCCCTCGACGCGAGCATCCCGTTGATCATCGGCTCGGCGGGGGGGAGCGGTGCTTTGCCCCATTTGCAATGGAACCGGGAAATTATTGAGGAAATTGCCGCCGAAAAAGATTTAACATTTACCCTGGCGGTGATTCCTGGCGATATCGATAAAAAGACTATCCTTTCCGCGATGGAAGAAGGACGCATTTTACCCTTGCACCCCGCGCCGGAGTTAACGCAAGCGGATGTCACCGATGCCGCCCACATCGTAGCCCAAATGGGAACAGAGCCCATCATCCGCGCCCTTGACGAAAAAGCGCAAGTGGTTTTAGCCGGGCGGGCGTATGACCCTGCCGTGTTCGCGGCGGTTGCCGTACGTGAAGGGTACGACCGCGGGCTTGCCGTCCACTTGGGAAAAATACTGGAATGTGCCGCCATCGCCGCCACGCCCGGCAGCGGAAGCGATTGCATGATCGGATATCTCGGCGGGGATTATTTCCGCGTGGAGCCCCTTTCCGCCGGACGCAAGTGTACGACGTTGTCCGTAGCCGCGCATACCTTGTATGAAAAAACCAACCCTTATATCCTGCCCGGGCCGGGGGGCATCCTGGACCTTACGCAAACTGTTTTTACCCAAGAAACGGAAACCTGCGTTCGGGTGACGGGGAGCCGTTTTTTCCCGTCTGATACGTACACCATTAAGTTGGAAGGCGTAAAAAAAGTGGGATGCCGTACGGTATCCTTCGCTTCCACGGCTGACCCGGTGATGATCGCGCAAATCGATGCAATCACCCCGGCGGTGAAGGCGCGGGTGCGGGATAACTTTACGGGGATGGATAATTATTCATTAGATTTCAAAATATACGGTAAACCTGCTCAATCCGGTACGCAAGGCATATTTGCTGCTTCTTACGTAGGTATTATTGACGCTTTACCTGCCGTAATCGATTGTGCTGTCTCCCCCGAAAATGCAGATTGTTCCGTTCCCTCCGATAATACCGATTGCGCCGCCCCTCCCTCCGGTGCCGATTGTACCCTCCACGGTGCAACTTCCGCCGAGCTTGCCATCATTATTGACGCGGTCGCCCCTACGCAAGAAATGGCAAACACAATCTGCTCCTTCGCGCGGTCAACCCTGCTACACTACGGCTATCCCGGTCGTATTTCCACCGCAGGCAATTTGGCGTTTCCCTTCTCCCCCTCCGACGTAAAAATGGGGGATGTGTACGCCTTCTGCGTATATCACTTAATGGAAGTAACAAACCCATGCGAATTTTTTCCGATTGAATATATACGATTGGGGTGCTGCGCGCCGGAGGCACGCGTTTACACCGCGAAACCGGAGGTGAAAGCATGACGTATCAATTATCCAACCTGGCGGACGTAATCCGCTCCAAAAACTCCGGTCCGTATGAATTGACCTTCGACATCATCTTCAAAACGCAAGCGATTTACGAAGCCGTAATCAAATCCGAAGCGATCACCAAGGAATCCTTCGCCGCGCTGTACGGCATTTCCCCCGGCAATGTAATGGAAATCGTACACTTCGACCCGGCGAAGGCAATCAAAATCACCATCGTCCGCCCCATATGCTCCGGTGACCTGCGGGAAACCGACGTGTACGGCGCGCAGCAGCACGCCCCGCTGATGCACTTTTCCTTTACAATGGAGGACGCATGTTAAAAAAGACCTTCATGCAGGATTTTATGCTCTACGCGGTGTACCTCGCGCCCCGCGGCAACGAGCGGCTTATGATATTGGGCGAGGAAATTTCCCATCGGCACCTAAGCATCAAAGACAGGCTCATCGGCATCATCGGGGACGCGGGCTCGGGCAAATCGTCGCTGATCAAGGGGATGTTCCCGGGGCTGGAGCTTTCCAACGACGACGACGGCATCAGCCCCGCCAAAATCATGCAAATCCGAGACCCCATCGGCAGTATGCAGGACGCGTCCACCTTCCATATGGACATGCGCTTCCAAACGGCCTTTACCCAAATGCACGAAATCGTGACCTTCGTCCGCACCGCTTTGGTTAAACGGCGACGGCTGATTATCGAACACTTCGACCTCCTGTACCCCTACCTGGACATGAACGCGGAAATCCTGGTAGGCATCGGCGAGGAAATCATGATTGCCCGCCCCACGGTGTTCGGCCCCGCGCCCAAGGACATTTACGACATCGTGTACCCCTCGGCGAAGTACCGCAAAATGGCACACACCGCCGAAGACATCACCACCCTCGTCGTCACGAAGGAATACGGGATGCCTCGCACTTGGACCACGACCGACGTACGCAAGGGCTTTGTAATGGCGTTCGAAAACCCGCCCAACGTAAGCGCAGCGGAGCTGGAAGCCCTGGAGCGTAGGGTAAGGGAAATCATCGAAGCGGATCTTTCCGTAAGCTATGTGAACGAGGAAATGATAAAAATCGGCGACGACCATATGAAATGCGCCGGCCCCCGCATCCATGTGCGGAGTACCGGCGAAGTGGAAAATTTCCGCTTAGTAAAGGAAATACACCCCGACCCCTTAAGCGGCGCGTACCTGTTGGTAGGCTTGGTAGGCGAACAGGGGGAAGCGGATTTAAAGAACTTAAATAAATTTAAGATATTCTAAAATATTCCGGCACCCGCCCGTATACTATCCAACCAATCGGGCATACTATCACCGTTTAGGAGTGATACCATGAACCCCGACAAAATCCGCTTCCGCTGGCCGGAAGAAGTAACGCAACACGCTGAACCCCAATACCTCAACGACCGCAACCGTAAAAGCGACGAATACCTCGATAAATGGCCCGGGTCTCTGTTTTAACCCCGGGCTTACTTTTTCGGTTATATTATACTACTAAAATATATTACATCCCCCGGCGTTCCGTCATAAAAAGAATAATCCTCATGAGAGTGGGATTTTATCAACTCATACTTTCCGCCGGTATATTCATCCGCTATCCTCTCCCAAAAATGAGCGGACGCTATATTAACCGGATGGAAAACCACTTGCCATATTCCTTTATAACTGTCAAGAATTTTAAATAACGCTTGCTTTCCAATACCCAAACGGCGATATTTATGCATAACAAATAATTCGTTAACCTGATAATCCGTCTTTTTATCTCCGTTAATCCCGTCGCCGATCATTACAAATCCTGCCAACTTGTTATCGGCTTCTATGAAAAACGCGGCGTATTTTCCGTTTTCTTCCCTGTATTCCTCTTCAAAATAACATCCGTAAAGACCGTCCCCACGTACATCCCAATGATGATATTGTGAAAATTCATATTCGTATTTTTCCATAAGATTGACGAGGACGTTTTCTTTATCCGCCGTTACGGGCTTTAACGTCACTTGCATACCGAACACACCCTTTTTAAATGATTGAATAATAAAAATATTCCACATGGACTATTGTACAACAGTCCATGTGGAAATTTTGATAAAATACATTTTATATAGAAGTATTCCCTTCGTTACATATCATTATCGGGTATCCCCATCATCAGGTATTCCCAGCCGTCGGATTCGATAACTTTAGTGAATCCCAAGGACTGCATTGCTTTGGATGCGTCGCTGTTTTGTGATTGCGCCGAAATAAGTGTCGAAATCCCCAGCATTTTGGCTTGCCGTTTCGTTTCATCCAAGAGTTTTTTCATAATCACATGGGTATCGCCTTCGGTATGCGTAAAATGATTATCCCACACAAAACCAAGGGGAAGCCACGTCGGCTTCGAAACCGGTAAGGACATAACAACCCTGCCGTCAACCTCCGCCACCAATTCGAAGCCCTCCCTTTTTTTATACAGGTCCGTATGATACCGGATTTTATCTTCGGTAATTTGTTTGGGTGTCATCGCGCTGTAGACGTTTTCCCACAAATCCTGCACATCGCTTTCGCAAATGTGACGGATGATAATTTTTGAATTTTCCATGATAGTTATGCCCCTTTCGGCTGTTTTCATTTTACGTGAATGTGCTTGGAATTCCTTCGGCGTACATCCGAACAGGTTGATAAATGCCTTCGTAAACCCGGCGTGCGTGTCGAAGCAATATTCCATCGCAATATCACAAATATTTAAACCATTGCCCAGCTCTTTCGATGCGGCCATAATACGCTCGTTGCGCGTATACTCCATAACCGAAAGACCAACTTCATTTTTAAACGCCCTCGCCAAATGAAACGCCGAATAACCGATACGTCCGGCCAAATCATTAAGCGAAAATTCTTCCTTCAAGTGTTCGCCGATGAACGTCTTTGCTTTATTGATATACATTTTGTCCATGCGACACCTCCTCCCGCGCGGTGGTTAAAGTATATCATAGGCTTAAATCCGTTCTTATCTTGGATTGCTATATGGGATGCGGGAGAAAATTCCTTGACGGCACGTATAATACGTGTTACATTAAGTTTACGAGGTGAAGAAATGAAACGTACGGAACTAATGAGACGATTACAAAAAGGCGGGTATAAAATTATGGCGGGCGGAAAACATGGTATGGCTAAGCACCCTAATAAACCGGGTGAAAAAATTCCCGTCCCTAACGGAAGTAAAATCGATGATTATACGGCTAAAGCAATCCTACGGGATGCAGGTCTTTTATAAGGAGGATAACCTATGAAATATGTATACCCCGCGATTTTCACACCCGTTAATGGAGGCTACAGCGTTTATATCCCCGATTTACCGCATTGCCGTACTTTCGGAAAATCCTTGGCGGAAGCCATCGAAATGGCTGAAGATGCCGCTTCGATGTGGCTGTGGGATGCGGAAAATGAAAAGGAAGCGATTCCGCAAGCATCGGAGTCCCTCCCGCATACGGTTCCCGAGTTCATCAGCATGATCGTCGCCGATACAACCGCCTACCGCCGTCAAGCAGAAAACCGCGCCATTAAAAAAACGCTTACCATCCCTGCATGGCTAAACCAACAAGCGGAAGCCGCGCATGTGAACTTTTCAAGCGTTTTACAAGATGCGTTAAAATCACATTTAAAGATAGCACAATAATTTTAAACGCATCAACAGTATGTTAAACTCCGCTTTGAGCGAAAAATCCAGCGGAAGAGGTATTTTAAACCCACGATAAAAAAGCCCGCATCATCAACAAACGCTGACAATACGGGCTTGCATAGCGGAAGAGGGATTTGAACCCACGACCCCACGGGTATGAACCGTGTGCTCTCGCCAACTGAGCTATTCCGCCATAGGTACGCCCCACGAGTTACCCCCGTGGGGCGTTTGGTGTTACATGGGAACAGATGGACTTGAACCAACGGCATCATGCTTGTAAGGCATGCGCTCTCCCAACTGAGCTATGCTCCCGTGCGCGACGCATCTTATATCAGAAAAAACGGGTTGTCAAGCAAAATATTTAAAAACGGAACGTTTTATTTTATAATCCGTTAGTAAAAATAAAACGTTACTAACAGGGGATGATTTTGTGCGCAGGAATATGTCCGCGGCGTTTTTAATGATCGTTATTATCATGATGGTATTGGTTGCGTGCGGAAGGGGCGAAAGGGATGAAAGCGATCCCCCCGAACCACCGATCCCCTTTACGCAAATGCAATTGGCCCTCGAGGAGCCCGACCGTTCGGCCATTAGCTTACTGACGTGGCAAACTTTTTACGACGTACCCAAGGAAGGCCATACGCTGCGCCCGATGGTATACGGCGCAAACGGGGTGGATATCGCAAGCGCGTTCGTGCTTACGCTGCCCGAAGCATTGCCCTCGGGGCGGTTACCCGCGATTTTGATCGACGGGCAGCCGCAGCCGATCGTCACGCGCCAAAATGACGGGAGCTACTTTGTTACCCCCGCCGTAACCCTTGCCCATAACGCGTTGGTTATCTTCCGCATGGCGCAGGCCGGGAATGTAAGCGATATCACCTGGGCGTTCCAAACCATGCCGCGCTTCGAAGTCGTCTCCACCCTGCCGGGCAACCAATCCGTTAACGTGCCGCCTAATACGGGGATCGAGATCAACTTCTCCGTCGGAGGGTATGAGGATATACGGGAATATTTTTCGATAGAGCCCCATGTTAACGGACGGTTTATCCGGCGCGGGGCTTCTTCCATTTTTATGCCTACGAATCCGCTGGAGCAGGGGAAGGTATATACCGTAACCTTGCGTGCGGGCTTCGGCTTAGCGGGTACGGGTGAAAAGTTCGCCGAGGATTTTACCTTTTCCTTCGAAACGAACGTTAACGAAACACCACAGCAAAACCCGTCGGAATCCTTCCATTTCTTTAATATGTATACCGAATTGCCTTCCTTCGAACCGCCGCAGGTTAATTACCGCGTCAGCTACCCGTGGGGCGGGACGCGCCCGACGGTGGATATCGGCGTGTTCCGCTTAGACGACGAAGCGCAAGCCGTTGAAGCGGTGCGGGAGCAATTCAATATCCCGCGTTGGTCGGTCTTCGCGTGGCGCAACAGCTTCATGGACGTTTCACGCCTTACGCGGGTAGCCTCGATGACGATAACGCAAGCGCAAGGCGACCGATGGTTCGAAACGTTGCAACTCCCCAACGCGTTGCCTGCAGGCTTCTATGTAATCAACGCCGTTATCGGCGGCGAGGTAAGCGACCAAATGATCTTGCAAATCACCGACTTGGCCGTACAAATCGTGGCTGACGACGATATGACGATTATATGGGTCAACGATATGATAACGGGGTTACCCGTTAACCAAGCGCGGATATACGAATCTGGGCGTACATGGCATACGAACGGGGACGGCATCGCTGTTATCCCCAACGGTATACCCGATACCGCGCAAACCCTTGCAATCAACGCCCCCGACGGCAAACGCTGCATTTTGTTTACGGCGGGTCATATCAACCATTGGGGCTGGTGGGGTTGGAATTCGCCGCAACCGGACAACGCCTATTGGTCAGTCCTGCAATTAGACAGGACGATCTTCCAACGCAGCGATACGGTATATTTTTGGGGCTTCGCGCAGAACCGCTCGCAAAACGAAGCGATCACCCATGTAACCGCTATATTAACCGAGGGCTGGGGCTTCGGGCGGTTCGGCACGCGCGATACCTTGCACCGCCAAACCGTCGCCGTACAGGGCGGGGCATATTCGGGTGAAATGCGGCTCCCTCATTTGGACCCGGGCTCCTACCGTTTGACGGTCTACCACGGCGATATCGTGTTGGGTTCGACGTTTTTTGAAGTGCAGGATTACGTAAAGCCGCCGTATCAAATGCTGGTAAGTACAAGCAAGCGCGCCGCTTTTGTGGGGGAATCGGTGACCTTTACCGTTCGGACGGAGTTCTTTGAAGGTACGCCCGTACCGGAGCTGGGTATTTCGTACGGTTTATGGGGCCACGCGTTAAACCATAACCGCCAAGGGCAAGGTACTACCGACCTTAACGGCGAAGCGAAAATCACCATCCCGCAGCTTTCGCACCAAGCGGCGCACCAAGGGGAAACGAGCCTCTTCTTCACCGCCGAAGCCACCCTGCCCGAAATTGGCAGGACCACGCGCTCGGCCAACTTGCGCGTATTCATCAATGATATAGACGTGCGCGCCCGCGCTACCCGCAACGGTGAAAATGCCGAACTGACCGTAGACGTCAACACGATTACGTTGGATAGGATCAATGACGGTACGGCGGCGCATTGGGGCGATTACCTCGACCGTCCCGTATCGGCGCAACGCTTGGAAGTTGCCATATCACGGGTATATTGGGTACCCGTGCGTATCGGCGAGCGTTATTGCTTCATCGAACGTATCGTCGTGCCGCAATACAGGCATGACCGCCGCGAGGAAGTCATCGACCGCTTCACCATGACCACCGGCGCGGACGGCGTCGCTTCCCGCAGCTTTACCGTGCCCAACCGCAAAAATGAAAGCTACTTCGCCCGCGTAACCACTACCGACAGCCACGGGCGCCAAATTACGCACGATGCGTTCATCGGGCGTGACTTTTGGGAGTTCTTCATGCGGATGGAAATGGGTGAACCATTCCTCAACGGCGGCAAGGAATGGAACGAGGGCTACGACATCGGCGAAGAAGTACGCCTCACCGTCATGCAAGGCTCGGAAGCCGTAACCCGCGGCAACGTTTTGTTCGTCGTGGCGAGCAACGGTATACTCGAATACCGCGTGGGGAGGAATGAAATCGCGTTCCCCTTCGGGGAAGAACACCTACCCAACGCGACGGTCTACGCCTTCCATTTCAACGGACATATATATTCGTCAAACTGGTGGATGCGCGAAACGCTCCGTTTTAACAGGGAAAGCCGTCAATTGCAAATCAATGTCACCGCCGATCAAGATGCCTATGTACCCGGCGATACGGCCAATCTCATGATTAATGTAACGGACAGCCTCGGCAATCCCGTGCGGGCGGATATCAATATCTCCGTGGTGGATGAGGCTTTGTTTGCCTTGCAGGAAATGCACGTCGATACGTTAAGGACTTTGTATCGGCACATACCGTCGGGGGTACGGCACACGATCGCTACGCACAGGACGTTCGCAAGCGACGGCCATGATGACGGGTCGAACATGCGGGCAGTAACCTGGGGTGGGGTGGGGGATGGTGCCGTAGCTGCGGCCACCCCCGCACCTCCGATGGCTGATATGGCATTAACGGAAACCGCCATCAATGGCGGGGATGCCCGCATCAGGGAATTATTCGAGGATACGGCGGTATTCGCTTCCTTGCAAACGAACGCGCGGGGCCAAGCAGCGTTCAGCTTCCGATTGCCCGACAACATCACTTCCTGGCGGTTGAGCGTTTCCGGTATAACCCATAACCTGTACGCGGGGAACGATACCACGAACATTATCGTGACGCAGCCCATGTTCCTGCATTATTCCTTAAACAGCATCTTCCTCACGGGGGACGTACCCGTTTTGGGCGTAAACGCTTTCGGCACGAGCCTCAACGGGGGCGAGGAGGTTTTATTCGAGGTATGGCGCGACGATATCTACCCCGCCCGCGCCGCGGTTATCCGCGCGGAAGGCACGGCCTTCGAACGCGTAAACATCCCCTTATGGGAAATGGCCGCCGAAGGCTCGTATTCGATCATCATGCGCGCCACGACCTCCAACGGTTACACGGACACGGTGCGGCATACCTTTACGGTTGTCGATTCGCACCGTTTGGTTGATACGGCTGTGTTTTATAACGTTACGGAGGATACGGTTTTTGCCGCGGGCAGGCCGGGTTTGACGCAAATCACCTTTACCGACCGGGGCAGGGGACAGTTCCTGCACGAATTAATGGGTATGCGATGGACGCGCGGTGTTCGGCTCGAAGGTATGGTCATGCAACGCGAAGCGAATCGGCTGATCCGCAAATATTTTTCCGAATTGGGTTTGTATACCGCCGAAACGCCCTTCGACCCGCGCGATTACCAACGCCCCAACGGCGGCATCGCCATGCTGCCTTACGCGGACAGCGACTTGGCCGTAACCGTACAGATGATTCCGTTTGTACGGGATGAAGTAAACAAAACGGCCTTGCGCAACTATTTATACAACATCGCCGACGGCAATGCGCCGGGTAACCGAATCCTTGCGTTATACGGGCTCGCGTTGCTAAAGGAACCCGTCCTGCTTTACCTCTACGATTACGCGATGGCCGCCGCGGATTTGTCCATCGGTGATGCCGCTTACCTCGCGCTGGGCTTCGCGTCCTTGGGCGAAACCCATATGGCGCGTACGATATACAACGAGCGTATCGCGCCCCATATCCAACGCATCGAGCCGTATTACCGTGTTAACGTTGGCACCACACGCGCCGAGATATTAGAGGCGACTTCCATCGTTGCGCTCTTGGCTTCGCAATTGAATATGCCGGAACGTACGGGTCTGCACCAATATACCCTAAGCCATTTCACTGACAACCTGTTCGTGGATATCCGCCGTCTTTCCTATATCATCCATGAAATCGAAAGCGCGAACGAACTGCTCGCGGGTATCACCTATACCCTCTTCGGCGAAGAATTTACGCGTGATTTGTCCTTCGGGCGTAATTATACCCTCCGCATCCCCGCGCAAAACCTCCATGAATTCAACTTGACTTCCGTCACGGGTGAAGTGGGCGCGGTATCGATCCACCGCGTACCGCTTGAGGACATCGAACCCGCGGACAACGAAATTAAAATAACGCGGCAATATTTCCGCTCGGGCGAAAACATGCCGCGTACAACCTTTAACCAAGGTGATTTGGTTCGGGTGGAAATTACTATTGACTATTCCCGCCGTGATCTGATGGGTTCGTATATTATCACGGACTTCTTACCCGCGGGATTGGTGCATACCTCCGGTTCGGCGCGGTTTGAAATGAACCGAAGCTCCGAAAGGCGGTGGGCCCACGCCGCAACCGAAGGGCAACGGATAACCTTTTACGATCATAACAGCCGCTTTAATAACACGCGCACCTACTTCTACTACGCCCGCGTGATAAATCCGGGTACCTTCCGTGCCGAAGGGTTAACCGTCCAAAGCTACGGCGCGCGTGATTATATGACGGTGGGCAACGATGATGTGATTACGATTGTTTAGTCAGAAGCGTTTTATGATTCGTGCTTGACTACCCTGTTCCTGCCGGTTTCCTTGGCTTTATACAACGCTTGATCCGCTTTTTCGATAAAGTCGGAAATGGTGGAGTCGGTATCGGGTATCAGCGAATTGACGCCAATGCTTGCGGTTATTCGGGTTTCGGTTCGGTTTTCCGTTAGGATGACGGACGCCTCTACATTGGCGCGTATCCGCTCCGCCACGTCCGCCGCGCCCTCAATGTCCGTGCCCGGCAGCAGTACCACAAATTCCTCCCCGCCCCAACGCGCGGCAAAATCAACGGAGCGGAGCAGCGACTTGGCGGAGACTTCGGCAAAGGCCTTTAACGCTTCGTCCCCTTGCTGGTGGCCGTAGGTGTCGTTGTAGTTCTTAAACTTATCGATGTCCATGATTAGGAAGCTGATGGGGTGTTTTTCACGGATCGCATTACCCCATTCCGCGTGCAGGCGGTTCTCGAAGCCGCGGCGGTTGGATATTTTGGTAAGTGGGTCGATAAGGCCGATGCGTTCGATCGTACGCATTTGGTCAACAATCTTAAGGTGCGTGTTTACACGGGCCTTAACGATGGATTTATTAAAGGGCTTGATTATGTAATCAACCGCCCCTAAAAAGAAGCCTTTTTCCTCGTCGTCCGCGCTTGTTAAACCGGTGATGAAAATGACGGGTATTTTGTTGGTTGTGTCGGTTGCTTTCAATTCGGAAATCACGTCGAAGCCCGTCATATCGGGCATGAGGACATCCAGCAGGATAAGGTCGGGATTATGTTCCCGCGCTAGGGTTAAGGTCCGCGCCCCGTTCCTGGATATCAACAGATTGTACATGGGTGACAAAATACCGCTTAAAAGCTCCACGTTTAACTTTTCATCATCCGCGATCAAAACCGTAAATTCCTTCTTGCCCTCAGCCATATCGCACCCCTGTTATTTGATTTTTTAACCATTATATGACTGTATTGGGTAAATATCAAATAACGACTAACAAATATCAATAAAACCAAAACCCCCTCGCAAGGGGGTTAGTGTTTGATTTCAATCATCGTCTTTTTTGTCTTGCGGTCGCTTCTCGGCTTCGGCGATGATGCGTTTGATAACGCGCCGGGCTTTATCCGGTTTGTCTTCATCAAGCAGTTCTTCAAGTGAATACATAACGGTCATTAATTCCAGCTTCGTCACAGCCCACCTCCTAATAAAAAACTAATGAAGGAATTCAAAGCCCCACCTTATTGATTACGAAGTCGCAATTTTTAATTGCCCTTTCGATGGACACATCTTAAGCACATGGATATAAAAAGTCAAGGGGTTATATGATACCTTGTTATCGCGGTGTATACTATTTATGAGGTTTTTTCGTACAATATGAATTATTTAATGTCATTCATGCCGCTGAGATGTGAATGGCATTTTATATAAAAAAGATGAATTTAACTCAATGATTTTTGTTGGGCTTCTCATTTACAGTTTCTACACAACTATCATTGACCAATCGGACATTTTGATAAGGTAATTTTATTATACTCATGTTATCCAAAGTCTTAATTTGGCTTTCTTGTTTATATCGAATTATAGTCCTTGTATATAAACGTCTTATTATTCCAAAAATGATTTTTCTAACCTCATCTTTTGTTTCACCTATTTCGCAAGGTACTAATATCCATTTTTCTCCTTTATAACGGAGAACAACAATATATTTTTCATCGTTTTCATCTGAAGCAATTATGAAATCATCGTCCCCGGCAATTCTTGCACATATAATATAGAGTGCTGCGAACAATATTGCGGTAACATATATTGCGACTATTAAAAAAGTAACAGAACCTATTTTGGTAGGGGTAGCTGACAATGATTCCAATTCATCAAATGCTTGATGTTCCAAATAATACCCAGTTTCATAGTTCACTTGTGACGAACTATGACCAACATATACAAATGACACAGTAACAATAATACTTATCAGCAAGACTAATACTGCCTTCCATATTTTTCTTTTATATAACCAACGTTCTACTATTTTATTTGCCAAAGTTGCTACCATTACCATAATAAAAACTAAGAAAGATGATATTATAAAATTGGCTGGATATGCTGCGGCTATAAATGGTAATATAATCCCAATTCCAAAAAGCACGAAAAGTTCAATCCATCCATCCGCAAAATCATGTATGTTCACTTGACTGAGCTTAAAAGGGATATTGTATTTCACAGACTTAAAATATCTTTCAGCCGTTACGGCAATAAGACTTAATCCTGCAAATATAAATGTACCCGTCAAGCCTATATCTCTAAAATTTCTGGCAAATGTTGCAATTGTATCCATTATAACACACTCCATGAAAAATATAATTCAAATGATGTTTAGAATCCGTTAACATATAAGCGCATCATAAATCATAGATTGTTTAAATTCGAACGCCCGAAGATAGAAATACTCACGGAAGACGAACTTACCACTTTGTTTAAATGTTTCGGAAAAAACTCGACCTTTGGAACAGTTCTATTTTGATGTTCATGGCGGATTGCGGATTACTTACAACCGGCATCGTATTATAACATAATAGAGCGGCGTGAGAAGCGGACATATTTGGATATGAAGAGGTGACCGAAGCCGAACAGACCGGAAGTCTGCGCAAAGAAAAAAACCCTATGCATGAAGGGTTTTTTAGTCCTCTGGGTGACAAGATTTGGGGAGTGTCGCAGCAAGTGTGTAAATGGAATAATCTCACAAATTAATGGTGAAACTATTGAAGCGGCATAATCAGAGCAATGCCGGAGGGCAACTCAACGCTTGCCGTGGCTTTATACGATA
>WQZS01000029.1 GCA_009780585.1 Defluviitaleaceae bacterium | reverse complement strand
GTGGATGCGTACAATGTTTTTGGTGTAGCCAAAATGAAGTTCCGTCAAAATCGCAACTCAAAATCCCGCGAATTACCCTTTTCCATCTTGGATTTCTTGTAATCAATGCTTTTGTCCACTCCCATTAACGACATCATCTTGACGATGGCGTTATAATAGCTTTATAATAAAATATTACAATATTAAGGTGATTTTGATGATTGCGACTAAATCAAATGTTAATGTGAAAATTGATACTACAGTTAAAGAAACCGCCACCATGCTTTTAGACCGCATGGGAATTGACCAAACCACAGCAATAGATATGTTCTACAGGCAGATTATTGCCGAACGGCGTTTGCCATTTCAACCTGTGGTTGCTCCTATATTAAAGGAACAGGTTACGGCGGCTATCGCAAGGAGAAATATCCCAAGAGTGAAACTCGAAGCAGATGAGAATGGCTATGCCATTGTGGATAAAGACAGGCACCCCGAAATTTACGATTGGGCGGTGAACGGTTAATGAACCCTTACGACCTTCACATTGCTTATGTTTCATGGGGCGACGGTGGTAAACGTCGTCCTGTTTTAGTGTTATCTTCCGACCAAAAAGAAGTCGCGGTCTTTCAGATAACATCATAATACGATAACAAAAGTGCCGTTATTCAATCCCAGTATGTTGTCATTGACGATTGGGTGCAAGCCGGACTTACGAAGCAATCATCAATAGACATTGGCAGGATTATTGACTTGCCAATAGCTACCGTGCAACCTACGCCCATTGGAAAGCTATCGGAAAACGATTTGCGTAAACTTCTTAATGCAATGAATGCCTAGCAATAATCAAATGGAGGTCATTAAATGAATCGAACATATATTGCTAACGCACAGCCGGGGCAAAGGGTACGAATAAGTGGTTTTTTAGAGAATATCCGTAATAAACGTTCAATGGCTTTCTTGGTTTTGAGGGACATAACCGGGAAAATGCAGATTACGGTCGTTAAGGATGAAAATCCCGAAATAGCCGGCAAAATAGATATTCTTACACTTGATACGGTTGTAACCATTACGGGTGAAGTTGTTACAAATCCCCATGTTAAGCTAAATGGAGTAGAGATACTGCCGGAATCGCTATGTATTGAATCTGTGGCGGATGCATTACCCATCCAAGATGATTCCGGTATTGACCATAAAATGGATTATCGTTGGATTGACTTGCGAAGCGAACGCAATCAATTGATATTCAAAGTGCAGACCTGCATAGCTCAATCGTTTAGGCAAACCATGCTTAGTGAAAATTTTTTGGAAATTCACACGCCCAAGCTGATAAACACAGCCAGTGAAAGCGGTTCAGATGTTTTTGCGTTGGATTACTTTGGCGGACAGGCTTATTTGGCTCAAAGTCCTCAATTTTATAAACAAATGGCAATGGCTTCCGGCTTTGAACGGGTATTTGAATGTGGACCTGTGTTTAGGGCTGAGAAGTCATACACCAATCGCCATGCAACAGAGTTTACCGGATTTGATATTGAAATGAGCTATATCGACTCGTACCATGATGTTATGCTCATGCAGGAAAAAATGATGCATGGTATGCTTTCCTTCATAAACAAAAAATATTGTGTAGAAATCAAACGTCTATTCAACGTTGATATAACAGTACCCCAAACGCCCTTTCCTGTGATGAAGTTAGAGGATGTATATGACGAATTAAATACTCGTTATGGTTATGTCGCTCTTGATGGAGAACAATCCGACCTAACAACGGAAGCGGAGCAATTATGCGAAAGGCTTGCTCGTGATATATTTAATCATGAGTTCCTGTTTGTAACTCATTATGGTGCAGAAAAAAGGGCTTTCTACCATATGCGCGACGAAAACGGTATTCCCCTTGGATATGACCTTATATGGAAAGGCGTAGAGATTACGACAGGCGCACAACGGGAGCATCGTTATGGACAACTGGAAAAACAAGCCCAAGAAAAAGGTTTGTCTGCTGACGTTGAGCATTATTTGGAATTCTTCAAATATGGTTGCCCTCCTCATGGCGGTTTTGGCATGGGACTTGACCGTATTACCATGCTTGCGCTTAATATCGCTATAAAAGAGGTGATGTTCTTGTTCCGTGGGCCAAATAGGTTAACGCCGTAATATTATTAAAACGAAACGTATGATTGAACGCACGTACGATAACTTGTAGTGGTACATAATTGCACCGTTCGACGGTGAACTTGACAATGGTTTATCCAATCAATTTGTGCGTTATTTACATCCTTCACAAATAACATCTTAAGAGGTGTGCGTATGAAATATGTATATTCATTTTTAACGGTGATCATTTTATTAATGATTATATCCGCTTGCTCGCGTACGACGGGAAGCGACACGTCCCTTCCCCCGCAGGACTTCGACCCCCAACGCATCCGCGTGGAGGGTTCGTACTTCGTGACGGGCGAAACCGATGACCCGCAGCGTATTTGGATCAACGGCGTCAACACCCCGTGGCATAATTGGAACTCCTTCAGCGGGACCAACTTTAATTACGCTTGGTGGGACGCGCACTTCGCCGCGCTGCGCGAACACGGCGTCAACGCCTCCCGTGTGTGGATCAACTGCACGAACAACTTCGGCCGCGGCAACCGTAATAACCAAGTGGCTGTCATGAACATCGACGAAAACGGCATCATCAGCGGCGTGTCGGAATGTCATTGGCGGCACTTGGACGACTTCTTCGCTATCGCCGAACGGCACGGTATTTATATAATGGCGACGCTCACTTCCTTCGACCATTTCCAATACAACGAATGGCATAATTCCGAACCCGAGCGCTGGCGCAACATGATTCAATCGGAAGAAGGCATCCGTTCCTTCGTCGAGCATTACACCCTCCCCTTTGTGGAACGCTACCGCAACAATCCTTTCCTGTGGAGCATCGACCTGATGAACGAACCCGACTGGTTACATGAAAACGAAGGCGCGGGGCGTCTTCCATGGAACGATATTTCATACTTCTTCGCACGGAATACCGCCGCCATCCGCCAAAACAGCGATATCCTCGTGACCGTCGGGATGGCGTTTTCGAAGTATCATTCCGATTTTACGGGTGAAGGGTATGAAGGAAACATGGTTTCCGACCGCTTCTTACAAAGCCTGTACGATAACCCCTACGCCGCGCTGGATTTTTGGTCGCCGCATTATTATGATTGGGTGGGGCGATGGTATGGACACCCGTTCACGTCAAGCCCCTTCGGGCGGCGCAGGGACGGCGGTTGGGGCCTGTGTGACTCGCGCCCCGCGCTCATCGGCGAAACCACCGGACACGGAACGGAAGGTTTTACGCTTACTGAGGACTACATGAACGCCTTCACCAACGGTTGGCAAGGCGTAATGGCGTGGACGTCCAACGGCGTGGACGATCATGGGAATTTTAACGACGTGACGGTCGCTACGATGTACTTTTATACGCGGCATCCCCGCTTGGTGCGTTAAAGGACACCGGATTTGGAATAGACCTTTACGGCGCTTGCATAACCACGCGGTTTTCATCATCCATGAACATGCGCAAACGGTTCCCTTCCAGCCCCATTTTATCCAAGAACTCCCGCGGGATTTGCACACGCCCTGCGCGGTCAAGCACCGCGAGTTCCACTTGCGTCCCGCCGCCGAAGCCCTCGATGTTGGCCAAACGGTCGGCGTAGGACATGATAAATTCGCTGGAGGTTTTACCGTCGCGGATGGCCACCACACGCTCCACGCTCTTGGAAATTTCGCGGTCGTGGGTGACGATGACGACGGTTGTGCCCAGTTCTTTGTTAACCGCGCGGAACATGTCCAATATCATGTTGGTGGTGCGGGTGTCCACACTGCCGGTAGGTTCGTCGGCCAAGAGGACGGCGGGATGGTTGGCAAGCGATAGCGCAATCGCCACGCGCTGCTGTTCACCGCCGGATAGTTGGCTCAGCTTATATGTCGCCCTATGCCCCATGTTGACGAGCTCGAGCAAATCCTTTGCCCGGGCCTTCTTATTTTTTATGGGGTTAGTGGTGTTAAATTGCATGGGCATCATCACGTTCTCGACGGCGGTTAGGTAGGGGATCAGGTTACGCGCGTTATTTTGCCATACGAAACCGACAGTTACGGTTTTATATTCCACCAAGTCCTTTTCCTTCATTTTGAATAAATCCTTGCCGTCCACGGTCAATTTACCCGCGCTGGGTTTGTCCAAGCCACCGATCATGTTGAGCAGGGTGGACTTTCCGCTGCCCGAGTTGCCGATGATGGCCATAACCTCACCGCGTTCGATTATGAGGTCAAGCCCTTGCAGCGCGAGGACTTCGATGTCCTTGGTTTTATAAATTTTAACCAGGCTTTCCGCGACGATTACATTATCCTTTTGCATTGATAACCTCCCCGTCCGCGAGTTCGTACACCTTATCGGCTACATCCATCAATCCGGGGTCGTGCGTGGTCATGACGATCGTCGCCCCTTCCTGCTCGATCAAATCCTTGAAAATCTTCACAACCTGCAAGCCCGTGTGGGTGTCAAGCTCCGCAGTCGGTTCGTCCGCGAAGATTACCTTGGGCTTGTGCGCGATGGCGCGGGCAATCGCAACGCGCTGTTGCTCACCGCCTGAGAGTTCGGGCGGCAAGTGGTGCATACGCCCCGCAAGCCCCACACGGTCGAGGCAGGTCTCCACGCGTTCCTTTCTTTGCTTAACGGGATAACCGCTGATACGCAATATAAATTCAACGTTTTCGTACGCGGTCATCATGCTGACGAGCGCGACCGATTGGAATACGAAGCCCATTTGCAAGCGGCGTATCTTATCGCGTTTGGCCTCCGACGCGTTTTTAAGGGAAGTGCCGTCGAAGAAAACATCCCCCGCCGTCGGATAATCGAGCGCGCCCAATATGTTCATCAACGTGGTTTTCCCGCTGCCGGAGCGTCCCTTTAATATCGTCAGTTTGCCTTCGGCCACGGTCAAGCCAATGCCCTTCAACGCCCAAAAGGTATCACCCCCCACGGGGAACCCGCGCGTAATGCCGTCGGCCTTGATAATTAAATTTTTATCCATATTCTTACCCCAGTTTAAATAAAGTATCGAATTTGGTGAAGAGCGAAAGCGCGCCACGCACTTTAAGGCCGCCGATCATGAAGGCTTTTTGCGCGGTAAATTTGGCGTTAAGCACATCCAGCCATACGGCGGTGTCGGTTATGACGGTAACGTCCGGAGCCTCCGCAGTACCGTCGGTGTACGTACATTCCTTGCTGCGTATGTTCAAATAGCCTTCGAAGGTCTCCGTACCCGTGACGTTGATTTGTATTACCGCTTGCGTTCCCGCCGATAATTGCGGCTGGAAATAATGCGGTAAATTCTGCGTAAGTTGGCGTGCCGTCTTCTTGCGCGCGGCCGCGGAAATTGGCGGGGAAATAACGACGGCCTCTTCCTCCGCAAAGAGTTCTTCGATTTCATCGTCGGCTTCTTCAATTTTTTCGTTTTCTTCGTCCGCGTCGGTGTATTTTTCCGCGAACAAGCGGGACAGCTCTTCTATTTCACGTTCCTGCTGTTCGGTGAAGGCATCCAGGCGTTTTACCACTTTTTCCGCCGGGACGTTTTTTACGGGTGAAGTGTTCGGTGCGTGTGCCTTAGAAGCTGTAGCCGGCAACGCGGAATCGGCCGCGCCCTGCGCGTAGTCCTGCGGAATGATCCTCCTGCGGTTTTGCCTAAGCGAGCGGTAAAAATCCTCCAGCTCCTTTTCGATGAATTCGCGGACAAAATCGTTTGCGTCAAGGTTTTCAAGGTGGTTGGCTTGTAACCCGATGTGCGTCGCGTCATACCCGCCAAAGTGCTGTACCACCCGTGAAAGGTATTGCAACGCGGCCCGTTCGCCGCCCGCCTCCGACACGACTAAAAAAGCGCATTGCTTCCCATTCAACAGGTCCTTGTATTCGGGCAGCGAAAGGTATTCGATAAAGGTCTGCATAATCGCCGACGGCGCGAAAAAGGACGCCGAACAGGCAAATATAATGCCGTCCGCGTCCCTTACCGTGTTAAGCAAACCATCCAAATGCGCGTTTTTAATACCGTCGAAGTACGGCGGATGCACTTCCCCGAGGTTTAGCTCCGATGTCTGCACACCCAATTCCGAAAAAACGCCTCGGGTATAAGCCAGCAACTTCGCGAGCCCCATGTCGTATTGAGGCAGGTTTCCGCTGATGTACGCAATTTTCATACGAATCGCTCCTAAAAAGCAAATCATTTCAAATTTTGGTATATAATGATTATAACAGAGATGTTAGGGGAAACGCCATGAAAAAAATAATCCTAACGGGCGGCGGCACAGCCGGACACGTTACACCTCACCTCGCGCTGATTCCCGCGCTTAAGGAAGCGGGGTTCGAAATCCATTATATCGGCAGCCGCACGGGCATCGAACGCACTTTAGCGGAGGATGCGGGCTTACCTTATTACCCCATCGCGTCGGGCAAACTGCGCCGTTATATGGACATAAAAAACGTGACGGACATGTTCCGCGTGATCAAAGGACTCGCCGATTCATTAAAAATCCTGCGGCGCGTCAAACCCGATATGGTATTTTCCAAGGGTGGTTTTGTCACCGTTCCCGTTTTGATGGCGGCGCGTATGCTTAAAATCCCGGCTGTTATACACGAATCCGACCTAACCCCCGGTTTGGCCAACCGCCTCGCCGCCCCCTTCGCAAAACGGATATGCGTATCCTTCCCCGAAACCTTGGCATACATTCCAAAGAAAAAGGGCGTCTTAACGGGACTGCCCATACGACCGGAATTATTAAACGGCAGCCGCATACAAGGGCTTGCGAAATGCGGCTTTGATAAAAACGACGCCAAACCGATACTGCTCGTTACGGGTGGCTCGCAGGGCGCGGCGGTAATCAACGCTTGCGTGCGGGAGGTATTGCCCCGATTAATCAAAAACTACCGCGTAATCCACTTGTGCGGAAAGGGTAACCTTATCAACGCACCGCAACCCGGCTACATCGAATTCGAATACGTGCAGGATGGCCTTGCCGACCTATACGCCGCCGCCGATATCGTCCTCTCCCGCGCGGGGGCGGGCACCCTCTTCGAATTGCTGGCAATGAAAAAGCCCCACTTGCTTATCCCTCTTTCAAAGGGTGCCAGTAGGGGCGATCAAATCTTAAACGCCGAATCATTTTCCAAACAAGGCTTTTCCGCCGTATTACCCGAGGACGAAATGACCCCCGAACGCCTGCTTGCGGAAATTAATACGCTGTATGATAAACGCTATGATTTTATTAAAAACATGTCCGCGCGGGAAAGTGTGAACGGTATTGAACGCGTGATGGAGGTGTTGGATCATCCCTCCCGTTTATAACATCACACGCTGCCCTTCAACACCACCACACCCAACGGCGGGAGCTTGATGGGTACGCTGTATGGGCGTCCGTCGCACAAGATTTCCTGGGAGGTTAGCGTGCCGTAATTGATGATCCCGCTGCCGCCATACTTTTCGTCATCCGAGTTGAGGATTTCCTTATATTTACCCGCTACGGGCAAGCCCACACGGTAGTCCACATGCGGTACGGGCGTAAAGTTACATACGAAAACCAAATATTCGTATACCGGGCCGAGCGATTCCTGCTCGGCTTTCGTTTTACGCTTCTTTTCGCCGATGCGGTAGAACGAAAGGAGGCTGCGTTCGTAGTCGTTGCAATTGATCCATTGGAAGCCGCCGCCTTCAAAGTCGTTCTGCCAGCAGGCGCGTTCCTTTAAGTATAAATGGTTTAAATCCTTTACGAAGCGGTGCATTTGGCGGTGATGCTCGTACTGGTCCAAAAGGAACCAATTAATCGCCTTCACTTCGCTCCATTCCTCAAATTGCGCAAACTCCCCGCCCATGAACAACAGCTTCTTGCCCGGGTGGCCCATCATGAAGCCGTACGCCGCGCGCAGGTTGGCCATCTTCTGCCACAAGTCGCCGGGCATCTTATTAATCAGCGAGCCTTTACCATGCACCACTTCGTCGTGGGAAAGCACGAGGATGTATTTTTCCGAATAAGCGTACACCATCCCGAAGGTAAGGTTATGGTGGTGGTGTTTGCGGTAAATACTGTCCTTCGTCATGTATGTGAGGAAATCGTTCATCCAGCCCATATTCCACTTTAACGAAAACCCCAAGCCGTCTTCGGACGCGGGGCGGGTCACGCCCGTCCACGCGGTGGATTCCTCCGCGATCATCATCACATGCGGGTGCGCGCCTAATAACACGGAATTCATGTGCTTCATAAATTCCACAGCGTCGATATTTTCGCGTCCGCCGTATCGGTTGGGTACCCATTGGCCGTAATTCTTACCGTAATCCAGGTAGAGCATGGAGGCGACCGCGTCCACACGCAAGCCGTCGATGTGGTATTTTTCTATCCAATACAACGCGTTAGCGATAAGGAAGTTCTTTACCTCGTTGCGCCCATAATTGAAGATGAGTGTCCCCCAATCGGGGTGTTCCCCTTGGCGCGGATCTTCATGTTCGTACAAGCACGTACCGTCGAACATCGCCAGCCCGTGCGCATCCTTGGGGAAATGCGCGGGCACCCAATCCAAAATCACGCCAATACCCGCTTGGTGGCACGCATCCACAAACTCCATAAATTGGTGGGGGTTACCGTAACGGCTGGTGGGCGCGAAATACCCCGTCACTTGATACCCCCATGAGCCGTCGAAGGGATATTCCGACACACCCATAATTTCCACATGGGTATAACCCATTTCTTTTATATAGGGGATAAGCTCCGCCGTTATTTCCGGCCAGGATTGGAATCGGTAATTATCATGCATCACGCGCCGCCAACTACCGGGGTGGAATTCATAAATATTGACAGGCCCCTTTAGGGGATTATTTTTCGTACGGTCCTTGAGCCATTTATCGTCCCGCCAGTCATAGCCGTTAATGTCATACACCATCGACGCCGTGCCGGGACGAAGCTCCGCAAAGCTCGCGTACGGGTCGGACTTCAATACAATATCCCCCGAAGGCAGCTTCATTTCAAATTTGTATTTGTCGTAGTTGGTTAAACCGGGGATGAACAATTCCCATACGCCCGACGCACCCATCGAACGCATGGGGTGACGCAGGCCGTTCCAACCGTTAAAGTCCCCCACTACGCTGATGCGCTTGGCATTGGGGGCCCATAATGCGAAAAGCACCCCTTCAATACCGCCGACGGTTTGCGGGTGCGCGCCCATTTTTTCATATATCTGATAATGCGTACCCTGTCCGAACAGGTGCAAATCGAATTCCGAAATCAACGGCGCGAAGGCGTAGGGGTCCCATGCCTCCCATTGGCGGTTATCATAGCCGGTAAATGCCTGTTTATAATGGAAATGCGCCGTTTGGGGTAATTGCGCGGAGAAAAAACCCGAACGGTGCGTCAACTCCATCGGATATCGCTTGCCCTCGGGGCCGATGACATCGACAGCCTTCGCTTCGGGGTTAAAGACGCGTACCAGCGTAACGGTCTTTTTCCTTACGACAACATCGTGCATCCCTAAAATATGGTGCGGGTCGGCGTGGTTGCCTTCCACGATTTGCATGAGTTCGTGCATGTTGGTGGTGATCATGTAAGCAACTCCCTTTTGGCGTTCAATATGTAGTTTTTCATTGAACCTCCCTCGTTTTTTTCTCCAACCATTCCCGTTCCGCTTCGTTTAACAGCGGCGACAATATTTCGTACGTCCTCTTATGGTACGTATTTATATATCCACGTTCCGCGTCCGAAAGGAGTCCCCATTCAACCGCGCTGGTATCGATGGGTACGCAAGTTAACGATTCGAAGCCGAAAAATTTACCGTACCCCGTTTCGTTTATTTCCTTTACGCATAGGATATTCTCGGTGCGGATGCCGTATTCGCCTTCCTTGTACATGCCCGGCTCGTTGCTTACCAGCATCCCGGGGGTAAGGGCTACGGCGTTGTGCTTGTTGGCGATGTTGTGCGGCCCTTCGTGTACGCACAGTACATAGCCGATGCCGTGACCCGTACCGTGGCGGAAGTTCTTGCCTTCGCTCCACAAGGGAAGGCGCGCGAGGACGTCGAGCTGGCTGCCCGTCGTACCCGAGGGGAAGATTGCCGCCGCCAACGCGATGTGGCCCTTTAATACCAGTGTAAAATCGCGGCGCATTTCGTCGGTCAGCGGTCCGACGGGGATTGTGCGCGTGGTGTCGGTGGTGCCGTCGAGGTATTGCGCGCCCGTGTCTATCAGCAGGAAGCCGTCGCGTTCGATTTTCGCGCCTTGCGTGCCGGGGTTGTAATGGGCGGAAGCGGCGTTCGCGCCGTAGGCGGCAATCGTGGAGAAGCCGTCGCTGATATAGTCGGGCATGACTTGGCGCAGTTCGATTAGCTTGCGGGAGATGTCAACCTCGTACAGGTTTAATTCGCCCGGCGCTTGCATTATTTTTTCCAGCCATATAAACATACGCACCATCACAACGCCGTCCTTGATATAGGCATTACGAATGTTGGCCAGTTCGGTTTCGGTTTTTTTCGCTTTTAACAAGGCGATGATATCGTCGTTGGCGTTGCGGTTGACGGGCAGGGATTTGGGTATCGCTTCCCCCGGAAGGACGTTCGTTTTGTTCGCGTTAAAGTACAGCTTACCTTTGATGGAATGAAGGTTACACAGGAATTCCGAAAACCCCTCGTAGGGGTGCAAAGTGAAGCCGTCGAGCGCGATGCCGCTTACTTTCTGCGCGTCGATAAATACATGCGCCTGCGACGCGGTGATGAATACGTACGCGTATACCACAGGCGTGTACGGTACGTCGCTCCCGCGGATGTTGAGCAACCACGCGATGTCGTCAAGCGCCGTAACCACATAGCCGCCGATTTCCTTTTTTACCATTTCTCCGCGTACAAGGGCTAGTTTTTCTTGAGCCGAAAGACCCGCAAAACGCAACTCGTGCGCGAAAGCGGGCTTGTTCGGAACTTGCGGGCAATTTGTCCACAAGCTGCCGACCAAATCTATATCGTAGGTATATTGTGCATCCAAATCGTTTAATTGCCGTTTTAACGCGTCGAAGGATTGGAGCGCCATTGTCCGCCCGTCGAAGCCCACGCGCCCGCCCTTGGGCAGTTCGCTTTTTATAAAGGCTTGGTATGTGGGTACGCCGGGTTCCTCCTGTTTATAAAGGTCTATACCCGACCCGACCAATTCCTTTTCCGCTTGGATAAAATAACGCCCGTCCGTCCACAAACCGGCTTTGTCGCGCGTTACCACGATTAGCCCGCCGGACCCTGTAAAGCCCGAAAGCCATTGCCGCGTCTTCCAATTTTCGCTTACATAACCGCTGCCGTGAGCGTCCGCGCCCGTGACGATGTACGCGTCAATGCCTTGTGCCTTCATGCGGGCGCGCAGTTGCGTTAATTTTTCCATCAGCTTATCGCCTTTCGCCCGTCGGGAAGGGGCAGCGAAACGATTTTGTTATCCAATTCCGCTTGCTTTTGCGAGAGCTCGCGCTTTAAGCGGAGCACTTCCTCTTCGAGTTTTATATTTTCGTCGCTTACCTTCGTGTGTTCGTTAAGCAAGCGTTTGTGTTCGGCGGTTAATTGCGCCAACTGGGGTTCGACCTTGTAGTAATCGTTCGCTATGTTCAACGCGACCAAAAGAGTACGCTCGCGCTCGCTCAACCTAACGGCGGCGTAACGCTTGGCGATGATATCCATTTGCTTACCCGCGTAATGGGCCAATTTTTGTAAGTATTCAACCGATTCGGTCGATCGGATCGAAAAAATTTCGCCGTTAACGACAACGTCTACGTGATTTTCCATATACCCGTCACCCTCCAATATATGCGGCGATATCCTCCGCGAGCAGCTTCACCAACGGTAAGTGGCCCGCGGTCTTGCCTTTTTTGCGTATATGCGAAAGTATGGAGGCGAACGCCTCGTTGTGAAAGGCTACGTTTCTTTTTTCATCGGGCATCAGCGTATCGCTTTGCGTCAGGGCAAGCTCATAATCTTCTTTACCGTACCGCCACGGCACAAATTGCTTACCGAAGCGCAGGTACAGGCTTTCACCCAAGGTTAAGCCCTTAAAATCCATATTGCCCGAATAATACAGCTCCGCGCCGCTTTCGCAGCACAGCGACAACAGCCTGTCCAACGCGGCGTTAAGGCCCGGTGAGGCGCATACCAGCGTACAACGGAGCCCGCGCAGTTGTTCGCACAACAACGCGAATACGCTCGCGCTTTCCACGACGAAAACCTTCTTTTTATATACCGCAACCTTCGTGAAGCGGCTTATGTTCTCCAACGTCAACACATGCGCTTCGCCCAGGCTGTCATAATGCGCGCAAGCCTTATCCGCCACAATGCCCGATACGGTCACTTGGTTAAGTACACCGTTGGATAAAAGGCCCGCTTGCCAATACAGCTGTATGCTTTCTTCCAAATGAAGGGGGATAAACGTGCCGAACCGCCGCGCCAGCGCACGCATGAACAACGATCCGAGGGGCGCGTAGAAATCTAACGCCTGCGGTTGCCCGCAAACCTTTTCGGAAAAGTCGGAAAGCAGGAGGTATTCATCCTCCGGCAGGGAATTTAATGCCTTGCACACCGTTTTAACCTGTTCTGTCACCATATCGGGCTCTGCGATAAACGATTCCGCCCATTGCTTATAAGTGCGCCGTATATGGGCAATCATTTCCTTAAGCCAATGTTCGGCTTCCGTGCCTTCGTATTCGGGCAGGATTTCGTTTTTGACGTGTACGGCGAAGCTGTCGCGTATACGCATACGATCCTTCGTTTCCTCCACATGGGAAACCAGCGGACGCGCGAAATAACCCTCCAGGAAAACGCCTAACCCCGGGGCATCGTCGAATGTTTTTTGCAATTGCCGTTCAAAATCGGCAAGGGAGATACGGATCAGCGCTTGGTCGTAATAGTCGCGCTTGAAGAATTGTGAGATGGCCTTTTCCTCTTCAGGCCGGGGTTTGATCAGGCGTACCGCGCCGAAACAGCGCATATGCCGCGCATACAAGTCCCACATCCCGTTCATCAGACGGGTGAAGCCGTCATCCTGTTGGAAATAGCGGAGGATTTCATCCATGTTATATCACGGCCATTCTCTTTGAATTTGGTTAATCATAACGTTAAATTTACGACATTGCAAGCATATAAGGCTTGTGGCATAATCATTTTCGTTATTACCGCAAATCGTGGAGGGATTGTATGAAGGATACGATCTTTACGTTGATTTCCGAAAATCCCATTCAAATCCCTAAGCTCCGGGAAACCCTCACCGCCATGAACATTGTTGACGTCGGCGATATCTTCGAGGACCTGGACAAGGAGCGCACCATACAAATCTTCCGGCTGCTGCCCAAAAGCATCGCGGCCAACGTATTCGCCCATATCGTGCACGAAAAACAACAAATCATTATTGAGGCCCTTACCGACGTGGAAGTCGGCGGTATTATCGAGGGCCTTTTTATGGATGACGCCGTCGATTTTATAGAGGAAATGCCGGCCAACGTCGTTAACCGCGTGTTACAGACCGCTTCACCCGAACGGCGCGATGTGATCAACCGCTTGTTAAAGTACCCCGAGGAATCCGTCGGTTCGATCATGACGACGGAATATATGTCCCTGCGGGAAGACTTCACCGTACTGGAAGCCTTCGCCCGCATACGCGAAAACCGCGTAAAAGGCATCCATACCTGTTACGTCGTACGCCGCGATAAAATCCTCTTGGGCGCGGTTTCTTTAAAATCATTATTACTTGCCAAGGAGCATGAGCGCGTGGGTGACCTCGTGCGTACGCACGTCATCAGCGCGCAAACCCACGACGACCAAGAAATGGCGGCGGGCCTGTTCCGTAAATA
This sequence comes from Defluviitaleaceae bacterium, assembly GCA_009780585.1. Taxonomy (GTDB): domain Bacteria; phylum Bacillota; class Clostridia; order Lachnospirales; family WQUN01; genus WQRX01. The sequence goes on along the minus strand of WQZS01000029.1, from coordinate 12,170 downwards.
CGATTTCCTGTCGCTGCCCGTAGTGGATAAGGAGAACCGCCTCGTCGGCATCATCACGGTGGACGACATGGTGGAGATCGTGGAAGAAGAAGCCACGGAGGACTTCGAACGGATGGCGGGCATTTCCCCTTCGGAGGAACCCTACCTGCGCACGGGTGTGTTCATGCATTCGCGCGGGCGCATCGGCTGGCTGATGATATTGATGTTGGCGGCTACGCTGACCGAAATGATCATCGGCGGTTTTGAGGACGCGCTGCTGCTCGTACCTATTTTGGGGACATTGATCCCCCTCTTGATGGACTCGGGGGGTAACGCCGGGAGCCAAACCGCTACGCTCGTCATACGCAGCATGGCGCTGGATGAAATAAATTTTAAGGATATCCTAAAGGTGTGGTGGTTGGAAACGCGTGTGGCGTTCCTGTGCGGCTTATTGTTGGCGGGTGTCAACGCCTTGCGTATGCTTATCTTCGCCCCCGCGGACGCGGACCCCACATACACCGCGGTTATCCTGACCGTATCCGTCACGCTAGTCGTGGTGGCGCTGATCGCGAACTCGCTGGGGTGTTTGCTCCCCATGATCGGTAAAAAGATCAAAATTGATCCGGCGGTGTTCGCCACACCCATGATTACGACGGTAAAAGACACCGTAACGCTGATGATCTTCTTCTACCTGGCGCGGGCGATCATAGGGGGTATCTGATGGATAAAGAAAAACTCCTCCAACTAATCAATGAAGAAACGACGGACGCCGATCTGATCCAAAACCAATTCGCGAACATGAACGCGGCGGACATCGCCGAGGCGTTGGAAGAATGTGAGGCCGACCAAGCTACTTACGCGTTCCGTTTATTGTCCGGTGATATCGCCGCCGACGTGTTTTCTTATATCTCGCCCGATAAACAGCAATTCCTGGTAGAAGAACTGACCGACCCGGAAATTACGGACATCATGGAAGATTTGCACGCGGACGACATGGCGGACTTTATTGAGGATATACCCGACGATGTAGCCCGCCGTGTGTTGGACAGCATTTCGGCCGAAAAGGGAACGCTCGTGGACCGCTTGTTGGACTACCCCGAGGATTCCGCGGGTTCGGTCATGACCACCGAAATCGTGGAGCTCACGAAGGCCATGACCGTAAAGGACGCGCTCCATACTATACGCACTTCGGGCGTGGATAAGGAAACGATCTATACCTGCTATGTTGTGGACGATGAACGTAAATTAATCGGCGCGGTAACGGCCGACACGCTGGTGCAATCCGACCTTAAAGAAATGATAATCAACCTGACCGATACGAACATCCCAACCGCTCATACCGACGACGACCGCGAAGAAGTCGCCTTACAGTTCAGCAAGTACGATTTGCTCGCCATGCCCGTGGTTAACCGCTACGGCCAACTGGCGGGTATCGTCACGGTGGATGACATCCTGCGCGTCATCGTGGAGGAGGACACCGAGGACTTTAATATCATGGGCGGTATCTCTCCCTCCGACGAACCGTATTTGAAGACCGGCGTATTCGCCCATGTAAAGAACCGCATCGTATGGCTTACGCTCATGATGCTGACCGCCGTAATCACCGCGACCATTATCGCTACATTTGAAGATTCGCTTGCGATCATACCCGTGCTGTACACCTTTATTCCCGTACTGATGGGCGCGGGCGGCAACGCGGGCGCACAATCCGCTACCGTAATTATCCGCGGCATGGCGTTGGGTGATATCGTGATCAAGGACATCGCGCGCGTGGTGTGGCGCGAAACGCGCATCGCTTTGGTTTGCAGCTTGGCGTTGGGGTTGGTTAACTTCGCGCGGATATACTTCATGCATGGCGGCAATTACACGCTTGCGCTGATCATCACGCTGAGCTTGTGCGCCACTTTGCTGATCGCCAAGACGATCGGGTGTATACTGCCCTTACTCGCCAAAAAAGTAAGGGTCGATCCGGCGGTGATGTCGGCGCCGTTGATCACCACGATCGTGGACTGCACGGCGTTGATCGTGTACTTCTCCATCGCGCGTATCATATTGGGGATATGATATAAAAATGACGCGCGATATCCTCTCCATGAACATAACCGAATTGCGTGACTTAATGGTTGAATTAAAGCATCCCGCTTATCGGGCGGAGCAAATATTCGAATGGCTGCACCGCAGAGGAGCGTCACATGCGGATTCCGACGGGATCCGCGATTTTTATGTTGTGCCGTTCGCTCAAATGGATAACCTGCCGAAGACCTTGCGAGAAACGTTGGCGGAAAAATGCTATATCACGCCTTGCCGTGAAGTAAAGAAGCAAATATCGAAGGACGGAACGGTTAAGTATTTATTCCAAATGGAAGCCAAAGACGAACATGAATGCCCTAATAAAAATGGCGTTCATGTTCGGGCCTTGGGCGAAGGCACGCCTGAACGGGATATATCTGTTCCCGTTTATATTGAATCCGTCTTAATGGAGTACGAACACGGCCATGCCGTGTGTATCTCCACCCAAGCGGGCTGCCGCATGGGTTGCGTGTTCTGCGCGTCCGCCGTCGGAGGGTTGGCACGTAATTTGACGGCGGGGGAAATGTGCGCACAAGTATATGCCGCCGGGCGGGACACCGAACGCGTTTCATCGGTCGTATTGATGGGCTGCGGCGAACCGTTGGATAATTTCGACGCGGTGATGCGTTTTATTGAGTTGATCACCCATGGAAAGGGCGCGAACGTCGGTGCGCGGCATATCACGCTTTCCACCTGCGGCTTGGTACCGCAAATGCGTGCGTTGGCGGAACGCAAAATGCAGATAAATCTGGCGGTATCGCTGCACGGCACGACGGATGAAATGCGCGGGTCTTTTATGCCGATTGCGAAAAAATACCCGATAAACGAATTGATCCATGCTTGCCGTTATTACATAGGCTTGACCAACCGCCGCATCACGTTTGAATACGCGCTTACCAAGGGTGTCAACGATTCGCTTGTACAAGCGAAGGAACTGGCGGATTTATTAAAAGGGATGTTGTGCCATGTCAACTTGATCCCCATCAACGCAACTTCGTGTCAATTTGAAACGAAGTTCTCCCCCACCCCGCGGCGTGAAGCGGAGGCTTTCGCGAATGTGTTGATAAAACACGGTATCCCCGCGACCATCCGCCGCAGTCTGGGGGGTGATATCGCGGCGGCATGCGGACAATTGCGGAGCGATTTCCGCACGAGGCAATTGCGCGCAAACCCAAATACATAGCATTTGAAGTCAAGATTACCGCTTCGGTATCCTTTATCATAACCGCATAAGGAGGTGAGAGATTTGTGCGCGGAAAAAATTAAGGCGTACGTCGCGGCGCGTATCCATGAACCTATCACGGCAAGCGCTTTGGCGAAGGCGATCGGATATTCGCAGTACCATATGTCACGATTATTCAAAGAGGAAACAGGCCTGTCCCCTTTCGAATATATCCGACGGGAACGCTTGGTCGCGGCTGCCAACGTTTTGCGGTGCGGTAAACGCAAGATCATCGATGTCGCGCTTGACTTCGTCTTCGACAGCCACGAGGGCTTTACGCGGGCATTCGCGAAAGGCTTCGGTATTTCTCCGAAGAAGTACGCGAACTATCCGCCCCCCGAAGGCTGGCTGATACCGCGCCAATATCTCGACCGCTCCAAACCCAAGGAGGTAGTGAACATGGAACAAACAGCGGTAATCTTCACGCAAATCATCGAACGCCCCGCGCGTAAGCTGATCCTTAAGCGGAGCGTAAAAGCAACGGAATACTTCGCTTATTGCGAGGAAATGGGAAGCGGGGATAACAATAATTCCGCCCCGTGGGACATCTTGTGCGGTATCAAAGAAGCGTTGTACGAACCCGTCGGCGTATGGCTGCCGGACAACATGCGCCCCGAAGGGACGGGCGTGTACGCTCACGGCGTGGAAGTCGCCGCCGATTACGCGGGCGCGATCCCCGAAGGCTTTGACGTGATCGGCCTTGAACCGTGCAAGCTGCTCGTCTTCCAGGGCGAACCGTACGACAATGAGTATTTTATGGATGCTGTCGGCCAATGCATGGGCAGGATCAAAAAATTCAACCCCGAGGTGTACGGCTATAAATACGCGCCCGAACTGGCACCCAAGATGCAGCTTGCGCCTATGGGTTGGCGCGGGTATATCGAAATGTACCCCGTCGTCAGCGTCAATTAAACGGCAAACCCCATAACCACCGGATCGGCGGCCATTAAATAACGAACCCAATAATCACCAAGCCGACGGACATTATACGACGAACCCCATAACCACCAGACTGGCGGCCATTACCGCCATCCCGGCAAACAACCATTTCATTACGAAAGCGTGCGTTCCATATTTGCAGGCCGTGGGCAGCAATTGGTGTATCGCCACGAACACCATGATGCCGCCCACGGCGGCGAATGTTATTCCGAACACCGCACCCACATCATCAAAGATACGTTGCAACGCGAACCATGCGATCAACCCACCCAGCGGTTCGGTCAAACCCGACGCGGCGGATATGAAAACGGCCTTTGCCTTACTGCCCGTAGCGTAATAAAGGGGCGCGGCCATCGCGATACCCTCGGGAATGTTATGGATAGCAACGGCTACGGCGATCGCCGCGCCCAACGCGGGGTCATACATCGCCGCCATAAAGGTGATAAAACCTTCGGGGAAGTTGTGGATACCGATCGCCAACGCGCTCATCACGCCGGTACGCTTCAGATCCCCTCGCCGTGCCTCGCGTCGGCCGGGTGGCTTGTTGTTTTCCGACGGCTCCGTTTGGCGTATCCCTTCGCTATGGGGCACAAGCCTATCGATTAGCGCCATCAACCCAACACCCGCGAAGAAGGCAATGGAAGCGATCATATACCCCATCCCTTCGCCGTAAGCGTGTTCCAGGTTTTCGAATCCTTTCAACAATATTTCCGCGAACGATATATAAAGCATTACGCCGGCTGCGAAACTTAAGCATACGGATAATGCTTTTTTATTTTCCGGCCGCGTGAAGAAAACCACGCAACCCCCCAACCCCGTGGCAAGCCCCGCAAGCAAGGTAAGTAAAAACGCGAATAAAATCCCGGACATATAATCACCCAATCCATGTTATGAAGGGCGAATCGTAATGTGCGGAAATAATCCTTGCATATGACGTTACGTCATGAATTATACTGTGTATCGAGGAGGTCAATCACATGAAAAATATCAAAGCCATCCCTTCCTGCCATATGACCGTGGGGCAAATCGCAAAAACAATGGGGGTAACCGTCCGTACCTTGCAATATTACGACAAGGAGGGTGTCCTTTCGCCCTCGGCGGTCAGCGAAGGGGGGCGCAGGTTATACACGCATAAAGACATGGTAAAATTGCACCAAATCCAATCAATGAAATACCTCGGTTTTTCGCTTGAGGATATCAAGACGCGGCTGCCTTCCATCAACACGCCGCGGGAGGTATCCGAGGCATTGACCGAACAGGCGAAATCGATCCGGGACAAAATCGAATCCTTACAAAGCGTCTTATCGTCCATCGAAAAACTGAACCGCGAGGTCGTCCAAATAGACAGCGTGGATTGGGAAAAATACGCCAACATCATCGTTTTGTTGCAAATGAAGAACAATGCTTATTGGGTCATTAAGTACTTCGACAACGAAGCGATCGGCCAATTTCAAAAACACATAGATGAAAATAATGGCGACAAGCTCCAAGAGCAGTATAAAAAGATAATAAAAAAAGCGGGATACCTGCAAAGGAGCGGCCTCCCCCTCGACGGCGAGGAAATCCAAGCCTTAGCCAAAGAATGGTGGGATTTCACCCTTGCTTTTACCGGGGACAACGCGGATTTGTTATCGGGGATGATGGAAATGGGGCTCGAATTGGAAAGCGAGGAATGGAAGGAGCACTTCCGGTTCGATAAGGACTTTATCGGCCGAGCATTGACGATTTATTTTAACAATACGGGACACAATCCCTTTGAAGGAGCGGAACAAACATGATCAACGTAAGCATGAAAAACGTCGGGAAATCCTTCGGCGCGAATGAGGTATTAAAGGACGTGAGTTTGGAAACCCATGAAGGTGAGATATTCGGTATGTTGGGTCCCTCCGGCGCGGGCAAGACCACGATCATCAACATACTCACCAAGCAGCTCACCATCGATTCGGGCTCGGTCCATGTGGCAACGGAAAGCCGCGAAATCGGGCTTTTATTGGAGCATGACGGGCTATACCCCCGCTTATCGTGCATCGATAACTTGATCGTGTTTGAGGATATCTACGGTTCACCCCGCGCAAAGACGAAAGAGATGCTCGAACGAGTGGGCTTAAAAGATGCGATGAACACCCCCGTGCATCAGCTTTCCAAAGGGATGCGGCAACGCTTGGGATTAGCGCGTGCGGTCTTGCACGAACCGAAGATACTCTTCCTCGACGAACCCACCAGCGCGCTCGATCCCGTAACGGCACGGGGAATCCATCGATTGATCTACGACCTGCGTGCGAAAGGCTCCACGGTTTTTCTCACCACGCACAACATGGAAGAGGCGACAACCCTGTGCGAACGCGTGGTATTGCTCCACAAGGGTACCATCATCGAGCAAGGCGAACCCAAGGAAATTTGCGAACGCCACAACGCCGTAAAAACCGTTATGGACTTGGAAGCCGTATTTATTAAAATGACAGGAGAAGGATTGTTATGAACAGCGTAAAAGCGATCTTTAAGAAGCAATTGAAGGACACTTATAAGAACATGGTCGTTTTGATCCAATTCTTCCTGTTCCCGGTCGTGGCGTGGGTCATGACGGAAATGGTGGCCAAAGCGGACGAAAACATCCCCAATACGATGTTCGTCACGATGATGGCGGCGATCTTCGCGGGGATGGGCTTGATCCCCCTCGTAGCAAGCATCATCGCCGAAGACAGGGAAAGAAAAAGCCTGCGCTTTTTGGTGATGGCAGGCGTTAAGTCCGGTGCGTATTTATTGGGCGTGGGCAGCGTAATCCTGCTCGTCAGCATCCTTCCCGCGTTCGCGTTCAGCTTTATCGCCGGTTACGCCGGGCGGGAATTTTGGCTCTTTACCGCCGTAATCATGTCGGGTGTAGCGGCGTCGATATTGATCGGCGCAACCATCGGCATCGTTTCGAAGAACCAACAAGCCGCAACGGGGTTGGCCATGCCCATCGCCATGGTGCTGGGCTTCGGCCCGATGATCGCCCCCTTTAACGAAACGGTGGCGCGTGTATTCAATCCGTTCTACACCATGCAGTTTACCGTGGTGGTCGAAAGCACCTACACGTACGCATGGCAACCCTTCGCTATTATATGGGCGAATGTGGCGGTGCTAACAGTGCTTTTCATTATTGCGTACGCCGTGAAGGGGTTGAGGGGGTAAGGGGGTAAGAGAAGGTAAAGTGTTAGGCTTTCAGGGGTAGGCATTCGGGGTTTTGAGTTAGGTATTCGGGGTTTTGGGTTAGGTATTCGGCGTTCGGCGTTAGCGTTCGGAATCAAGTATCCGGAGCAACGAGCTTGAAAGTGATCCTTCTTTCCTCCACATCGGTTGAAACGAGGCGTACCTCCACTTTCGTACCGAGTGCCAAGGCTTGGCGGTTCCTCTTGGAAACATAGCACTTGCGGTCTTTGTCATAACGAAGGCCGCTTTTTTTTATGCTTTCGATGGGGACCATACCTTCGATCGTGCTTGGGAGCATCACGTACACGCCCCATGCGGTAATGCCCGATACGATGCCCGTAAAGGTTTCGCCCTCGTAACCTTGCATAAATTGCACCTTTTTAAGTTGGGTGACTTCGCGTTCGAGGGTTTCCGCCTCACGCTCAGTACGGGAGGCTTGGACGCACACGGCGGGTAGCTTTTGCTTGAAATATGAAGCGGATTGCAACGGTTTTCCGTTCAAGATGTTTTTCAAGATACGGTGCGCTTGCAAATCCGCGTAACGCCTGATAGGCGACGTAAAGTGGCAGTATGACTCCGATGCCAAGCCGTAGTGCGTGGGGTTATCGGGGGAATAGTGCGCTTGCGGCAGGGCGCGGAGTATCGCGCTTTGTATGGCATACGCGGCGGGGCTGTCGGCCACGGCGGTCAATACTTTTTGCAATGCCTTGGGCTTTGCGGCTAACGCGGGGATTTTAACACCATAATTTTGCGCGGTTATGTTGAGTTGCGCCAACTTTACGGCATTAGGCGGTTCGTGGGTACGGTATACGAAAGGAATTTTCTTTTTTAAGCAATGTGCTGCGACCGTTTCGTTGCACAATATCATACATTCTTCAATGATGCCCGTAGCGCGGTTATGCATATAAGGTTCGATTGAAATAGGACGTCCGTTTTTGTCCACGCGGATTTTTGCTTCGGGTAAGTTAAAGTCCAATGCGCCGCGCGTACGACGTTTTTCGTAGAGAATACCGCGTAAACGGTCAAGGCTTTGGAACATCGGCAACCATGAAACATCGCCGTCGTCAAGTTTCGAACCTTCGTCCGCGTTCGTTAATAATTTTTCCACATCATCGTACGTCCACCGTCTTTTACTATTAATTACCGTTTCATTTATTTCATAATCCAATACGTTCCCTGCCTCGTCCACCGTCATAACGCAGCTTACCGCCAGCCTGTCCACCTCGGGGAAAAGCGAACATATCCCGCTCGACAAACTATGCGGCAGCATAAGAATCACACGATCAGCCAAATACACGCTCGTACCCCGTCGTAAAGCCTCCCGATCAAGCGGCGAACCTTCGGTTACATAATGGGTCACATCCGCGATATGCACACCCAATTTATAATACCCTTCATCGGTCATCGTCAACGATATCGCGTCGTCAATATCTTTCGTATCATCGCCGTCAATGGTGCAAATCCGCCAATCGCGAAGGTCGAAACGGAAAAAAGGCGTAGAACCGGACAGATCGGAACGGGGAGGAAGCGCAGATTCGGGGAGGTCAATGCGTTCGGGGAGCGGGGGGATTCCGGCGAGCGGCTTCGCTTTCAAGCGAGCGGAATCCCCTCGCTCCCCGAACGTTCCGGACACTTCCTTAATTCCTACTTCTGTCGGCACCTTAGCCGTAACGTTTAACATATCGATTTCTGTCGGCATCCCCGCCGCCGCCTTAATAACGTCCTGCGGCCATTCATACGGTATCCCCGCTTGGCGCACCAACGTCAACACATCCACGCCGGGGTCGTTCATGTGGCCCAGTACATCCGTGATGAAGGCCGGCGCTTGATTATACGGTGCGATCGCACCGCGGTTCCGCGTCATATCCTCCGGGCGTTCACGCTTGTCCACCGAAAAAACGACCCGATGTCCGTCCGCCAAGCCGAAGCGCCCCTTGCTCTTAGGCGGCACGGAAAAGCAATACGGTATCCTCGTCTCCATCGGGCGCACATAACCTTGCGCCCCTTTGGTAAAATATGTGCCGATGAACGTTCCGCGCTCGATGATCCGCGTTATGCGGCCGATTTTCCGTTGGTCTTCATTGGAATGGGATTCTTCCGTTACGCGATGTGATGCCCCGTTACGCTTTTTCGCTTCGTTGCGAACCATTTCGCTTCGGGTATCGGTTTCTGTTTTTACTTCCACCGTATCTCCATGCAACGCGCCGCATACAAAATGGGGCGGAATGAAAAGATCATCCGCCCCTGGGGTTTCAAGTTCTACAAAGCCAAAGCCCTTCGCCGAACCGACGAACGTACCGGTCACCATGCGCGGCGGCTTTTTTTCAATCCGATAAGAAATCGCTTTATCCGGCTTTACGGTTTTCGTTTTTTTCAATTTTCCACGGGGATATTATCGATTTCGGCGTACAACGCGGCGAGTTCATCATCCACGGGTACGGCCGGAGCCAATCCCATTTCCGCTTTTAACGCGGCCAATTCATCGTCGAGCGCCGCGCCGCCGCCGTTCTTATACAGGTCGGCGAGTGCCATCGCTTCGTCTTTCGGCACCTCGTTAAGCGCGGTCAAAGCACGGGCGCGATCAAGGCGTTCCTGTGCCTGCGCTTCAAAGCGGTTGAACGCTTGCATCGCGCCTTCGGCTTTTGAACCCGCGGCTCCGGCTTTTTGTACACGCTCGGTAGCCTTTGCCACGGCGATGTTTGATTTAATCGTCGCCTGGCGCGAACGTAATTGGTTGATGTCGCGCACCAATTTGTCGTGCATTTGGCGCATTTGCACGGCGTTTTGCTGGGCGGCTTCGGCAAGTTTTTGCAATTCAAGCCCTTGCGCCTCCAGCTCGTTCTTCTTGTTGAGGAAGACGCGCGCGTGGTCTTCATTGCCCGCTTGCAGGGCCTTGCGTGCCAGGTCCTTGTTCTTCGCCACTTCGGCTTGGTTGGCATCAGCTTCGCGGCGGGTACGGGTTTCCTCCGCCATCACGCCCGCGGTTTCCTTTTTAACTGCCGCAAGGTCGGTGGCCAATTGCCGCAAGGTTTGGTCGATCATCTTTGCGGGGTCTTCCATCCTGTCCAACGCCGCGTTCACGTTGGCCGCCATGATGTTCTTGAATCTACTCAGAATTCCCATAACTGATTCCTCCTTTTAATTTTTGTTATCATCTTCGTACAGTTGCGCTAAATTACTCGCCTCGTCCGTTTTCGATGAGCCGAATTCAGTAAGGTCTTGGTTAAGGATGCGCTCGGTTTCCGCGGCTTCCTCACGTTTGCGGTCCTGCTTCGCCTTCCACCATGTGTACAACAGGAAGAGGATCAACAGCACGCCTACGACTACCATCACGGGTATCCACGGCGAACGGTGTACGGACATAATCCTGTCACTTGCGCGGTTAAACGCTCTGTTGAACATTTCGCACGCGTCCATATCCGCGTACCAATAATAGCGGATGCAGGCGGACAAGATGTCGATCGCTTCCGAATCCATTACGGTGTCGGCTTGGTTGCCCACTACGATGCGGTGGCCGTACCCGCCGTCATACTCAAATACGAGGATGACCAAATTTGCTTCGTTAAGGTTCCATTCGCTCAGCCCGCGGGTAAAGAGCCTTTGCGCGTAATTTTCCATATCCGTCATGTTCGGCCTTCTGTTGCCGTCAAGGTTGTCCGTAATGTACACAAAAGGCATAACACCCGTTTCACGGTGGAAGTCGTCCATCCCGCGCGTAAGCCGCGACGAATTGTTGATCCACCCCAAATGGTCCACGAACCGCGGGGCGGGCGTGCTTGCTGCGTTACGCGGCAGCGCCGTACGGGTTATCGTTGAACGGGGTACGTCCACGCTTGTAGTAAGGCCTCCGGTAAATTGCATCATTACCGAAAACGCGATAATCAATACGAACACGGCCAGTATCATGGTAAAGCAACCGCATCCGCCGCCGCCCCTGCCTCCTACGTGGCGTCTGCGGCCAAAACCGCCGCCCCAGCCCCACATGCTCCGCCTACGGCGCCCGCCGCCAAGCATCATGCCTGTGGCCATGCCCATACCAAAGCTCCCCGCGTTTGAACGGCGGGGCTGCACCGCCCTCGGTGCCGTTACCCTTGTAGGTGCGCGGCCCGGACGGGCCAAACCCTGCCCCGAGCGTCCTCCGCCCAAGCTGCCGCCCAGACTGCCTCCGCTGGAGCGGCTGCCGCCGAGGCTACCCCCCATACGTCCGCCGCCGCGCATCCCTCCGCCCCCACGTCCTGCTCGTCCCATTCGAAACCCACTCCTTTCAACTCAATTGCATACAAACCCAACTCACTTGACTTGCATACTCCTCCCGATAGAAGCGCATACTTACCATGAAAGGAGCGTGATACCATGAATCGTTTTACGGGTGGATTGGTCAGCGGATTGGCCGTTGGCATCGCTATCGGCGTGGGTTTTGCCCTTACCGATGACAAATACCGCAGACGCGTAACCAAAGACGGAAGGCGCGCGATCAAAAAAGCGAGCCACTTCATCGATGATTTCCGCGATATTTTTTAACGTTTAATATTCCGCGCAAATTAGCCGCCCGTATATTTATTATCCTACGGACGGCTAATTCTATGCTTTGCAAAGTTTTATGTCAATCATGTTACATTTCGCTTTTAACGGGAGTGGACAAAAAGCGTTGAACATGATATAAGCAAGCATGGAAAATAAAAGCGTAAGAAATGAATATCAATGCCCCAGTTGCAAGGCCGATGACGGTCAAATGAAGAACGGAAAAAACCGTTCCGGAACGCAAAGCATC
>WQZS01000028.1 GCA_009780585.1 Defluviitaleaceae bacterium | reverse complement strand
TGACTTAAATCCCATCGAAAAGTTCTGGGCGTGGTTAAAGTGCAGACTTCGTAGAATTCTTCCCAATTTCGATTCTCTTGATGATGCTCTTGTGGACTGTTTTTAATTTATGTGATTATAAAATAAACCCGCGTCCAGCCAACTCCTGTGGAGCCGGAAGGACGCGGGTGTTGTCTTTAGTACAAAACCATACTATCATAATTCGGCAAAAATTGCAAATCACGTGTTTATATGTTCATCCATATGTTGCCGGTCGGCTCGAAAGGTAATTCACCCCATACCCCAGCCCCAGCAGTACAAAAAACACCCCCGTTGACCCGATGGTTGAATCCGTGGACATTGACGCTACGCAAAACGCCCCGATCCCCGCGAGCAAGCCCAATTGCAAGCCGTAAGTGAAGCGGGGTTTTTCTTTTGTTGTGCGGATTAGGGAGAGGAACGTGGTTATCAGGTAATGGCCGAAGAGGAAGATGAGGGCTAGAGCGGAAATGCCGCCGGTGGTGATCCATGTTTGCAAGTATAGGTTATGGGCTTTGTCTACGATTTGGTAGGGGCTTGTCAGGTGCTGCAGCTTGCCCGGCATGTCGTGGTTTGGGAAGACATTGATGTAGGTGTCGGGGCCGCTGCCGATGAGCCAACGGCGGGGCAGGAGGGGGAAGGAACGGGAGAAGATGTAGCCGCGCGAGGAGCCCCATTGTTCGCGTCCGCGGAAGCCGAAGGCGGGAACGGGTTGTGAAATGTCAAAGAGGTTGCCGGAATAGGCAACGCCGAACAGGGTATCGTTCGTAGTCGTGAACATCATGTTCTTGTAGATAAAATGGTTTTCCAGGAATGTAATGGTTACGCGGCGGTAGTTGGGGATGTCGAAATGGTAGTCCGCGCCGCCTTCGAAGGGGACGCGGTCCGCGAAGGGGATTATGTTCGCGTTGGCGTCGCGTACCGTGAGCCATTCCGTACGGACGAAGCGCGGCGTGTCGGCATCGGTCAGCAGGTTCGTTTCGATGGTTGCGGAAAAGAGGGGCGCATCGTCGAAATGTACGGTCATGGTGTTACCTTGGAAGAAGAAGTCGTAAACGGGTTGGGGTTGGGCCCAGAGCATGACGTTAAAGCGGTTTCGGAGGACGGTCAGGCGGTCGTTGATGGGTGTGATGAAGATCATGGACGCGGCTATTGCCGCAAGGGCGGCGGCTCCCGCCAGCCAAAGGACGATATCGGATTTACGGGGCTTTCGGCGGTCCGAGGCGGTCCGCATCCGGTAGATGAACATACCTATGAATACCGTGATAATTAAACCTGCTGCGGCGGCGATACCGATAAAACCGCCCAGCGAGCGACTGCCGAAGATGCCGGTCAGCATCAGGCCCCCGGCGATGAAAAGTAAGGCGTTGATGATTTTTTTACCGTCATAGGTGATAGCGGTGATGAACAGTATAGGGGTCAGCATCGCCGTATAAAGGCCGAAAGTGTTGGGGTTGTATTGCGTTCCGAAGGAAAAATCGAATCGTATGGTAAATTCATCGATATATTGGGCGATCCCCCCCGCTACCAGCCATTCGCCCAACGCCGTGCCGAAGAAGTCACGCTCGATAAATTGGCTGAGGCCAATTAGGCCCATGATAATCGAAGAAAAGATCAAGCCCCAAAGGATCACCTTTGCGTGGATGGGTTTTTTTACGTAGTAGATCGTGCCGAAGAAGACGGTGAAGTACGCGAGCCATATCCACACGCCTTCGCCCCTGTCATACGTGCCGTGCCACGCGGTGTGCGTATAATCGGAAAAGATGGCGGAGAGTAAAACGAATAATAAAAAGACCCCGCTTGCGATGATGACGGGGTCTTTTATTATTTTTTTGATATTAAAATCCCTTAACCCGCTCGTTACGGCTTCGCTGACGCAATAGAAGGCGATGACGGAAGCGGGCAAGCCCAGGAACCAACCCCGCCAATAGGAAAAAATATTGATATAAATATTTTGGCCGTTGGTGACCCCGTGGAGGAGATCCAGGGATTCCGGAGGCACGGGGCGGAAGGTTGCGCGGACGATCAAGGGCATAATGCCGACGACGATAAACAGCATCGCGCCGATGATGGTGTCGAAGGTTTTATTTTCTTTCATGCTGTAACAGCCGCTCCTTAACATCCAACCCGCCGCCGTACCCGACGAGCTTACCGCTTGCGCCGATCACGCGGTGGCAGGGGATGATGATGCTGATGGGGTTGTGGTGGTTGGCCCCGCCTACGGCGCGTATGGCGGAAGGGTGGTTGATACGCTCGGCGAGTTTTTTATAACTGATCGTTTCGCCGTAGGGGATGGTGAGCAGGGCTTCCCATACCTTCATGCGGAAGGGGGTGCCTTCGGGCTTGATGGGTACGGTGAAGGCACGCAAACGGCCCGCGAAATATTCGCCCAGCTCATGTACGCATTGCTTTAACACGGCCGCGTCCGAAGGAGCCGCTTCGCGGACGGCTCCTTTTTCATCGTCGGCGTTAAAATACAAGCCCGTAATAAAACCGTCTTTGGCCGTCAGCCGCAGCGGGCCGACGGGGGATTCGTAGGTATGCATGGTTACAACCCGGATATCCGTAAAGCGCTGACTAAAATCGAAGGCATACCCATACCGCCGTTGCCCATAGAACGGAAGCGGAGGTCGGAGCCCACGGTTTCGATGTTCTTCAATAGCTCGTAAAAGTTGCCCGCGACGGTGATCTGTTCGATTGGTCGCCCAACCGCGCCGTTTTCGATCAGGAAGCCGTCGGCGGAGAAGGAGAAGTCGCCGCTTACGGGGTTCGCGCCCGAATGGAGGCCCGCCATTTCGGTGATCAAAACGCCTTTGGTGATGGGTTTGATCAAATCGCCGAAGGATGTTTGGGACGGCTTGAGGTAGAGGTTGGTGTAGTTGGTGGTGATCGCGCCGCCGTGGCCTATTTTTGAAGCGTTGCCGGTGGATTTAACGCCGTCCTTCGCGGCGGATTTGATGTTGTACAGGAGGGTTTTGAGGACTCCGTTTTCGATGACGGCCTTTTGTTGGGTGGCTACGCCCTCGGCATCGAAGGCCATGCTGCCCAGGCTGTAGCCGCATACGCCGTCGTCGCGCAGGGTGATGTGCGGAGCGGCGATGGCTTCGCCCAGGCGGTCCTTATTAAACATGGAAAAGCCCTTTTGCCCGTTTTCCGCCATAAAAATACCCGCGAAGACTTGGAACAAGTCCCGCGTGCTTTCGTTGTCGAACGCGACGGGGAAATCGCCCGATTCCATGGAGCTTGCGCCCAGGTAGGAAAGGGCTTTGTTTACGGCCTTTTCGGCGGTTTTCTTGTAGTCGAATTCGGCGAAGTCGCGGCCGGTCCAAAAATCGCTGGCGGACTTAGTGATGCCGTCTTCTTCCACGCGGGCGACCAGGTACGCCATCGCCATGTTATTCTTATGCGACAAATCAAGCCCGTACGAGTTAGCGATTGACATGAAGGACTCGCCTGTGGCTACGGTGCAATAATCCGCGATCTTTACGCGGGGGTCGAGGGATTTGGCGTACTTCTCCATTTCCAAGGCCCATTCGATCTTTTGGGCGGCATCCGTATCGTCAAGCCCGGGGTTGAAGGTATTGACCTCGGGATAGGCTTCGTCGCCGGGGTAGAGGGTTTCGACTTCCTTTTCCTCGATGATGCCGGCGTTTGCGGCGGCGTTTGACAGCAGGGGATCGATGATTTCGGGTGCCATGATTTCGGAATAGGCGTAGCCCACTTTGCCTTCGTACGTACCGCGGAAGCCCACGCCCTCGGAGGAGGTGTTCTTGTATTCGGTGATTTCGCCGTTAAATACGCGTACGGAGAAACTCGAGCCGCCGGATTGGAAGAGCTCGCAGTCGGTAAAGCCCTTGGTTTTGGCCTGGGCGAAGATTTCCGTTTTAAATGCTTGGAAGGTCATTATTTTCTGCCTCCTACCGTAAGTTCTTTTACGCGGATCATGGGCTGGCCCACGTTGGTGGGGACCGAACCGCTTAGGGAGCCGCACATACCCTGCGCGGCATCGAAGTTATCCGCCACCTTGTCGATGTTCATCAGGACCTCGTGGCCCTTGCCGATGAGGGTCGCGCCGCGTACGGGTTCGGCGATTTTGCCGTCGCGTATCAGATAACCCTCCAATACGGCGAAGTTGAAATCGCCGCTTGCGGGGTCTACCGAGCCGCCGCCCATCTTCTTGGCGTACAGGCCGTAGGGGGTATCGTTTATAATGCCGTCGGTCGTGTCGCTTCCGTTTAATATATAAGTGTTCGTCATGCGGGAGGTGGGAGCGAAGCGGTAGGACTCACGCCGTCCGCTGCCCGTGGAGGGGACACCCATCCGCAAGCCGTTGAGGTAGTCCACGAGATAGGATTTGAGGATGCCGTTTTCGATGAGCGTGGTGCGGCGGATCGTGCCGCCCTCGTCGTCGATGTTAAGGCTGCCCCATTCGCCCGGGAGGGTACCGTCATCTACCGCGTTGACGCAGGGTGCGGCGATCCGTTCGCCCAGCTTGTCCGTAAATACGGAGGCTTTTTTGGCTATGGAGGTCGCTTCCAGGCTGTGCGCGCAGGCTTCGTGGAAGATAACGCCGCCGAAGGCGTTGTCGATGATAACGGGCATCCTTCCGCTCGGGCAGTAATCGGCCTTAAGCATGGTGACGGCGATTTCGGCGGTATTTTTGCCCAGTTGCTCTACGTCGATTTTATCCATTAATTCGTAGCCGCACTTGGCGCCGGGGGTTTCGCGTCCGGTTTGCTTTTCGTTGCCTTGGGTGGCCACGGACTCGATAAAGACGCGGGTACGTACGCGCCTGTCCTCCGCCCAAAGGCCGTTGGAATTGGCGATAAACACGTCCTGCGTTACGGCGTTGTAGGAATTGGCGGTTTGCGTGATGAGGGGGTCGTACGCGTAGGAAGCCGCGGACGCGGCGCGGAGACGTTCGACGATATCTTTCTTGACAACTTTTTCGGGGGGGATGGCGATCGTGTCGGCATAGCGGAGGCGTTCGCTCCTGTCTAGGGTGATAACGCCCTTGATGTTGATTTCGCCCTTAAGGCTTGTCTTGACCGCTTGGGCGGCGTCGGAGGCGAGTTTGAGGAGGCTCGCGCGGCTTGTATTGTTCGTGTAGGCATATACCGCGTTCGTACCCGTAATGATACGCAGGCCCAGTCCGTAGTCCACGCCCCAATTGGCCTTTTCTATCAGGCCGTTGGTCATGGTGATCGAATCCTTGACGGTATTCTCCATGAATATCTCCGCAAGGTCGCCGCCCGTGGAAAGCGCGGCGGTTAATACGTCGTACACCAATTGCTTGTCGAGCAAAATAATACCTCCTTTGGATGGGGATGGGTTATCCTACCACTTTTTGGACAAAGTTACAAATAGGCTGTACAATAAACCTATGCGATATGATTGCCTGGTTGTGGACGACGAACGGATGCTTTCCGAAAATACCGTGGAATACTTTGAAATGTTCGGCGTAAGAACCGCGTGGGCGGCAAACGCGGAGGCTTGTCATGCCTTTTTCCGCGAACACGGCGCGGACGTTATATTGTTGGATATCAATTTAGACGGCACTTCGGGCTTCGAGCTGTGCAAGCACTTGCGCAAGACGACCGACGCGCCGATTTTATTTATCAGCGCGCGTACGAGCGATGACGATATGGTGCTGGCGTTAAACATCGGCGGCGACGATTACATAAAAAAGCCCTACTCCCTCACGGTGTTGCTGGCGAAGGTGCGGGCCGTGTTAAAAAGGTATAAACCCGCGAACGAAGGTATCGGTGAGGAAGCCTTTGACCGGACGAAATTTACGGCGATGGAATATAAATTATTGACGTACCTGTCGCAAAACAGAAACCGCGTAGTGACCAAGGATGAGCTTTTTAAGAACGTATGGGAAGACGCGATCGTGGAGGACAATACGCTTAACGTCCACATCCGCCGCTTGCGCGAAAAGATCGAGGATGACCCCAACCAACCCCTGCGCATCAAGACCGTGCGGAATGTGGGGTATGTATTTGAAGATAAATCATAATGAAAAGGTTCGCGGGGTTGTTGGTCTTGCTGACCGCGGTTGCGTACGGGGTTATCTTCTTCGTTTTCCGTACGGAGGAGCAGCCGCCGGATACCTTATCGATCAACGAAGCGGTTCGGATCGTATTGCCCGAGGATGCCGCCGTTTACGAGACCGTAACCTTGTTAAGCGGGCATTTGACGCAAGCGTTCCGTGATATGGACGAAGCGCGGCGCAGCCGGGACCGTATGTTGCGGGCGACGCTGTATATTTTTACGGGTGTGTTTATGCTGGCGGGTTTGGGGTTGTGTTTGTACCTCGAACGCGCTTTTTTTGTGCCTTTCCGGCGGATGAAGGGATTCGCCCGCCGTATCGCCGCGGGGGATTTGGATATCCCGCTTGCCATGGACGGGAAAAACCTCTTCGGCGCGTTTACGGAGAGCTTCGATATCATGCGCGACCGTCTGCGTACCGCGCGGGAAAACGAATACGCCGCCAACCAAAGCAAAAAGGAATTGGTGGCATCGCTCAGCCATGATATAAAGACACCCGTAGCCTCGATCATGTCCGCTATGGATATCATGCGCGTGAAAGCGAAGGATGAAAGGGAACGGCACACGGCGGAGGTCATCACGGCCAAGCTGGAGCAGATAGACGCGCTGGTCACCAATATGTTCCACGCGGCGCTGGAGGAACTGCGCGCGTTGAAGGTTTCTCCGCGCGAAGTGCAAAGCATGGAGATCGCCGCTCTTTGCAAGAATTCCGATTACGAAGGGCGTATCGGTTCGTTGGTTGTACCCGATTGCATCGTATTGGCCGATCCGCTGCGCTTGCAGCAGGTGTTTGACAATATCATCCGTAATTCATACAAGCACGCGGATACGGGAATAACCGTGGAATCCCGCATAAACGGGCAAGCATTGGCCATCGATATCATCGATTACGGCGAAGGCGTGCCGGAGGAGGAACTGCCGCTTTTGGTTAATAAATACTACCGCGGCAAAAACGCGGGGCAAACGGAAGGCTACGGCTTGGGGTTATACCTTTCGAAATACTTCATGGAACAGATGGGCGGGGGGTTAACTTGCGCAAACCGTGCGGGCGGTTTTTCGGTCACGTTGGAATTAAGGTTGGCTTAAGCGCGATTTAAGGTTGCGTTAAAGACCGTTAAGGTTGTGGGGTATAAAATAACTTCGTGTCAATTCGACACGAAGTTATTTTTAAGGAGGCCGGAATGAAAAAGCCCATCCTAACCACAACGAAGCTATGCAAGACCTTCTCCCATGGGGGGATACAGCAGCACGTACTTAAAAACATGGACATGGACATTTACGAAGGGGACTTTACCGTGGTTATGGGGCCGTCGGGTGCGGGTAAATCCACTTTGTTGTACGCCCTGTCGGGGATGGATAAGCCCACGCTCGGGGCGATCTCCTTCGCGGGGCAGGACATCAGCGGCTTGTCGAACGACCGGTTGGCCGTGTTCCGCCGCGACAACTGCGGCTTCGTGTTCCAGCAGATGTACCTTTTGGACAACATGAACATATTAGACAACGTACTGGCGGCGGGCTTACTGGTAAACCGCAATAAAAAGGAAGTCGTACGCCGCGCGAAGGATTTGCTTACCCGCTTGGACCTTGACGAAATGAATTGGCGCAAATTCCCCGCGCAGGTTTCCGGCGGGGAGGCGCAGCGGGCGGCCATCGCGCGGGCGCTCGTCAACACGCCCAAGATCATTTTCGCCGACGAACCCACGGGTGCGCTCAACTCCGCCAACGGTACGCGGGTACTGGACGCGCTGACCGAAGTCAACCGCCAAGGACAAAGCATCGTGATGGTGACGCATGATTTGCGCTGCGCGTACCGCGGCAACCGCGTATTGTACATCCGCGACGGCGGCATCGTGGGGGAATGTGACTTGGGCGCGTATGAGAGCGGGGATACGGCACGGCATGAAAAATTGAGGTCCTTCCTCATCGGAATGGGGTGGTAGCATGAGGAACGTATGGATGCTGACCGCCGCTAACCTGCGCAGGAATAAGAACCAAGCCGTGATTATCGGCTTGTTGATCCTCATTTCCGCGTTGTTCCTTAACGTCGGGTTGGTGATGTATCTCCGCATGGATGACCATTTCGACAAGCGCGCGGAGGAATTGAACGCCCCGCATTGGATCGCTTTCCACGAAGGGGGGCCCGATATGGAGCGGGTGGAATTCCTGCGGCAAGTCGAAGGGGTAGCCGATGTGGAGTATGATACGATTTTGTTCAGGACGATGACACTTACCATCCCGGCTGTTTCCGCAAGCCATATGGTGCGGAATATTATCGTACCCTACAACGAAAGCCAACGCATGAACCCCCCGTATTTGCTGGGCGATTCCATATCCTTGGAAGGCAACGGGATATACCTCCCTTATTTTATGGCGGCGGGGGTAGCCTTGGGTACGGAGGTGAATATCACCATAAACGAGGAGCGTTTCGTATTCACCCTCGCCGGCGTTACGGAGGAAATGGTTTTCGGATCGATTTGGGGCAGCGCCCGCTTATACGTATCCGAGGCTATGTTCCGTGAATTAAAAGAAGCGTACCCCGAAAGCATATGGGGGTTGGTATCGGCGCGGATGGAGGATATAAACGATACGCCGTTGCTGGCATCGCGGTATGCCGCCGAATACGCGAACAAAAATATATGGACGAATTCCCTGTCGTATATACGGGACGGGCGCACCGCCACGCCATTAATCGTGGCCGTAATCATCGTTTCATTTTCCGTTATCCTGCTGTTGGTGGGCTTGTGCGTTATACGGTTTAATATCATCAATAACATCGAGGAGAACACGGTCAATATCGGCGTACAAAAAGCCATGGGTTACCGCAACAGGCAAATAATCGCGGCGGTGCTTGCGCAGTTCGGGCTTGTGGCGGCGAGCGGCGGCATTGCGGGGCTTTTGTTGGCGCAAGCGGTATTCCCGTGGGTTAACGGGATTATACGTAACATGTACGGCTTGCCGTGGCACCCGCTCTTTGATGTCCCCATCATGGGGGTATCGTTATCCGGCATCTTATTTACGGTTACCGCGTTCGCTTTGATCGCCGCGCGGCGTTTACTTAAGCTGCACCCGCTCAACGCCCTGCGCGGCGGCATCACCACGCACAGCTTCCGCAGGGTGTGGTTCCCCTTGGATAAAACACCCGGCCGTTTGACGGTTTTGCTGGGCTTGAAACAATTGTTCCATCATAAGAAGCAAGGCGCGATGCTCGGTATCATCATCGCTTGCACATCGTTCGCTTGCCTGGCGGGGGCGGGATTGCATTACAACTTTAACGTGAACCGGGACGAAATGATCCGCACCATAACGGGGGAATTACCCGACGTGATATTCTTCCTCCATGACGCCGAAGCGTTGGCGGGTTTAAGGGAAAGGGTGGGCAACCGCCCGGAGGTTAGGCGGGTGAACGTAGGCGGCAGCACCTCCGCGCAAAGTACGTTCACCGTTAACGGGAGCTATTTGAATTTTGCTCTTGTGCAGGATTTTATCGGGTTTGCCGGGTACGAGCTGCTCGCGGGGCGTTTCCCCATGCATGACAACGAGATCGTGATGGGAGCGGTCGCGATGGCTGAAAGGGGTCTGCGCATCGGCGATTGGGTATATATCCGTAACCACACGGACAAAACCGACTACCCCTACCTGATAACGGGCAGCACCCAATCCATGAACCACAGCGGGATGATTTGCGTCGCCGCGATGAAGCGCCTCGACGTTAACGTCACCTTCGGCACACTTAATGTTGTCCTTTTACCTCGTCATGATCTTAATGAATTCATCTCAAGCGTACTTGAAGCCGAAGGGGGTATCATCGAAAACGCGCGTAACATGGCGGCGTTGTCGGAGGATGAATACGCCGCCATCGGGGGTATCTTCTCGGCGATCGCTTACGCGGTACTGGCGGCTGTTTCCTGCGTCGTTTCGTTGATTTTATACCTTGTGATCAAGACCTCCATCCGCCGCCGCCGCCGTGAATTGGGTATACAAAAGGCTTTGGGTTACACAACGCTGCAATTGATGAACCAATCCGCGATAAACATAACCCCCATTATCGCCGTTGGGGCGATCGTGGGGGTTGTTGGGGGGTACTTCGGGTTTAACCCGTTGTTCGTGATGTTCACGCGGGGCTTCGGTATCGCACACGCCAACCTGCCCGTGCCTATGGGCTGGATGGTCGGCTTGTGCGCGGGGCTGGTATTGTTGGCCTACGCCGTTGCCATGTTAACGGCATGGCGTATACGTAAGATTTCCGCGTACGCGCTTGTAACGGAATAAAAAAGCGTTTATCGGTTCGCGGACGCATAGATTGCTTTTATATCTTCTTTGTCCAGCGGTTTAAAGCTGCCTACTTGCCGCTTGCCGAAGAATGTACAGCTTTCCGCCAATTGATCCAACACTTCGTCGGGTTGTACGCCGATACCCAGCTCGGTATAGTTGGTCGGCGTTCCGATACCGCGGAAGAAGGCTTCGGTTTTTTCGATGGCCTCTTCCGCGTTTTTACATTCACCGAAAACGGCTTTACCGTACTGCGTGAAGCGTTCGGGGTTAACATCCATCACATACCGCGCCCACGCGCCCCACATGGTGGTTAAGCTCGCGCCGTGCGCCGCGTCGAATTTGCCGCTCAATTCATGCCCCAACTGATGCACCGAAAAATCCATCGAGCGTCCCAGCTCCGTGATACGGTTGTGCGAAAGGCTCCCGCACCACATGATTTCCGACTGGGCACGGTAATCGGTTGGATTTTCCAATACCCGCGAAGCGTTGCGGATCACCGTGCGCATAATCGCGGCGGCGATTTCGTCCGTCGTTTCGTTGCCTTCCTCCGGCGCGAAGTAACGGTCCAGCGTGTGCATGTAGATATCCGCCAGCCCGCACGCCATGGGGTACTTGGGTATGGTAAACGTAAATTCCGGGTTCATCACCGCAAAGCGCGGGCGGTTAAAGTCCGTGCCCAACCCCCGCTTTTGCCCCAATTCCGTATTGGTGATGACCGCGGACATGCTCGTTTCCGACCCCGCGGCGGAAATGGTCAAGACCGCGCCGACGGGCAGCGATTTCGTCAACGCTTCTTCCCGCGTCCAAAACTTCCATACATCGGTACCCGGGTTGGCCGTGCCGTGGGCGATGGCCTTCGCCGCGTCGATGGCGCTCCCGCCGCCGATGGCCAATATAAAATCCGCCTCGAATTCAAGCGCCGTCGCGATGCCCTCACGCGCGAAGGAAAGGTGCGGGTTGGGCATGGCACCGCCGAATTTTTGCACCGCGATATCTTTCGCGTTTAATTGCGCCACGATTTTATCGAGCAAGCCCGACCGCACGACGCTCCCCTCGCCGTAGACCGCTAATACACGACTGCCGCCGTATTTTTTGATCAGCGCAGCGGTGTTTTCCTCCGCGCCGCGCCCGAAGACGACCTCCGTCGGGCTATGGAATGTAAATGCCTGCATGTGATATGCCTCCCTTGTGGATGATTGGTTAGCCGAAAGTATAGTGCAGATACCGCGCAGGGACAAGGCACAGGTGTTCTAACCCCCGCGCTCCCTTCATATATATAGCCTAACAACCTATAAGGGAGGGCCATCTTTGAAGACGTATATCGAGGAGCGGGCCGTTGAAGTGGCGAATTTTATCATTAACTCAAACGCCACCGTGAGGGAAACAGCCAAGAAGTTTGGCATTAGCAAATCAACCGTACATAAAGATGTAACCGAGCGGCTGACAAAGATAAATCCGAAGCTGGCAGGCGAGGCACGCAGGGTATTGGAGATCAACAAATCCGAAAGGCACATAAGGGGCGGTTTGGCGACAAAGGAAAAATATCTGCATCTTCACGGCCCGATAAAGCGGTTTTAACGGTTTACTTTTCCCTTCGCTCTTCGTTTTTCACAACGGGGAGCTTTTTTTATGGATAAAATTTGACATAACCCACAACACATGATACTATACAACCTGTTACCGCGTCCCGCTGGGACGACCTATATTTTTCGAGGCTACATAGCCTCAGGATCCGCTAGGAGGATTTGTTTCATGAAGACAGGCCAAGTAAAATGGTTCAACGCGGAAAAGGGATACGGGTTTATCTCTATCCAAGGCGAAGACGACGTGTTTGTACACTTCTCCGCCATCCAAACAGACGGCTTCAAGACCCTGGAAGAAGGGCAGGAAGTCCAATTCGAGGTAGTGCAAGGCGCGAAAGGCCCGCAAGCCTCCAATGTAACCCGCATCTAAGGGTTTGGATTGAGTGATTCACGCTTTTCTGTCAATCCTTGCCGGAATATAAGAAGTGAATCCTGCCCCTTTCGCTGAGTCGGAAGGGGCTTTTTCATGCACAGGAGGTATAATATGAAATTCGTTGTGTTCGAAGGGTTGGAAGGCAGCGGTAAAAGCACCCAATTACGCTTGCTGGCCGAAAAATTGGAAACTTTGGGTGTGCCGCACATCACCACGCGGCAGCCCAGCGACAACCCGATCGGTAAGCTGATGCGCACCGCAACCGACGGCTTTACCAAAATGGAAAACGAAACGATGGCGTTATTGGTCGCGGCGGACCGCTACCAACACGTATACGACGTGGTTATGCCCGCGCTGGAGGAAGGGAAAGCCGTGTTATGTGATCGGTACTATTATTCCAGCTTCGCGTGTCAGGGGATTGATCCGGGCGTATACGCGCGGGTTGCGGCATACAATGGGCTGGCGATGGCGTATTGCAAGCCGGACCTCACGTTTTTTTTGGACACCGACCCCAAGGAATGTATGCGCCGCATTACGGCCAACCGCGATTACGGCGGGTTATACGACAGCCTTACGCAATTGACGGAGATGCGGGAACGCTACATGGCGATTTTCGAACAATTGAAGGAGAGCGATCCGGTGGTTGTAATCGACGGCGGTGCCGATGAAGAAACAATCGCCGCGCAAATACGCAACCATTTGGGTATAACGGAATAAAGGAATAAAAAACCGCGCCTCGCACATTCTATATGATAATGGTTTAATATTTAACATTTGCCGAGGTGCCGCATGAAAATCATAAAATATACCGTCGGATTTTTATTGGCCGGAGGGTTGGCGTGTATGCTTGCCTTGCCGGCCTTTGCCATGCCTTTGGACAGGCGTATCGTGGTGGTGGACGCGGGCCACGGCGGATGGGACCCCGGCATGGTAAGCGGAAAGGTGGACGAAAAGGACATTAACCTAAAAATCGCCAAGAAGCTGCATACCTACCTGGAATTGGGCGGCGCGACCGTAATCGTTACGCGCATCGACGATTCCGACCTTTCCAAAAGCAAATCCGGCGACATGGCCGTGCGGCGTTTGATCGCGAATACCTCGAAGGCTGACATCTTCATCTCGATCCACCAAAACGCCTTCGGCTCCTCCCGTGTTAACGGCGCGCAGGTCTTTTACTTCAACGAATCCGACAATTCGAAAAAGCTGGCGCATTGCATACAAGATAAAATCAAGGAAGTCGCTCTGCCGGGCAACCGATTTAAAGCCCGCGCCAACTCGAATTATTTCGTGCTTAAGCAAACCGAAATGCCCGCGGTACTGGTGGAGTGCGGTTTCCTGACAAACCCTTCGGAAAAATCGCGCCTGCTGACCGACGCCTACCAGGAAAAAATCGCGTGGAGCATATATTTGGGAATCGTGGATTACTTCCGACATGCGCCGGACGAATTGAAAACCGAAGGCGAAGTGGTTGAACCGTAAGCGAGGTTGCTGTATACTTAACGGTGCGCGCGCCCGTAGCTCAGGGGATAGAGCGACCGCCTCCTAAGCGGTAGGTCACAAGTTCGATTCTTGTCGGGCGCGGAAAACAGAACCCCTTGAAAACGGCTTAAACGCCGGGTTTCGAGGGGTTTTTGCTATTGCAAAGCGTCTTGTCAGTACCATTCCCATGCGCCTGTTACGGGTCATGACTTGTGCTATACCGTGCAAGCGGGCGGATCCCTTTGGGGTATCGATAACCACTTTTTAAATTGCCCAGTATACGAACTGATGATATAATCGTATACAACGTTAAAAATTTGCAAGCGATAAAAATCTGTATTATTAAAGTGGTAAAAAAATACTAAGGACGTACATTTGAAATTTGATTAAACGATGGGGGAGGCGAAATTATGTCAACCGTACAATTTATAACAGATAGTGAAAAGAAGTACCAACCTTATGATGAAATTAAAGAACAGTATAGCGGATATGTCGTGTGCTTAGTTAAGTGTAACGCTAAAAAGACAGGGCGTATTTTTGGCGGAGAAGTGCTTGCATACGCAGACAGCCTTTCCCCTTTAATGCGTGAAACGGCAATGGTTACAAGGGGGGATGACGCGGGCGTAGTCGCGTATAAATCGTTTAAGAGTTTCCCTGATGTAAGCAATAGCTCCATTTATGTGGTGGAAGAATATGATTGAATTGGACTTTGAATTTGTTGACGCAAAATATGTCACCAACGTAAGCCTTGTACCTAATGGTGAAAAAACAGCGCAATTAATCGACTTGATTGTTGATACCGGCTCAAGCATGACAGTTATGCCTAAAAGTTTATTTGATGATTTGGGTTATGGGTGGCAAAATCCGCGCAACGTAATTATCAGGGGGGTAAACGGCGAAAGTAAAGGTATAAGCACTTTAATTGAAAATTTTATAATCGGCGGTGAAAATATTGGAACGGTACGGGTGGTCGTAAGCGATTTGCACCCCAGCATACAAGACCGCATGATTTTAGGCGTAAATATGCTTGTGTGGTATAACTACGCCGTTGTTCATCACAAAAGACAAATTATCCTTGAAGAAAGGCGTATCAAAACTAAAATACCGCGGAAAGACAGATTCATCGCCTTGTACCCTCAAATAATAAACATGCTGGTATCCTTAAATGATGAAGACAATGGAATGTTATCGCCGCTTTTCGGTAAAAACATTCAACCCCAACCCTAGTGCCACCAGCGTAACGCCCGCTATATTATACGGGTTAAGCGAGCGGTCGATGATGAAGTCGGCGGCTAAGGCCGAGGAAACTTGACCCACGAACAGGAGCAGGGACAAATAAAAAGCGGGGATGCGTACGGCGGTGATGTTATCCGTCATGATGACGGCGACACCCAGCAACCCGCCTATATATATGTAGAAGGACGGCGTGAATACATAATTGAAATGGATGCCCGCTTCCCCCCGGCCGAAAAGGAGTAGGATGGGGATTGCCACAGCCAAGCCGGTAATGTGGGTGAAAAAAACGCCGCGCCGCGTGCCGATGTGGGCGGCCAGGCGGGCGTTGAGTACGCGGCAGGTGACGATACTTATGCCGGTGGCGAAAGCGGCGGCGGCGGCAAGCAAGGCGTTGGGATTATTGAAGTCGGAAACCATGACGATGACGCCGGCGAACATGAAGGACAGGCCGATGCATTTGCGCGCGTTAAAGGGGTATTTTTTCATGCCGAAGAGGCCGAACTGGTCCACGGCGATGCCCGAAAGGCTTTGCCCGAACAAGCCCAGCGCAAGGATGGACGATACGCTGATATTGCCGAAGGCGTAGTTGGTGAGCAGGACCGTAAGCAGCCCGACCGTACCGGAGAGGTAAAGGTAGCGGGGCGGGCGTTTACCCTCCCGCGTAAAAGGCGATTCGCGTTTGAAAAGGAGCAACGACGAAACGGCGGCAAGCCCCACGGTGTGGATGATTACCGTCGCGGAGTAAAGCCCGTGCGTTTCGGTCAAACCGCCGTTGAACGTCACCATTACGGTGATGAGTACGCCGGTGAATAGAGCGAGGAAGTAGTACATTAAATTACTTCCGGTTCCCCGGGCTCCGTCCATTGCGGGAGTTCCTCATGCTTTATAGGCGGAAGGACGTCGTTGATATCGATCGTGCAGCCTTCCAGGATACGGACGGGTACGGTGTCGGTAATATTGTGGATGAAACGGATATGGGGACCGTCCTCGAAGGCGTTGACTTCGATGAGTTGGTTATGGATGTCAACGATCCAAAATTCGCGTACGCCGGCTTCCAGGTATTTCGCGTATTTGAGGTTCCGGTCTTTTAGGCTGGAGGACGGGGAAAGGACCTCGATCACCAAGTCGGGCGCGCCGTTGATGCTGCGTTCCTTATCGTCTATCTTTGAAGGGTCGCATAATACGATCACGTCGGGTTGTACGACATTGTTATCCTTTTTGAAGGGCTTGTCGGCATTGAGGCGTACGTCGATTGGGGAGATAAAGGGTTCGCATTTTTTTCCTTTAAGGAATTCCCTTAATTGACCGAAAATTTCCCCCGTAACCTGTTGGTGCCTTACCGTCGGCGCGGCCATGTTGTAAATGATACCGTCTATCAATTCGCACCGCACGTCGTCGTCCCAGGTTATATAGTCCTCGTAGGTATAGGTTTTTTTGGGTAATTGCAATGCTGCCGACATTTAATTCACCGTTCCCTTCAATTCATTTTCCACTTTATTTAACATCGCCGCGTAGCTTTCCCGCTTTTCGCGCTCGGCGGCGATGAGGTTGGCGGGGGCTTTGCTTAGGTAGCCTTCATTGGAGAGCTTGGCATCGATGCGTTCCAGCTCTTGCGTGAGCCGTTTGCGTTCCTTTTGCAAGCGGGCTTTTTCTTTATCGGCGTCTATGAGGGAGGCGAGGGGCAAGTGGAGGGTTGCGCTGGGTACGACGAGGGAGACGGCATTTTCGTTGGCGGCGGGGGGTTGGTTGTGCGGGGTTAGGGTTACCTCCGAGGCGTTACACAGCAGGGCGAGAAAGGCTTTCGCTTGCGTGAATAAATCCTCGGCGTCCTTGTCGTTGGGTTGGATGCGGATTGTAATTTTCTGCGCGGGCGGCACTTGCTTTTCAGCGCGGATGTTGCGGATGCCGCGTACGGCTTCCTTTAGGGTTTCCATGGCTTTTTCGGCGGCGGGGTCGGGCAGGGCGGGGTCGTATAACGGCCACGGTGCGCGCATGATGGTTTCCTCGTCCGTTTGAAGCGCCAGGAATAAATCCTCCGTTATGAAGGGCGTTACGGGGTGCAGCAGCTTAAGGCAGGTGGTGAATACGCGTACGAGGGTCGCCAGGGCATGGGGTTTTTCTTCTTCGTCCCGCAGGCGTACCTTTACGATTTCGACGTACCAGTCGCAAAATTCGTCCCACAGGAAGTCCACGATTTTTTGCGTTGCCATGCCCAGGTCGTGGGAATCGAATTTTTCGGTGACTTCGCGGGTGAGGTGATTAACGCGGGAAAGAATCCAGCGATCTTCGACGGGGATTATACGGGTGGAGGGTGCCGGAGTGGCGGGGGGTGCCGACGTTAATAAAGTGACCTCCGGTTCGGCATTGTTGGGGGAGACTTCCCGCGGCGTATCCTGCGTGTGCATCAGCACGAAACGTGCCGCGTTCCATAGTTTGTTCATAAAGTTACGGCAAAATTCCACGCGTTCCCAATGGAAGCGGGTATCGTTTTCGATGGCGGTGCCGTTGAGGAAGGCTAGGCGCAGTACGTCCGCGCCGTATTTTTCCACTACTTCCAGCGGGTCGATGCCGTTGCCCAGGGACTTGGACATCTTTTTGCCGTTGGCGTCCAGCACCGTGCCGTGGATCAATACGTCCGTAAAGGGTATTTCATCCATGAACTTAAGCCCCATAAAGACCATGCGCACCACCCAATTGAAGATGATTTCCTTCGCGGTGACCATCGTGTTCGTGGGGTAGAAGTAATCCAATTCGGGTGTCTTTTGCGGCCAGCCCAGGGTGGAGAAGGGCCATATGCCGGAGGAAAACCAGGTGTCCAGCGTATCCTCGTCCTGCGTTAGTGAAGCGGAACCGCAGGCGGCGCATTGTTCGGGCGCGGTTTTGGATACGGTTACGTGCCCCGACGGGCAGTAATACGCGGGGATGCGGTGCCCCCACCAGATTTGCCGTGAGATGCACCAATCGCGCACGATTTCCAGCCAATGCTTGTATATCCGCCCGTAGCGTTCACGGTGGAAGCGGACTTTATTTGTGTTATACACTTCCAAGGCGGGTTTCGCCAGCTCGTCCATACGCACGAACCATTGCAGCTTAATGAGCGGCTCCACGATTTTGTGGCAGCGGTCGTGGGTGCCTTTTGCGTGGGTGATTTTTTCTTCCTTGATAAATAAGCCCAGCGCTTCCATGTCCTTAATGATTTTTACTCGGGCTTCCTCGCGGGGTAAGCCTTCGTATTTACCGCCGTTTTCGTTGATGGTGCCGTCGTCGTTCATGATATTGACGCGGGGCAGGTTGTGCCGTTCGCCGATTTCGAAGTCGTTGGGGTCGTGGGCGGGGGTGACCTTTACCGCGCCCGTGCCGTATTCGGGGTCCACGTAGGTGTCCTTGACCAAGGGGATTTCGCGCGGGTTTTTATCCCCGAACAACGGGACGTTAACAGATTTGCCCAAGTGGTTTGCGTACCGTTCATCCTCGGGGTGTACCGCGATGGCGGTGTCGCCCAGCATCGTTTCCGGGCGGGTGGTGGCGAAGGTGATATAGCCGCTGCCGTCGGTGAAGGGGTATTTAAAATGGTACAGCGTACCCTCGCCGTCTTCGTGTTCGATTTCCGAATCGCTGATGGTGGTTTGGCAGGTTACGCACCAGTTGACCAAACGCTCGCCGCGGTAGATTTTGCCTTCGTTGTACAGGCGTTCGAAGGTTTCCAGCACCGCGTCCGACAGGTTTTCGTCCATGGTGAAGCGTTCCCGCTCCCAATCGCAGGAGATGCCGAGTTTTTTCTGCTGACCGATGATGGTGCCGCCGTACAAATCATTCCATTCCCATACGCGCGCGAGGAAGGCTTCGCGCCCCAAATCCTTTTTGCTGATGCCTTCCTTCGCCAGCGCCTTTACGACCTGTACCTCGGTGGCGATGGCGGCGTGGTCGGTACCGGGCACCCACAGGGCTTCGTAACCCTGCATACGCTTGGCGCGTATCAGCGCGTCTTGGATCGTATTGTTAAACGCGTGGCCTACGTGCAGCTTATCCGTCACATTGGGCGGGGGGATCATGATGGTGTAGGGCTTTTTATCGGGATTAACGCTTGCGCGGAAATAACCTTTTTCCAGCCATCGGGTGTAGATTTCATCCTCGCGGGAAGGGTCGTAATGCTTGGGTATGTCCGTGTTCATGGGGTTGGCTCCTTTTTTTCGAATAATGCTTCCGTGTTAAACAGCTTGCCCGCTTCCGACAGGTAGGTCTCGATTACCTCGCCCACACGCTGGGAAGGGTCGGCGTCGTTGAGTGCCATCAGGACTTCCCATACTTCCTCGTGGCGTCTTTCCAACTCCGCCAGATCGCGTTCGCAATTGGCCTTTTGCGTCTCGAGCTGTTGGATACGCCGCCGCTTGTCGTCCAGGTTAACCGTTTCGGCGAAGCCTTCGATGGTGGCGCGGATGCCCGTCAGCTTCTTCCTGCGGAGGAAGGAATCGATGCCTTCCTCGGTTTCGTACAGAAGCGAACGGATCGTGTCGATGCGGTTCGTCAGGTGACGGTAACTTTCCAGGTCGTTAAGGTTCGCTTCCAGCACGCGGGCGTTCTTGGCTTTGTATTTGTCGTAACAGAATTTTAGGAAATTGGTGTAATACGCGTACACGACGTTCTTTTTGTTAAGCAGTTCCACCGCGCGGTGCTGTTTGCGCAGGTTCAACTTTATTTCGCGCCGCAGCTTGCGCCCGAACGCGTACAGCAATGAAATGATGCCCATTACGAGCAACACCAATATCACAGAGGGAATGAATATTTCCTGCCGGGAAACAAAGAATTGGAATGCCAAAACCGCTCCGACGACGACGAACAGCCCGATGGCCGTAAACGTAAAACGGCGGATGAACAGCAGCGATTGCGCCATTTCATTCCGCTCGTGTATGAGTTCTTCTTTTTCGCCCATCAGGTAGCCGATGTCCGACCGCAGGGCACGCTGCAATTTTTCCGCGTCCTTGATCGTGGGTACGACGGAACGGGCATCTTCCTCCAGCGGGGTCATGTCCACCAGGGACGCGTCGTAGTTGGAAAGCCGTTCCAGCATGACGCTCCGCTCGCCGGAAAGGGTCATAAACCGCTCCAGCATTTTTTTCAGATCAAGGACTTCCTCGTCGGTCAGCGTGACGAAGGCGTCCAGTTCGGTGAGTTTTTCGTTTGCTTCATGCAATTGGGAATTGATGCGCATACGCTGCCGCGCCACCCGCAGCGCGTCATCGCACAAGGTAGCCGCGTGGCGTACCGCGGGGTACAGGGGATCGTCCTTATCCATAATCTCGTAGAACGGCTTGAAACGGGAACTGGCTTCGTAGCCGCCGCTTTGCCGTTTGCCGCCCTTGCCGAAGACGTTCTTAATAAACCGGCCGATACTTCGGAACATAGAAAGCCCCTTATAATAGGAAGGTAAGTTGCGTGAACCGCCGTTTTGATAATATAATCGTTTTTGCTTGATACTACAAGTAAACGAGGGGCCTTCCATGTTCCTGTATGAAACCCATGTACATTGCTCACCCATAAGCGCGTGCGCCGCGGATACGCCCGAAGATTTGGTGCGCGCTTACAAAACCCGCGGTTATGCGGGTTTGATCCTGACCGACCACTTCTTTAACGGCAATACGGGCTGCCCGCGCGAACGGAAATGGGAGGACAAGGTGGCGTTCTTCCTCTCCGGCTACGAACGGGCGAAAAAGAAGGGTGACTCCTGCGATTTCGACGTTTTCTTGGGCTGGGAATACGCCATCCACGGTACGGAGTTCCTAACCTACGGCTTGGACGGCGATTTTTTGTTGGCCCACCCCAACGTCGATCAGCTTGACATCGAAACCTACAGCGCCCTCGTACGTAAAAACGGCGGATACCTGGCCCAAGCGCACCCCTACCGCGAGGCTTTTTGGATAGGCAATCCCTTTCCCGTCGCGCCGCACCTTATCGACGGCATTGAAGTCTTTAACGGGGGCCAACCGCCCGAATCCAACCAAAAAGCCCTCGAATTCGCCCGCCTGCATAATTTGCCCGTACAAGCGGGCAGCGACGCGCACAGCGTAAAGCTGCGGACGGCAAGCGGGATCGGCTTAAACAAACGGGCGGAAAGCGTACATGATATTATTCTCGCGATTAAGGAAAAAAAAGTGGTGCTGATCTGAAGAAACGCGCGAAAATCCCTACCCCCAAGCCTTAAACACCGAAATCAACTCCGACGTATTTTTTACGCCCAGCTTTTTGAAGATGCTGGTCTTTTGGTTTGCCACGGTGGAGGACGAGGATTGCGTATCCATCTCCCCCGAGATAAGGCCGCTTAAAATGCCCCGTTCGGCGGGGGTCAGTCCGGCTAATATCAGTTCCTTGATAAGCGTTTCCTGGGGTGTGTTGGAAACGGCCGTTTGGTATACGGTGTCCGCAAGGGTTGCGCATTGGCTCTTGAAAATATAGCCCGAGGCGAAGGCCCTTTTGCTTGCGTCAAGGATAATGCCGGGGTGTTCAAAGGAAGTGAGCAGCAATACCTTGGCGGTTGTCGTCAGCCGTATTTCCTTCGCGGCTTCGATACCGTCGAGGGTGCCGCCGGACAGGTTAAGGTCCATGACAACGATGTCCGGCTTTTGTTTTTGCGCTGTTTCAATGCCTTTTTCCTTGGTATGGGCATGGCCCGTACATATCAGCCTTTCGTCCTTTTCAAGCATCTTTTGGATCAGGAAGGCAAAGTCATGATCATCCTCAACCAGTAAGACACGCACTTTTTTATCCATTGCCGCGCCCCCCGATACCGCCCGGTAAAACCCGTTTAAACGGAATATAAACCGTAACGGCGGTCCCTTTCCCCGGACTGCTTTTTGCCGATAGGGTACCGCCGTGTTTTTCCACGACGTTTTTGCAATACGCAAGGCCAAGCCCGAAATTACGCTCCGTGTTCTTTGTCGTAAAGTAGGGCGTGTACATATCATGCAGCGTATCGGCATCCATACCCGGCCCGTCATCCTTGAAACACAGGCTGTAGCCGGATTTTCCATGGGTGCCGGTTATTTCGACGGCCCCGTTTTTATGTATGGCTTCGGCGGCGTTGGTCAGCAGGTTGGCGAATACCTCCGTCATATGGTTCCTGTCGCAGGACCAGATCACGTTTTCGTCCGCGTCCACGGTTATTGTGATGGCGGAGGCGTTAACCGTCGAGGCAGAAACCGCTTCACCCAGCAAATCGGCTACCCTGCACGGCTCCCGCATCAGGGTAACGGGTTGGGAATGGCGGCGGATCCTGTCCATACACCCTTTCAATGCGGACAGGGAGCGGGAGAGGATCGCCAATTCCTGCGGTTCCTCTTCATTATCGGGGGGTGCATAACGGGCTTTCAAATTCGCGATGCACAGCTCCATTTTCGTAGTCTGCGTCTTTATCATGTGGCTTGTGTATTCCGCGCCGGTATTGACGAGGTTCATGTTGGTATTCCAATTATACGTTTCCCCGGTCAGGCGCATCCCCATAAACCCGTCGTGGAACGCTATATAGAAAAGGAAGACGACACCCCCGAGCACGACGACGATGTTAATCTTCCACACGCTGAACAGGCCGTCGATTTGAAACAGGTGCGTTACGAAAATGGAAAGCGCCCAAAAGACGACGGGCGGCAGTATAACAAGGGTTACCCATTTCTTTTGGTTTTTTTCCTTGCCGGGCCTTTCCGCGCGGATGGCTTTAATCATTACGAAAACGAATACGGCGCACAGCAGCAGGTTATGGCTTGCGTAGGCAATCCAAAAGGACAGGCTGGTCAATTGATAGTCCCTGAAAACAAAAGGCGGGAAGAAAACGGATAAAACCAACGCCGGGCCGTAAACAAGGGCTTGCAAGCGGCGCAGGGTTTTGGGCCTATCCTTATCCAGGCCGTAGAAATAGAGCGAAAAAACCACCGAAGTAGGCATGGCAAGGGTATAAAGCGCCCAGGTACAAAAGGAATAAATCGGCATAAAACCCTCTTGCAGCCCCTCCGTCCCCTGTAAGCCCTCCAGCATGGGCAGTACGCTGTACATCGCGGCTTCCTTCGCGATGCCCAGCCAATACAAAAAAGCGGCGAAGGCACACCATCGGTTGACCTTGTTATGCCGATTGGAAAAATAAAAGACCAAAACCAACAACAGCATGGCGATTGAAAAAATGATATCCAAGGTATGCCCCCCTTTAACCGACAGTATAGCAAATTTAATTATGAACGGGTCCTATAAAATTTAGGAACACAAAAGCAAAAAGGGCTTATATAATTACAAATGAATATTATTATTTAAGGGGGGGCGCGGCATGTATAAAAAGGTTGCGGCTTTTTTGTTGGTTTTCGTACTTATGATGGGGCTTGCGGTACCGTTTACGGTATCGGCACAGGTTTATCTGCCCGACATTGAGATAACCGAGCTTTCGGTACTAAACGGCAGGGTAACGATCGAGTGGAAGCTGGGGCAGGGCGGGGAAGCGCCCGACGGGTTTTGGATCGAATATTCGCCGGAAATGATGGGCATGTTTGATGTCATCGCGACGGTGAACAACCGTAACGCCAGGAGCTTCACCACCCAGGCGTATCAAGCGGGCAGGATTCACTATTTTAATGTGATAGCCTTTAAGCGGGTCGGGACGCGGGTATATGAATCCTTTGCGAGTCCCGTGGGCATCCTAATCCCCGCCGGAAGCGGCCCGGGCAGCCCGTCGGCGACCCCGAGGCCGGGCGGCCAAACTTCCACCGAAAGCAATATAATGATTACCGAATCCGGCAGCGTTGACATAAACATCACGCCGGGCGCGGGCGGCACCGCACCGGGTACGGGTACAAGCGGTAACAACACGCCGGGTACGGGTACGACCGCGGGCGTTAACACCGGAACGATTACGCAGATATCGGGCGGAAGGCGCGTCGGTAATCTGCCCCCCGTGGAAATTACCGCCATTACCGAACAGCACGGCAGCGTTACGCTGGAATGGCAGTTGGGTACGGGCGGGCGGGAAACCCCTTCGGAGTTTTGGATTTACTACACCACGGAACCGGGCGGAAGAACCGTAATACTGGAAGGCCCGATGAAGAACAACCCAAGACGGTATACCGCCACTTCCCGCGACTTTGAAGCGGGCGTGACGTATTACTTTACGGTGGCTGCGTACAGCGAAGCGGGGAGCGAATACCGCTCCAACCTGGCATCGATAACCATGCCGGCAGCGGCGGCGACAACTCCCACGACCCCAAGGCTTGAACCGGGGAATTACAAAAGCGGGGATTTTGAATTTTATGTACACCCCGACGGCACATTATCGATTACGGGCTACACCGGACGCGGCGGTGCCATTGTGATACCCGCTGAACTTATGGGACACCCCGTAACGCGCGTCGGGTATAACTCGTACGGTGCGTTTATTGAAAACAATACCATTACGAACGTGGTCATTTCCGAAGGTATTACCTCCATCGGGCCGAACGCTTTCTTATCCGCACATGCGTTAAGGAGCGTAACTATTCCCGACAGCCTAACCCTCATCGACGACTGCGCCTTTTCCGATTGCATAGCACTCACGACGGTAAACTTCGGCAAAGACAGCCGCTTGGAGCGGATCGGAAGGAGCGCGTTTGACGGCTGTACCGCCCTCACAAGCATAACCCTGCCCGACAACTTAAAGGGAATCGGATGGTTAGCGTTCTACCAATCGGGTATATGGAACAACGCCCCCAACGGGTTCCTGTATATAGGGAACTGGCTCACAAACCACAAGGGAACGGTTCCCCGCAACACCAACCTTGCCGTCCGTAACGGCACGGTGGGCATCGGGGACAGTATGCTTTATACGTTGGGTTCGGGTAGTTTGGTAAGCGTAACCCTCCCCAACAGCCTGCGGTATATCGGGATGGGTGCGTTTGGGCTTTCCGGCCTGCGCACCGTAACCATACCCAACAGCGTACTTGAAATCGGCAACGGCGCGTTTGGCGGTTCTTCATCGCTAACCCAAGTGAACATCGGCACCGGCGTAACCCGCATCGGTGATTATGCCTTCCAAGGATGCGCGGCGTTAAACAACCTAACCATACCCGCAAACGTGAAATATGTGGGTAAGGATATACTGCTCGAAACCGCGTGGATGAACCGCCAAGCCAACGGACCGGTATATACAAGCAACTGGCTTGTGGGGTACAAGGGCAACATGCCCCGCAACACGGATATAACCGTACGCAACGGCACCGTGGGTATCGCCGCCGCCGCGTTTTTCGAACAGACTAATTTACGCAGCATCACCATCCCCAACAGCGTAACCTCGGGGATTGCCACCCATACCTTCTATATGTGCAGATCGTTGGAACGTGTGGTCTTAGGCAACGGCATATCCTATATAGGAAACTGGGCGTTTGTCGATGTCCGTGCGCTGACCGACGTAACCTTCGGTACCGGGTTAAAGCACATCGGTGATTGGGCGTTCGTTAATGCGCCGCTGTCCGCGCTTAACCTGCCTGACGGCTTGCTCACCATCGGCGAACGCGCCATCCCCACCCAAAGCACCTTCGATTATGTCATCATCCCCGACAGCGTAACCCACATGGGCACGGGTGCGCTCCACAACGTGACGATTTACGCCAACTTAGGCACCGAAGGCCACGCCTATTCGATGCGCACCGGAACCATCCGCTTTATACCGCTGGATATGATGGCAACCGACGTTATCCCCCCGCGCCAGCGGATACAGTTTGAATTTACGCCTTCTAATCCGTAATAAGTACCTTTTACAATATCCCGCTTAACTTGTCCTCCATTGGGGGACAAGTTAACTTTTGCTCGCGGCGAGCAAAAGTTGAACCAAGGGCGGTACTCGGGGAACACGGCATGTTTTTCCAATAGTTATATGGAAATATCTGTGCTATGTTTTTTATAACAAGGAGGCGTTAGGTCATGAAAAAGTTGATTGCAACGATTTTGATAATCGCGGGGATTTTCGCGTTAACGGCGGGGATGTCTTTAACCGTAAACGCGGCAGCTTCGGAAGACGATTTTCAATGGGGTAATTTAGCCGGCGACCTTAACACCGTAACGATAATTAAATACATTGGCTCCGGCGGCAATGTCGTAATACCGTCTACACTCGACGGTTATCGCGTAGTCAGTATCAGCGCAGGTGCGTTCCGGGATAACACTACAATAACGGGCGTGACTATCCCATACGGCGTGACCACAATCAGGGACAGCGCGTTTAACGGTTGTACCTCATTGAGGAGCGTAAGCATCCCAAACAGCGTGATATCAATTGGCGCGTCGGCGTTCCGGAACTGCACCTCATTGACGAGCGTAGTCATACCGGACAGCGTGACCGAAATTGAATTTGATGCGTTTCGGGGCTGCACCTCATTAACGAATATAGTCATACCGGACAGCGTTACCAGGGTTGGACGTCACGCGTTTGCGGACTGCACCTCACTTGCAAGTGTGATTATAGGCACCAGCGGGAACGGCGTGATTAGGATACAAGAATACGCGTTTATGGATTGCACCTCATTGACAAGCGTGGTCTTTAACAGCGTGACCCATCTTGGTTGGTATGTGTTCCGGGGTTGCACCTCATTAACGAGTGTGATTATCCCCAACAATATGACCGAGATTAATGAAAGCGCTTTTTACAGGTCGTGGCTAACAAGCGTGACCATACCCGGTAACGTGCAAGTCATTGGCAGATTTGCTTTTACCCGTACACCGCTCAAGACCGTAATCATCGAAGAAGGCGTGAGGGAAATCAAAGACTCGTTTTCCGACTGTTTTGAACTAACGAGCGTGACAATCCCACGCAGCGTAAGAAGTATCGACAGTAACGCTTTTATTATTATTGGTGCTGCCCATGGGCAGCATATATTGCCGAATGTGTTCATTCGTTGCTATGAAAATTCCTACGCGCATACCTACGCGATTGAAAACGGCATCAGATTTGAATTAATTGGCGGGGCAAGCACCACCCCAAGCCCCTCGCCAACCCCAAGCATCTCGCTAACCCCAAGTCCTTCACCATCACCAAGCCCTTCGCCGTCACCCAGCCCCTCACCGTCGCCAAGCCCTTCGCCGTCACCCAGCCCCTCACCGTCGCCTTCTCCCACGCCTTCACCATCCCCC
>WQZS01000027.1 GCA_009780585.1 Defluviitaleaceae bacterium | reverse complement strand
ATAACTGCGCTTCCAACACTTTCATGTGTGTATATCCCCTTGCCATGTAA
Organism: Defluviitaleaceae bacterium; assembly: GCA_009780585.1. Classification (GTDB taxonomy): domain Bacteria; phylum Bacillota; class Clostridia; order Lachnospirales; family WQUN01; genus WQRX01. Next base: position 35,098 of record WQZS01000027.1, on the reverse strand, counting down.
AAACCTCCCATCGTTTTTATTATACGATAGGAGGCTTTTCTTTCCCCGTCCGTTTTTACTGGTGCAGTACAACGGTGTCCGAATTTGCGGGGTCTTTTATTGTTGTTTTAGTTGTTTATCTTAATGCGTGTTGATTAGTCTGCTTGCCATGAGACGAGGGTTTCTACCGCGTTGCCGCCGGGGCCGTCAAGGAGTTCGACGGTCATGGAGTAGGCAAACCAATCGTGGCTGCCCCACATACCGCGGAGCACGATATTACCGATAAGGCCGTCAATATCTTGGTCGCCGTCGAGGGTAATTTCAACAACCAGCGTATGTCTGCCGTCGGCATACAGTTGTACGCCGTCTTCTTCCACCTGCCATACGGCGGGGAGATAGGTTGCTATGTCGCCCGGGTGAACGCGGTGGTCGTTAACCGTATCAACGTCGGCTTGCGGGTGCAGGCCGAAGGATTCGTCCCTGCTCCAGCGTACGCGCCAGCCTGCCGCGCCTACGGATTCCACATCATAGGTGATGCGGATGGAGGAGCCTGCAACGGGGGTAAACGCGCGCCCGCCTTGCATGTTGCTGGTAGCATAGGGCCATGCGTGTAAGCCTCTGCCGATGATAAGGTCAAGGCGGCTTGTGTCGGTGCCGTCGGTGGGTGCAAAGCCGGAAATTACACCCATATTTTCCGCGCCTGCGCGTTGTACGATAACTTCATGGATGATAAGGTCGGGACCTTCCCCTGCGGTCAAGCGGAGGTGCCTGCGTCCGCCTGTGATTTCCGCGTCGGTGATTACATAGCGCAGTTCAAAATAGCCATCGGTTTCCAAGGATGCCAACATACCGTGGGGGGCGTCCGCTTGCGCAATTCTCGCTTGTCCGCCGCCTACGACAGTACCGCGGTAGATGATTACGTAATCATGGTTTGCGATATCCCAGTCGAATTCCGTGGTTATCAAGTCAAGGGCATACCAGTTGTTGGCACGGTTAGCGATTGCAATAGAAGGCCCTGCTTCTATTTCATACTCGGGACCGCCTGCCGAAGAAAGGAAGGGGGAGTCGTTAACCGCACTCTCGCCCCATGCACCTACCACCAAATCGGGGTCCAATGTAAGCTGGTACACAATACCTGCCGGGAAGCTGAACGGCTCCGGTGTAGGCTCCGGCGTGGGTTCCGGTGTGGGTTCCGGTGTTGGGGCCGGCGTTGGTGCGGGTGTTGCCGTGGGTGCCGGAGTCGGTGTTGCCTCCGGTTCGTTGTTGCGTCCGCAGGAGGTTATGGCGGCAAGCCCAAAGGCAAGCATGATAGCCATAACCGCTGCTAAAAGCGTTTTCTTGCGCATGTTCGTTCTCCTCTCATTTTATGTTGTTATCTCAAAGCACAGCGCTTATTGAGATTTCGGTCAGATTATACAATTGATAGTGGATTTTGTCAAAAAATTTTAGCTTTTTTGCTAAATTTATCTGCCGCTTATCATGGCGTTGGCGCGGGCGATGTTTTCGTTCCACACCTGTTGGGCTTCTTCCACGATGACAGCCGCACCCCATAAATTGCTCGCGCTGGGACCGTCGGGACCGCTCCATACGCGCCACGCAAAGGATTCGCCCAATTGGATGTTGCCCGGCAACACGCGGTACACACGCAGGCGCAGCCAATCGGGGTTGCGTGTCCACAATGCCATGGTTTCCTCCACGCTTCTGGGGTCATAGAAGTTGGCATACTGTCCTATCATCCAGTCGTCCTCGTCGCCGTCGGGCAACGGGCTGTTCCACAAGCCAAGGGCGTACATGATAGCGTCCACTTCATCGGGGTTAAATACATGGGGGATCGCCATAAAGTTACCGCCGCTGACGCCGCCCATGTAGCCGTCGGTCCACGGTGAGGAAGGCCCGCGCGGGAAGGTAACCCAGCCCCACGGGTCATTTACTTGAATATCACCGACGATGTGCGACATCCCGGGGCGCATGGCACCGTGTCCCGCGTTAAACGCATCGACAAAATAGTTCCATTCGGCGTCGTCGAAATCCACTTCATGGGACGCAAGCATTTCCTCGCGCACCTGTACCATTAGTTCCAACGTTTCAAATACTTCCGTGGAAGTGGTGGTGTTCACGAAAAGCCCCGTTACGGGGTCGATACCCGCCAAGTCCGCGTTGTTTGACGACAATGCAAGTTCGAACATATCTTGGTGGAAGCCGAGGATAGGCCACACGGTGATGTTGCCTTCGGCGTCAAATTGCCGTACCTGACGCGCCACACGCAGGAAGTTATCCCAAGTCCAGGTGTTGCTTGCTTGCAATTGGAACAGGTAATCCCCGGGCAAACCCGCTTCTTCGAACAGGCGCATGTTAAACGCGATACCGCCGGAGGTAAAGGTTTCCGTGGTAAAGCCGTGGGGATGACCGTTGCGCATGGAAAGCTCAAGGTGACCGGGCTGCCAGTTAACCTCGGGGAAGCGTTCAAAATGTTCCATGGGCATGGGCGCGAACGCGCCGTCAGCGTTTAACGCCAGGAACCAGCTCGGTTCCAACGCCATTACCTGGTATTCACGACTGCCCGTGGCCAGCAAGTCGGGGAACAAATCCCGTGCCGCCGCCCAGTTACCCACGCGCACGTTACGGATGCGGAAGTTATGCTTTTGCTCCAGCTCCCTGCGGTGTTCCCAAACCATACGGTCTATAATGCCCGCGCCCGCGTAGTTAAAGGTTTCCGTACAGTCGTCGTTCCACCAGTTGGCGATAAGGATTTCGATACCGCCAAGGTCGCGCGGTGGCGGCGTGGCCACCGGTTGCGGTGTCGCATCCACGGTGGCGGCGGGCGTTGCCGTTGGGGTGGGTGTCGGGGCTTCGGGTTCGTTGTTGCTGCCGCCGCCGCATGACGTTACGAAGGCAAGGGCGAACGCCAGCACAACGGCGGTTAATGCGAATTTTAAAAATTTGCTCATTTTTTTCTCCTTTCGGGTTTTGATTATCGTTAACTTTTGCTCGTGGCGAGCAAAAGTTCCGTACCCTACATTTTTATGCCGCTCTGCCCAATACTTTCCACGAAATACCGCTGGGCGAATAAATACACAAGGATCAACGGCGCAATACCCAGCAGCACACCGACGGAAACCATGACCTCCACCAGCGCAATGGGCGCAAGCATAAGTCCGCCCTCCGCCGCGCCTATCGAAACGACATACCAGGAAGCAAAATAATCGCCCAGCCCCGCCATCTGCTCCGCCATCATCCCAAAGCTGCGCAGGAACATACCCGCGTAAAAGCCGTCCGTCCATTGCCAAACGAAGGCGAACAGGAAGCACGACATCAAAACGGGTACGGCATCGGGCAGCATGATTTGCGCGAAGGTGCGCAGCTTGCCGCAACCGTCCACCCACGCGGCTTCCTCCAGTTCTTTGGGCATGTTACGGAAATATTGCCGCAGGATAAAGATATACAAGCCGTTGCGCAAGCCCATCGCCGTTGCGGACAACAGCGTATAGCCTTGCAAAGTGTCCAGCAGGTTAACCGAACCCCCCGTAAACAGCGGGATAAACCCGAAGAACTCGAAGAAGCGGAAATTAATGAACATGGCGGAGCGCAGGATATGCGGCGGTATCAATATCGTAATCATCACGCATACAAACCAAAACCGCTTACCCGGGAAGTTAAAGCGGGCAAAACCGTACGCAACCAAGGTACAAGCGGAAATTTGCAATAATGACATGCTGAAGGTGATCGCCAGCGTACGCCACAAGGATTGCCAGTAATACATAAGCTCCAGCCCCAGGCGGAAGTGTTCCGTGGTGGGGTAGCGCGGGATGGCAATCACCGTGGGGTCGAACAGGTCGTCACGGCTCATGAAGGTGTTGGACAATTGGTGCAGCAGCGGCTGTAATATCAAAAAGCACAGGCCGAACAACAAAACCACCATAAGGAAATTGCCCAGCACACGGCTGACATCGCGGCGCAGCAGGTAGCCGTCGGTAGCGGTATTGCGCTGCCAATAGGTCCGCTTAATCATAATAATACACCAGCTTTGAAATAAGGAATCCGACGATGGCTAACACCGCGGCAATCACGGTAAAGTAAATCATGGCGATGGCGGAGCCGAAGCCGAACTCGCGCCAGCGGTTAACCACAATGTCGATCATACCCATGATTTCGCCGTCGGTTCGGCTCATAAAGTCCACGATGGAATAGATGACCACGACCAGTATCATGGGGCTTATCATGGGGAAGGTAATCTTCCAAAAGTTTTCCCAACCCGTTGCGCCTTCAATGCTGGATGCCTCGTAGATGCTGGGGTTAATGGTTTGCAAACCCGCCAGGAAGATAACGATTTGGATGCCGCTGGCCATGGCGATGGTGTAGATTTGGTTCACCACCGCCATAATGTATTCGATAAACCTATCCGCTACACCCGCGCCAAATTCCGCTACGAGTATGCTTTCGATCACGCCCGTAACGTTGGCGCGCATGGCGTTTTGGTTTTGTATTTGCTCGGAAACCAGGCTTAACAGCGAATTATTGGTTTCGATACCCACCAATACGCCGCTGGCAAGGATAACGGGTAAAAAGAACACCGCGCGCACGAAGCCGCGCCCCGGGAACGCCCTGTTAAGCAGTACGGCGATAAACAGGCTGAATATCAGCACGGGCAACACCAACAGCCCCATGGCAATCAATTCTTCCACCAAATACTGCGTAAAATCGGGGTCTACCAGGAGCGCCCTGCGGATATTTTCCAGCCCCGCCCAAGCCATGGAGAACTCGTCGTTGGCGAAGTCCACCGTTACGGTGGAGAACGCCATGCGTATGTTTTGGTACAGCGGGTAAGCCATAAACGCAAGGAAGCCCAATACAAAAGGCGCTATGAACAAATAACCCGCCACCGCGTTCTTGCCGCGCATCGTCAGTTTCACGCCCTACCCCCTCACTACCGTATAACGCTGCGCGGGTACGGATACCGCGCCGTTATAGTCAGCCATAGTCGTATTTACATACACGCGGGTGCCGTCCTCGTATACCGTAACCGTAACGCCCGTGCGGCACAGGATTTGGTGGCCGACAATCAATTGGTTATATAAATGCCCGAAGTCCCGCGTATGGCGTTGATACAATTCATTGGCGACACCCGACCACCTGCCGAATTCGTTGGAAAAATACCTGCGGTAGCGTGAAACTTGTAAATCGGCCGTGGACGCGTCCATAAAGCTTAAGAACAGCGTCGCGCCGCTTTCGACGGTGTTTAGCAAATGCAGGGAGAAATCCTCCGCCAAATTGATCGGGCGCCCCGCGAAGGGCACCAGCCCGTGCAAAACGATGGCATAAAAGGGTACGTGCATGTCCGTAATGTTAAAGTTTTGGTCCGTCAGCGGCATACCCGTTATCACGTCGGCGAAGGGTACACCGTAGGCGAACCCGTAATTTAACCATACGCCCGTGCCCCCGTCCGACAACCCTTGCAGCAAATCCATGCGCATGCGCATACTCGCCTCGCGGCTGACGTGGCGGTTTTCGTGGAAGTCACCCGCCAGCGCGCTTGCCATGGAGCGGAACGCGATATTGTTAACGCCCCTGTCCGCGGCTTCGTCAATAAAATTACGGGCTGTGTCCATCATAAATTCCGGCCGGGCAACGATGACGGGGTCCGCCATAATGGACGCCGCGCCCAATTGGCCGAAGTATACGGGCGAAAAGCCGCTATGCTCCATACGGCTGCGGTTGGCTTGGCGGGCGGCGTCGCGGTTGGGCGAAAAGCCGTTAAACCATCGGTTGCCCCGCATGAACATAAAATCGCCTTCGATATAAAAGTTATAGCCCAGCCGCGCCGCCGTATCCAGCATATTATCAAAGGCGCGGCGGTTGCCCAATTGGCGTATCAGATTAAAGCCCAAGGGGATTTCGTGGTCGATGGATTTGTTATGCGCGCCGCGCATCTTTACGGACAGGTTGCTCCAGCCGTAGTCCGAAAGGGTTTGCATCATATCCGCCGCTTCGGAAAAACTCGTAAGCGCGAAGGGCCTGTCAACGGGGAAACCCATCAAATGCTGGGGGGTAAGCGCGGCACCCAATATTTCCACCACAGCGGTTACGGGGGCGGCGTTGCGTTCGTTTAATTGCGGGAAGCGTGTTTGCAAAAATTCACGGAAGGCATGTGCCATGCCCACATAGCCGGGGTCGGCTACCGTGTAGCGTATGACAATTTGCTCCCCGCGGGGCAGTTCCCATTCGTGCATCAACAACCGGTCGCCCGTGCGCCCGGCAACGTCCAGCGACGCGCCGTGCAACAAGCGGAAGGTAGGATGCACACGGCTCCAGGGCGCGCGCATCCCGGCGGCCTCCGCGTGTATGGACGCGTAAGACGCGCCCTCGTCTATGATGGCGGCGAAGGTCGCGCCGTTGCGGTATACGCCGAATACGGGGAAAGCCGCGCGGTTGTCACGGATCAGCATGGTACGCATGATGGCTTCGTCCCAGCCGTATACGCGGGCGGCGAAGGGGTTCTGATTATGCCGCACCGTATCAAAGAACATGAGGGAACCCGAACCGTCGGGTACAAACAAATAACCGTCATCCGCCGCGTGGCCCGCGCCGAAGTACGGCATAACGGTCAAGTGGGTGGGCATGAAAGTGGGGTTGTAATTGATCCCGTCGAAGGGGATCGTCACGACCATGGCGTTGCCGTCCAGCGTAAAGCGCATCGTCACGTTAAACACGGCTTGGTCGATTTCCGTAGCGATGCCGAAGTACGCCATGTCCGCCGTCCAGTCCTCGTAGGTGTAACCCGCTTCCGCCAATATTTCCTGTACCATGCTCCGCAGGGCGGAGGGTATATCCTCCCGCAGGGTGTAAACGGCTTCGCCTTCGTCGTTGGGGGTTGAGCTGTAGATGTTCAACACTTGCAAGCGGTCGCGCCTGGGCATTTCCTCAAGGAAGGTATAAAAACGGTCGGCGTAAATGGCGTCGGGTATGTGGAAAACCTCCATGATACTGCCGATGGTGAAGTACACTTCAATGCCGCCGTCCACAACGGCTTGCGTAAAGGTGCCGCCCCGTACGGAAAAACGGTAAGCGTCCTCCGTCCATGTACTGCTGGAACGGTTCTGATATTCCATTAAAAGTAAGGATTGCATGTAAAAGCGTTCGATGGCGGCGGATTCGTCGCAGGTGGCCGCGCCCTCCGGCGTGGAACGGAAGGTGTGTCCCGTGGCAAGGTCGGTTAGGACGATCTCCGCCGTTTGCGTTAGGAAGTCCAATCGCAGGATGCCGTTATCAATGGAAATGACGGGCGGGGCGTTCGGGTCTTGCCGATGGGTGATGATTTCCCCGCCGTCACGCTCCCGCGCGGCGCAGGCGGTAAGGAGCAGGAGCATAACAATAATCGGCAGCAACAGAATTTTCACGCTATCCCCTCCTTATCCTGAATATGGCTTCCTGCGCGATGGAGACAAAGTACGCGACGCCGTCGCTTACCACCGCGAAGAACATGATAAAAATGAAAATCATGATACCGATGGCGAAAAGGGACAGAATCGTGGTCAAGATTGATTTGGAAAAGCTGTAATCGTGTATTTCCTTCATGGCGCACAGCAACAGAAGGACAAACCACATATACCCTATAATCGTGAACATCCAATGGAACGCGCCTTCGCTGTAGGTTATTACGTGGCTGATGGGCACCAAAGCGGCATTAATAATGATTTGCGGCACCATGGCGTACGCGTAACCCATATAAATATGCGAGATTTTTCCCTTGCCGTCGAACAGCGTGGTCAAGCACCAGTTGGCAACGCTGAACAGGAGAATGGGAATCACCATCTGCCCCAGCACCCACCACGCGCTGAACATCTCCATGTTTAAGTTAATAAATTGGAAGTTGGTAAGCACAAGGCGGAGAATTTCAACGATTACGGCAATGGCCACAATGGTATGCGCCGCCGCCATGCTCCCGCGTTTTTCGTGTATCAAATCCCAAAAGCCGTCCAACGGGCGGCGCATGGTATACAAAGAGAAGCGCAAAGAGCGCAGATACCCATGCCAATCAAAACGGGTAAGCCTTGCGGTCATGACTCAAGTATCTCCCTTCGCACTTTAATTACCTTCTTAACCACCGGCGGCACCACAATCAGCACACCCAGCACCACCGCGAACATCCAAAAATATTCCTCCATCCATTGGCGGCGGTAGAAGCCGAAGGCACGGCCGTAATTCGCGTTATCGTTTTGCATACGGAACAAATCCATCGCGTCGCGGTAATAGCCGCGGCGTAAGAGCGCGCGCGCCACGCCGATGTAGGCAAGGCTAAAGTTGCCGTTGATACGCAATACTTCCTGCCATATATCGTAGCTTTCCTCGTACAGCCCGCGCTGATACATCGCCAACGCGTCGTTGATATGCCTGCCGTATTCCGTTAAATCAAAGCGCGTAACCGCACCCGTGGTCGCGTCCAGGGCAAAAAGCGTAAAGCCCATGGAATCCAGCGCGACAGGCAGCATAAACGCGCCCTCGTGATGGCCGTAGCTGCCCCACGCGTACAGGAGCTCGCCTTGGTTATCGTAGGCAAATAAACGCCCGCGTGTGCGGTCGAACACGACAAAGGTATTATTGGGCAGCGCGGTCACGTCGATGAGTACGCTCGACCCTTGAATATGCCCCGCGTTCCCCACCCACAGGTCGCCCTGGGGGTCCTCAAAGCCGTTGCGGATCATTACGTCGGAGCCCATGGCGTTGAGCCTGCGCACGGGTTCCACGTCGGGTCCGCTGGAGGTTACGAACAGGAAGCCTTCGTTATCAATGGTTACGTTGTTATAATCCACGGGGACAAAAAGCCAGCCCCGCTCGCGCTGGTCCCGCGTGCTGATTCTGCGCCAAAAACGCTGCCACGGATTTATCGTAACATCGGGCGCGCCCATATAGCCCGCGAAATAACCGTCGTTGTCAAATTCCATCAGCCCGCGGTTAACCATGGCAACCTGGGCGAACAACCGACCCGAAAAGTCCACCGCCAATTTTAGCGGCAGGAAATGCCTGTCATCCTCCAGCGCGCTCAATTCCAACTTGGAACGGTCAATAACGGTCAGTACATTCCAGTTTTCATCCGTGTGCAGGATACGGTGGTTTTCCGTATCGGCTATCCATTTTTGCCCGTAATTCTGCATCCACGGGGATACGAACATGCCGTGGGGGCGGTTTAAGGGGCTGGCTTCGCCGTTGATATACACATGGGTAACCACTTCGGCAAGCTCAAAAGTGCCGTCGTCTTGGAATTTAATTACCACGACGCGGTTATTGTTCGTGTCAACCACATACAGGTAATTTTCCCATACCTGTAAATCCCGCGGGTTGTTAAAGTTCCCCACGCCCAAGTGTTCGCCCAAGATAAACGCCGTCACGCGGTAAGCGTCGGGGGAAGGAATGGGTATGCCCCATTCGTTATATGAATAGGTATAGTGCGACGCGCCGCCGGCGGTAACGGTAACGGGCATTAAAACCGCCGAAAGCGCGGCAACGAACAGGACTAAAAATATACGCTTCATCCGCCCGCCCCCTATTCCTTAATCCCGGAGTTCGCCATCGTGTGTAGGATATTACTCTGCGCGATGATAAACAACGTAATGGGTACGACCATCATAACCAAGGCAACCGCCGCGCCCACACCCATACGCGCCACGTTGGGCGTGTGCGGGCTGCCCACGATTTGTTGCAGAGCGAAGGGCAAGGGCTTTAACTGTTCGGTATAAATCAAATTCTGCTGCGGGTTGTTCCACAATGCCTGTACGGAAAATATCATACAGGTCAGCCACGCGGGCTTAACCAGCGGCATTACGATACGCGAATAAATCGACCATTCCGTCGCGCCGTCGATCTTGGCGGATTCCACCAGCGACTGCGGCACGGTGTCGATGAATTGCTTCATTAAGAAGAAGCCCAAGGGGAACGCGAAGGAAGGCACGATAACCGCCAAATAGGTGTCTATCCAGCCGAGGTTGGCAAGGATCAAAAAGTTGGGGATGGCGGTGACAAAGCCCGTAAACATAAGCGTGGTGATTACGATGTTAAAGAATAACTTACTGCCGGGGAATACATATTTGCTGACGGCGTACGCGCCCATGGAGGCGATGATCAAATGCCCCAGCGTACCCGCCGCCGTGATAAACACCGTATTAAAGACATACCGCGTAAACGTCACCCACGAACGCGACATTAAAATGAACAAATCCTGTAAATTACTCATAGTGGGGTTGATTACGAACAAACGCGGCGGGAAGATGAACAACTCATCCAACGGTTTAAAAGCGTGGTTAATGGCAAACACCAGCGGGAAGGCAAAGAACGCGCCGAAGCACGCCAGCACAACGATAATAAATATATCCCCGCCCAGCGAACGGTTGGGGCGGCGTACGGCGCGGTTGGAACGTTTCATTTTTGCCTTGCGTGTGCCCATAGCCTACCTGCCTATCCGTGAGATAAATTTACCCACCAAAATCTTTGTATATATCATCGCAAGGAACAATATCGTGGCAATGGCCGACGCGTAGCCCATTTCAAAGCGGATGGCGCCGTAGTCCACCAAGTGGTTCACGATCGTATGCACCGCGTATTCCGTGGAGGGGAAGCCCGCCAAATCCTGCGTGACCTGCCCCACCGCGAAGGATGCCATAATCGCCATAACCGCGCCGAACATGAGCATACCCTGCATATTGGGCAGGGTGATGAACCACAGCTCCTGCCAGCGGTTCTTTACGCCGTCCATCAGCCCCGCTTCGTACAGGCTTTCATCTATCGTGGACAGCCCCGCGATAAAGGCCAAAAAACCCGCGCCCAGGCTCATCCACAACACGACGATGATAATAACGGGCATCATATAATCGGGGTTGGTCAGCCACAAATTGGGCTCCTGTATGATGCCCATGCGGATCAAAATCGCGTTGGCGTAACCCATTTCGTCGCCCGTAAAGATAATCGCCCACACCATAAACGCCGCGCCCGCGATCGTAGGCGCGTAAAATACCAGCGTAACAAAGGCGCGTATATAACGGGGCAATTCGTTGATAAACCACGCGAACAGGAAGGCGCATATATACCCGATCGGCCCCGTTATTACGGCAAGGATCAGCGTATTACGCAGGGCAATCAGGAAAACGTCATCGGAAAGGAACAAATTCAAATAATTTTGGAAGCCGATAAAACGCGGCGATTCCAGCACGTTAAAATACGTAAAGCTGAAGAAAATAGAAACGGCGACGGGCGCCAGCACAAACATGCCGAACACAATCGCAAAAGGCAACAGGAAAAGATAAAGCGTCTTATGCTTTTTCATTTCCTTCCACATGTGGGCGCGCAGGGCGCGCTTCTTTTCGCGGTAGCGGGTTAGCTTATCCATGCGGCACTACTCCAAGCCAAACTCGCGGCGCTTGTTGGCAAGCTCGCGGTTTATCACAATGGTAAAGTCCAGCAATGTTTCGCGGGTATCGGTATTTTCGTTGATTACGTGGCGGATGGCATTGATCAAATGCCGCTGTACGTAGTAGCCGCCGGGTACCTCGGGGATGCCCGTCACCCATGAACGCTGTTCGTTTAACACATTTAACTGCGTCACGTTCCACGGTAACCTTTGGAAGGCGTCCATGTTTGCCGTGGGGAAACGCGCCGCCGCGCCCATGACGGATTCCAGCTCGCGCCCGAAGCGCAACTGCGTTTCCGTCGAGGTCCACCATTTAAGGAATTCCCATGACGCGTCCTGCCGTGTGCTTGCGGCTATCATGATGGCCGCCGTACCCCAGCCGGGTACGGAATGGTCAACGGAGCCGTCGGCGCCCATGTAGCCGGGCATAAGTGCGAAGTTCCAACGCCCGTATATCTCCGGCGCGAATACGCTGAGCATGTTAAACAGGGTGAAATCGGCGAAGCCTACGGGCATCTCGCCGCTGCGGAAGCGGTTGGCGAAGTCAAAGAACTGGGGCGAACCGAAGTGCGTGAAGAAACGGGTAAACGCCTCAAACGCGGCTACCGCTTCCTCGTTATCCAATATGGTGCGGGAAAGGTCATCGTTATACAAATGCCCGCCGCGCTGTAAAAGTTGTGTCAAAAAGCCCGAAATGTCCGGGTTCATGGGGTTGCCGATGGGGGGTATGCCCACCGCCATATTGTTGCGTTGCAATACGGGCATCATGGCCAGCACGTCGTCCCATGTACGGGGCGGCTGTAAGCCGATATCTTCCAGGATATCCTGGCGGTAGAACATGAGGTTGAAGTTTTGCGTTTCCGGCACGGCGAAGAAGCCCGTACCCTCGGGGGAGATATAACGCACGGGCATCCACGCGCTTTCATGGAAGCGCCCGTACACTTCCTCCCAAAAGCCGGGAAATTGCGTCAAGTCCACGGCGGCGTTGCGGAAGGCGAAGTTGGCGGGGTCTTGCAAGGGCATGGACAGCACAACGTCCGGCCCGATGCCCGCCACCACGGCGGGAAGTACGGCGGAGTGCGCCACCAGCCGCAGGTTAACGCCGATGCCGCTGTTTGTGCTGAAGGAATCGTCAATCATGGATTTTAGAACCGTGGCTTGGTCGCGCCCCGTGGTTATCCACACTTCCAGTACATCCGCGCCTTCGTGTATGTCGCCCAAACTGTCAAAGTCCATCGTAAAGCTGGCGGTAAAGGCACGCAGTTCGTGGTTAATACGCGTGAAGAAGGTTTCGCGTACCTTCGGCAGTTCCGCGCCCGTACCGGAAATATAAATGAAGTCTATGTCCAACTGCCCTTCCATTAGGAAGCGGGCGGAATTCGCGAGGGACGAAATATTTTGGCGGAAATTGGTCAGTTGTAAGGGGATACGGTCGGGGCGCATGTAGAAGGTATCCATTTGGCGCACGAGGGTAGTGATAATGCCCGTGTGTTCGTTCCGCTGGCCCAGGAAGTCGGATAATTCATGCAGTAAGGTATACAGGATGCCGATTTCGTCGTAGATGGCGTCCATAACCTCGGGCATACGGTAGTGTATGCGGTAATCGCGCAGGGGGTCGGGGTTGGGGCCTGTCAGCACCAAAATACTGCGGTATATTTCATTCAAGCGGCGCACGCTGTCCAGTAAACGGTCAACCAGTTCGCCCATACCGCCCAAAGTCACGTACATACGGATGGTATTGACCCCCGCGCGCAAGGGGAACAGCAAATCCTCGCCCGAGGGGTGTTGGAGCGTGATCAACTCCCAACTGTTATTAAAACGGAAGGGAATAGCGGCGACCTCCGCGAAGGGTATTTCCCCGTTGACATACAGCGAACGGCTGGAAACAAAGCCTCGGTTATAATTTTGCCTGGCGGAAACGGATATGCGGTACAATCCGTCGGAGGGCGCAATTACCTCCCATTCTATCCATTGCCCCGCCACGCGCCAGGGCTGGCCGCCAATCATGTTAAGCGTAATCAACGACGCGGAAGGCGGGTCGGTGATGCCGCTGGAGGAATCAAACAGGGGGAACAAACTCGGGTCGGAACGCACCGTGGAAGCCTCGCCTTGCAAACGGTACGCCCAGTCGCTTGTGTTAACGGGCAGCGTATTGCGCGCCATAAAATCCACAAAGGAAGGCGGCGGCGTAATGGGTGTGACGTGTAACGCCCGCATCACCAGCGGTTCGTTAATGCCGATTAACGTTATCGTATTTTCGCCTTGGGTAAAAAAGAAACGGTACGGGTCGGTAAAGAAGCCCAGCCTGTCACGGACAAACGCGCTCTCCCAACGGGGAAGCTCCACTTGGGGCGGGCGGATTTGGTTGCCGCGGTTATCCGTACGCACGGGCGCGCCCGAGCCCCACACACGGTTAAAGGAAACCAGGTCGGCACCCGTGAAGGGAACCTCGCCGTTAATCATAATCATACGGGCAATATCGATACCCCGCGCGGCGACAGGGAAGTATTCGAAGAACAAGTTATAAAGCCCATCGGCGGGGACGGTAACGGTAAAGGTTACTTCGGAATTTTCCTCCGTGCGCAGTACGTCAATACCGTCCAAACTCGTGACGGTAAAGCCTTCGCCCGTAGGGTTAAAGATGTCCACGGCGATCTTATCCGTTCCGTGGTTCGTATTACTATGTAGGTATAGGAACTCCGCGTAACTGCCTTCGGTGCGGATAGGCGGGGCGTTTACGGGTTTGCCGTCGCGGCTGCGCAATACCAGCGTGCTGTCTCGCAGGGACAGGAACAGGAGAAACACAACCACCAATACGGCGAGAAACAGTATCTTGAACCCATGCTCCTCAATTTTGCCGATTACCTTTGCCATAAATAAAACCCCCGGCGGGATTATTTATTTACATTAACTTACCTTTGTTTACCAACCGCAAGCCGCGCTGGAACTCCTGCACATCCAATGAGTTGATATCCGTTACATTATATGTGAGCGTTGTGTCCGTAAAATATATTTCCAACCACGTACGGCGCAAGCGCGTGTATATAACCATCATTACCACCGCGGCAATACCCGTGAACAAAAATACCCACCATTGCGTCGATGAAGCTATCGCTTCGGCGGATGAAAAAATGCTTGCAAACCGATAAAAGAAACCCTGCGCCACTTCCGTATCAAAACGCACCCACGCGTTAAAGGCGCTGACGGCGGTAAGCGCGGAAAACGCGGCGGTAAGCAGCCCGAGTAAAAGCAGCCACAACGGCTTCGTATGCCGTATGCGGGAATTTTTATATTCCTTCATTAAATACACGGCATTATCCTTTACCTTTGCGCCTTTGCCCACGCAAAACAAACGTTTATCGCTGAGTACGGCGGTGTCGCCAAGTACCGAGACAATTTTTCCGTCATAGTCCGCAGGGTTACGCATAGTCACACCTCATTTGGAACTCACACTATATATGTAACTTCGGACCTATTAGGTCCGAAGTTAACTTGTACCCTAGTAGGGGACAAGTTAATCTCGTTTATTATTCGCCGCGGGGTATCCAGTCCACGTCGCCGTATACCGCCAGCCACGCGGCGCGGCGCGCGTCAATGATTTGCTGACCGCCGGCGGCCAGGTATTCATTCATACCCGCGTCAAACACGGCGTCAAATTCGGCAACGGGCGCGACAACGGCACGGTTAAGGGCACCGCGTGCCGTACGGTTAAGCCCCGGACTGCCCCAATCCACCTGTGCTTGCGGGGTGGGAATACGGGCGCGGCCCATCAAGTGCGCATAATTCAAATTATTAGTGACGGATTGCATAACGCGCCACGGTTCAATCCCCGGGAAGCCCAAACCAAGCGACAAACCCGCCACTTCCATATCATCAAGGAAAACCGCGTGACCCATGATGAAGAGGAGGTCGTAGTTCCTCGCTACCTGCCATGTCCAGCGGTCATCCGCGATGTCATCGCCCGAGAAGGTACGGAACGCGCCTTCCGGTGTCCGCTCATGGGTGATCCCTTCCGGTCCGAACATAAGGAACTCGCGTGTTGAACCGCGCGACAGCCAATCCAAGTACAGCATGGACGCGGGAACATTTTGGTTGGTACGGGGGAAGAAGATGTGCCTGTCCGTGCCGTGGGCGACAAATTGCCTCCTGTTTCCGGCTTCGTTGGGGAAGGGCGGGATGGAGATAAAGTTCGCTTGCGGGCCGATGTTATCTTGCATTTGCGTAATAAGACCGTCGCCTTCACGGAAGGGGCTGTCCCAACCGCCGGAGAACGCGCCGACAAAGCCGAGGCGTATCAAATCGCTTCCGCGCGGGTCGCCGCCCGTATGCAACGGGAAGTCGCGCCATATAAGGTCCATATTATACCAACGGTTAAGCAGACGGAGGCCTTCCTTCACGCCGGGCATGGTAAAGCGCCTGTCGTCAAAGCCATATACATACCAGTCCCTGTCGGTGATACCGTCCGAGAAAAACGACGAGAAAATAAGGTCGCCCGTCCAGCCCACGTCCTCCGTCAAGCGGTAGGGTACCATTTGATCGGCGTCGCCGCCCAGCAAAAGTTCCGCGTTGTCGCGGAAGGCGATTAACACGGCTTCAAATTCATCCAGCGTTGTGGGGACGGCAAGGTTAAGCGCGGCAAGCCAATCCTCGCGGATGAATGTACTGTTACGCTTGTTGGAATCCGGGTGGGGGGCGGTAAACGCCCATGCCTGCCCGGTATCGAGATTAAGGTTCCAAGTAAAGTGATCCATACCCCATAAGGAATACAAATTGGGGACCATGTCAATATATTGGTCTACAATGGGCATCAAATCAATAATACCGCCCATTTCGGCAAAGGTCTCAACGTTTGACATAACAAACGTATAAGAAACATCGGGGGCTGTGTTGGCGGCTAGCAAGGCGGCCATTGTTTCGGCTTCATCGGGCTCCCAGCGCGGGATTTCCACGAATTCCACCGCGATGTTATGCACGCGCAGCACTTCCGCGCGTATCCAATCGGCCCATTGGCTGTTGGCGATGCTGGGGTTGCGTTCCGTAGCTGGGCGGTTCCATGTACCCACGCGCAGGTTTTGCGTTTCCCTAAAGCGGTATGTCGGCTCGCCGTCGATATCGACGATTTCCAAGCCATGCTCCGCCATAAGCGAGGCAAGGTCCTGCCCGCCGCCGTCCGTCGCCGCGTTACCGCCGTTACCGCCGGCATTACCGCTAACGTTACCGCCGCTTCCGGCATTTCCGCCGCCGACGTTACCTTCGCCGCTGCCATCGTTGTTTCCCCTGCCGCAGGCCGATACCGCAAGCGCGAGTATCAACGCGGCAAGTAAAAAAAGGAATTTTTTCATACATTGCCTCCATTCATATCTTTATATGCATATTG
This sequence comes from Defluviitaleaceae bacterium, assembly GCA_009780585.1. GTDB lineage: Bacteria > Bacillota > Clostridia > Lachnospirales > WQUN01 > WQRX01. The sequence goes on along the minus strand of WQZS01000027.1, from coordinate 18,347 downwards.
CACATGATTATCCCTTAACAGCACCCAGCGTCATACCCTGCACAAAATATTTTTGCAACCGCGGGTATACGCACAGGATGGGTACCATTGCCACCACAATAGCGGCGGCTTGCACAGCCTCCGTATGCCCCGCGGCGGCGGCTTGCCCCGGGTCCAGCGGGTCGATGGGGGTTACGCCTTGCAGAATATTAAACAGAACCATTTGGATAGGGTGCCACTCCGGCGCGCCGCGCATAAACCATAAAGCGTCGGACATACCGTTCCACCTGCCCACGGCGTACATAAGCCCTAACGCCGCCAGCACAGGGGTAGACAGGGGTATATAAATCTGCACCAAAACGCGGAAGGGGCTTGCGCCGTCCATTTCCGCCGATTCGCGCAGGCTGTCGGGTATGCCCATAAAGAATTTACGCATAATGATCATTAAAAATACACTTATCATCCCGGGCAGGACCAACACGGCAGGGTTATCCAAGAGTCCCAAATCGCGGTAGAGTACATAAGTGGGTATCGCGCCCGCGTTAAAGAACATGGTAAACAAGATCAGTATCGTGATAATTTTGCGCCCCTTCAAGTTTTCATAGGTAAGCGGATAGGCGCAAAGTACGGTCATAATCAAGCTGACGGTTGTAGATATTAATGTAAGGACTACCGTCCACGCCAACGAACGCATGAAGTTGGAATTACCCAAAATATCCGCGTAGGCATCAAATTGCAAGCCTATTGGGAAGGTACGGTCCGTCGTTATCTCCCCGCTTGCGCTTACGACTTCATGTATGACCTCTTGGCGGGGCAGGAAGGATACCCGCTGGCGCACGATCGCGCCCGGGTCGGAAAAGGAACTGGCGACGACCGTTATAACGGGCAATACGCACAGCGCGATTATCGCAAGCATGATGGCTACGATAATCCAATCGCCCACGGTGGCGCGTTTTAATTTCTTCCTCTTGGTTGTCATTCGGCGTCACATCCTACCATAAGCCTTGGCCGCCTAATTTTTTAGCTATTACATTCGCACCCAAAAGCAGGAACAAATTGATTACATTTTGGAACAGACCCACCGCCGCGGCTAACGAGAACCGCAGGTTGCCCAGCCCCCATTCAAACACATACACGGGCAGTACATTCGCCATACTCGAAACCAAATGGTTACGCAGCGCCATAAAACGTTCAAAATCCGCGCCCATGGTATTACCCAAAGCCAGGATAAACAAGATAACGATTACGGGGCGTATACCCGGTAAGGTAACGTGCCACATGCGTTGCAAGCGCGACGCGCCGTCCGCTTCCGCGGCTTCGTGTAATTCGGGGTTGACCGCGGTGATGGCGGCAAGGTAGATAATCGTATTCCAACCCACGCTTCGCCACACGCCCAGCCCCACCACCATGCCCACCCATGAGTTGGGCGAGGTAAGGAACTGCACAGGGTCCGCGCCGAATGAATTGGCCAATATATTGTTAACCGTACCGTAATTGGGCGAGAACAGCCGAATGGCAAGGCCGGAAATAATGATCCACGATAAGAAGTGCGGCATGTAGGAAATCGTTTGCGTGACGCGCTTAAACCTTTTAAACTTTAATTCGTTAAGTAAAAGCGCCAAAATGATGGGTGCGGGGAAGCCCGCCGCCAGGTCGAATATACTGAACATCAGCGTATTGCGCACCGCCATACGGAAGGGGGGATGCGAAAACGCCATTTCAAAGTTACCCATAGCGGGCAGGGACAGATTGCCGAGTTCCCATGTGCTTGCCCAGTCAACCGTCATGACGGGGTCGATAATATTGTTACGCTTGAAGGCAAGCAGCACGTTTATCATCGGCCAGTAGCGGAAGATAATAAAAAATGCAACAGGCAACAGGAGCATGGCATATAAGCCCCAGTACCTTTGCATGTAAGAAAATGCCTTGTTGTAATATCTTATACCTGTTTTAGCCACAGGAAACGTATCCCCCTAAACGCGATTTGTCAAATCACACAAATATAATAACATTCGGCAACGTATTGTCAAGCATTTATACAATTATATGGTTTAACCGCGCAAATAATCCTATCCAGCCCCGCGTAATCCTTAATTAACCGCACATCGGCAAACCCCGCCGCTTCGGTTATTTTTTTTACCTCCGGGGGCCCGATTTCCATTAAGAGCGTTCCGCCAGGTTTTAATAATTCCATCGCTTGCGGTACCAGTCTTCGGTACAAGTCCATGCCGTCGCTCCCCCCGTCCAAGGCGAGGCGCGGCTCGTAATCACGTACTTCCTTCTGCAAGGCTTGCATTTGCGATGTGGGGATGTACGGCGGGTTGGAGACGACGATGTCATATATTCCGGGGGATTCCCCCAAAATTATTTCCGCCAGGTCGGACTGCGCGAACCGTACCCGCTCCCCCACCCCATGCAAATCGGCGTTTTCCTTTGCCAGCGCCAGCGCGTCGGGGCTGATATCCACGGCGGTAACCTTCGCGCCGGTCAATTTAGCGAGCGTAACGGCGATACAGCCGCCGCCCGTGCATATATCAAGGATATGCGGGGTATGTAACCCTTCCGTTTGCTTAATGGCCGCTTCCGCCAGCAGTTCCGTTTCCGGCCGCGGTATCAACGCGCGTCTATCTACTTTAAAGGTCAATCCGTAAAAATCCCACTTACCTAATATATATTGAAGCGGTTCTCCCGATTCGCGCCTTTTAAGCGCGTCAAAAAAAGCCCGAGTTTTATCTTCGGGCAGGGGCAGGTCGGGTTCCAATAAGATTTGGGTGCGGGGTTTACCGGTCAAGTGCGATAATAATAGAAGGGTTTCATGGCGGCTGACGGATTCGCTCATCATCTGCTCGGCTTATACCCCTTCCAGGAAGCGGAGCCTGTCTTCCAATATATCATCCTCGGGCGGTGTTTCGAAAACCTGCGGGGGCGTAACTTCGCCTACGTTGTAGCGGCCCGTCACTTGGCTCCCCTCGTCCAATATAAGGTTGGGTGTGTTAACGTCGCCAACCACGCGTGCCGTTGAGGCGAAGTGCAATTGTGTTTCGCAGTAGATGTTGCCGCTCACCTCACCCGCCACAAGGAAATAACTTGCGCGTACGTCGCCCGTGATGCTGCCGTTTTCGCCCAGCACCAGCGAGCCCTCCAATTCGATGTTACCTTTAAATTCACCGTCTATCCGTACCGAATCGCGTCCCGTAAGCCGCGCCGCCTCAATGGTGACCCCCGGGCCGATGACGGTATTGGGGGAGTCGATTTCCGCGGGCAACGATTTTTTGAACAGCATATGTGTCCCTTCCTTTCATCCTTCTGCTTGTACGGTTTTATTATCTCATATATTTCCCGCAAAAGCTATTGCATGTCCCGAAATATTTCATTATTATTACGCAGGATGTAAATAAATGGAAATGAGGTGGGGCTCGTGGCGGGCATGGATATATACGAAAAGGTGCTTGTCGTTTCGCCCGCGGTGGAAATCGACGCGCACAGCGCGGAAAGGCTGCGCTTTTCCGTAGACGCGGCGTTCGAAAATTCACCGTGCGTAAACATCGTGTTTGATCTTTCGAAGGTGGGCTTTATGGATTCGTCGGGGATCGGTTTGCTGATAGGCCGTTACAAGCAAGCGGAAAAACGCGGCGGCTGTTTGGCCTTGGCCGGTATGAACAACGAAATGGCCCGTTTATATACGATATCCGGCCTTGCGAAGATCGTTAAGAATTTCCCCTCGCTTAACGAAGCGATATCCGCGTTGCGGGGAGGTGCGAAATGAACCGCGCCGTATTGGAAATCGACAGCCGCGTGGGGAACGTTTCGCTGGCGCGTGTCGCCGCGGCTACCTTCATCGCCCCGCTGGACCCCGACGTGACGGAGCTGTCCGATATGAAAACGGCCGTATCCGAAGCGGTGACCAACGCCATCATCCACGGTTACGGCGGCATTGAGGGGAATACCGTCAGGATGACCTTAACGCTGGACGGGCGTTTACTGACCGTCGAAGTCACCGACAACGGCATCGGCATTACCGACATCGCCTGCGCGCGCGAGCCGTTGTTTACCACCCTGCCGGAGCTTGAGCGGTCGGGTTTGGGCTTTACCGTGATGGAATCATTCATGGACACGGTGGACGTGATCTCCACCCCCAAGGTTGGCACGACCGTAACCATGACCAAAGAAATTAAAATTATTGAAGCCGCCGACGGGCACGAATCCCTTCGGGATTCATCATTAGCATAACCGCATGGAGCCGGACGCGAAAAGAGCCCTCATCACCCGCGCCCAGCAGGGCGACGACGATGCCGTTGAGCAGTTGATCCGCGAAAACAGCGGCCTTATATGGTCCGTGGTTAAAAAGTTTTCGAAGCGGGGATATGAATTGGATGACCTCTATCAAATAGGGGCCATCGGCCTGTTGAAGTGCATCCGCAAGTTCGACTTGGGGTTCGATGTAAAATTTTCCACTTACGCCATCCCCATGATCATCGGCGAAATCAAACGCTTCCTGCGGGATGACGGTATTATCAAAGTATCCCGCCCCATGAAGGAGCTGGCCGCCAAGGCACGCTACGCGCAGGAAGCCCTGACCGCGAGGTTAAACCGCCAACCCACGCTCGGCGAACTGGCCAAAGAAATTAACGTGGAAACAGAGGAATTGGTCGTAGCCATGGAAGCGGGGATGGAAGTGGAATCCCTGTACACGACCATTTACCAAGGCGACGGCAATCCCATCTATTTAATAGACAAAGTGAGCCAAGGGCAGGACAACGGCGAGCAAACAGTAAATATCCTCGCGTTAAAACAATTAATCGGGCGCTTAAAGCCCAAGGAAAGGCAAGTCGTGGTTTTGCGTTACTTCCAAGACAAGACGCAAATGGAAGTCGCGAAAGCCATCGGTGTCTCGCAAGTGCAGGTTTCGCGGATAGAAAAACGCGTATTGCAAACCCTGCGCGACGGGTTAACCGCGGAATAAAAATCCCTTGCGTAAACGCATCCGTATTGGGTATAATAACCCCACAGCCTGAAATGCTCGATAACCTATTATTTTGAACCTACAGACGTGAAACGGGAGTCCTATCTATGCGTGAGGTACGCCGTGCCGTCCTGTAACGGAAGGCGGAAATCCCGCTGCGGGCACCCACCTAGCCTTTGGCTAGGTGTCAAAATATAGGACCGGCGTTTTGGGTTTTTTTGTACATATTATATCTTAGGGAGGTTCTACTTATGTTCAAAGGCTTGAAGGGCAAGCTGATCATCCCCATTATCGGCGTATTGATTTTGCTGATCGCCGTCATGTTCGTGTATGTCTCCACTTTGGTCGGCAACCTGGCGGGGGATATTACCGCGGCTGTTACGGCCGAACATGCCCGCCATATGGTGTTTAGGATCCAGCGGGCCATTTTGGTTATCGGGGTCATCGGGTTTTTTATGGCGGTCGGCGTCTTGTATTACTTTATTACAAAGGCGTTAAAGCCCCTCGGTACGCTTAAGAAGCAGGTACGGGACATCGCAAACGGCAACATAAACATAAATGTTGACCGCGCGAACACCCCAAAGGATGAAATCGGCGAATTAACGGTGGATATCCTCAGCTTAACGGACGTGATCCGAAACGTTACGGACGACGTCGTAAAGCTCGAAAGCGAATTAAACGACAAGGGTGAAATCCAATACAGGATAAACGCGGGTAAGTACAACGGCTCCTACAGGGTGATGGTTGACAGCATCAATACGCTGATGAACACGTACGTGGATGAAATCGTCGGTATATTGGAACTTATAGGCGAAATCGGCGCGGGTAACTTTAACGTAGAGGTTCCCGTTATGCCGGGCAAAAAGATATTGCTTAAGCAAAAGTTCGATACCTTCATTGATAACGTCAAGAGCGTTAACAACGACATCGCCACCCTCGCACAAACAGCCGCCGCGGGTAATTTGGACGCGAAAGCGGATGCCGGCAAATATACGGGTGACTGGTCCGCGCTTTTACAGCGGCTGAACACCCTGCTCGGCTCCATATCGGAAAAGGCGTTTTGGTACGAATCGCTGTTGGATTCCATCCCCTTCCCCATTTCCGTAACCGACAATGACATGAACTGGACGTTTATCAACAAGCCCACGGAAAATTTCCTCGGTAAAAAACGCAAGGACGTACTCGGCCAGCATTGCAGCAACTGGGGCGCGAAGATATGCAAAACACAAGAGTGCGGTATCGTTTGTTACAAGCGCGGCAAAACGCAAACCAACTTCGAACAGGGCGGTATGCATTGCCAAGTGGACGTGGCCGCGTTAAAGGATCCGCAAGGCAAGACCGTGGGCTTTATCGAGGTTGTGCAGGACATCACCCAAATGAAGGCATCGTCGCATAAACTGAATAATTTAATGTCGGATATCCAAACCGTAAGCGAGCAGGTATCCCTCGGCTCCAGGCAAATTTCCGACAACAGCCAAGATTTGGCAAAGGGCGCGCAAACGCAAGCCGCGCAAATACAGGAACTTAACGCAAGCATCGACTCCATCAACGCCAAAACCCAAACCGCGGCCCAAAACGCCGCAAACGCCGCAAACCTTTCGGCAAACGCCAAACAAAACGCCGTCATCGGCAACGAGGAAATGAAAATGATGCTGACCGCCATGGACGGCATAAAATCGGCGTCGGACGGCATATCGAAGATTATTAAAACCATTGAGGAAATCGCCTTCCAAACCAACCTGCTCGCGCTCAACGCTTCCGTTGAAGCCGCCAGGGCGGGCGAACACGGCCGCGGCTTTATGGTGGTGGCGGAAGAAGTGCGTAACCTCGCGGCACGTTCACAAGCCTCCGCAACCGAAACAAACGAGTTGATATCCGAATCCGGCGCACGGGTTGCGCACGGGACGGAAATCGCCGTCAAGACCGCCAAAACCCTCGAAACCATCGTCGCCGATTTCGATAAGGTATCGAAGATTATCTCCGAAATCGCGGGGGCATCCTCCGAGCAAGCCGACGCCATTACGCAAATTTCTAACGGCTTGGCGGATATTTCAAACATCACGCAGCATAATTCCGCCGTCAGCGAGGAAGCGGCCGCCGCTTCGGTAGAGCTTTCCGCGCAGGCCGATACGTTAACAAGGATGTTCGTATAACATTTATTAAGGGCGTGCCGTATGAAACTCAAAAATAAAATCATCATCCCCGTATTGGTTATCCTATTGGCTTCCACCGCTATATTAACGGTATTGAACTATAATATCGCCCGCAACACGGTCAACGATATGATGGATAACATCGTCGATTCGGGTATGCAGACGCTGATCAGCCAAACCGAACGCGCGATACGGACAGAACGGGTAGTAACGGAGGAAATCAAGAACAAAAACCTCGTGCTGGCCCGTTCCTTTGCGGAAATCATTCGGATAAACAATGAAAACGGCACGATTGACTGGGACGAAACGAACACGTCGTTTTTCAGCTACATCGCGGATTTGCTGGGCGTGATGGAAGTGAACGTGACGGACGGCGAGGGTACGATCATCGGCAGTAATTTCGATTACCACGGTTTTAATTACGGCACGGCGGATTCCACGCGGCCTTATATGCGAATCCTCACCGACCCCCTGTACGTGATTTCCGAAGAGCCGCGCCAAGACGCGCTTTCGGGCAACATGGCGCAATACACCGGCGTGGCACGGCGGGACGGTCCCGGCTTTGTGCAAATCGGAATCGACGCGAACGCCATACGGGATTACCGCGATTTGCTGGATATACGGAACACCGCGGCGGCGTTGCATATCGGGCACAACGGGTACGCGATGATTTTGCGCGACGGCGTGATCCTCCATTGCCAATGGGAGCATCGGATCGGTACAGACGTAACCGGCGAGGATTGGTACAGCTTGATTTCCTCCGATAAAACCAAGGCGTGGATTACCCTGGACGGTAATCATTATTACGCGGGCTTCGCCGAGGTATACGATACCAAGTTGATTGCCATGTTCCCGCGGGATGAGTTCTACGGTTATCTTAACCCCGTACGCAACGCGGGCATTATCGGCTCCGTTATCAGCGTCGTTATCATGCTTGCGTTGGTTTATGTAATTTCCGCGCGTATCGTCAGCCCCATACGCGGGTTGTCGGGCAAGTTAAGCACCGTCGCGGCGGGTGATTTGACCGTTTCCCTCGCGGCAAACGATCGTGACGAAGTCGGTGACCTTTCGCGGGATATGGCGCGGGTGGTGGACATATTTAATTCGCTGGCAACGGACGTATCTCAATTTAACCGTGAAATCAACGTCAACGGCGATATCGAATACCGGATCGACACGGAGAAGTACAACGGCGCGTACAAGGTTATGGCGGAGGGTATCAACACCGTCGTGGCCAGCCTTACCGATGACATAAACGAGCTTTTACGCGGGTTGACGGAATTGGGCAACGGTAACGATGTCGAGCTGAAGAAAATGCCGGGTAAAAAAATCGTTATCACCGAACGGTTTAAGAAGTTGGATAACATCTTAAAGGATGTCGTTACGGAAATCGCGGCAATCACGAAAAACGCCTCCGAAGGTAACCTTAACATACAAGCGGATATCACGCGGTATACGGGGCGTTGGTCGGAGCTGATGGGCGACCTTAACGCGTTGGTACGCGCCGTCGAGGAACCCCTTTCGGAAATCGAGGGGACGCTCCTTGAAATGTCGAAGGGTAACTTCGTGCTGATGTCGGGCGGCCACAAAGGTACGTTCGAATCGGTGGAAAAAGCCTTTAACCGTACGGAGAAAAGTACGCTTTCGTATGTTGAAGAGATTTCACGCGTGTTGGACACGATTTCCAAGGGTGACCTTACGGCGTCCATCAGCCAGGACTACGTGGGCAATTACGCGCCGATCAAACAGGCGCTAAACACGATTATCCATTCATTAAATAAAACCATGCTTGAAATCAACCAAGTGGCCCGCCAGGTAAACGACGAAGCGAGGGAAATCACAAACAGCAGCGCAAACTTGGCGCAGGGCGCAAACGAGCAAGCCCAATCCGTCGAAAAATTAAATACGACGATTTCGTCCATCAAAGAAATAACGGCCCGAAACGCGGAAAACGCGAAACAGGCCGATACGCTTTCGGTTAATTCCAAGCACCATGCCATCCAAGGCGACAAGGACATGAAACAGATGTTGGTATCCATGGAAGGCATTAAGGAGTCATCGGACAAGGTAACGAATATTATCAAGGTTATTGAGGAAATCGCCTTCCAAACGAATCTGCTTGCGTTAAACGCTTCCGTTGAAGCGGCCCGCGCAGGTGAGCACGGCAGGGGATTTTCCGTCGTGGCGGACGAGGTACGAACGCTTGCGAGCCGAAGCCAAAAAGCGGCGAGCGAAACCGCTGAGCTGATTCAAGAATCCATCGACAGGGTGAACAAAGGCTCGCAAATCGCGGTACAAACCGCCGAAACCTTGCAAACGATCGTCGGCGACGCGGATAAGATCGGAAGCATTATATCCAATATCACCACCGCGTCATCGGAGCAATTGGCCGCTATCAACGAAATCGCGTCGGTGCTTGCGCACATCACCCAAATCGCGCAAAATAACCTGAATACGTCGGAAAGCACCTCGTCAGCCCTGCATGAGCTGACGAGTCAATCCGAAACGTTGCAAAACTTGATAAACGTCTTTAGGACGCGTTAAGGGTTTTGAGGTATTCCAAGCTGATGCGGGCCGTTTCCAGCGGGGGATGTTCGGGGGATTGGTCATATTCCACGATGACCCACTTCGCACCGATATCTTGCGCGGCTCGCAAAATGGACGGAACATCCTGACAACCGCTGCCCACGGGTTTAAACTGGAAGCCTCCCATGGCTTCCTTTTTGGTTTCGGCATCCGCACCGATAAGTTCGTACGGCATGCCGTCCACCTTTCCGCTGATGGTAAAATCCTTGATATGCACAAGCGGCGCGCGTCCCGCGTACTTGCGCAGGTATTCCGCGGGGTCAATGCCTACGAGCTTGATCCAGCAGGTATCCATTTGGGTTTGGAGCAAATCCGCGGAAACCTTTTCGTAAAGGACATCCAAACCATAAGCGTCCCCCACTTTGCGGAACTCGAAGTCGTGGTTGTGGTACAGGAGCGTTATGCCCATTTCCTTGGCGATTTTTCCCGCGTTTTCAATCAACGGGATGATTTGCTCAAAATCTTTGCCGCCGGGGGCGCGGTCCATGTCCAGCCACGGGATGGCGACGTATTCGCAACCCACGGACTTGTATTCGGCGAAGGTTTTTTCGGGGTTTTCCGCGATGGCATCGATGGATACGTGCGCCGAAATGCATTTGAGGCCGATTTCATCAAGCGCGGCCTTTAACCCAACCGAACCCAACGGGCCGAAGCCCGCCAGCTCCACGCCGCAATAACCGAGCTCCTTCACTTTTTTGAGCGTACCTACCGGGTCGGCGGCGAAGTCGTCGCGTACGGAGTACAATTGCAATGCTACGGGTAATGACATGTTCATTCTCCTTTTTTTATATGGTTTTTACAGAATATATGGTTTTTACAAAATCATACTGACCTTCAAGCAATTTTCCTTTTCCTTTGAAGCGATACGGAACGCTTCCTTCCAATCGGCGAAGGGGATTTCGTGTGTGACGATGCTTTTTAAATCGAGCGCGGGGTCGGCAAGCAACCGCATGGCATCGTCCATAAAACCCTCGTCGTTATTACAGCCCGCAATGTTAAGTTCCTTGATGTGAACGCGCAGTAAATCGACGGGCGTTTTGCCGCCGAACGCGGAAAAAATAACAAGCGTGCCGCGCGAGCGCAACACTTCCATGCATACATCCAGGGCTTCGGTGCTTGAAACGCATAAAATCGCGGTGTCGATCCCCTCCCCTTCGGTGAGACGCATGATTTTATTTGCAAGGTTGGATTCGCCGTTTACGTTAAGTACCGTCGTTTGCGGGCTTACGTGTTTCAATCGGCTGTCATAAAAGCCCGTATGGATGATTTGCTTGGGGTTCTTTAGCGCGCACAGCCTGTTTATCATGATGCCGAAGGGCCCATCTCCCGCAATCAGCACACGGCTCCCTTCGCCTACCTTACCGCGTGCGGCCGCTTCCAAGCAAACGCATACGGGTTCCATCAAACTGGCTACAGCGAAGGACATTTCCGGCGGTTTAATCCGCACACAATCGGGGCGCGTAACGAAGTATTCGGCGAACACGCCCGGCTTGTTAAAGCACAAATGCCCCATATCATCACACAAATGTGATAAGCCGCGCTTGCATGACGGGCAGGCGTAGCACGGCATAACAGGGTGTACGGCCACTTCGTCGCCGACGTTTATGCTCGTTACGCTTTCGCCGATTGCCGCAACCACACCCGCGCCCTCATGTCCCATGACCATGGGCATATGCTCGGAAAAAAGACCCGTTTCCAAGTCGATGATATCGGAGGTGCATACCGTCGCGGCCTTCGTGTGTATCAAAATTTCCCCCTTACCGGGTGCGGGAATGGGGATTTCGCGCAGATTAACGATGCCGGGGGCTTCGAGGAGGATGGCTTTCATTGCCGCGCTCATAGGATTTGCCCTATGCGAGGCATATCCTCACTGCCGATGTCATCGAAGAACACCGACTCGCGTACGTCCGTCTTTGAAAAGGCTCCCAGTTTTTGCATGTCAATTTCCACACCAATCCCCGCGCTTTGCGGCACGTCGATTTTACCGTTTATGATTTCCAACGGCTTTGTTAGGATGTCCCCTTCTTGCAGCATATAATGCGTGTCGTTTGAAAATACGAAGTTACAACTCGACGCGATGGCGTGCATCCCCGCGGCGGTCGCTACGCCCGTTTCCGCCCAAGTGCCCATCGTACACCACATACACGCGGTGTCGGCCATGGCGGCGATTTGCCGCGCGCGCATCAATCCGCCCGCTTCGGAAACGTAAATCACGAACACGTCGCACGCTTCCTTTTTGATGTGCGCCAGCGCACGCTCCACGGTGGAGCAGCCTTCATCGGCGGCGATGGGTACGTCAACGGCGCGGCGCACGGCGGCCATCGCGTCCAGGTCAAATTCGGGTACGGGCTGCTCAACATATTGCAAATCGAATTTTTGCAAGGCTCTAATCCATTTGACGGCGGTGGGGACGTTCCAATTCATGTTTGAATCCACGCGGATCTTCAACGACGAGCCGACCGCCGCGCGGATGGCTTCCAGCGTTTCGATGTCTTGGTGCAAGCTGCGCCCGACCTTGAGCTTCACTTCCTTGTAACCCGCGTTTTTATACGCGAGGGCTTTTTTTGCGTTTTCCTCGGGTTCGTCGATGAAGAGATACCCCGCGTATTCGATTTGTTGCTTACACGCGCCACCTAACAGGTTATAAACCGGCGTGTTTAAATATTTTCCTTTAATATCCAAGAGCGCCATTTCGATGCCCGATATGGCGTACGCGCCGATTTGCGTCCAGTTACGGGCGAATTCCTCCATGCGGCGCACGAGCAATTCCGTTTTTAACGGATCGCGCCCGATAAGGAATTGCTTAAACTCATGTTCCACGACGGCTTCGATCGTGGGTATCGTCGGGCCCACACATTCGCCGATGCCTACGATTCCTTCGTCGGTTTCGATTTGCAAGATAAGCGCGGGCGCGGAAAAACGCGTACCACCCGACCACTTGACCGGATATTTGAGGGGAATACGTACACGCGTTGCGGTAACGTTCGTTATCTTCATTGGGTCGGCCCCTTTTCTATATGAAATGGTTGATAAGTTCTAAATTTTGATTAATAAGGCGCGTGTCGGAATCGTCGGGCAGTCTGTATTCGCGGTATTTAGTAAATGATTCGACTTCGTACCCGCCGCGGCATAATTGGCTTTGCGCGGGCAGATAGGAATTGCTGCCGTTGGTGCAAGCAAGTAATAAGGTATGCGCAAATGGGCTGTACGCTCGTAAACGCAAACCGATTTCCGCGCTCACTTCAAACGGGAACGGTACAAAAACAATCGGCCCGACGCGCAGGAGGGTTTGTTTCGCACGCCATACATCGTTACCTTCCTTGGCGGGCAGGGACAATTCCCCGCTTGTCACTTGTATTTCTTCATTATAAAAAGTTCGTATGCCTTTATACGCCCGTACCGCGTCAATGCCCGCAAGCCCGCCGACTTCCATCGCGTGTTGCAAATTGCCGACGGAATCGCCGTTGGCCATACGCGGCGCGATATCGCCCTGCGCGCCGTTGAGGAACAGCGTTACCGCGCCCGATTCGGCTTCCAGGCGGTCCGCCATCACGCCCGCCCAGTCGCGGGTGATTTCGTGGTTGTTTCCCGACGCGGTTAGATGCGCGCCGATGTGTACGATATTGGCCAGCGGTTTGCCGTATGCGTTAAACGTGATCACCGTCATAGTGGGGTCATATGTATCCCACGGGTTTTGCCCGAGGATGACCGTACCGTCGGGCAAGAGCTGCCTGCGGTTGATGCCTGCGAGTGATTGCGTCGTACCGATGCCGACCTTTACGAGGTGTGTGTTGGCGGCGGCTTTACGCGCGGCCTCCACGCATTTGGGGATTAATATACCTTCACAATAATCGGTGTCCAAATCGCCGAAGTGCAAATCCCGCGGGAAATACGTGGTACGCGGCGCGGAATGGGTATGTGTGCAACTGATAATCACATGCCGCGCGGGTATGCTCGTGGCGGCTTCGATTTTACGCGCGATTTCCTCCGCGAGCGTTTCATGGATCAGGCAAACGGTCACGCTCAAGATAACCGCGGACACCGTCTCCGATCGGAACGCCAGCACCGTAACGGTCAAATTATCGTTGACCGACTTGCTTCGCGTGTGGTTGTTGTACCCGAATAAAAACCCGCTTACCTCCGGCGTAATGTCCTCCCGGGCGACGCCGACGGAAAAAGCCATAAAACCAACCCCTATTCCAATTCCGCGTCGATTTTGTTCAACGCCTCCGCGAATTCATCGATGTTCGTTTCCGTCATGTTTATGTTAAACAGCAAACGCACCGTACGGTTTAATATACAAAGTGAACGCGGGCACATGTCCGCCGAATATTCCGCGTTGCCTTCGTAAGCGGGGTCGGTCCACGGATAGCCTAGGCGGTTCGCGCTGCGTTTTTCAAGGATGGGCGTCCAATTGGAATAGATGTGCAAGTCGCCGCCTTCGTACAGCTTCGCTTCATATAGTTTGTGAAGCGGCAAGCCCTCACTTTCCGCTAACGCCAAAATCGGTTCGACCTTCGTTTCGTCGTTCATAATCAAATTTACGCAAAAACCGCAATCACCCTCGGGGTCGTCCACGTATTGCGGGGTGTAGTTAACGGGGGTGTTGAGCTTGGAAAAGAGACGTTTTTTTAAACCGCGGGTGTGTTTAAGCATCCTGTCCAGCTTGCCCAACTGCACGTTAAGCACCGCGGCGGCGATTTCATTACCGCGTATACCGCAGCGCGAAAAAGGTTTGACATTATCATCAAAGGGATGTCCCTGCCCCACGTCGTTTAAACCGTTGTCGGATTGGTATACACCGCGCTGGAAAGCGCGTTCGTTATTCGTAAAGAACACACCACCCTCGCCGCAAGTAATCACCTTAAAAAAATTCGTACTCCACGCGAACGCGTCGGATTCCACGCCGCAATACTTCCCTTTATACGTAGCACCAATAGCTTGGCAATTGTCCTCGATGAGGATCAGATTATGCTTCTTACATATGGCACGGATGGCGTCGAGCCTTGCGGGTACGCCTACCATGTTAACCACGATGATAGCCCGTGTATGCGGCGTTATCTTCCTTTCTAAATCGACGGGGCACATGCCAAGAGATTCGTCAATTTCCGCGATGATGGGCACCGCCCCCACGTCCACCACGGCGGCGGGCGTAGCGATAAAAGTATAAGCGGGTACGATCACTTCATCCCCCGGGCCAATTTCAAAACCCGTCAAACAACACGACAACGCCCCCGTACCCGACGCGAGGAACAACGCGTGCGCGGCACCCGTTTTATCGCGAAGGTTCTTTTCAAGCTGCTCGCAATTGCTCGGCTTGCCGTCGTCACGCACACGGAAAAGGTTTTGCGGCTCACGCAGTAACGATACAACCGCGTTAATTTCTTCTTCGCCGATGGCGGACCAACCCATCGCACCTTCGGGAATGGGGGTTTTTATGATTTTTGCACGCATCATTTGCCTCCGATTGGATATTTTGTATAAATTATAACAAAAGAAAATGAATTGTATAGATTCCCCCTCCCCCCTGTTGCCTTGATTTCCCCATTAATTTGCGATATCCTTTTTATAATCCAACGCTTGGGGGTCATTATGACAAATGAAAGATATGTCCTATCCGATTCAACCTCCGTTGATTCACCTTCACTTCTTTATTATCCGGAAATTATTCAAGAAAATATCGGTAAAGCAATCGAAATCGCCGGTGGAGCGCAACGACTTTGGCCACATGTCAAAACACACAAACTCGCCCCAATTGTGTTAATGCAACAACATTCCGGTATCGAACGCTTTAAATGCGCAACAGTCGCTGAAGCTGAAATGCTCGGCGCGTTCGGCGCACGGCATGTCATGTTGGCATATCCCGTTGTGGGCCCGTCTATCCCCCGTTTTATTACTTTGATGAAAAAATTCCCCGATACCGCATGGTGGGCTGTAGGTGATAACGAAAATGTATTGGAACAGCTTAACCGCCAAACAAGCGAAGCCGGACTGCACCCCAACATTTTAATCGACGTTAACATGGGCATGAACCGCACGGGTGTATTACCCGACGCGTTAGAAGATTTCTATCTATCCCAAACCCGTCATAAAAACCTTAATTTGCGCGGGCTTCATGGCTACGACGGTCACATTACCGAACCCGACCCCGCAAAGCGTAAAAAAAACACGGACACCGCAGCGCACCGTGTATTAGAAATTCGTGATTCTTTGCAAGCTCGGGGATTAAACCTTGACACAGTTGTGATGGGTGGCACCCCCACTTTCCCTTGCCATGCCCTGCGGAAAAATATTTATCTTTCCCCCGGTACGTTGTTCGTCAACGATTACGGCTACGCAAGCCGATACATCGACCTACCTTTCATACCCGCCGCCGCATTGCTGACGCGGGTCATCAGTCATCCCGCACCCGGTCTTTTTACCCTCGATTTGGGTTATAAGGCCATCAGCTCCGACCCGCAGGGCGTTCACGGTATTATTACTTCGCTTCCTCACGCAACACCCGTTTCACAATCAGAAGAACACTGGGTATTTAATAAAAACGACGGTATTTTGCCCGCTGTCGGTGATGTCCTCTATATAATCCCCACGCATATATGCACCACCGCCGCGTTGTACGATGAAGCGTTGGTTGTTCATGAAGGCAAGGTTACCGATATATGGCACGCCCCCGCACGGAAAAGAAGGATTACGATTTAATTCTGTACTTTTCCGCTAATTTATTAAATGTATCGTTTTCATCCAATAAAGGTTGAAGCCACTCATGGACTTTAACCTTTTTTTGTATACGATATTCATTCAGTCGGTCATACATATATTCAATACATGAAAAATGCGGTTGATATTTTACAATCACTTCACGTACAACATCTTCGTCACACACGACGGCAAAAAAACGAAATGCCATAAGACTATAAAGTTTAGCGGGTGTAATTAATTTTTTATCCAACATAAATTTTAACGGTTCAAAATAATCGAGGTATTTATATACCATGTCATAATCAAGCTCGCCCGTCACCAAGTCGTCGCTAAAAAACCCCGATTGTTGCAAAATCCGTTTTTCCAATTTCTTTTTACAAACCTCGTGTACTTCCATTAATTTGACAATCAACATGTTATTATTAAAGTTGGCAATAAATTCAGCTTCTTTTAGTTTTTCGCTGTGGCGTAGTTGCAAAAATACAAGCAAAATGCCCATCGCAGCGGTAGCAATGAGCATGACTTCTGAAAACGCTTCGTGACGCATAAAGGTCATAGGGTTAATGCCGTTATATATAATTAAATATAATAATATACTCATTGATATAGCTATGATAAAAATTAACAAAGTTATTTTAATTATCCATAGTTTTTTAATGATAAACGATTGTATTATTCGCATGTTAAGACTCCTTTATAAAATAACTGCCCCTTAACAAAAGAGGCAGTTCTTTATGTTCGCTAAAAATAACCTATGTTATATATTAGCTCGATCTTTTTCATTTAACCAATATATATCGTACCCACAATGCTTACATATATATGGGGTTTTGTACCTTTTTCGTTGGCCGGGTATATATTGATCTTGTGTACCAATTATATTCCCCTGTAAATCTCTTCGCTCTGTTTCAACTATAACGGAAATATTTTCGGTTTTATCCAAGTATGTCGCTTTCTTTTGGATAGTAAAAAACTTTTTGCATTTTTTACATCTGTACCGCCATCTGTATTTAATAGCAAGAAAAATTATGAATCCCACGATGATTAATACAGAAACGATCCGAAGCTCCCCCATACCTTCATCGACAAGCCAATCATACGCAACCCACGGAGCAATGACAACAAAAGCCAAACAAATAATTAAAGCTCGTTTAATAGTAAAAAATCGTATCATGTATATCCTCTCCCTTAATAAATTTATATCATTGTAATATCCGCTATGACTATTGTCAAGTCATTTTGCCTATTTTTTTTAAGCATAGTAATTTTGACTTATATAATCCCCAAAAAGGGGGGGGGATTCCATGAACATATCATCTAATCTAACCACATTGCTTTTTGAAAGAGACATAACTCAAAAGCAATTAGCCGAAGCATTAAAGATGTCACCTTCAACGATTAACGGTTATATAACGAAGGGAAGAGAACCTGATATTGAAACGCTCATCAGGTTGGCTTTATATTTTAATGTAACGATTGATTATTTGTTGGGGTTTAACGTTATGAATAAAACATCAGACGGTAAGATGTTAACTAAAAATGATAATGAAATGATTCATCTATTTCGTCGTATGGATATAAAACAACAAAATTATTTGATTGATCAAATTAAATTTATGATTCGTCAAAATAATAAAAATGAAACCCCTTATGTATAATTACATTCAATGTTAACATGTTAGATACAGGTATCACTTGGGGTTAAATACGCATCATAACCTTTCATTTGCTTTTAAATTATATACATAACTAAACGACCCTAGCCAGCCAGCTTTATTATGAATCGATTATTTTAATATAGTAAATAAAAAGATATTTTAAAATATGTTACAATATTTTAATTATTATTAAATAATTGCGAAATGAAAGAACCCAATCTCGAAATGGAATCGGGAGGGGGCGGAGAAGGAAAAGAAACAAAGAAGATATAAAAGGCAATAAAAAGCAATAGAAAGCAAATAAAAATT
>WQZS01000026.1 GCA_009780585.1 Defluviitaleaceae bacterium | reverse complement strand
CTCTGCTACGCTACTTTCCGTGTCTCGCAAACAACACTTTTAAACACTCTTGTCCCGCCCCGAGCGAGAGAGACGATCGCCATTATATCAGCGCTAGCTTTATTGTCAACTGTTTTTTGAAAAAAAGTTTATATAAGTTCATAAATCTACATTTATTTTATCCACTTGCCGACTTTCGCAAGCAAATCTTCGCTTGGGATAGACTTATTGATAAAATCCACCGCGCCTACGGCAAAAACCTCATCCAGTATATCGGGGTAGTTGGAGCCGGAAATGGCGATGACGGGGATTTCCCGATACCGGTCATCGGATTTCAAGCGTTTCATGGCTTCGTGAAAAGTAATTTCCGGCATGTAGTAGTCCAAAAGGATAAGGTCGGGTTTGATGTTCGCTATTGTTTCGAACATCTTCTTAATGGAATTGACGGCAACCACCGAATAAAAATCCTCCAATTCCTTTTCGAGTATTGACAGCGTTGTATCGGCGTCGTCTACGACGAAAATGGTTTTCTTTTCCACGCGGAACCCTCCCCACATAGCGATTCGATTGGCTCAAATTTATCATACGATCGAATAAATAGCAATACAAGCACGGTTCTAATCCTTGTCCGCTTGATATATAGATGTTAACGGGTGATACATATGCGGTTTACTTTCGCGTTGGCGTTGTTGATTATTTTAACTTCATGCGGGAACGGCCGTGCGGGTGGGCCGCTGCCCGTCATTGGTTACGGTTCATTTGACGAGGTAAACGAACCGCTTCCGACGGAAGGGGTTGAAAATGGGGTCACCCGTGAAGCCGTTACGGAAGCGGCACCCGCCATGATACGCGTGTTAATTAACGCGTCGCACTTTACCGGACGTATACATGAACGTGTATCCATAACGGCGGAGGGGGGATTCATTGTACGCGGGATTTGCGTTTTAGGTGAAAGCACGGTGTACATATATGAAGCGGGGGAGGAATTTGTATTATCGGGAACGGATGATATGGGGGTGTATCAACAGATTATTATTGAACCCGCTGTTGCGGATGGCCGCTTGGAAATGATCGGCTTGGGGCGAAATTGGCCGAACGGGATGAACCCACGATACCGCGGACGTATTGAAGTTTCCGCCGCTTCGGGCGGGTTTACGGTGATAAATGAATTGCTGCTGGAGGAATACCTTTATGGGGTCATCCCCAGCGAAATGCCCGCCTCGTACGGTTTGGAAGCCGCGAAGGTGCAGGCGATCACCGCGCGGAGCTTCGCGTACCGTCAAATGAATGAAAACCGCTTTCGTGCGTACGGCGCGGATATCGACGATTCGGTGATTTCGCAGGTATATAACAATTTACCCGAAAACGCGCTTTCCGTTGAAGCGGTGCAGGCTACGCGGGGTATGGTCCTTATGTATGACGGAGAAGTGATCGTCGCGAATTATTTTTCCACTTCGGGTGGTACGACGGCCAACGCCGGTGAAGTATGGCCCGCCGGCGGGGAATTTCCCGGTGAAACGCCGCCGTATTTACGTGCCCGGGCGCAATTCGAGCCTATCTATATTGTAGGGGATTTGCGCACAGAGGAAAACGCCGCCGCGTTTTTCCGCGATTTGGAAGTACCGGGTTTTGAACGGGATTTTCCTTTTTTCCGTTGGCGGGTGCGCATGACGGCTGCGGAATTGAGCGCGTCGATCAACGGGAAATTAGGAGAGAGGCAACAGGCAAACGGGGGGTTAATTAAACGCGTTGATTTCGGCGGCGTTGCATTGGATGGCCCCGTCAGGAGCATCGGGCAATTGCGTGACATTGAAGTAGTGCGGCGCGGGCAAGGCGGGAACATCATCGAATTAATCCTCGTCGGAACTGCTTCGGCCGTTCGCGTACAAACAGAGTTTAACATCCGTTCGCTGCTTGCGCCGAGCAACAGCCAAATCACTTTACATAACGGGAATACGCTCAACGGATGGGCGATGATGCCGAGCGCGTTTTTTACGATGGAAATCGAACGGGATGGTGCGGGGAACTTAACGGCGGTGACCTTCTACGGCGGCGGGCACGGGCATGGCGTGGGCATGAGCCAAAACGGAGCAAAGGCGTTGCTGGATTTGGGGTATGGGTACCGGGAGGTGTTGATGCATTTTTACCCGGGAGCGGAGATTTTTGAATTCGGAATTTAAAATTCGGAATAAAAGGACTGCACCAACATAAACGATTGAACAAGCGTTGATTGTTTGTGTTTATTTGATATACTGCGTGGAATTTGATACATGGGAGGGTTTACCATGAAATTTACCCGTTATACGGACGTGAAGGAATTTTACCGCGATACATACGATATCCTCATGCGTCATGAGGCGCAGAACGTGGTACCGTTGGGGAATGTAATTATCGGATACAAAGGAGAAGATAAAACGGGCTGGCGCGACCCGGTGAATTGGTTTATGGCTACGGTTTCGGATGAAAGTGAGATTATTTTGACCGCGGTCATGACGCCGCCGCACCATTTAACCTTTTACGCGACGGATAATGTGAACAATGAAGCGGCGCTTGAATGTTTGATTGACGGGATGGAGGCTGCGGGTGTAACCTTCCCGAGCGTTATGGCGGAAAAATCGCTAGCGGAATTGTTCGTGGAAAAATATGCCGCTAAAACGGGTGTGAAATATAAAATTGAAAAAAACCAGCGTATTTATGAATTGACTAAGGTATGTCCCGACGTGCAGCCGGGCACGGTACGCCTTGCGCGCGAAAGCGATATGGCATTTTTGCCGTATTGGGGCGAGGCGTTTTATTACGATTGCTTCGGTACGCCGTTGGTAGTGACGGGGGAAACCGCCGAAGCATACCGCTACATCATAACCAACCGGAAAAACCGTTATATCATGGAGGTTGACGATACGCCCGTAACGATGGCGGGTATTTCAAGGGAATTGGAAACGGTATGCGTAATAGGTCCGGTGTATACACCGCCACATTTCCGCAGGAAAGGTTATGCCGCCGCGTGCGTTGCCGCCGTCAGCCAAATCGGCTTGGACAAAGGTTTTAAGAAATGCGTGCTGTACACGGACTTGGCGAACCCGATTTCGAACAGTATCTATATGAAGATCGGGTATGTACCGATTTGCGATTCGATTGTTATTAGGTTTACCGGCGATTAACCGAGAAATGGTAATTTTTAACTTGTACCCTAGTAGGGTACAAGTTACAGTTGGTTGATTATATCTTGCCTCAAATCGGCATCCTCCGCGAATTTACCCCGCACGGTGTTAGTCCGTGTTTTCGCGCCTTGGGCGCGGATACCGCGGGCGGTCATGCAACTGTGTTCGCCTTCGATGACGACCATAACGTCCGGCGTTCCCAATATTTTTTCCAGAATGTACGCGATATCCGAACCGATACGCTCTTGTAATTGAAAGCGTTTGCACACCAAGTCCACGATGCGGGCAACCTTGCTGAGGCCGATGACGCGGCCGCGCGGGATGTACGCGACGTGGGCTTTCATATTATACATAAGCGCGAAGTGATGTTCGCAAAAGCTGAAGCAACCGATGTCCTTGATCAGCACCTTGTCTGTGCCGGGGTCGGGGAAGGTCGTACCGTGCAGGGCGGCGATTTCGTCATTGGAATAATGTATACCGGAAAACATTTCGGTGAGCATCTTCGCGGCGCGGGTGGGGGTTTCGGTTAAGCCTTCGCGCGAAGGGTCGTCGCCCAGCGCACGAATTAACTGCGCGACGGCGGCTTCGACGGCGGCCGGGTCGATGGGGTTGGGTTGATTCGCATGGGATTCGTTTGGCATCATATGCTCCTTATGGGTGTTTCCGTTTATACGCCCTGCTTGTCCGGTCCCCATATGATTTTGTGGAATTGCAATTGCAAGCGGGCGTCCTTGAGGATGGGGTTTTTAATGATAACGTCGGCTAACGCGGGCAGGTCGAACGCGCTGTTATAACCGCTTGTCCGGGCGACCGCACCGATAAAAATTTGCGGCATTTCAAGTGCCGTTTTATTTTTCGCGAGGATTTCGTTAATGATATGGCCCTGCATACGCTCCACCATGCGGAGCATCGCGGGTATATCTTCCACGCTGCCTACCACGAATTTTAACACGTCGCCGCCGCGCAGGGAGAAGTAATTTTCATCCAGCATTTTTTCGCATGTTCCGCCGGAGGGCAGCTTGTAATCGACGGTGAAGAACAACCCGTTATGGTTCTGCATTTTTTTGCGGAAATCGCTGACATTTATGCTGCCGTTGGTTTCGATGTTGACTTCGCAACCTTTTGCCAGCAAAGATTTTACTAAAACATCAACGCCGTCGGCAATCAGGGGTTCGCCCCCGGTAAGCGTCACGCGCTTGTACGCGGGGTTGACGCGGGCGAGGATTTCGTCGAGGGTCATGGGCTTGCCCGCGTTTTCATCCAACGCGTAGGCGGTGTCGCAATAAACGCACCGCAGGTTGCACCCCGCGAGGCGTATGAAGGTCGCCGTCGCTCCGGCACGCTTCCCCTCCCCTTCGATGCTGTCGAAGATTTCGGCGACGCGGTAGGTATGCGGTTCCCCTTGCGTCATAAATTATACCCGCAGGTACATCTTGGAATGTCTTCATCGGGTTTCCAATACGTTGCCGTATTCCCTTCGCTTTCCCGTACATCGGTGCGATAACAAAACGGCGCAAGCTCGCCGCAGATATAACGCGCGAGGTTTTCCGCCGTGGGGTTGAAATCCACTACATCGTTAAGTACCTTATGGTCCAGTTTGGCGGTGATCCTTTGCTTGATCTCCGTAAAGTCCATGACCATGCCGTTTGCGTTGAGTTCCGCAGAACGCAGGTATACGGTAACGCGCCAATTGTGGCCGTGGAGCTCGGCACACTTGGACGGATAATCCAGCGTTAAAAAATGCGCTGCGTTGATTTCGAAGGTCTTTTTTATTTCATACATATTTCACGCTCCCGTTTTAATCATTTGTTTTGGCTCCTCATGAAGCCTTCATACCCGCGGCGGCGCAGTTCACAGGCGGGGCATTTGCCGCAGCCTTCCCCCGGGATGCCGTTATAACATGTTAGGGTTTTTTCCTTTATCACATCCAACACGCCCAATTCCCGCGCCAAGTCCCATACCTGCGCTTTATCCAGCCACATGAGGGGCGTTTCGATGACGAATGGGTAATCGAAACCCAAGTTTAACGTAACATTGGTTGACTTGATAAATATATCTCGGCAATCGGGGTAACCCGAAAAATCCGTTTGGCTGACGCCCGTTACAAGGATTTTAATTCCCCTCGATTTCGCATAAATCGCCGCATAGGTGAGGAAGAGCAGATTTCGCCCCTCAACCAGCGTGTTGGGGGGAACGGAGGGGGGATTGTTCCCATCATCCTTCGGTTTTGTTGAAATGGCCGAAACGATATCCACGGGAATTTCCGCCCGCGTCAATGCGTTTTCCGTTATCGTGTTGACCACCGGTAACGCTAATACATCAAAATGAACGCCCAAACCATCGCATATAGTTTGGGCACATTGTAATTCCCCTATGTGGCGTTGGCCGTAATCGAAGCCGATGGCGGATACGTTTTCATAACCGTAACGGCGTATCGCCCAGTACAGGCAGGTGGTTGAATCCTGCCCGCCGCTCAACAAAACCATCGCGGAATCCGTTTGCTTTACGCGGTGCGTGTTCCCCACCCTACTTACCCCCGGTCGTTAAACCGCCGAATAAACGATCCTTAGCATATTCGGCGTAGGTATCGTCGCCGTAGTTGGCGAAGGGGATAATCGAAATACCGCCGCGCGGGGTAAAGTTACCCTTCACTTCGATGTACTTCGGTTCCATTAATTTTATCAAGTCCTTCATAATGATATTCACGCAATCTTCGTGGAAGTCGCCGTGGTTGCGGAAACTGAAAAGGTACAGTTTTAATGATTTACTTTCCACCAGCCGCGGTCCGGGGATGTAATTGATGATTATCGTAGCGAAGTCAGGCTGGCCCGTTTTCGGGCAAAGTGAAGTAAACTCCGGGCAATGAAGCGTTACCATATAATCGTTGCCGGGGTGCTTGTTATCGAAGGCTTCCAGTATCTGCGGGGCGTAGGTCGTGGGGTAGTCCGTGTGACCTTGACCCAGGAGGTTCATACCCGGTTCGTTGCTGTTTCTCGGCATATTGAATGACTTCCTTTATATATGTTTTATATTCCCGTCGTTACCGCTTGCCCGGTACGGTCCGATTCGAACGCCGCGTCGATGACCTTCATCACGCGCAGGGCTTGCTCGGGCTTGACGATTAGTTCTGCCTTTCCTTTTATTACGGCTACGATATTTTTATAGATTTCCACCCAACTGCCCTTGATCTTCGGCAGCTTTACTTTCTTCGTCGTTTCCTTCGGGCGGGGGAGCATGGTGTGCGTGGGGCCCGCGTGGGTATAGATGACGGCGTCCACCCAGTCGGTGATGGTTGGGTCGGCGAGCTTGATGATGTGGCCGTTCTGTTCCCAATCGAGGATGACCGCGGTACCGTCCATACCGGATACGTGCCAGCGGGGTTGGTTGATATAGCAATTGGTCGTGACGCTTACGTTTGCGCTGCATCCGTTGGCGAAACGCAATAACACGGTGAAGCTGTCGTCAACTTCTTCAAGGTGCAGATTATGCAGATGCGCTTGTACGGAAACAACCTTTTCGGGGATTAAATCCAGGATTTGATCAAGCAGATGTACGCCCCAGTCCAATAATAAACCGCCGCCGTTGGGTTTGAACGCCCGCCAACCCCAAAGTCTGCGCGAACCTTGCACGCGGCTTTCGATGTTATAGACCTTGCCGATCATATTATCGTTGACGATTTTACGGATGGAAAGGTAATCCTTATCCCAACGGCGGTTTTGGTTGACGGTGAATATCTTGCCGGATTTTTTCGCAACAGCCATGACTTCTTCCAATTCCGCCGCGTTTAAGGTGACGGGTTTTTCGCATAATACATGCTTGCCCGCGTTAAGGCACGCGATGGAATAATCCTTGTGTATGTCGTTGGGTGTGGCGATGAGTACGAGCTCCACGGACTTGTCCGCGTACAGTTCTTCGGGGGAATCGTAGCTTTTGATGCCCCATTCGCCGGTCATACGCTTTTTCGCTTCCTCGCGGATATCGTAACCGCCGATTATTTCCAAGCCTTTGACATGGGCTTTCACGTTGCTGTAATGCCATCCGGCCATACCGCCCGGGCCGATGATCGCCATCTTGATTGCCATAAGATGCCCCGCTTTCGATAAAATATGATTAACAAAGGACATTATATAGTTTACGATTTAATTTGCAACGAATTTGTAATAATTAAAGCGTCGTGGTATAGTCTTGCGTATGTTTTGATAGACTAGTTACAAAGGGAGGATAATGTTTATGTGGGAAAAGGAACGTAACGCCGCGTCACAGCAACAAGCGCAGCAAGGGTATTACGAAAGCACGCAGCAAGCCGTCGATATCGGCATGGTGGAAGAAGAAGCGATCAACGGTTACATCGCCAAGGTGTTCGGTTGGATGTTCGTCGGGCTTTTGGTGACCGCGCTCAGCACGGTGGCGATCATCTACTTCATGAACGTCAATATTATGTTCCAAGACTTTATCATGGGTTCGCCGTGGCCGTTTTTGGTTGCCGTAATCGCCACGTTCGGGCTGGTATGGGCCATATCGGGGCGCGTCACCACGATGAACCCCGGCACATGCAAGGCGTTGTTTATGCTGTACGCCGCGCTTAATGGGTTGACGTTCGGTTTTGTTGCTGTACTCTTCGCCTATATGTATGTGGACGGCTTGTATACCATAGGAATGGCCTTTGGTATAACGGCGGTCAGCTTCGGTATCATGGCTGTGTACGGGCTTGTGACCAAATCCGACTTGACCCGCTTTGGCAACCTTTTCTTCATGGCTTTGATCGGTTTGATCATCGCGTCCTTCGCCAACGCGTTATTTATCAGAAGCTGGGGCTTCGACTTTTTGATCATCGTATTTGGCTTGCTTTTATTCATGGGTTTGACGGCGTACAAAACGAACATGATCAAGAACCATTACGCGCAAATCGCACTAAGCCCGAACGCCGCGGAAGCCTACGGCGCACGCGTGGATCAAGAAGGTTTGGCGAGCAATTTGGCTATTTCGGGCGCCTTGAGCCTGTACCTATCATTTATCAACATGTTTTGGTATATCCTGCGTTTATTGGCGAGGCTCCGCCGCTAAACTTCGTCTCAATTTGAGACAAAGTTGTTTACGGGGTTTACAGGGTATATTTTTTTGGGATATACTAGCCTTCAGCCTGTGCAACCGGGGAGGTAGCGGATCCCTGTCGCTTGCAACCCGCTGTAGCAAGGGTGATGCCTAGCCTTAGGCTCCTTCCTTGTGGAGTCTGCCCGGGGTAAGTAGCGTTGACGGCCAGGTCCCGCGCAATAGGCACTTGTGAACCACGTCAGGGCCGGAAGGCAGCAGCGTTAAGCAAGACCGCTTATGTGCCGTGGGGGTGCTTGGCTCGAGCCAACTGCAACGGTTACGTCCGGAAGGAAATGTCGACGGCAGGCGCACAGGCTTAACGATTTCTACGGAGATCGTAT
Source organism: Defluviitaleaceae bacterium (assembly GCA_009780585.1). Classification (GTDB taxonomy): domain Bacteria; phylum Bacillota; class Clostridia; order Lachnospirales; family WQUN01; genus WQRX01. Next base: position 27,006 of record WQZS01000026.1, on the reverse strand, counting down.
ATTGATTTCGGAAGGGATGGATACGAATGTGCCATTTAAAGGAAAAGTTCGACGACTTAAAATTGGTGGATAAAATCCGCAACCATGAAAAACGCGGCATCGTAATCGGGCTGTTAATCGCACTCGTCATTATCGCATTGACAACCATCGCCATCGTTAAGTACCTTTGGCTTAAGAAGCAGTTTGACAACCTTTGCTACGACCTTGACGATCTGTACGACGACGAGGATTTCTGCGATGAGGAATGTTGCGTAGGCGATGAAGAAGGCTGCTGCGTAACCGGCGAAAAGGATTTGGAAAAGATATAATAACTATATAAATGCAACAAAAAGCTCCCATGACGGGGGCTTTTTTGGTTACATATCATTCCATGATGAATTGCCGTGTCCGTACGTATTTTTTTTGCGAGCCGGGGCGCGGCTTGCCGATGTATTCGAAAAGGACATACACGGTATGAAGGGTGCCGAACAGAAAACCGTCGAACCGTTTCATGGGGAAGCGTTTACTTGCCCCAGTTGATTTGTACAGTTCGCTGATAACTTTCGGGTCTTCTTCCAATTCCGCGCACAACGGCAGGGGGAGGCTTTTTTGATTGCCGCTCATGTACCAATCGTATTTTAAGCGGTTGGCGAGGACGCGCGTATCGCCGAAAGGTTGGGCGAACACGGCAAACGCTTCATATACCGCCGCAAGGCTCCGGGAGGAGCGGTGGAGTCCGCGGGACTTCCAATACGCGGCGAAGGCTTCGTAGAAACGGAAGGGTGAATCGAAGAAGCTCTGCACATAAGGAAGGGTCGTTTTGAAATTGCCGGAATTGTACAGCATGTCCAGCATTTGCTCGATGGATTTTAAGGTTGCTAGTTCGTCGTAGGAGATGTGGTTCGTGTACAGCACTTCATACGGGGGCGATTCGTTGTAAACGATACCGTATTTATCGGCGTCCGAACGCAGCCGCGAGCCCTTTAATAATTTAAGGAAGCCCAATTGCAGCATATCGGGTTCGAGGGCGTGTACGTCGTTGAAGGATTGCGCGAAGCGCATATACCCTTCCGCGGGTAAACCGGCAATCAGATCCAAGTGGATGTGGATATTTTCAAAGGATTTTAATTTTTTTATTTTCTCGATCGCGGATTCGGTTTGTGTTTGGCGGTTGATGAGCCGCAGGGTTTCGGGGTGGGTGGATTGGATGCCGATTTCGAATTGGAACAGCCCGTCCGGGGCTTGCCGGAATAACCCGAACGCGTCATCTTCGAGCATATCCGACGAAACCTCGAAATGGAAATTGGTATACCCATTATCGTTGGCGATGAGGTACTCCCATATTTTGAAGGCCCTCTTTTTATCGTAATTAAACGTGCGGTCGGTGAACTTCACCTGCGTGACCCGTTGACCGATAAAAAAATCCAAATCATCGAAGACGCGTTCCAACGGCAGGAAGCGTACGGGTTTTTCGTTGTGCGACAGGCAATACCCGCAGGAAGATGGGCAACCGCGTGAGGATTCGTAGTAGATGATCTTATTGGCGGGGAGGTTTGGAACATACGGGGTTCGGTATTCGGCGCTCGGCGTTACGTGATTAACATAGGGGAACGGGATATCGGATAAACTAAGTTTTTTACGCGGAGGGTTGGTGATGACATGGCCTCCGCCATCCTTGAATGTTATTCCCTTCACTTCGTTTAAATCCGTTTGCGAAAGGATTTCCCGCAGGGTTTCTTCGCCTTCGCCCTCCACGATGATGTCCGCCGGACATTCCGCCAGCAGTTGCGAAGCGTCGAACGAGACCTCCGGCCCGCCGAGGATAATCTTTATCTTGGGGTTAATTTTCTTGACCGCGCTTACGAGTGATTTGATCATGCCTATATTCCATATATAGCACGAAAAACCCAAGATATCGGGCGCGGATTCGTATATTTCGGACAGGATAAAATCGAAGCTGTCGTTTACGGTAAATTCGAGGGGGGTGATTTTAAACGGCGTCCGTTCCTCGCAGTACCGTTTGAGCGAATAGATCGCCGCGTTTGCGTGGATGAACTTCGCGTTGACGGCGACCAGTACGATTTTTGGCATACGCGTACCCCTTCGGACCCCGCCGCATATAATGGGAGGATCCCCCTTTTGCGAGGTGTTTTCGTGAACATAAACTACCATTATTATACCGTAAAGACCCTGGCCGTACATGCCGGATTTTCCCCGCGGGATGCGCAGTACATAGCCTATTATTCACAGTACATTGACGATTTTATCATGCACAGCCCGTTCATCCTTGACAGGGAGCCGCCTGCCTTTTTCATTGAAAACGGCCTCGCGAAGAAGCTGCGCGCGCATAAACCGCGTTGGGCGTTCTCCCCTTGCGCGACGGGGATCAATGCCGTGCGTACCTTATCGTCGGGGTATCGGCTTACGGCGTTGATGCCGTTCCATTTTATTATGACGCAGCCGTATAACTCGCTGCATAAGAACGCGGAGCGCAGCCTTTATCGTTGCGTGACGGCTAACCGCGGCGGGAATTTGCTGGTCAATCGCTTAGTGGAGCAGGCATCGCGCAGCCATTTAATGAACCTGGGAATGATTTTACACACACTTGCCGACAGTTACGCGCACGAGGGGTTTTCCGGTTTCCAAGGCTGGGAGAACGCTTCCTATGTTAATGAAGGCATGACGAACACCGAATCCGCGTTTTACCGCGCGCTCCCCTCCATCGGCCACGCCAACGCGGGTTCCGTGCCCGATGATTGCGGGCTCTTTATCGATATCTTTGCTAAGAAGACCGAGAAAGGATCCTTCGAATCATTTATCAGGCGCGACAACACCGCGTATTTTGCCGATTGCTCGCGGCGCATACTCGACATCCTTTGCGCCGTTAATAAAAAAGACCCCTTCGGCGACCGCGAATGGTACGCGCTCCAAACGAAACTGGCGGAAGCGCAAAGCGGCGAACGGGAGCATAATATCCAAAACGCGTGGGAAAATACATTTCCGCATATCAGTTATTCATATAAAAAAGATGAATTCATTAATATCCGATTGGACATCCAGCGCCATGACGAGGGTTTATTACAGAAGCTGAAGATTAAAGCCGACGACTTGCATAATTCGTATTCCGAGGAGGGCGACCGCGGACGGTTGTCATCGATCACATTGGCTCAAAGTGCCGATGATGAATTTTTCCGCTTTAACGAGGCGGCGTATTGCCACGTCCGCGCTGTGACGGGGGAATACAGCACCCGCGGTCACCGTACGCAATTGGAGGCGTATTGTGATATGGCGGAGGGGGTCGTTATATAATATCCTTACATTCCTTAAACGCGTTGATTACGAAATCCAACTGCTCCCTTGTATGCGCCGCGGAAACCTGGCAACGCACGCGTGCCCTCCCCTTCGGCACCACGGGGTAGAAGAAGCCGATGGCGTACACACCCTTCTCTAATAACCTTTCCGCCATCAGGGCGGCTTTGCGCTCATCGTAGAGCATGACGGGTACGATGGGGTGCGTCCCTTCCTTGATATCGAAGCCCGCGGCGGTTAGGCCTGCGCGGAAGTAAGCGGTATTTTCATCCAGCCGCGTCTTTAATTCCGGCGAGCGTGTGATGATTTCCAGCACCTTTAACGTACCCGACGCGATAATCGGCGACAGGGTGTTGGAAAAGAGGTATGTCCGTGATTTTTGCCGCAGGATATCAATGATGGCCTTGCGTCCCGTGGTGTATCCGCCCGACGACCCGCCCAGCGCTTTGCCCAGCGTACCCGTCATGATGTCCACCCGATCGGTCAAGCCGTAATGCTCCGCCGTACCGCGTAAGCCCCTGCCGATAACACCCACGCCGTGGCTGTCGTCCACGATGACGATGGCGTCGTAACGTTCCGCCAAATCGCAGATCGCGGGTAGGTTGGCGATCGTCCCGTCCATTGAAAAAACGCCGTCGCATACAATGGCCTTGATGCGCGCGTTTTGAGCTTCTTGTAATCGTAATTTCAGTTCTTCCATATCGTTGTTTTTATAGCGGTATCGCGCCGCTTTACACAGCCTTACGCCGTCGATGATGCTTGCGTGGTTCAATTCGTCGGAAATGATCGCATCTTCGGCGGTAAGCAACGTTTCGAACAATCCGCCGTTGGCATCGTAGCAGGAGGAATACAGGATCGTGTCCTCGGTCTGCAAAAATTCGCTGAGCTTCGCTTCGAGTTCTTTATGCAACCCTTGTGTGCCGCAAATAAACCGCACGCTGGAAAGGCCGTACCCCCATTTATCAATCCCTGCTTGTGCGGCGGCCTTCACTTCGGGATGGTCGGCTAAGCCGAGGTAATTGTTCGCGCACATGTTGATCAAACCCATGTGTGTGTCGGTATCAATTTGCGGTGATTGCGGCGTGGTGATTACGCGCTCGTTTTTCCATAACCCCGACGCCTTAATTTCATCCGCCGTCCGTTCCCAATATTTATACGCCGATTTCATAACATCCCACTCTTTATTCTGAAATTTTATTTTCATACCACCCGTCCACAAAGAACAACGGATCATCCCGCATAACCTTTACCGCCACGTCCCACATGGGTTTCGCCTCGAAAAGATAGCACTCCGCGTCCAGCACCTTCCCATACGCCATAATGTATGCGGGAAGCAAGAACTTTAAGCGGTCGTACCGTTGGACAACGCTGCCGCCGTGCGCGTTTTCAAAATGATGTCGGCGGATGTTTAACGTATGCGTAATGCCTTCCGCGTCGGTGCATTGATAATCGAGCATATGACGGAAGGCGTACGGCGGTTCGGCTAATTCCTCCACCCCGTGCATGGACGTGTTGGGGAGCAAGCCGCAACCCAGCATTAATATTTGCCCTTGCCAATCGCGCAGCTTACGGAACGGCGAGTTCGCACCCACGGGTGAATTATCCTTTTCGTGGTCCCTTACGATTTCCGAAGCGTTCGCGCCGATAGCCGCGACGGAATGTGTCGGATGCAGGCTGCGTACCACTCCCGGCATCTTACGGAAGTATTCCGTTATCGCGCCCACGTCGGACGGCGTTTGCCGTATATCGAACACGCGGTTGTCCGTCGGCACGGATGAAAAACTCAACGTGGGAATCAACAGCGTCCCCGATTCCCCCAAAGCGGCGCGCAGCGTTTCGATGACTTGCTCGATCCCATCAACCCCTTCGCCGAGCGATTTGTACGATGAATGAACCAACAAGTGGCCGCCTTCCCGCACACCCAGCGACTTTAAATCCGACAACATCTTATCGTGAACCATGGATATCCTCCCTTTGTCCTATCATTTGGCTACCATTTCTGGCCGATGTCATAACCCCGCGCCATTTCCTGCGCTTGCGTGACGATTTCCGCGTCGAAGTCCATCACTTCCAACAGCTTGATGGCGTTGCGTGTGGTGGACGGCCCGTTCTTTAGTTTATAATCGAATTGTACGCCGTTAGTCGTGATTTGCTCACGGAAATGGAAATTTTCGTACGAATCGGCAAGCAGGTGCGTAAGCTCAATGTCGTGTGAAGCCGCCACGCACAGGCACCTTTGTTTATGCAGCCATTTTAATACCGATGCCGACGCGGCGATACGTTCGACGGTGTTGGTGCCGCGCAGGATTTCATCTATGTAGCATGTACAAGGGTGTATTTTCACGCGGTCGAGGATGCGGCGCAGGGATTTAATCTCCACGATGAAATAACTGTCCCCACCCGATAGGTCGTCGCGCATCACCATTGAAGTCATGATCCATGAAAACCGCGTCGCGAACCGTGAAGCGGCGCAGGTGTTTAACGTTTGCGCCAATACACCGCCCAACGCCAGCGACTTGATAAACGTGGACTTGCCCGAAGCGTTGGACCCGGTTAACAGGCTGTCGTTGGAAATCGAACCGGAATTGGCCACGGGTTTTTCGATTAACGGATGTACGAGATCGGTGAAGTCGATCCGGGCATCGGTTGTAAATTCCGGCATACAATATACGGGTAGATTCAAGCGGAAATTTTGCACGCACAAAGCGACCTCCGCTTCACCCACGGATTGGTACAGGGCATGTATTTCATCGTTGTGCCGCGTGATCGCCCGCGCCAAACGGTTGTAATTACGCACCTCATACAGGAATATGACCCGCAAATATTCCGCGAGGAAATCGAAATCCAAATAATGTACGCGGTTGGGGTTGGTACTTTGCGGCAGCTTGTTCATCACCGATTTGAAGGGTTCGAAGCATCGCTTCATCTTTACGAACGCGGGCAAATCGATGTTCATCGCGGATATTCTTTTACAACATTGCAACATCAAATTAAGATAACCGATGGCGGGCAAATCATCTTCCAAGTGATTCTTAACCCGATTGTGTACAACCATGTTGGCGATAAAACTAACCATTATAGCGATAAACCCGATCGGCGTGTGGAGAAACAAAAACGCCGCCGCCGCAATCGGCAACAGCGCGAGTATATTATACAGCCATTGGAACCTTAAGAACCGATCATCCGCATTGAATATAATCCGAACCAAACCGTTGTAGTTTTCCTTACCCACTTTTGCCAACGCCATTTGGATTTCCAAGCGTTCCTCCGGGTTGGCGGACAGGAATTGTATGAGTTTTTCACGTTCCTGCAGGGAAGCGGGGTTTTGCTTTAATTCATGCAAACAGTTGTACAGGTATTCCTCCCCGATGGAGGACAAGCATGTGTTGACGCGTCCGAACACCTTGTCCATGTCAAGGTCGTTCCATGTCGTCGCGTCCAGCCGCCAATGATGAATACCCGAGGGGGATTCGTGCCAATGATGCGTTTTGATAGGGGATTCGGGTTCGTTATCGGACTCGTTTTCCGCCATGATTTCGGCATAGCGGGCGATGCTTTCGATGTTTTCAAGTGATTCGGGCAGGCCTCCTTCCCCCGCTTCGGGGGGCTTACCGAGGGATTCCTTCAACTGCTTGCGCAAACGCTTTTCGGCTTGCATCCGCATAACAACCGATACGATGACCGCCGCTGCGATGATGGTTATGATAGAGGTTACGGCAAAGGCCATTACATCGTTTCCTTTTTATACAACTCCATAAACTCATCGCCTGTCATTGTTTCTTTATTAAACAGGTACTCCGCGATCTCCTTCATTTTTCCTTCGTTCACCCTTAGCATATCCACGGCTTTTTGGTAACATTCTTGTAAAATCTTGCTGACTTCCTTATCCAGCTCCGCGCCGGTTGCGTCGCTCACCTGTAATACGGGACGCCCGTCGAGGTAACGGTTGCCGCCGCTTTCCAGGCTCATCATGCCGAATTTTTCCGACATGCCGTACATGCTGACCATGGAGCGTGCCATGCGGGTTGCTTTTTCGATATCGCTGGCGGCCCCCGTGGTTTGCAATTTGAACACAACATCCTCCGCGGCGCGTCCGCCCATCGATACGGTTATTTCCGCCAGCATCTGTTCACGCGTGGACATGAAGCGTTCTTCTTCCTGGGTTTGTAACACGTAGCCCAGCGAACCCTTGGTACGCGGGATGATCGTAATTTTCTCCACGGGCTTCGCGTCTTTTTGCAACGCGCTGATCAAGGCGTGGCCCACTTCGTGGTACGCCACGATACGCTTCTCCCGTTCGGACATGATGCGGTCCTTCTTTTCCTTACCGGCGATGACGACTTCGACGGCTTCCATCAGGTCCTCTTGATGGACTTCCTTACGGTTCATGCGTACGGCGTGCAGGGCCGCTTCGTTGATCATGTTGGCAAGGTCGGCACCCGCCGCGCCGGGGGTGATTTTCGCGATGCGGTCGAGGTCCACGGCGGGGTTCATTTTCACCTTTTTCGCGTGGACTTTTAGGATATCGATGCGGCCCTTTAAATCGGGCAATTCCACGTTAATGCGTCTGTCGAAACGTCCGGGGCGTAATAACGCTTTGTCCAATATTTCCGGCCGGTTCGTCGCGCCCAATATCACGACACCCTTCGATGAATCGAATCCGTCCATTTCCGCCAGCAATTGGTTAAGGGTTTGCTCCCTTTCGTCGTTGGAATTTAATTGGTTGTCGCGGCTCTTACCGATTGCGTCGATTTCGTCTATAAAGATTATCGCGGGCGCTTGCTGCGCGGCTTGCTTGAATAAATCCCGCACACGCGACGCGCCCACACCCACAAACATCTCCACAAAATCCGACCCCGACAGCGAAAAGAATACAACGCTGGCTTCGCCCGCCACGGCTTTGGCCATGAGGGTCTTGCCCGTACCCGGCGGGCCTACAAGCAACGCGCCCTTGGGTTGCAACGCGCCGATGGCGGAATACTTATCGGGGTTGTGCAGGAAGTCCACGATTTCGGTCAGGCTTTCCTTGGCTTCTTCCTGTCCGGCGACGTCATTAAACGTGACACCTGTTTTCTTTTCCATGTAGACCTTCGCGTTGGATTGGCCGATGCCCATAATCCCGCCGCGTCCGCCCATCATGCCGCTCATGGAACGGCGTATCAACATAAAAAAGCCGAAGATCAGCAAAAACGGTAACAGGAATTGCAAAATCACCAAAAAATAATTGACTGTTTGGATCGAAGCGTTGTGCTCCACGCCTTTGTATTGCAAACGCGCCAATAATTCGGGGTCGGGCATACGCCCCGTATATACGACCGTTGGCCGTGCCGTCGCTTGTTCGGCTTGGCGCGTCATTACGCCACCCATGGCGCGGTCGAAAAAATTCCCGGCGGGGGCGGGCGTTGGCGAAGCCACATTCGCGTCCGTTTCCGTGGGAGTAGCTTCGGTTTCGTTTTCCGCTTCGGCCAGCGTTATAATTAAGCGATCGGGTTGGACCTCTACGTGGGATACCTCCCCCGCTTCCAGCATTTCCAGGAAATCGCTGTACAGAATCCTTTCCGTGCGGTCGCCCGTCAATGTACCGAACACCATATTTAACACGATAACGATCGTGGCGATGATCAATACCGTCATCATGATACCGCCCGGCATACGCGGGGGTGTCGAAGGCGGTCCCTTGGGGTCCTTACGTTTGTTATCGTTCATTTTATACCTCGGAAATCTTCGTATATGTTTCCTTTAACGCTCCGTACAAATGCGTATAGATTTGATAATGTTTATCATACCCCGCGGCGGCTTGTACATTCGGGGTGTATGTTTCGGTTGTTTTAATGATTTTGGCGCAAGCCTCTTCCACGGTCGCGTACGCGCCCGTGCCCACCATGGCCAATATCGCCGCGCCCAAGGCAGGGCCTTCGCCGGAATGGATTTTTTGCACCTTTACGTTTAACACATCGGCCACGATTTGGCACCACAGCGGACTCTTTGCCCCGCCGCCGATGATACGCGCCGCCGAAATTTCCTTACCCAACGCGCGTATCCGCGTAAGGATATCACGTAAACTGAACGCCACGCCCTCGAACATGGCCTGCGTCATTTCGGCACGTGTCGTACCCATGCCCATACCCACGAACGCGCCGCGCGCCAACGGATTGTTGTGCGGCGTACGTTCACCGGAAAGGTACGGCAGGTAATAAACCTTATTTTTCCCCAACTCCGTGATATCTTTCTGCTCGGCGGAGTAGTCGGCCGTATCCAATATCTGTTCGACCCACCATTTCGAAGAACCCGCCGCCGCCAGCGTCACACCCATCATATGGTAACGCCCCGTTGCATGGCAGAACGCGTGTATCGCCGCGGGCGAGGTATCCACGGCGAAATCGTTCATCGCCACGAACAAAACTCCCGACGTACCCAACGAAACGGAGCATGTCCCCTCTTCCACCGTACCCGTGCCGATCGCGCCTACGGCTTGGTCGCCGCCGCCGATAACGACTTTAACCGACGCGGGCAAACCCGTTTCTTCCGCGGAATCACCGCTGACGTTACCCACGGCTTCATATGATTTGAATAGTTTCGGCACTTGCGCACGGGTCAGCCCCGCGATCGAAAGCATTTTATCCGACCAATCCTGATTCTTTACATCCAGCAACAACGTCCCCGACGCGTCCGAATAATCCGTCGCCGCGATGCCTGTCAATTTGTACGCGATATAATCCTTGGGGAGCATTACCATCGCAATCTTTTCGTACAATTCCGGTTCGTTGTTCTTCATCCATAAAATCTTGGGCAGCGTAAAGCCCGTAAGCGCGATGTTGGCGGCGTTTGAAAGGAGCACATCCCGCCCGACCGTATTATTTAGATAATCACATTCCGCTTGCGTACGCTGGTCATTCCACAGTATCGCCCGACGGAGTACGTTTCCATCCCCATCGAGCGCGACGAGCCCGTGCATTTGGCCGCTGAAGCTGACGGCGGCGATATCCTTGTATTCCGTTGTCAATTCACGCAGGGCGCAAGCGGTTGCCTCCCACCAATCCTCGGGCGCTTGCTCCGACCATCCTTCGTTAAATAAATATAGGGGGTAATCCCGCGACACCGTGCGCAAGACCTCCCCCATTTCGTTCATAACAATCAATTTTACCGCCGAAGTACCTACATCAATGCCGATCGTTAACACACACATCACCCTTTATGGAAGGTTATATTTTGATCGCTGTGAATTAAATAGGGGTCCGGGTTCGTATCGAAGGCTTCCGCCATTTCCACATGCACTTCCCTGAAGGCTTCCAGCACGACGGGGTCGAAATGTGAAGGTTCGGTTCTGCCGTCGCCTTTGAGGATCGTTTCCAATGCTTCCTCGTGCGTGAAACCCCTCTTGTACGGCCTTGCGCTGCGTAAAGCGTCATATACGTCCGGCAACGCCGTGATACGCGCCGCTAAAGGTATACTATTGCCCGCAATGCCTTCGGGATAACCCGTACCGTCGTACCGTTCGTGGTGACACTCGGCTATGTCGATCGCGACCTTTAGCGGAGCCCTGTGTTCGGGCATTAAAAAATCCACCATTTGGCGGAGCAAATCCCCCCCGCCCCATGTGTGGCTTTTCATCAGTTCGAATTCCTCGCGGGTTAGACCGCCGGATTTTTTAAGGACGCTGTCGGGTATGCCTACCTTACCCACGTCGTGCAGGGGTGAATAGGTGGTGATCAAGCCCGCCATTTCCTTATTCAATAATTCCGGATACATTTCGGCGATCTTGGAAGTTAAGAGACGGGTCTGCTCTTTGATACGGGCAAGGTGCGAGCCGGTAATGCCGTCGCGCGATTCCGAAAGCAGGGACATGCCCATAATAATGGCTTCGTGGGCGGCGGTGAGCTGTTGCGTCCGTTCCTCCACCATGCCTTCCAAGTCGTCCCGGTATGCCTTAAGCTCAATGTGGTTACGGATTTTTATTCGGATAATATCCGACTTGTAAGGCTTTCTTATGTAGTCCACCGCTCCGAGGTTGAGTCCCTTTTCTTCGGAATAATCATCCATCTCCGCTGTCACGATGATAACGGGGATATGCTCCGTCATGGGGTCGGACCGCATCCGCCTGAGCACCTCAAACCCGTCCATTTCCGGCATGGAAAGATCCAACAGCACCAAATCGGGCTGGTCGTCGGCCATGATGGCCAACGCTTCCCTACCCGAGGTTACGGTCGTCAAGTCGTATTCCGTGTCCAGGATTGCTTCCAATATGTCTAAGTTAAGCGGTACGTCATCAACCGCTATAATTTTATGAGACATATGCGGACCTCCAAGCGTGCAACATTTCGCCGATTTGATTATATATGATAATAACCGGATAAGGAAGTGTTAATTTGCGCAATACATATTTAATTATCGCAGACCGTTAAATATGCTTTAAATATGTTTGGAGAATTCCACCATATTGCCCCGATAACGCATGGGGAGCATTTGGCGGTGCAGCTTGGGGTTTTTGCGCGCTTCGATGGCGAGCGTATTGAAATACGTCGCCCATAGATTTTGTATGAACGCTTCGTTGCCGGCCATTACCGGCGGCTTGGAATCGGGTGAAACCTCCACGAAGGTATATTCATGCCCGTTGTACACGACGGCCTTGTTGTGCCGTTTGTCGTGGATGATCCAACTTTGGTCGATCATGCGGTCGGCGAAATGCTCCGCCAAAATCGACAGCACATAATGAACGGGGGTAATTGCGCAATAATATATCCCTTGCGCCGTTTCCGCGAAGCGGCAAAAGCCCGTCAATTTATGCCCTTCGCGCCCCACTTCACGCGCCAGCTTGTGTACGCGCAAAACGAAATCATACTGCATGTGGCTGTCCACCATATGACCGACTTTAAACCCCAGGATTATGTAATATAACATGTTCATATAACGGTCCGCCGCGTCCGCCAAAAAGGCATACGCCACGCGCCGCGCGATATCCTGTGAAATCTTTTTTACGATCGCCTTTTCCACCTTACGCGCGCGGTCGTTGTCGGTTACGATAAAATATTCCGTCAGCGTGATGGAGGGTTGGTATTCGTCGGTTGTTTGGATCGAAAGCGGGACGATGCCTTCATAATAAAAGGAATAAACGACGCACAGGAAGCCCTCGAACGTCCCGTCGAAGAGAACGTCAACCTCGCGCTTGGTTAACTTGTCCCCCATTGGTGGACAAGTTAAACCCGCGTCACGCGATTGCGACATCGGAAAGGGTGAGCTGCGAATACGGACCGACGGCGTTGTTATCGGTCAGACGTAATTCGATGGATTCGGGTTGGAAGTTGATCTTTTCCGCCATCTTGCCGTTGCACGTAATAAAGTAACGCGCGCGTTTAAGCACGATGCCCATTTTTTTGAGGTTTTCGAAATTCAACTTATTTACCCGGCGTGCCTTAACGATACGCTCGGCGGAAATCTGACCGATACCGGGTACGCGCAACAACGTCATATAATCCGCCGTGTTTACCTCCACGGGGAATTTTTCCAGATTGCGCAACGCCCAATGGCATTTGGGGTCGATGTGGAGGCTTAGGTTCTCTTCCTCGGTTTTGAACATTTCACCCGCGGTAAAACCGTAAAAACGGAGCAAAAAATCGGCTTGGTACAAACGGTGCTCCCGCATTAACAAAGGCCCGTATTCCTTGTGGATCAACCCCGTACCCGTATCGAATGTCGGCATCGGCACGGCGGGGAGCATCGTTTCGTTACCCACGGGAATATACGCGGAATAAAAAACCCTGCGAAGGCTGTAATTCTTATACAATCCCTGCGCCAGGTGTACGATGCGGCTGTCGGCTTCGGGCGTTGCGCCCACAATGAGCTGCGTACTTTGCCCCGCGGGAACGAATTCGGCGGCGTTCCTAAATTTTTTTAGTTCTTCTTTATTTTGGATGATGCCGTTCTTCACGTAATTCATGGGTGCTAAAATCGCCGGCTTCGATTTGTCGGGCGCGAGGTGGGTGAGGCTCCTTTCGGAGGGCAATTCGATATTGATACTCATGCGGTCAGCGAGTTGGCCTAATTTTTGTATCAATTTTTCATCCGATCCGGGAATGGCCTTTACGTGGATGTAGCCGTTAAAGCGGTATTCCCCTCGTAGAAGGGCAAGCGTTTTGATCAGCATTTCCATCGTATAATCGGGGTTTTTGATTACCGCCGAACTTAAAAACAACCCCTCGATGTAGTTGCGCCGATAGAACTGCATGGTTAAATCGGCCACTTCGTGGGGTTGCATGGACGCGCGGGGGATGTCCGAACTGCGCCGATTGACGCAGTACTGGCAATCGTATTCGCAATAATTATTAATCAATGTCTTCAATAAGGATATACAGCGGCCGTCGGCGGTAAAACTGTGGCATATGCCGCAAGCCTCGGCACTCCCCACCATCCCGCGTTTGCCCTTGCGGGTTACGCCGCTGGAGGTACAGGCGACGTCGTACTTCGCGCCTTCGGTAAGGGTTTTGAGGCGTTCCTGAAAGTCCATGGGCTGTACTCCCTTTTATCTTACACGTTTGTTTGTTCGCCTTTCATGGAAATTGTAACACAAATGAAATAAATGTCAAACGGATGTTCTTGCGATTTTTTCGCTATTACGATACGTTAACGGCGATAACTATTGCCTGTACAAGCACGGTAGATTAAAATCCGACGATGAACGTAACATAACCATTTATTTCGGAACCGGAGCGGAGCCAACCATGCACACCGTTATCATCGCGGAAAAACCCTCGGTCGCGCGGGACATCGCGCGTGTATTAAATTGCAAAGGAAAGGGCGACGGCTTTATTTCCGGCGAAGGGCATGTCATTTCGTGGGCGTTGGGTCACCTCGCGGGTTTGGCCGAGCCGGATGACTACGACCCGTCATACAAAAAATGGCGTATGGCGGATTTGCCCATCATCCCCGAGGAAATGAAGATCAAACCCCTCTACGGGACGGGCAAGCAATTAAAGCTGCTTAAGAAGTTCATGAACGACAAGGAAACCGAGTGTGTGATCTGCGCCACCGACTCGGGGCGCGAAGGCGAATTGATCTTCCGTTATATCTACCAATGGGCCGCTTGCAAAAAGCCCGTTAAGCGTTTGTGGATATCGAGCCTAACGGACACAGCCATCCGCAACGGGCTGGAAAATATGAAGGACGGATGCGAATACGACAACCTCTTCGCGTCGGCGCGGTGCCGTTCGGAAGCGGATTGGCTGGTGGGCTTAAACACCACGCGCGCGCTCACCTTACGGCATAAGGATTTGCTCCCCGTGGGCAGGGTACAAACGCCGACGCTGGCGATGCTGGTGGATAGGCAGAAGGAAATCGACGCGTTCGTTTCCAAGGAATATTGGGAGGTTGAGGCACAGTTTAATGGTAATAAATGCCTTCCCTTCGGAGAGCACACGCACGATAATAATGGTAAACCTTTTTTCACCTATACAGGGCTTTGGTTTGACCCGAAAGCGGAGGAAAACAAACACCGCCTCCAAGAAAAGGAAAAAGCCGAAGCCATCGCCAAAAAAGTCAAGAACCAACCCGGCACAGTCGAAAGCGTAAGCACCGAGGAAAAACGCGTCCCCCCGCCCCAATTATTCGACCTCACGGAGCTGCAGCGCGAATGTAACCGAAAGCTGGGCTTCTCCGCGCAAAAAACCCTAAGCGTAGCGCAAGCCCTATACGAAAAGCATAAAATGATCACCTACCCCCGCACCGACAGCCGCTATTTAAGCAACGATATGGTACCCAAGCTCCACGCCGTCATACAAAGGCAGCACGAGGAACCTTACAAGTCCTTCGCCGCGCCGTTCCTCTCGTCGGACAAGCTGCCCATCACCAACCGCATCGTTAACGACGCCAAGGTAAGCGACCACCACGCCATCATCCCCACCGGTTCGAGGAAGCCTATTTCCTCCCTTTCCCCCGACGAACGCGCCGTGTACGACCGCATCCTGCGTAATTTTATCGCAGCTTTTTACCCCGCGCATGTGTACGACGTGACGACGGTGGTTACAAAGATTCCCGTGCAAAGCGAAGAATTTTTATTCGAATCCAAAGGCCGAACGGAAAAGGAAGCGGGCTGGACGGCCCTCTACGCCCATGAAAGGGAAAAAGATCCCGAGCCTCCCCTGCCCCCGTTAACCGAGGGCCAAGCCGTAACTGCCGAAAAAACCAAGGTATTGAATAAAAAAACCGCTCCCCCCAAGCCCTACACCGAGGCGACACTCCTTTCCGCGATGGAAAACGCGGGTCGCTTCATGGAGGATGAATCCCTTAAGGAAGCGATGAAGTCCTCCGGCCTGGGTACACCCGCCACCCGCGCCGCCATCATCGAAAAGCTCATCGCCTCCAAATACGCCGAGCGCAAGAAAAAGAGCCTCTTCCCCACCGAAAAGGGGATGCGGCTCGTCGGTATCGTCCCGACCGAGCTCCGTTCCCCCGAAACCACGGGTAAATGGGAGCGCGGCTTGTCGCGCATTGCCGCGGGGGAATTGGAAGCGGGCAAATTTATGGAAAGCATTAAAAAGTATGTACATTATTTAATCGAAAGCGCGAAATAATTTACCCGCGTTTGTATAAAACGAAATATAATTGGTAATTATTAACCATGTGACCTTAAACATCCGTTTAGGGACAACTAAATATCTCCCCTCAAAAGCCCGACCCCACCCCCCCTGTGGTCGGGCTCTTCCTTTTCGCGGAAGCAAATTATATAATATCGTTATTATCCCATCGCATGGAGGTATTTGAATGAACTATACAGCTTATATTGAAAAAGACATTGACAGCGGTTTATTTATCGGTTATGTACCCGGATTGACGGGTGCGCATACATGCGCAAAAACAATGGATGAATTACATTTACATTTAAAAGAAGTTATATCGTTATGCCTTAGTGAAATGAACGATGAAGACATTAGAAAATTGCCCGTATTTACAGGGATTTCACAAATAAAGGTAGCCGTATGAGCAAATTGGCGTTAATTGACGCAGTATCGTTGGAAAAATTATTATTCAAGTTAGGATTCCAAAAAATCCGTCAGCGCGGAAGCCACGTTTTTTATCGTCATCCCGATGGCCGGACGACAACGATCCCCTTTCATGTCGGAATGGATTTACCTCGGCCTTTACTTCGGGCAATTTTGCGGGAAATTAACATCAGCATTGATGAATATAACAATTTAAGATAAAAAATTAAAATATAAAGGGGACGATGGTATGCGCAAGTTCGGCGTGCAGTTGTATTCGGTGCGGGACGAGTTCCGCAAGGACATGTGGGGTACGCTCCGTAAGGTAAAGGCTATGGGGTACGACGCGGTGGAATTCTTTTGGGAATTCACGCACACCGCACAGGAGATTAAAGCCGCGTTAAAGGACACGGGCTTACAATGCTGCGGGTGGCACACACCCTGGCATTACTTACAGCCCGGAAATTTGATGGGCACGATTACGTACAACAAAATCATCGGCAACGCGGAGCTTACCGTCCCCGGTTTACCGGGTGAAATGACGGGTTCGAAGGCCGCTTGGCTGGAAACGGCAAAATTATTCAACGATGTAGCCGCCAAGCTCGCGCCTTACGGCATGAGGCTCTCGTACCACAACCACGGCGAGGAATTTAAAACGATGGAAGGCGACCTGCCCATCAGGCATTTAATGGACAACACATGCCCCTGTATCGGTTTGCAGCTCGACAACGGCAACGCTTTTTCGGCGGGCGCGGACACGGATGTGTACGACCCCATCACGCGTTACCCGGGCCGCGTGCGCACGATCCACCACAAGCCCTACTCCGTGGAAAAGGGCTTCGCCACCATGATCGGCGAGGACGATATCGATTGGGCGCGCTTCTTCGCGCTGTGCGATAAGCACCAAAACGTGGATTGGCACATCGTGGAATATGAGGACGAAAAGTATTCCCAATTGGAAGGTATCGAAATATGCCTTAAAGCCCTGAGAAAGCTGAGCGTTTAAGTAATGGCGAAAATATTGATGATCGGCGGCACGGGCAACATCAGCACGGCGGTCAGCGAGTTATTGCTGCGCCAAGGCCACGAATTGCATTTGCTTTGCCGCAACGGAATCACGGATACCCCCGCGTTGTCGGGGGTATTCGTACATCTTGGGGACAGTAACGACGAAGCGGGGATGTCAAAGTTTTTACAAGGTAAAAACTTCGATTGCGTGGTCAATTGGGTCGTATGGGATACGGGGCAAGCGGAGCGTGACATTCGGCTCTTTGAAGGGAAAACGGCGCAATATATCTTCATCAGCACCGCGTCCGCCTACCAAAAACCGCCCGCAAGCCACATCGTCACCGAAAAGACCCCGCTTTCGAACCCCTATTGGGAATATTCCCGCAAAAAGATCGCCTGTGAGCGGGCGTTTATGACGGCATACGAAAAACACGGCTTCCCCGCCACCATCGTACGCCCGTCGCTTACCTACGGGCAAAAGTGGATCCCATACGCGATGGCAAGCGACAAGTCGTGGTCGCTTATCGACCGAATCCGCAAGGGTAAGCGCGTTATCGTGCCGGGGGACGGCACATCGTTGTGGACGGTTACGAACAGCGCGGACTTCGCGTTGGGGTTCGCGGGCTTGGCTGCGAATGGGAAGGCGGTCGGCGAGGACTTCCATATCACTTCCGACGAGGTACTCACTTGGGGTACCATCCTCGACCAAATCGGCGAAGCCGTGGGGACGCAACCGCAAAAAACGCATATTTCCACCGAATTCATCACCGCGTTTATACCGCAAAAGGAAGGCTCACTGCTGGGTGATAAGGTAAACAGCCTCATCTTTGACAACAGCAAGCTAAGGCGCTTCGTACCCGATTACAAACCCGTTATCCCCTTCCGCGAGGGAATAAAAAAAACGGTCGCTTTTTTACAGTCGCAACCGTCATTGCAAACAATCGACGAACCCTACGAAGCCACGATCGATAAGATCATCGCCGCGCATGATTACGGTAAAGGGATGGCGGGTTAATAGCCGTTTTTTATGTTGTTTACGTGGAACACACTAATGATGTTCCGATCCAGCTTGTTCGCCCGCAACGTGATCACCATTTCCTCCACCGCCGAGCCGAACGCGGCGAAGAAGATAATCAAGAACGCGGCGTTTAACCCAAACAATCCCAAAAAGAGCGGAAAGCACGCCATGATCAGCCCCGCGCCCTTATTCGAATAGGTGTGCAGGAGCGAAAGCGTTTTATATTTCATCCAACCGATGCCGAGCGCGATGGCACGGGTCCCCAAAACCAGCCCGATCAGCACCATGATCCAAGGACGGAGCGAAAGCGCGGGTATCAAGACGAAAAGCAATATCCCGATTAACAGCAAATCCGCCGTGCTGTCGTATATCGCGCCGAAGTTGCTGGTCACCCTTTTCTTGCGCGCGATGTACCCGTCCGCGATGTCCGAAAATATACACCAGGTGTATATTATGTAGAACAACACCGATGTCAGCGGGTTCGCACGGAATAACAACAACGAAAAAGCGCCGATTACCCTGCTGGTGGTGAGCGACATCACGAACGTCTTCCAAAACTTTTTCATGAAACATCCCCTTCTTTTACAATATGCATATCCAATATACGCGCTTCGCGTTCTATGGTTTTATTATACCTTATGAACATCCTAAATAATATGACCGCGAACGGCAGGAATACAACCGCGATCACGCCCACGAATATAACGGCCGCCCACTCCGAAACCTCCGTCGCTTGTATGGCGGTCAAGGCTTCCGCGTCCCCCGCTTCATACAGCAGTCTTTCCATTTCGGGGACAAGCCACGCGGCGAAGCGGAACAGCGCGATATTAAACGCGTTCACGAAGAAGTGGGAAAGGATCCCCGCACGGATGGACCGCGTATGGTAAACGAAATACGCCATCACGACACCCATCGCAAAAGCGTAGAAGAATTGCTGTATATTCAAGTGAATAAACCCGAACAGGAAGCCGTTGAGCAGCGCGACCTTCCAAAACGCCCATCCCGGATATTGCGATTGGATATACCCGCGGAATACAAGCTCCTCCGCAACGGCGGGGGTCACGGCCATAGCCAGCAGCAACAACCATAAAGAATGGGGTTGCAATTGCCCCAACGCGTCCGCGGCGGCGTTGGGCGCAAGGAAAGTAGACAACGCGGAAATTAAGGACATCACGGGCAGCATAAGGAACGATATCACGAGGATATAAACGACATTGCGGAATCCCAACCGATTGTTAGGGATATGGTCGCGCAGGCGTTCCTTTTTAATCGCCAGCCATATAAACAGCGGCAACAGTAACGCGATTATTTGCAATACGATGAGGAACCACGGCGATTGCGCGAACGCGCCGCCGAGCCACGGCCTTAACCGCGCCAGCGTGTAGTAAAAAATTAATTGGTACGCGACCAAAAAGATGAAGAAAAACGTACCCGATGATTTCATTTAAACAGCTCCCGCAACGCAAGCGCGATATTATCAACCCTTTGCGTATTCGACACGACGGCAAGGAACAAATCCCCTGTATCGATACCGAGGGACTCCAGCAACGGCGAACCAGCCAAACGGATACCCATGGGTTTCCCCTCGATTACATATAAATCCAACCGCTCATACAACGGCGGGTCCGATATACGAAGCGCGTGCAATACATCGTCCGCGGGACGCAGCCAACCGCCCGCTTCATTTAATTCGAAAATGCCCGCCCGCGTGCTCATCATGATATCCACGTCCCCGACACGCACCCGCGCGGCCAAACGCGTTTGCATCGCCGCGTTAAGCGCGTGGTCAGCGGTTGCGGCGTAGGTGATTACCGTGACCTGCTGCCGTTCGGGATTATCCACGGCGGGTTCGAGCCTTTCGCCCAATTCGGTAAGCAGCGCGGGGTCGATTTGCGCCCCCAGCCACGCGACGTACAGGAAATCCTCCTTGGGGGGGTTAATAATCCGGTTGACGATACTCCCCAGCAGTACCATAACCACCGCGGCAACGATGATCGGCAGCTTATAATATTCCCAAATATGCTGCCGCTTTTCCCGGAAGGTCATACGTCCGAGTTTTTTTCTTTCCTCGCGCATCGACTCGCGGAAGGATTTACCGTCAACCATTTTCGCCTCCCAATAACGCCATCGCCCGTAGGAGCGCGTCACGCGAATTCTTCCATGATTCCTCCGAATAGCGGTGATCGAACTTGAGCGTAAACCATTCGATATCATCGGCGAGTTCCTTCATCACGTTCTGTTGCTTTCCGACGAATTCTTCCGTGAACCGTTCGCGCTTGCTTTTACCGAACCCCGCCGCAACGTCCAACAGTTTAATAAAATGGGGTAGGCAGTAGCCTTTTTGCGACGCGATCAGCTCCGCTTCTTTACCGCCCTTGCCCCACAGATGGAAAAACGTATCGATGTAACGCTCAAACGTATCTTCCACGCGTTCGCATACATAACAGCTCGCGTCGGTTTTTTGCAAAAAATCACGCGTTTTTTCGATCGGGTCGCTTTTGTTTTTACCCGGCCATTTGAAGGTTAAATCGCCCTTGCTTAAATCCTGGATCTTTTTATTTATGCACAACAAATGCGTGTGCAGCATCAACGCCATGCCCAATCGGTTCTGCGCGTCGTACATCGCGGAAAGGTGGAGCTTGCAAAAGCCCGCGCGGTTGGTTTCGCGCCGTACATCGTCCTCCATGTACGCGGGGCTTATAATGAATTGCACCGACGTACGCTCGAGGTTTTCGCGCATGACGCAAAAGGCGCAGTTCTTGGGCTCGCGCAGGGCATCCAATACGGGGATGGTGTGGATGCGGTCCATCAGATAAAATCGCCGTTTTCGAAGAATACCGTTTCCGTACCGTCTGCGGCGATGCCCACTACCTTCATGTCGGGTGTGCCGAACATGAAATCGACGTGCGTGAACGAATCGTTGCATCCGGCGGCCACACGTTCCTCGACGGTCATTTCCGTGCCGTTTTCCATGTTGTTGGGGTATGCCTTACCCAGCGCGAGGTGGCTGGAGGCGTTTTCGTCGAACAGCGTGTTGTAAAAAAGGATCCCCATTTTGCCGATGGGGGAGGAATCGGCTACGAGCGCGACTTCGCCCAAGCGTTTCGCGCCTTCGTCCATGGTGAAGATGTCGGCCAATGTTTGTTCGTTCTTTTCGGCTTTGTAGCTTACGACCAAGCCGTCCTTAAAGGTCATTTCGAAGCCTTCGATGAGATTCCCCTGACGCGAAAGCGGCATCGACGCGACTACACGCCCGTCGGCGCGCATACGGTCGGGCATGGTGAATAATTCCTCCGTCGGGATGTTGGGATAGAAGGGTACGCCGTCCTTACCCACATCGCCGCCGCCCGCCCATATATGGTTTTTGACCAAACCGAGGGTAAGGTCGGTCCCCAATCCCGTGGTTATGCGTAAGGTGTCGAAGTTCATTTTATTCAAGTAATCCAAGCGTTCGCTGAAATTACCGCTGTGTACCTGCCAATCGGCGATGGCATCGGCACCGTCGGCCCTCGCGCACTTGAATATCGCCGCCCACAATTTTTCCATGGCTTCCGCTTCGGGTATATCGGGGAAGACCTTTTTCGCCCACGCGGGGGAAGGTATGGCGCATACGCTCCAGCGGAGGGCGTTCGACATCGTCAGCGCGCTGTGTTCCTTTGTGGCGATGCTCGATACTTTCGAAAAACGGCGCAAACGGTCGGAATCCACCCCCGCGAGGTAATCCGGGTCGGAGCTGTCGATGTGCAGATATACCGCGCCCCGGTCGTCGTGGTGTTTGTACCAATCCACCCGCCATTGGGGGAATTCGTCGAAAACGGAATCTTCCGCGCGCAAATACCGGGTACGGGTGGAAGCGGGGTCGATCCAATTCATGACCACTTCCTTCGCGCCCGCGTCGTAGGCGCACTCCTGCACAATCCGCGCGAAATAAGCGTCGTCCACCGCGCATCCGATAACCACGAGCTGCCCGGGCTGTACATTACCGCCGGAGCGCACCAATAATTCCGCGTACTTTTTCAATTGAAGACCTTCCATGCGAATCATCCTTTATTTTTGATGTAATAAAACATACCAATTATCGCCAGTATTGTAAACAACCCCGCATACACCGACGCGTGCCGCCAGCTCCCCAGCCAGTACGTAGTGAACATAAAGCCCGCGCCGACCGCGGCTAATAAGGGGAATACAAACCGCTTCGCCCAATGCAGATCGGTCCGCTTAAAAAAGAAAGCCAGCATAATCGGCACAAGCAAGCCGAAGAAGCCGAAGTTATAAAAATCCGGCAAACTGAACGCGAACGAACCGAACCACCCCATCGTATTGGCGAACACCACGAACAGCCAAAGGAAGCTGATCCCCACAGCCATCACCATACTGTTGTTGGGGACGTTCGTGTTCGCGTCGAGTTCACCCATGCGCCTGGGCATGGGGCCCGTATTGCGGCGGGCAAGGGCATACATGGCGCGGCTCATGCCCAGGCAACAGGCGTTGAGGATCCCCAAGCCGGAAATAATCATAAAAAATACCAGCGCGTTACCCGCGCGGCCGAACACATGCGTAAACGCCTCGCGCGTACCTTGGGCGAAATTGGCCCCGCCGCCTTGCATCATGAGGCTTGCGCTTTCCGGCGAAGCGGTCGTCACGCCGATGAAGTAAAGTACATAAATAACGATGATCAACCCGAAACCCAGCATCAGCGCGATGGGGAAATTACGTTTTGAGTTCTTCACCTCTGTGTTGAAGGCAAGGGACGCTTGCCAGCCGTTAAACGCGAACGCCGTAGCGGATATGGCGGCGAAGAGGTTCGCATTGCCCGTGTATGTTTGAGTCGTCGCGCTTAGGGCCGGAATGAAATTTATTGCCGCACCGGAAGAACCGTTTGCTGCGAATAATCCGATAACCACGCCCACCGTCCCCATCAACACAAGCGGAACCATCCGCGCCAGCGTCGTTGCTACGTTTAATTTAACCGGGACCTTCGGCGCAAGGTAATTCATCATGAACGCCATCACCATAAAGAACGCCGATATAAAAAACCGAAACGGCAGGTATACTTCATCCCCCGCCGCCATACCCGCAAGCGTGGCCGTAAAGCCCGACGTGATCCACGCGATGATGGCATATCCCGCGGGCTGGTACATCACCGCGAAGAACCACCCCGCCAGGTAGCCGAACCGCTTGCCCACGATAGCTTCGGCGTAATCCACGAAGCCGTGCATCTTTTCATACCGCCCCGCGAATACGCTGAACATGTACACGCACGGCGCGATCATCAACCCGCCGACCACCCACGCCGCCACACCCAGGGTGACATTGCCGCCCACTTCATATAGAATACGCCCGGGAAGGAAAAATATCCCTGTCCCCACGAGAAAACCCACGACAAAGCACACCGCCACAAACAAGCCGTGCTGCCGTTTTAATACGTTCATGTCAACCATCCTTCGAGGTAAGATATGTACAAGCCCGAATTGCTCGCCCCCGCGGGGGATTTTGAGAAGTTAAAGGTCGCTTTCGCGTACGGGGCCGATGCCGTGTACCTGGGGGGCCGTACGCTGGGTATGCGTGCCAACGCGAAAAATTTCGGTTTTGATGATTTGGGGAACTGCGTTTTTTACGCGCATTCGCTGGGAAAAAAGGTTTACGTCACCGCCAACATCTTCGCGCACAACGCCGATTTTACAGGAATGTCCGAATATTTCATAGCCCTGGCGGAAATGGGGGCCGACGCGCTCATCGTTTCCGATTTGGGCGTTTTTCAATTGGCGCGGGAAGTCGTGCCGCAAATGGAAATCCATATCTCCACGCAGGCCAACTGCACGAATTACAACGCGGCAAAATTTTGGCAGAACGCGGGGACTTCCCGCGTGATACTGGCGCGGGAATTATCGCTGGGCGAAATCAAGGAAATCCACGGACACAACCCCGATTTACACCTCGAAGCCTTTGTACACGGCGCTATGTGCATGGCGTATTCGGGGCGGTGTTTGATCAGCAATTATTTGAAGGACCGCGATGCCAACCGCGGCGCGTGTATACAGCCTTGCCGCTGGAATTACAAGTTGGTGCCGCCTTCGGCTTATCCGGTGCCGCCTTCCGCTTATCTTGTGGAGGAAAAATCGGGCGAACGGCTGCCCGTTATTGAGGACGACGGCGGCACATATATCTTTAACGCCCGCGATTTATGTATGATCCGGCACATCCCCGAATTGTTAAGCGCGGGCATACGCAGCTTTAAAATCGAGGGCCGTATGAAGACTTCCTACTACGTGGCAGCCACGGTTAAGACCTACCGCGAGGCCATCGACGACTACTTCACCGATCCCGAATTGTATAAAAGTAAGCTCGACCATTACCAAAGCGAAATCGACCGTATCGGCCAACCGCCCTTTTCCACGGGCTTTTACTTCGGCAAGGTTACGGGCGATGACCACGCTTACAAGGGCGACTCCCGCGAAACGCAGCAGGACTTCCTCGCCATCGTTGAAGGGTACGACGATAAAAGGGATTTATACCTCGCGGAGCAGCGCAATAAATTTTCCGTTGGTGATAAAATCGAAATCCTCCGCCCCGGCAAGCCCGATTTCACGCAAATAATTGACGCGCTTTACGACGATGAAGGCAAGCCCATCCTTTCCGCGCCCCACCCCAAGCAAAAGGTGTACGTAAAATTGGAAACACCCGCCGAGCGGTACGACATCCTGCGCCGCGCCAAGCCCGAAAAAATATAGCCATGCAATATAAATACGCGGCGGATGCCAACTACGAGGACTTTGCGAGCGGACGGGTCATACGGCACAAAACGGGCGGTACGAATTTCCCCGTCCGATTGGCTCAGGAAATATTTTGCCGCTGTGTGTATAATTCGGAAGCTAAAAATAACTTGTGCCTGTACGACCCTTGTTGCGGCGGCGGTTATCTGCTGACGGCAATCGGTTTGTTGAATTATAGCTTAATACAATCGATAATCGCTTCCGACTGCGACACGGACGCGGTGTTAATCACGGAACAAAACCTGCGGTTGTTGACCGCCGAAGGCATCAATGAACGGATAAGCCACTTGCACCACCTTCATGTTCAATACGGCAAACCCTCCCATTCGCAAGCAATAGAAAGCGCGGAAAAATTAAACGGTTATATAGACAAAACACGAAGCATCAACGTAACGACTTTCCGTGCGGACATCCTGCACGCGGGTGCGCTTACAGATATGGGTTTTAAAGCGGACATCGTTTTTACAGATATCCCCTACGATAATTTAACCGCGTGGAATAACGACGGCGGCGCAACCGATTTTACGGAAAATTTATTACCCGTACTGCATCCGCACTCCGTCGTAGCGGTATGTTCAAATAAGCAGCAAAAAATTACCGCGGATTGTTTCACGCGGTTGGAAAAGCAAAAGATAGGCAAAAGGAAATTCGAGATATTCAAACCACGGGAGGGATTTTTATGATTTACCGGCAACTCGGCAACACGGGCAAGCAAGTAAGCATCATCGGCCTCGGATTGGAACACGTAGACCGCAAACCCTACGAAATCGTGAAGGAAACCATGGACGAAGCGATCGAACACGGCGTTAATATTATGGACGTTTTTATGCCGGGGGACGAAATCCGCGGGCATATCGCCAAGGCGTTCGCCGATGGGCGAACGGGTTCGCGGCGGAAGGACGTTATGTTGCAAGGCCATCTCGGCTCGTCCGACATCAACCAGCAATACGACATCAGCCGCGACATGCCAACCGTGAAGAAATATTTCGAAACGCTGTTACGGCTGTTCGGTTACATCGACTTCGGGATGCTTTTCTTCATCGATACCGAGGACGATTATAAAAACGTTTTCGAAACGGAGTTCATCACTTACGCGCAGCGGCTAAAGGAAAAGGGCGATATCCTGCACATCGGCTTTTCCTCCCACAACCCCGTCACCGCTAAGAAAGTCATCGAAACCGGAGCGGTCGAGATGTTAATGTTCTCCGTCAACCCCGCTTTCGACATGCTGCCTGTCGAGCAGTACGTCTTCGACCATGTGGACAAGAAATTCGGCGTAGAACTGCTGCGCGGCATCGACCCCGCCCGCGCGGAGCTCTACGCCCTGTGCGAGCAAAAGGGTATCGGCATCACGACCATGAAGTCCTACGGCTCGGGCAAGCTCCTTTCCGCCGAGCATACGCCCTTCGCCCGCCCGCTTACCGTACACCAATGCACCCATTACGCGCTTTCGCGGCCCGCGGTGGCGAGCGTGCTGCCCGGTTGCCAAACCGCCGCCCAAATGCGGCAAATCCTGGGGTATATCAACGCAACCGACGAGGAAAAGGATTACGCCGAAACCCTCGCCACCATCCGCAACGACTTCCGCGGAAATTGCGTATATTGCAACCATTGCCAGCCCTGCCCCGTAGGCATCGACATCGCCGCGGTACACAAATACCTGGACATCGCGCGGCTGGATACCGCTAACATACCGCCGTCGATCAAATCGCATTACAAAAACATGAACCCCGCGGTGTGCGCCGCTTGCGGCCATTGCGAAAAACGTTGCCCGTTCGGGGTGGAAATTATCAAGAATGTGAACGAAGCGGCAAGGCTGTTCATGTAACTGAACCACCACCGCCTGGAAGGCGGTGGGTTCGGCTTAGCGGCTAAAGCCGCCTAAAGCGTGTCGATGTTGAAATTATCAGATTTCATGTTTTCGGCTATGTCTTGGTTTTTGATATAT
>WQZS01000025.1 GCA_009780585.1 Defluviitaleaceae bacterium | reverse complement strand
TAATTCCTTCAACAGCTTTGTTACGTCTGCCGGCGTTTCGCATTCTTGGCATAGTACCTTTACTAACGCTTGTCCGTTTTCATTCAATCGTGTCATGCACTTCATCTCCTTTGAGTTTTTTTTTATTGGAGATTATTTCCATTTACACGGTTGATAATACATTCTCAAGATTTGAATTTGACCTCCTTCATTTTATCATGGTTTTTTATGTCTTGCAGGTTACCGTAATGCCTGTATTTGCTCGGTTTGTTTATGTTTCATCTTTTATTGTATTTTTTATATTTACTTTCTTAAGGGTAATTTAAAGGGTATTTCGTTTCATGTTATATTGCTCGTATGTGATGGTGTTTACGGCCATGTCTTCAACGGTTATCGCAACTTGCTTGATATAGTTTGGGGGATCATTCCCGACAACCATTTTTGATTCCCAGTATGTCATTTTTTCTGTGTTGGGCTTGATAATGCCTCGGCTGTTTCGGTAGATATTCATACCGGGGGGATACATACAAAGACGGCCGCCTTTTAATATTCGTTTGCTTACCTTTTTACCGTTTTCGGTATATTCCTTGTCTACGACCTTTGTATGTGACGCAATGTTTCCGATTGCTATATCGCGTGTTTCGTCCGTTATTTCCAAGTCGGAGAGGTAGGCTGTGAGGTATGCTCCAATGTTGTCTACTTCCTTTAGGCTTTTGATGCTGGTAAACCCTTGCCCCCACATTGGTGCAAGAATGTCGTTGTTTTTGATGAATATTTCATCCCGTTGGGTGAATTTAAGTAATACGTGACAATGCCATGCTCCACGGCCTTGCGGTTCGACTACGCTTAAGTATTCCACGTCGGGGTATTTACGTTTAAGCCGCATCATGAACAATTTAAAATCAAGGTACAAGCGTTCTGTGTCCGTTATGTTTTCCGCATAAGTTAATGTTACGAACAGTTCGTTGGATGCACCCGTAAAGTTGTTGTTGATTAAGTGTCGGAGTTTCTTCATCGTTCTTTTGGTGCTTTCTATTGAGTGACCTCGATGTTCGCTTATTTTGTATTCTTTTATCGCTCCCGTTTCCATGTTCAAATATTTATTGTCGGGTAGACGCTTAATTTTATATAGTCCCATCGGTTCGTGGTGCATTGCCATTACTTCAACTATGTGGTTCATTGTTGTAACTTTTGCTATTGCGTTATATTTAGGGGGGAGGGGTGTTTTAATTATTTCGATACTTGTTTTCTTTTCACGTTCTTGCATTTATCCTCCCTCCTTGTTTTTATGTTGGTTTTGCGAGTTAGCTTTTTAAGCGTGATAATGTATCTATAAAATCAAGTTAATAAAGAATAAAGAATGGGAAGTGCTTTTTTCCTTGATAGCGAGGGCGGGGGCCCGCGTGCAAGCACTTTGCGGGCACCCGCCTTTTCGTGACTCCATCTCCTTCCTACTTTTTTCGTGTTCTTTGTCGGTATTTTCGTGTCCGTGGTTAGAGTTTTGGTTACTTGTGTTTTCCGTTCCCGCGGGGGGTTGGGGAAGGCACGGTCGCGTTCCCATTTAATTCCAGTTATTCGCTCGCGTCCGTTTCGTTGAGTGGCGGTTTCGGTTTGTGCTTCGCACTCGGGTTTTTTGTTGAGCGGGTTACTTGCGTTTGTTGATGTTGTGTTCTTCGCGCGCTCCCGCTTACGATACGCTCACGGGTCATTCCGCTGGGGGTCACGCTTTCGCTCAATCAATAATGATTACGGATGGGACTTTCTTTTATTTCTTCATCTTTTTTTGTGTCCGCATCCATTTTTTAGATGGCTTCGCAACAGCGTCCATGTTGGCGGGTGTGTTGCATTGTAGGGCCAGGATTTCCTCGGCGGTCATCATGTCGCCCTCCTTCATGGATTTAGTTAAATTACCAACGGTTGCGTAGGTGTCGTACGCTTTAAAATCGCGGTTGTGTACGAACCAACATGCGCGTCTTACGGGCTGTAGGAGTAACGGGTTTGTCGCGTTCTCCATTTCCCATGCGTTGTACTTATATAGGCGTTGGAATCGCCACAACTTATCGCAATTGATTACAAATGCGGTCACTTGTCGGAGCAAGGCATCGACGTGTTGGAAGCGTTGCGTGGTGTAGAAAAGCGATATGTGGTAATGACGGCAGGTAAGGATCGTGTTGAGGAACAGCGGGTCTATGTTCGTTTTGAAGTTGCGACTGTTCATTTGGACGCTAAATTCGTCACCCAGCACGAGCGTTATCGTTTTGGTTTCATTTTCATCGTCTGCCGTTCGGTTCTTCGCCGCGCATATGACGATTTGCTCCAGCGATACCAACTTTTCGTACGGAATTTGCAAATGTACATTGGATAGGATTTTGACTTTTTGCTTAACGAACCTTCTGCGTTCATCGCACCATACGCGCTTATCGTTATACTTTTTAAAGTCACTTACTACCCGTTTCACGACGGATAATGTTTTACCCTTCCCAAACAAACCCACATACGCCAGTAATTCGCCCGTATGGCAATCGTTGTATTGTTTGCATCCTACGAAGCGTATAGCATCCGCAACGGCGTACATGACCGTAGGTATAACGTTTAAAATTGCACATCGCATGGTTGGGAAAAATGCCAATAAAATTAACGCCGCAATTACAATTATCCATATCATGGATTACATCCTCCGCATTTCGAATAAGGATGACGCGATCGCCCCGATGACCTTGAATACACCGCCGACGATGAACACACCGATCATGACGGTCATCATGTAAGGGATGAGTTCTTGCATGTTACTCGGCGGGGTCATGTCAACGCCGATGATGTCAAAAAAACGTGCCACTTGTACTACCATTCGATATACCTCCTTATAAAGTGATAGCAAAACGCTATGCATACCATGACGATGTACAACAGCAAGAACCCTTCTGTTACGGTGTACTCCTCGAAAGGTGTTTCGAGAAAAGAGCGGGGTTCGGGGATAATTACACAACACGTAGTTTTTTCGCAGTCGGGATCAAGCTGACCGACCGCGATCACTTCGATATCGTTGTTCGCATCGTGTTCTTTATCGACTTCCTCGTTTTCGTATTCGTCGATTTTGTATTCATCGTATCCGTTCATGATTTCACCTCGTTAAAGAACCAAATAATTAATGATGCCACCGCTGACCATATGATTACGTTTAAAAAGCTGATTTCGAAGCCGAACATGTCAAACGGGTAGCCTAACATTTTGTAGGCTTCTCCGAGTATTTGCGCGAAGTTATTAAGCATGGGTTACCTCCTTCTATGTGAATATTCCGACAATAAGTTTTATCAATGCGACCGCCGCCAGTAGGACGATACCGAAGGTTAGCAGCATTACAAATTCGGTCGGCATGAATGGAAAAATGTCGGATACGAACGCTTCGAAGTTTTCAAACAAATCGGGGATTCCGTCTACAACTGTTTTAAAAAACCCTACGCTTGTATCCAGCGCGTTAACGAGTGCGTCGGCTATTTCCAATGCTATGTCCCTAACAAATTCCGCGACGCTTTCTATAATGCGGCCTACGATGCGCAAGATTGCTGATAACGCTCCTGTTATGACTTCCAATATCGTACCTATGATACCCGCGATAAATTCCAGTATATTTTCCAGTACATTCTCAACGACCCAATCAATGGGTCTTCTTATTCCGCTCCATATCCATCCAAAGAAATCGCGTACCATACCCTCACCCCCTATCCAACAAACCGTTTTTTAACTGCGACAATGACGAGTAATACCAAACTCAACGTCAGCAATAGCATGAACTCGTCGGGTATAAGTGCAAATAAGGATGTGAGCATTAGAGGGAATTGTCCGAAGTGTTGGGGTAAGTCGCTCATAAGACGACGTGCCAAGTCGAATAACGCGCCGACACCTTCCGTCGCGCGGTTAATTATCCCGTTGGCTAATTCGACCACCGATATTACTAACTGCGTTAAAACCCTGCCGAGGGACGTTAGTATTGACATGATGCCGCCCAAGAGGATTTCGAAAGTGGTTTCAATTATGTTAAATATCCATTCGAATATATTACTCCACCAACCGCCGCCGCCGTTATTGTCTTCGCAGTCTTCGCATTCATGTTCGCAAACATGCGGCGGTGGGCTGGGGGTGGGATCGGGCGATGGGCTGGGGGACGGTTCGGGGGTTAGTTCGTCTTGGTGGATGATGACGTACTCGGTGGTTTTGCCGAGTAGATCAGCGAGGTTGTCGGGGATGCGGAGCAAGATTTCGTCCAACGTGCCGCTGAGGGATTCGATTAGGGTTATTAGTTCGTCGAGGCGATTTAACATATTTGCTTCATGTATATTCATGTCAATTGATGGTGCAATTATTTTATCTTCGATTTGATTTGTAAAAAATAATGGTTGTCCTGCTCCCAATGCTATCCTTTCTGTCACCGTGCTTCCGGTATGTAATGTATACATCACACTTGACCACATAAACCTGCTTCCCCAGCGGTCTTGTCCGATAATTAATCCGCTTCGACGTGCTTGGCTTATCGCATTTTCCGTGACACTATAATTTACATATCTTCTTTCTCTACCCCATGGGTTCATAACTATATTTCCGTTAATGCTGAAATTTCCTAATATAACAATTGTTTCCAACGATGGACCGTGGCAACATTCACATACATTTCTTCGTTCTATTCGTACATCATCACTTTTATATTCATTTCCGTTTATAACGGTATCACGTACATTGAATCTTTTCATTAATTCCACTCGCTGTGCATTTGGTGCAGAATTCCATCTATCTAAATCAACGACGGGAATTCCATTGACAACACCTATAAATAAATGTGATTCAAATATTACTGCCGGAATGGTTACCCTTCCTGTGTTTATTTGCCCACTTACACGGCCGGAAATATAATCTGCGGCCGCGTTCCATAAACTGTTCATCGTATTGCCTGTCCATCGGACGAACTCACTACCACCGACCAGCGCACCACGCACCAGTTCCGTTTCCAGTTGCCTATATAGGCCGCGGGTGTTTTCCGCTTCGAGCATGTTGGATGAAAACCCGTTCCAAAATGCATCCCATGCGCTTTGTGTTTCGAAGGTCATGCCACCTGCGGTTAATGCGCCCAGCACAGCCCTTTCCATTTCCTCTGTTGACAAGTGGCCTGTTGACAAGCGGCCTTGACCGCCGTGGAGTTCGTCGGCATATATACGCAAAGGAAAAGCGGCGAACAGGATCGCCGTTATCAGTAGGGTTGTGAGTAGCTTTTTGTGCATACCGCCGCCGCCTTTCGTGGGGTTATTAATCGGTTTTACAATTTCCCGCTTTTTGCGGTTTTCATAAGGAGCAGACCAAGTGCGAATATTACGGCAACCATCGAAAATGCTATAAAAAATCGCAGTATTGGTGTATTCCACATGGCAATCAATGTATCCGCGAATAAGCCGACCACGTTGTTAAGGAATGTCGCTAATTGTTGTTCTGTTATAGAGTTATGCATTACGTACCATGTAGATAATTGCATGGGGTACTCCTTTCTTAAATGACTGGTAGGGCTATGTAGTTGGGGCGAGGTTTGTATACCCCTGCCCCGTGGCCGTTGTTTATCGTGCCGCTCCGCGAAGACGCTTAAATACCACGATCGCTACGCCAAGCAGTCCCGCGGCCAAGAAGATTGCCAGTACGGGGTTGCTCGTCATCAGCGTGAAGATGTTGCCGATAAGCGTGGTTAGGGTTGTAATGGCGGACATCACCAACCCCATTTCGCCGCTTGCTCCGCCGCCTGTTCCGTCGCTTGCGCGTACCGTCATGGGTACAAGAACCGTCGCGAACATGGTCACAATTGCGGCAACGAGTAACTTTGCTTTCATTACCATTTTTTTATCCTCCTTTAGGATGGGTTTTGCCCTTTTGGGCTTTTATGGTTCGGTTAGGCCTTAACCGTTGTTGCTGTAATTGGGTTGTTAGAACGCTACATCGGCATCGGTTATTTCGGTGAAGCCTTCGGGGATGTCTTCTTTTTTGATACCGCCGCTTTTAGCCATGCGGGTCTCGTATGCGGCCTTGCTTTCGGCGAATTGGACTTCCTCAACGACTACTACGGTTATCCATTTGCGTTTTCCCTGCTCGTCGTCGTATGTGTTTACCTTCAAAACGCCCCTAGCGGCTATTTGCATACCGCGCTTGATGTACCTTTCGATAAATTCGCCCGTTTTCCCGAATGATACGCAGTTGATAAAATCCGCTTCGGGTTCGCCATCGCGCTTAAACTTGCGGTTTACTGCTAGGGTGTACCTAGCTACGCATACGGGTTCTGCGGATTGGGAGTACCTTATTTCGGGGTCTTTGGTCAGCCGTCCCATAAGTATTATGCTGTTCATGTTTTGCCTCCTTATTTGGGGTATGGTGTTAGTGGTTTTGGTTGGGTTCGAGTTGGTAAAGGATTCTGTCGGGGTTGCGTTCTTCGAACAGGGTGGTTAGGTTGTTTATACCTTTGATGGCCACAATCATGATTACGGCCAGCGATACCCACAATATAATTATGATTGCGTAGGTGCTTCGCTTGTTTTTCATTGGTTTGCTCCTTTTAGGGCTTTTGCGAAGACTTCGAGGAACAACTCCATTACCTCCCAGCTTTTACAAAATATTGCACCTTCTCCCATTAATAGCATTTTGTCTTCATCGTCCCATTTGTTTACATAGCATGTCGCTTTTATTCCGAGGGACATGGCCTTTTCTTCCATTTTGCGTTCCATTTTTTCCTCTTTTCTTTTTATTAGTTAATCCTTTCTATTGAAAGTACACTTTCAATTTTGATTAAGCGGCCAGTTGGTAATCGTCGGCGATATCGTCTATGTCGCTGGCATCGTACGTTTCTGTTTCCTCATATTCCCCGTCCGATAGTTCCTTGATCATCATTACCTTGCAATCCATGCACGCGATATTTACATCCTTGGTAGCGCGGACGCTAATATTGCATGACGGACAAATATATTTGCGGGTGGAAGACGGCTTCTTTTCCTTGCCTTGCTTAAGGTCGCCTTGACGGTATACCTTGAAGGCTTGACGGTTGGGTTTGATGTTGGCGATGAGGGTTCTTGCTTCATCGGTAAGGCTTGTGATCGTCCAGCCGTATTTTTCGTCTTCGGCTACGTTAAGGCCGTGGCTTTCGGCGATTTCCTTGTACTTCTTATTGTGGTACTTGCCCGCACGGGAGGTATCTTTAATATTCATCATGCTGGCATAAAGATGAGCCATTTCATGGAGCAGGGTTTCGATTATGTCGGTGGATTCGCGGTTAAGGTATTCCGCGCTTATGTTGATTTCGTAATAACATTCGTCGCCTTCGGTACGCTTGCGCCATATGCGTCGTGAGGTACACCAGCCGAGAGCAGGGTTTTTCCCGCGGGATTGGATGGTGATTAAAGGTGTTTCAAGTTCGCCGTTGTAGAAAATGGTGTTGAGGGCCTTGTAGATGCGTCCGAGTTCGAAGATCGTTTTTGCTAATGTTGGCATGGGGGAGACTCCTTTCGGGGTTTGTGTGGGTGGGATGGTGTTATCGTGTTTGCGCTTCGATCCATTCTTCGAATTTACGGCGATGGATTAATTTTTTGCGGCCAACTTGGATTAGTGCTTTAAAATCTTCCCGCGCGGCGAATTCGTACATCGTGTTTACGCCGACGCGCATCATTGTCGCGGCCTCTCTTATACTCATTACCATTGGTTTATCAATTCCCATTACGTTTTGACTCCTTTCCTTTTGTTTTTAAATCGTTGGTAGTGCGGTAATTGTGGGTTTTTGGTCATAGGCATACCTCCGTTCGTTTGATACGTACATGTTGTTAAGTTTTAATACGTGTTTGAACGTGCGGCGCGACAAATATTAGGTTTACTAATATTCATTATATGAGCAAAACTAATATTGTCAACACTTATTTTAAATTATTATTGTTAAACTAATATTAGTTGATACCCTTAATTTATTAAGTATACTGATACATAATTGTGGAGGCGCTAATGAATCGTATTAAGAATTTGAGAGAAGCTAGGGATATGCGGCAAATCGACCTTGCTTGTAAACTTAATGTTTCGCAAGGTACGCTTTCAAATTGGGAAAGAAATGTACACGATCCCGATTCTGATGCCCTTATACTTTTGGCTAATATTTTCAATACATCTATTGATGATATCCTTGGCGTAGATGCTCAAATTAAAAAAGAACCAACACCCCGCGAGGAATTGCTTCTTTTGATTGACCGTATACCCGATGATAAATTAGATAAGTTTAGTTCGTTTCTTCAATCAGCCATTGAAACGCTTTTAGAATGAACTGATTTATTTGATCATCCGTGAGGGCGTTTATCCTTCGCCTTAATTCGTCCCTCTTTTCGTTATTTTCGTTTTCATCGTGCATCACGCCATTCACCATCCTTTTTATTTTTGTCATATTATAGAACATGTGTTTGCTATTTGTCAATTCGTTATGCATAGTATGTTTGTGCAATTACGTTTTACATATGAAAGGGGATTCCTATGGAATTTTTGTTGCTAATCCTTGCTGTATTTGCCATTGCATGGTTCTTTACACGTAAAAAGCGTAAGGGTTTTATTCGTCGCAATCCTACGATATATCCTTATGCTTTAAACAAATCGCTTTTAACCAATCGTGAAAAAGATTTTTTTCAAACATTACGCCCCATCGCGGAGCAGTATGGATTTTATGTTGTTATCAAACCAAGGGTTGCCGATTTTGTACATGTAACACTTAAGCAATACCATAAAGGTTCGGGTTTCCAAACGCACTTTAATAAAATTAAAGCAAAGCACGTAGATTTTTTACTTTGCGATCCTTCCTCTCTTCGCCCTGTAGCCGCTTTTGAATTGGATGACAGCACCCATAACAAATCAAGTCGTAAACAACGTGATAGTTTCGTTGATCATGTGTATGACGTTGTAGGTCTTAAGGTTTTCCATGTTTATACATATACCATGGAATCAGTTAACCGATTGATCAACAGTATCTATGTTGATATGAGTCCCAAAACTGACCTCGGGGATGTCACAAACAATGCCGAAGCGTAAAGCCCACGGCGGGGGTAGCATCCGTCAACGTAAAGACGGCACATGGGAAGCGCGTTACACCGTCGGCCGCGATCCTGGGACGGGTAAGCAGGTGCAACGTTCTATTTACGGCAAAACGCAACAAGAAGTACGGAAACAGCTCGCAAAAGTTACTGTCGCATTAGATACGGGTAATTATATAGAACCTTCGCGCCTTACGTTAAGCGCATGGTTAGATATATGGCTATCCGAATATAACAAAGACGTGAAACCAAGAACGTTAATTTTGTATACAGGCCGTTGTAATTACCGTATTAAACCTTCGCTCGGCGCTACCAAGTTAACGGCATTACGTCCTCATATTATTCAAACATTTATTAACGGTATGTTACTGCCTTCTAACGGCAAGCCCGCCCTTTCGCCCAAAGGTGTAAGGGATGTTTATGGAATCCTGCACAAGGCATTAAACCAAGCCGTCGCGCTCGATTATATCAACATGAACCCCGCAGGGGCTTGTAAACTTCCACGAATTACAAAGTCCAATATTAAACCGCTTGACAATGTTATGATATCATCTTTTTTATCCACTATTAAAGGCCATCGATATGAATTGTTTTATATTATCGATTTATTTACGGGTATGCGTCAAAGTGAAATCCTCGGCTTAACATGGGATTGCTTGCAGGGTAACACCATCTATGTATACAGACAATTGCAACTTATCGATGGTGTTTATCTTTTTGCTCCTTTAAAAAACGATAAAACACGCTATATTACCCCCGCTAAATATATTTTAGATAAATTCCGCGAACGTAAAGCGCAACAACTTAATCATCAAAAAGACGCCGCAGAAGCATGGCATAATGAACACAATTTTATTTTTACAGATGAAATCGGAAATCATTTACGCCACCCTAGCATATATAAACAATTTAAGCGTATCATGCGTGATATGAATTCACCTTCAACACGCTTCCATGACTTGCGCCATAGTTATGCTGTTTCTTCTTTACAGGCGGGGGACGATATTAAGACATTGCAAGAGAATCTCGGACATCATACTGCGGCTTTTACCCTTGATATATACGGTTATGTCACCGAACAAATGCGGAAAAATAGTTCTTCGCGTATGGACAAATTTATTAATGAACACGTTTTAAAGGGTAATAAAAAGGGTAAACGAATTATTGAAAATAAATAACCCTTGTAAATTCAACGTTTACAAGGGTTTATTGGCCTCTGGGTGACAAGATTTGAACTTGCGACCTCCAGACCCCCAGTCTGGCGCGCTACCAAGCTACGCTACACCCAGATAATGCCCCCGCAAGCGAGAGGCAGTATATTATAATATTCGGCGGCTTGTCAATTAAACCGCGCGTGTAACCTTTTTGGAACGCAGGCAGCGGGTGCAAACCTTGGCGCGGCGTACGGCCCCGTTTTTCTCCACGACCTGTACTTTTTTAACGTTGGAACGCCAAATTTTGTTTGCCCTGCGCGAAACCTGCGAACGCGTGATGCTGATGCGGTGTCCGGTAAGGATGCCTTTATCGCATACTTCACATTTAGCCATAATGAGTTCTCCTATCGTCAACTTCTGTCCTAATAGGTCAGAAGTTACATATTAATCGTTTACGCGTAAAGGATTCACCTTAACGCCCGGGCCCATGGTGGAGGCCAGCGTAATACTTTTGAGGTACGTACCCTTCGCGGCGGCGGGCTTTGCCTTGATGACCGCGCCGATTAGAGTGGCGAAGTTTTCGGCCAGTTTTTCCGTGCCGAAGCTGACTTTGCCCATGGGTACGTGGATGATGTTGGTCCTGTCGAGGCGGTATTCGATCTTACCGGCTTTGACGTCGGAAACGGCTTTTGCGATGTCGGTCGTTACCGTACCCGCTTTGGGGTTGGGCATAAGCCCTTTGGGGCCGAGCAAACGCCCGATGCGTCCGATAAGGGCCATAACGTCCGGCGTGGCGATCATTACGTCGAAGTCGAACCAGCTTTCGTTTTGGATCTTGGAGATCATATCCTCCGCGCCCACGAAATCGGCTCCGGCGGCTTCGGCTTCGGCGGCCTTTTCGCCCTTGGCGATAACGAGCACGCGCATCGTGCGCCCCGTACCGTGGGGGAGTACGACCGTACCGCGCACCTGTTGGTCGGCGTGGCGTGAGTCTACGCCCAAGCGGATATGGGCTTCAACCGTCGCGTCGAATTTGGCGGTGCTGGTTTTTTGCACCAAATCGACCGCTTCGGAAACATCGTAGAGCTTCGTTTTTTCCACCAATTTGGCGGCTTCGATATATTTTTTACCTTTTTTCATGTCGCCCCTCCTATTCCTGCACGACGATGCCCATACTGCGGGCAGTACCGGCAACCATACGCATGGCCGCGTCCACATCGGCGGCGTTTAAGTCGGGCATTTTAAGCTCGGCTATCTTGCGTACTTCGTCTTTGGATATGGTGGCGATTTTGGTGCTCTTTTTCGCTTCGCCCGAAGCCTTGTCCAAACCGCAAGCCTTCTTCAAGAGGACCGCTGCGGGCGGTGTCTTGGTGATGAAGCTGTAGCTCCTGTCGGCGTAGACCGTGATCACCACGGGGATGATCATGCCGACCTGGGATTGCGTCCGCTCGTTAAACTCCTTGCAGAAGTTGGGGATCGCCAAACCGTGCTGCCCGAGCGCCGGGCCAACGGGGGGTGCGGGTGTCGCCTTGCCGGCCTGTATCTGCAGCTTGACCAAGGCGGTGACCTTCTTTGCCATTCGTTTTCCTCCTTGTGGTAGACGGGTACACGCGGCACCCTCCCACTAATATCCCAAAATCACGCTACATACGCTGTAATACGTGATAATCGAGTTCCACTTGCGTTTCGCGCCCGAAAACGCTGAGCGCGATCGTAACGGTCTTCTTTTGGTGGTTGACTTCACGCACATTGCCGATCGAGCCTTCGAAGGGGCCGGCGATAATGCGGACGATTTCGTCCACGTTTAAGTCCAATTCGAAGTCGGGGACTTCGACGCCCATAGCGATGATTTCTTCATCGGTGAGGGGGACGGGCTTTGAAGCGGGGCCGACGAAGCTGGTTACGCCCCGCGTATTGCGGATGACATACCACGTTTCCTCGTTCATCACCATTTTAAGCAGTACGTAACCGGGGTAAATCTTGCGCTGGACGGCCTTTTTTACGCCGTTCTTGATTTCGATGGTGTCCTGCACGGGGACGACGACCTGGATAATCACGTCATGCATCCCGCGGGTATCGATGATCTTTTCGATGTTTGCTTTTACCTTATTTTCGTAACCGGAATAGGTGTGTACGACGTACCATTTGGCGTCGGGGTGGATGGTATCCACCAATTCCTCGGGGATGATATCGGGGTTTACCGTTATATCCGCCATGTTGTCACCTTACGACCAGTTGGATGAACTGGCGAAGGCCGAAGCCGAACACACCGTCCAGCAAGGCGATATACGCGCCGAAGAGGCCGGATACGGCGATAACCGTCACCGTATGCTTAAACAGCACCTGCTTGGACGGCCATACGATCTTGCGGAATTCGGCGCGGTATTCGTGAACGACCGACTTCAACGGATCGTTGGTATAGTCGGAATCTTGCTTTTTGGGCTTTTTTTCGTCGTTCATATGGATGCGCCTCCCTATCTCGTTTCGCGGTGCTCGGTGTGGGAATTGCAAAAACGGCAGAACTTCTTGATTTCCATACGGTCGGGGTGTTTCTTCTTGTCCTTCGTGGTGTTGTAGTTACGTTGCTTGCAAGGTACGCAAGCCAAGGTGATTTTGGTACGCATGGCAATCCCTCTCTCATAGAAAATACACTGGATAAGGCAAAAGCGGAACTTAAAAAAGCGCGTCCGCGCTTTGCGATGCGTACTGTATCATATTAAATACGGGTTTGTCAAATGTTATCTCAACAGCCAATCAATTAAATTGAGTTGTTTTATCCCTTCATTATCACCTGTGATAAAGTCAAGGGTTAAAAGATATTTCGGATAATTGTCGCTTACCCTTTGCAACGGACTCAATTCCCGCGCCCTAACGGATTCGTCAAGGGCAGTCATGGCTACTTGGTAATATTCCTTCGTGTGTTGCTTAACCGCAATAAAATCAATTTCCTTTTCGTCAATTTTTCCGATGTTCACCCTGTAACCACGGCGCAGCAATTCCAAATACACAATATTTTCAATCTGATGACCCATATCGGAATTGGACGAGGAAAGCAGGTGGTTCCGCAGCCCCGTATCTATAATATAGTATTTGCCGAGCGTTTTTAATAGATTTTTACCCTTAATGTTATACCTTTCCACGTTGTAAAACAAAAAGCTGTTCATCAACGCCTTAACATATTTGTCAACCGTTTTTTGCGTAATTTTCCTGCCGGATTTGTTAATGTAGTCGGTTATATTCGCCACAGATATAGAACTGCCGATATTGCTGCTTAAAAACTTGACTATGTTCTTTAATAGTCCGACATCGCTGACACCCTTTCGGGTAACCACATCTTTGATAATAATGGTGTTGTAAATGCCTTCCAAATATTGGTCGGATAACTCCATATCACTTTTAAGTTGGGAAACGACAACCGGAAAACTCCCGATATTCATATAACTTGCAAATGCTTGGTTTTTATCCTTGTTGCTGTTTGCTTCGTAATATTCCGCAAAAGAAAACGGCAGCATCTTAATTTCAACATAGCGCCCCGAAAGAAGCGTCGCAATTTCCCCTGATAGCAAATCCGCGTTTGAACCCGTGACATAAACATCCGTGTTCCTTTTAATATAGATGCTGTCAACCGCTTTTTCAAAACCGACACATCGACCAACTTCATCAATGAAGATATACGTCATTTTGTCTTTTTGCAATTTGGATAAAAGAAATTCATTCAAGGCTTTGTAATTATGCAAATGCTCCATTCCCATATCTTCAAGGTTGATATGAACGATTTGGCTTTCGTCAATCCCTGTCGATTTCAAGTATTCCATATACAAAACAAATAAGGTTGATTTACCGCAACGGCGAACGCCCGTTACAACCTTGATAACATCAACCTCTCGGAACTTTATAAGGTTTTCTAAAAATTGCGGGCGCGGAATCAATCTGTCCATATATAAATCACCTCGAGCATAGAATAACAAAAAGATTTAATATAATCAAGTTATTTTCCATATGGAAAATAAAAAACTCTCATATATAAACGTAAGAGAGCCGAAAAATTATTTATTTTATTTTTAATCAGCAATATTTTTCTACAAAGTTGTTACCCGCTTCAATTCATCAATAACATAAGTTGGCAAAACAATAGTATGATATTCCGTGATGTTATCAATCATTCGATTAAGGTAACGGGAGTTTAGGACAAACGCCGAAACAAGAATATTCGTGTCAATCATTATTCGCATATCGTTCCTTCCACATCTCCCCTCGTACTTCGTCAACAAGAGCCACAACATCTTGTTCGTCTGTTAGTCCAAGCCGTTCCGCTTCACCGGCAAACGCCGTTCGCATATTGGCAAATGCGACTTTTGCCGCGTTCGTTACAAAAATTCTGTTGTTATCTTCTGCGAAAATAATCTTACCGCCCTCTTTTACGCCGAGCTTCCTGCGAATATTAATGGGAATGGTGACTTGCCCCCGACTGGTTATCCTTGCAACTTCCATCATATTTCCTCCTGCTTATGTTACTTATAATACTTACATTACTTATGATGTGTGCTGTGAAGGGTGGAAATAACGATTGCAAATATCTATCAAAGTTTTTTGGCCGTTCCAACTCCAAATTGTTTCACATCATTTGCATGAAACGTAAAATCCCATTGAACGGAATGTGGGATTATTTTAATAATAGGCAATGTATCTTCACCGTTATATACTACTTCTCTGTCAGGATTATTCGTAACATAAACGGATAACATATTTTTTACTTTACTAACATCAACAACGTGGATATATCCACTTGATTGACCTTCAAATTTTTTATTTTCAAATGCAACGATGTTATGACGGACATTAACCGTTTTTAACGGCTCCGCCAACAAATCATTTGAAAAGTTCCATTGTCGGTAACTTATATTACAACTGGTTGAATATCCTTTCGGAAATAAATCATCGGGGTTTATGATGAGCAAAGAAGCCAGCCCTATATGAGGTGTTAGAAATACTTTGTTTTTTAGTTCAAGAATTTTTTTTGATGAACTAAAATACATAACATCAGGGAGTTCATTATAATTTAACATTTGTATCCCCTTATCTCAAAAATAATCTTACGCACGTACCATACTCGTAATGGTACATAAGTGCGCCCTCTGTTTTAATTATTCAGCCAGTAACATCATTTATATCACAACTTTGGCATTTTTTGATGAAATTACCCCAACTACATTATTTCCACCCTTCACAGATTACATCATAATTATTATATGCTTTTTACATACCGTCAATCAAGCCGCTTAAAAAATTGTATGTCCTCCAAGTGATGTTGCTCGATTTCTTGCGATTGCGGCACGTTTAAGGCCATATTTTTTTGCGGCGGTTTCACCGGATAATGTAAAAAAGCACATTTATATATCAATATACAAAAAACAGCCACATTTAATCAATAGATCAAGTGACTGTTTTACGGATAAAACAAAAATTCATTTTATTTACCCCAGCAGACGGGACACGCTGACGGTATGCGCCGTCAATGTCAACAAGCGTGTAAGCCTGCCGCGTGCGGGGTCCATGATGTCATGGGTGATCAACATGTCCGCCGCGGCTCGCAGTTCTTGCGGGGTTATCGACGGGTTAACGTTGGTGATTTTTATACTCCTGCGTGCGCCGCCCTCCGCGGCGAATGTCATCCGGTAATGCGTCATCGTTCACTTCCTTTCATGTTTGGTTTGTTGGTTTACGGGGTTTTGGTTGTTGTTTCTAAGGAAGGGGACCCGGGTTCCCCGGTATTGCGTGCCTCATGAGGTCTTGGTTGCCGTGCCTTGGGGAAGGTGTGCACATGGGTTATGTATCCTGCTGAGCTCTTGGCGGGATACGCAACCCCCTTCCTTGGGGTTTGGCGGCGGTACGGGTGTTACGGTGTTACAGGATACAGCGCACGTTTGAGAAATAGCCGGCACGGCGCGGTGCGCCCTTTATCGGTACCCGAAGGCTCCTTGGGGGAAGGCAAAACCCGTCCTTGGCTCGTGGCTGCCTCGGTCGTTTGCTGTGAGGCCATTATAGCAGCGCGTGTGATACAATTGTTCTGACAAAGTCTTAGAAAATGTCCGGTTTCGCATATGCGTAATATTGTGTATAATCGGTTATAATTTTTTAAAATTTTCCAAAAATACATACCTGTAAGGTTGATGGGTTGACATGAAAAACGATAAACAATCGGAGCCGCTGTTAAAACGGCTTTTTATTTTGGCGGTGCCGTTGGTGTTGCAAAACCTGGTCATTGTCAGCGTGGGTTTGGCGGACAGTATGATGGTGGGTTCGCATTTGGGGGAATATGCGCTGGCGGGTGTTTCGATCGCCAACCAAGTGATGATGATATTAAACATGCTGGTGATGGGGATATCGGCGGTGCTGGTTATCCTTGCGGCGCAGTATTGGGGCAAGCGCGATATTAAGAGTATTAAAGAGATAATCGCCATTGCGGTAAAGGTGTGCTTCGCCTTGGGTGGGGTTATCAATTTGGCGGTCTTTATCACGCCGTACGGTGTGCTGCGGATATTCTCCGACAATCCCGAAGCGATCGCACAGGGGGTCGTTTACATAAGGATCGTTTCGTTTTCGTACCTGTTCTTTTGCGCGACGCATGTGCTGATGGCGTCGATGCGGTGCGTGGAGATCGTGCGCATCGGGCTTTGGGTGAGTATTTCCACATTGGTCATTGCCGTGGGGTTAAATTACTTGTTGATATTCGGCAACCATGGCTTTCCCGAAATGGGTATCCGCGGGGCGGCGATCGCCACGCTTGCGGCGCGTGTGGTTGAAGCCGTGATTATGGTCGTGTACGTACGGTTTATCGATAAGCGGTTAAAATTGCGCTTTGGGGAATTGCTTGGGTTTAACCGATTACTGTTTAAGGATTTCGTAAGGTACGGTTCCCCTGTGTTGGGCGGGGATTTGCTGTGGGGGCTTGCGCTGACCATGCAGGTTGCCATCATGGGGCGGATGGGTTCGGCGGCGATGGCTTCCCAGAGCGTAACGATCGTGCTTTCGAATTTTACGATGGTGGTCGTATGGGGATGTTCGGCGGCGGCGGCGATCATTATCGGAAAGACCGTCGGTGAAGAACGGTACGACTTGGTTAAACGGTATGCGCGCGCGTTGCAGGTTACGTTTGCGGTGCTGGGCTTGACGACGGCGGGGGTATATTTCGGTTTGCGGGATTTCTTCCTGTCGTTTTACGACTTCGCGCCGGAGACGATGGCGATGGCGAGGCGTTTTATGGCGATAACGGCGTTGTATATACCGCTGACCTCCTACCATGCGCCGTGCTTTACGGGGATTATCCGCGCGGGCGGCGATACGAAGTTCGTATTAAAGGTTGACGGAATATGCGCGTGGCTGATCGTGCTGCCGTCGGCGTTCCTTGCGGCGTTCGTATTTGGGGCATCGCCGGTGGTTGTGTATTTTTTCCTGCGGATCGACCAATTCTTTAAATGGGTGATCGCGATTATCAAGACGAACCGTTTCAAGTGGATTATGAATTTGACAAGATAAGTTAGATAAGCGTACGG
This sequence comes from Defluviitaleaceae bacterium, assembly GCA_009780585.1. Taxonomy (GTDB): domain Bacteria; phylum Bacillota; class Clostridia; order Lachnospirales; family WQUN01; genus WQRX01. The sequence goes on along the minus strand of WQZS01000025.1, from coordinate 17,979 downwards.
CATATAGTAGGGTATCCGATATTAAAAAAGGATGCGAAATGGTGCGCCTAACCCTGTATACCGTGCGGTACATAAAGCTGATCGAGGAACGGTTTGCGGTAATAAAAAAAGAAAAGTGCGGGAACGACTACGCGCTTTTGTTTGCGTGGGCGGGGGAAAGGGAGGCGTTGGCGCGGGCGGTGATGGGAATATTGGAAGAAGCGGCTATTATGGAAAACCCCGTGTACCATTATTCGCCGAAGATGCGCCTGTTGGCACGCGAGCTGCGTAAAACCCCGCTGTACGCATACGAGCAGGAACGTTTGCAGCGGTTTTTACGCACCAACGGATATCTGCATGTCGAAGGGTATGCGGTGTTCCGTATGGGTAAATATAACGAGGCGTTGGATATGTTGTCGTATCGTCTGATAAAAAAATTGAACCTCCGCGCGAATGGGGACTAGTTACCGCTGGAAATATATGGTACGATTTTTCCATGATAAACGTATTGAAGGAATTGCTTGCCATCGAAAAATCGGCGAGGCAATCAGTGGGTAAAAATAACCAAAATGAAACGGATGAATTTATCCGAAGCGAAATCGATCGGAACGTCGCCGTGATGGAACGGGAGGCCGACGCGAAGGTCGCGGCGTTGGAAAGGGAATCGGAGGCGCAAACCGAGGAAAGGTTGGCGCAAATTAAGGAAAGCTATCGGCGCAAGTCCGATCGGTTGGAGGCGGCTTTTTTCGTCAACCGCGAAACGTGGTCGGCAAAAATCGCGGAGGAAGTCCTTTTTAATTCGGATTTGGGAATTTGGGTTTCGGAATAAAGGATGGGGTATACAGCGGTAAATACGAAGATACGAGCGATGGGGAAGAGATTCGGCATAAAGGACTTGGATCGGATTTTGTTATGGCTGCCGGATAAACCCTCGCGTGATTTGCTTACGGCGATGATGTTTGAAAGGGAACGCGGTATAACCGGGTATTTATTATTGCGGCGCGCGTTGCGGTATGCTTGCAAAGCCGACCGCCGGGCGTTGACATCCCTTGCCGGGATGGAGGCCGACCTGTGCAATATCGTGTGGATGTACCGTTTAAAGAAGTATTACGGCGTAACAGGTGACGCGACGTATGGGCGGTTGATCCCGATACGGTACCGATTGACCGAGGAAATGACTCGGCGCATGGTTAGCGCAAAGGACGAAGAAGGGTTGCTGGCCATTGTAAGTCAAGGCCCGTATGCCGCGGTCTTTCCGTCGTTTGAGCGGCCCGAGCGTCTGATGCACCAAGCGTTGGTAAAACAATATAACAAACAAGCGCGGCTGCATCCCAATACACTTGCGCCTGTGTGCGCTTACCTGTATGAAGCACGAATGAGGGCGGTATCATGGTAGAAAAGATGAAATACATAAGCATCACCGGCCATATTTCCGCCATGAACCACGCAGTGGACCGCTACCTTTCGCGTTACGACATACAACTCGAAAAGGTTGCCGAGCATCCGGATATGGAGCCGTTTACCACGCTTAACCCGTATGCCGTAACGTTGCAAAAGGCGGAGCGGTTTTCGGCGTTGTTCGGGGGGGAGCCCGCCGTATATATCCCCATGAAGGCATCGGAAGCGGTCAACCGTGTGGAGGAGGCCCACCGCGCCTACGAAGCGCGTGACGAAGCCGTGCGGGAGAAGGAACGCCAAAAAGCCGAAATCGAGGCATACTTGCAAACGATCGCACCGTTTATAACGCTGGACGCGGATATATCGGAATTGGAAGAAAGCCGCTTCCTGCACTACAGGGCGGGGCGGATGACGGCGGCGCATTATCGGCAATATGAAGCCTTTCTGCGGACGGATGACAGGATCATATTTTTGTTGACGAAAAGGGATTCCGCATACGTTTGGGGCGTTTATTTTACCCCGAGCGTCAACGCGGAAGAGGTTGACGCTGTTTTCGCGTCATTGCAATTCGAAGTAATCCCCCTTGCCGCCGAATGTATGGGGGAGCGGAAAAACGGTACGGTTGCCGAGTTAAATCGGATTTGGTCAAGCCGTTTGCGTAAACTGCGGGTGGAAATCCGTATGGATACCGAAGCGGCGCTGCCCAAGGGGAGCGTAAGGCGGTTGCGCGTCGCTTGCGGAAAGGTACGCGCGTTGTATGATACTTTCGACGTTAAAAAATACGCATCTTTAAGCAAAGGTAAGCGGGTGTTTACCTTCGTCGGGTGGATGGGCGCGGACGACGCTGACGCGCTGGAGGGTGAAATCAACGACGACGCGTTGATCGTCTTCACGCGGCATACGGGTGAAGACGAAATCGCCCCGACGCGCCTAAGGAACCCGCCGATCATACGGCAATTCGAATTTTTTACGCGCTTGTACGGCTTGCCCACGTACGGCGAGGCCGATCCCACGTTTTTATTGGCCGTAACGTATACGTTGCTTTTCGGGTTGATGTTCGGTGATGTGGGGCACGGGTTTTGCCTTGCTTCGGTGGGTATGCTTATCGGTTGGAAATACGGAAAACCGTTGGGGCGGATCATCGCAATCGTCGGCGTATCGGCGATGGGGTTCGGCTTCCTGTACGGTTCGGTATTCGGGTTTGAGGATATTTTACCCGCGTTATGGAGGAGGCCCGCGGCGGATATCATGGGAACGCTTGTCTTCGCGGTCGGGCTTGGCGCGGCGTTGATCATGATTTCCATGGCGTTGCATATGTATAACGCTTTCCGCACGGGTCGTATGGGTGATTTCCTTTTTAACGCGAACGGTGTGTCGGGGTTATTGTTTTATACCGTGATCGTATACGGCGCGGTACGCGTGTTTTTTATGGGGCGGGGATTTCCGGTCGGGTTGCTCGCCGTGCCCTTGGTGCTGTTGGTATTGAGGCAACCCCTGACGCGGTTGTTGGAAGGGCGCGGGGGAATGTTGGAGGGGAGCGTCGGGGGAGGGGTATTCGGGATCATCATGGAACTGTTCGAAACGCTGCTTATGTACGTTACCAACACGATATCGTTCGTGCGGGTGGGGGCGTTCGCCGTCAGCCACGCGGGCATGATGCATGTGGTGCTTCGGCTTTCGCAAAACGCAAACGTTTCGGGCAGGGTGCTTGTGTTGGTGTTCGGAAATCTTTTGGTGATGGGCATTGAGGGATTGCTGGTGGGGATACAGGTCTTACGGTTGGATTTTTATGAATTGTTCAGCCGTTTTTACAAAGGCGGGGGCAGGGTCTTCGTTTCACACAAAATAAATCGCGTATGACAAAGGAGCGGCGGCATGTTCAAGGGAAAAAAGGGTAAGCGTATCCTGGTCATTAATATCATCGTCTTCGCCATCGTCTATTTGGGGGCTACCGTATTCGTATTTACATCGCGGGTGGGGGCAACGGAAGCGGCTGGCGGGGGTAATGAAATCGCCGTCGCGGCGGCGTATATCGCGGCGGCGTTGGTGACGGGCATGGGAGCGATCGGCACGGGCATCGCGGTAAGTTCCGCGGCGGCGGCCGCAATCGCCGCTGTAAGCGAAAACGAGCAAAACTTCGGTAAGTCCATGATCTTTGTGGCGATGGCGGAGGGGATCGCGATTTACGGTTTGTTGGTGGCGTTTATGATATTGGGGCGTGTTTGATATGAACGTGGAGCAAAAGCTCGATTACTTTACCGCGGCGATTTTGGATGAAGCGGAGGCGGTTAAAAGAAAGGCTTCCCGCGATCGGTCCGCGTATATTGAAGCGGCCGTTTCGCTCGCGCTGGGGGAAGCGGAAACCCGTATCAACGAACGTGTACGGGAACGGATACACGAAATTAAGAAAACACGGTATAAACGCATCGCCGCCGCAACCGCCGACGAACGTATGAAATTAGAGGAAAAAAGGAAATCCCTGATGGAAGGGTTGCACGCGGAAACGGAGGAACGGCTGCGGGTTTTCGCCGCATCCGGCGCGTATGAAGGTTATATAAAGGAAGCGATGCACAGCGCTTCGCGACGGAAAGGATTTGCCGTTATGCAGTTAATGCGGCGCGATATGGGGATAATAGCACCCCAAGGGTTTACCGCCGAAGCAAGCGACGTTGATTTTATCGGGGGGTTGATCATGTATAACGCAAAACGCACGAAGCGGTTGGACTTATCCTTTAAAACGCTTGCGGCAAAGAAAATGGATTCCTTCCATGAAGACATCGACTGATACCGCCATCGGTAAAATCCACGGGATTAACGGTCCCGTTTTACGTGTGGCGCACGAACGGGACACAAGGGATTTTTTTATGTCGGAGCGGGTGCGGGTAGGGGAACAGTCGTTTGCCGGGGAAGTCATTTCCCTGCGCGGCGGCCCTTCATCGGATATCGCCGTCGTACAGGTATATGAAGACACCGCGGGTTTAAAGCCCGGGCAGGAGGTACGGGGTACGGGCCATCCCTTGTCCGTACGGTTGGCTCCGGGGCTTGTCGGGCATATTTTTGACGGAATCGGGCGGCGGCTTGACGGGGCGTATTCGGATGAAAAGAAATGGCCGATTCAAATGCTCGTCAAACCCGGCGATGAACTTCACTTGTACAGGATTCCGGTACAAGTTGCGGAAACGCCCTCCATTACGTACAAAGCCATGCTCCCCCCGGGTGTTAGGGGGACGGTCATTTCATGCGTCCCCGACGGCGACTATACAGCCGAAGAACCATTGCTGGAAATAAAAACCCCCGACGGCATACGTGTTTTTTGCCTTGCGCAGCATCAACCCGTACGTGTCCCCCGTCCGGTGCGCCGCCGTTTGCCGCTTACGCGCTCGCTTATTACGGGGCAACGGGTCATCGACAGCCTTTTCCCCATTGCGAAGGGCGGTGTGGCGGCCATACCCGGCGGATTCGGCACGGGTAAGTCCATAACGCAGCATCAGTTGGCGAAATGGTGCGACGCGGATTTGATCGTATACATAGGCTGCGGGGAGCGCGGCAACGAAATGGCCGAAGTGCTGGAGGATTTTTCCCGCTTGACCGATCCGCGCACAGGAGCGTCCCTGATGGCGCGTACGGTGTTGATCGCCAACACATCCGACATGCCCGTGGCCGCCCGCGAAGCCAGTATCTACACAGGGATCGCCATCGCGGAATGTTACCGCGACATGGGTTATCACGTTGCGGTCATGGCGGATTCCACTTCACGTTGGGCGGAGGCCCTGCGGGAATTATCGGGGCGCATGGACGAACTGCCCGCCGAGGAAGGCTACCCCGCGTACCTCGCGAGCCGATTGTCGGAATTTTACGAGCGGGCGGGGTATGCGGAAAATTTAAACGGGTCGGAAGGTTCGATTACGATCGTGGGTGCGGTTTCCCCGCAGGGGGCGGATTTTTCCGAGCCGGTGACGCAGAACACGAAGCGGTTCGTTCATTGCTTTTGGGCGTTGGACCGTCGGCTGGCATACGCGAGGCACTTCCCCGCGATCGATTGGATGGCAAGCTACAGCGATTACGCGGAGGACTTGATCCGCGGCGAACACGCGGAAAACCGCCGCCGTATGTTAGCAATATTGCATGAAGAAAGCCGTATCCTGGAAACCGTGAAGCTGACCGGAACGGAATCGCTGCCCGAAAGCCAAAGGACGGTACTGAGTAAGGCTAAGATCATACGCGAGACGTTCCTGCAACAAAACGCCTATGATCCCGTCGATACCTTCACGCTGCCGTATAAGCAAGCGGAAATGATGAAGGGATTGCTTTGAACGTCGAATACCTGGGCGCGCGTGAAATACGCGGCAGCCTGATGATATTGGAAGGCATCGATGACGCCGCTTATGATGAATCCGTAAGGATTTCGCTAACCGACCGTGCTTCGGATGCCTCCCCGTTGTGGGGGCGTGTTATACGGATCGACGGTGATGTTGCCGTCGTGCTTGTTTTTGAGGGTACGCGGGATTTGTCGTTGGCCAATACCGTCACGCGCTTTACGGGCCGCCCCATGGAAATGCCCCTTTCGCTTGAATTAATGGGCCGTACCTTCGACGGTATGGGGCGGCCCAAGGACGGGTTGGGAAACGTACATACGCGTTTACGCCGCGGTATCAACGGTATACCCATCAACCCTACGCAAAGGGATTACCCGCGCGGCCATGTCGTGACGGGTTTTTCCGCCATCGATGGGTTGGCAACGCTGGTACGCGGGCAAAAGCTGCCTATTTTCACGGGTGACGGATTACCGCATGATAAACTGGCCGCGATGATCGCCGCGAATTTATGTACCCCATCAACAGCCGTCGTATTCGCCGCTATGGGCGTTAAGCACGATACCGCCGAGTTCTTCCGCCGTTCCTTTTCCGAAAGCGGCGCGCTTGAACGTTCGGTGCTTTTCCTCAACCTCGCGAACGACCCGCCGACCGAGCGTATCATTACCCCGCGCTGCGCGTTGACGGCGGCGGAGTACCTCGCCTTTGACCGCGGGATGGACGTACTCGCCATCCTAACCGATATGACCGCCTATGCCGAGGCATTGCGTGAAATATCATCGGCACGGGGGGAAATACCAAGCCGTAAAGGCTATCCGGGTTACCTGTATTCCGATTTGGCCTCCCTGTATGAACGCGCGGGGATCATCAAGGGCAAGCGCGGCTCGCTGACGCAAATCCCCATCCTTACCATGCCGGGCGACGATATCACACACCCCGTAGCCGACTTTACGGGATACATCACCGAAGGGCAGATCGTATTGGACCGCGTGCTTTATCAGCGGGGTATTTATCCGCCCATAAATATACTGCCGTCCCTATCGCGTTTAATGAAGGACGGCATCGGCGGGGGCAAGACGCGCAAGGACCACCCCGATTTAGCGAAACGGTTGTTTTCGTCTTACGCGAAGGTAAGCGACGCGCGGGCGATATTATCGATCGTTGGGGAGGAGGATTTATCCGAAGAAGATAAAAGCACGTTGGTTTTCGGCCAACGGTTTGAGCAAGAGTTCATCAACCAACGCGAAGGGGAAAGCCGCACGATGGAGGAAACGCTGGACTTGGGGTGGGATTTATTATCTTCCGTGTTATAATTACGCCAAAAAGGCGTTGACATAATGGCTGTGATAAATTCCGTCAACAATTTCCGCGTCAAGCAATGGGAAAAACTAAAACACAAAACGCACCGCGATAAACAAAAACAATTTATCGCCGAGGGCTATCATTTGGTTTCGGAAGCAAGCAAAGCGGGTTGTTTATCGGAATTGATTACGCTTGAAAAAAACGCGCCTTTCCCCGTACCCTCCCACCAAGTCACCTATGAAGTGATGGAAAGATTATCGTCCATGGCCACCCCCGCCAAAATGCTGGGCATTTGCACGCAGAAAAGGGAAGGGGAGTACGGGGACGTTATTTTATTAGCCGACCAAATCCACCACCCCGGCAATTTGGGTACGATCATACGCAGCGCGGTTGCGTTCGGCGTGGATACGATCGTGTCGGACAACAGCGTGGATGTGTATAACCCCAAGGTGATCCAATCGTCACAGGGGATGATCTTTCATATAAATATAATAAAGAAAAGCATAAAAGACTTTTTACCGGGATTAAAGAATCAAGGTTATCAAATCATCGGTACACACGTACGTGAGGGCATCCCCCCGCGGGAAGTAAAGCCGAGCAAAAAAAGGGCGGTCCTGATCGGCAACGAGGGTGACGGCGTAAGCGGCGGTTTGCTTGACCTGTGCGACGTTAAGGTAAATATTAAGATGAACGATAAGTGCGAATCCCTTAACGTGGGCGTGGCGGCGAGCATTATCCTGTACGGTTTGTCATGCATAGGGTAAACGCCTCCGCGGACGCGCTTTCGCAACTGCCGGAAGCGACGGGTTGCTATTGGTTCGAAAACGCCGAAGGCACGGTTATGTACGTCGGTAAATCGGTTTGCATACGCAAACGCGTCGCGTCGTATTTCCAACGGCTGAACCTTACCGACCCGCGCGAAAGCAAGCACAAAATACACAGCTACATACGCAAGCTCGAAACAATGGTACGTTTTATAAAAACAATCGGCTATGAACAAACGGAAACGGAATTGGATGCCCTCCTGTTGGAACATAGCTTGATTAAAAAATACCGCCCCATGTACAACGAAGCCATGCGCCACGACCGTAAATCGTGGTTTATCACGATTTCGCCGGGCGAAACATTCCCGCCGCTGTTATCGGAATACCGGGATATGCGCGAGCCGATAACAAACGATGAATCCGATGGGCGGGTTCATGCTTCGAGCGGTTATGATATCGGGCCTTTCTACAATGAATACACCTTAAAGGAAGCGTTGGATGTAATCACAGGTTTATGGCAATTACCGCATTGCGGTAAAAGCTACGACAACGCCGTTAAGGCCGAACCCTGCCTTCGGTTCCATACCAAGCAATGCCTTGCTCCGTGTACAAGGGAAGCGGACCCGAACGAACACCTTGCGCGGCTGGCGGAAGCGGCGGGTTTCTTCCAAGGAAACAAATCACCCGCGCAAAAACGCGTAGCGCGGGAACTGGAACAATGCACAGAAAATATGGACTTCGAACGCGCCGCCAAGATACGCGATGCGTATGCGACATTGAATCTATGGGCGCATCGCCTTTCGAAGCACCCCATCGATTGGCGGGCGCGGTATGTCGTGTTCGCCAAAACGCACCGCGAGGACCGCTTTATGGCGGCGTACGCGGAAGAAGCGGAAATAAAATGCTGGTTGTACATAGACCAAGGGAAAGCAAGTGAATTATCGGATAAAATTAAACCGTTGGTACGTTACGCCGTACAAAATGATAATACATCGGAGCTATGCTTTCCCGTTTCGCGGGAGGAAGGCGGGCAACGATGGACGGCCTTGGCGGATATATCCGCGGTTAAGCATTACATAAAATTACCGATTGGCGAAAACGAAACGGAAGACGATCTTTTAAGACGGGTAAACGCGCAATCGGCGGAGTTTATCAATAGGCTATAAATGGTTGATTTTGCGATAATTGTAATCGATTGACTTTGCGATAACGCTTAACTATACTTTCGAAAATTGGGTATTATTGTCGTACTATTAAAGGGGGCTCGGTATGAAGAATTCCATGGTAACATTATTGGTAGGTTTGGTTATGCTGGTGGCGGGTTTGTATTGGCTGACGACGATGGTGCAAGTTACGACCATGTGGGGCAACGCGCTGCGGGTAGGCGGGGTAAGCGTCCCGACGGGATTGACGCTGGTGCCGCTTATCGCGGGCATCCTTTGGATATTCTTTAACCCAAAATCCATGGGTGCCAAGATTTTATTGATCGTCGGTTTGGTGATCATCGTTGCCAGTATCCTCATGAGCATCCGCTTCCACGTACCCAGGGTCAGCCTGTTCGAATTCATTATGGTATTTATCGGGATCGCGGGGGGCTGCGGGCTTATCGCGCGCGTGTTGTTCGTTGACCCGAAGAAGGGCCAATCTACGAATAACCAAAATACAAACAATCCATTTCCTTAAATAACAAGGAGGATATTTATGTATCCAAAGATCGGCATACGCCCCACCATTGACGGGCGTTGGGGCGGCGTAAGGGAAGGCCTTGAAGAAAAGACGATGGCAATGGCACGCGCGGCGGCGGAATTAATCGGCAAGCTGCGCTACCCCGACGGCACGCGGGTGGAATGTGTAATCAACCCCGCGACCATCGGCGGCGGCGCGGAAGCGGCCAAGTGCGAGGCGTTTTTCGCAACGCAGAACGTAGCGGCGACGCTGACCGTCACCCCCTGCTGGTGCTACGGTTCGGAAACCTTTGATATGAACCCCTCCACGATCAAAGCCGTGTGGGGCTTTAACGGCACGCAGCGCCCGGGCGCGGTATATTTGGCGGCGGTAATGTCGGCCTACGCGCAGAAGGGTTTGCCCGCGTTTTCGATTTACGGACGCGATGTGCAGGATTTGGAAGACAATTCCATCCCCCCCGACGTGGCGGGCAAAATCACCGACTTCGCCAAATGCGCTATCGCCGTGGGTTGGATGCGCAACAAATCCTATGTGAATATGGGCAGCGTTTCCATGGGTATCGCGGGGAGCTATTGCAACGAGGCGTTCTTCCAAAAATATCTCGGTATCCGCGCCGAATGGGTGGACTTGACCGAAATTCTACGCCGCATGAAGCTCGGAATCTACGACAACGCGGAATACGAAAAAGCGCTTGCGTGGATAAAAGCAAATTGCAAGGAAGGTTTCGACGTAAACGCGGGTAAGGACTTGCCCGAAGTCATCACCCGTTCGAAAACCGTCCCCCCCGACGACGATTGGGATTTTATCGCGAAGATGACGGTTATCGTACGCGACATCCTGTTCGGTAACAAAAAGCTGGCCGAAATAGGTTGGCACGAGGAATCGCTTGGCAAAAACGCCGTGGCGGGGGGGTTCCAAGGGCAACGGCATTGGACGGATTGGCTGCCCAACGGCGACTTTACCGAAGCCATCCTCGCGTCCACCTTCGATTGGAACGGCGCGAAGGAACCGGTCGTATACGCTACCGAAAACGACACCCTCAACGGCGTGTCGATGCTGTTCGGCAAGCTGGCGAGCGACACCGCGCCTTGCTTCCACGACGTACGCACATACTGGAGCGCGGAAGCGGTCGAAAGGGTTGCGGGTAAAAAACCGCAAGGTAAAGCCGCGAACGGTTTTATCCATTTGATCAATTCCGGCGCAACCGCCCTCGACGGTACGGGCGCGGCGAAGGACGCCGACGGCAACGGCTGCCTTAAGCCCTTTTGGGAAATGACGGAGCATGATATTACCGCATGCTTGGAGGCTACCGATTGGTGCCGCGCTAATTATGAATACTTCCGCGGCGGCGGTTACTCCAGCCATTTCAAGTGCCAAGCCGAAATGCCCGTAACGCTCCTGCGCGTCAATATCGTGGACGGCGTGGGGCCCGTATTGCAAATCGCCGAAGGGCATACGGTTACCCTCGACGACGCGACCCACGCCGCGCTCGATTCCCGCACCGACCCCTCTTGGCCTACGACATGGTTCGTACCGGAACTGACCGGACAAGATGCGTTTACCGATGTGTACGGCGTGATGGCAAACTGGGGCGCGAACCACGGCGTAACGGCGTACGGCCACGTAGGCGATAAACTGATAACGCTGGCGAGTATGCTGCGCATCCCCGTTTCCATGCACAACGTCGCGCCCGAACGGATATTCCGTCCCCATTCCTGGGCGGCGTTCGGTACGGAGTCGCCGGAAAACGCGGATTACCGCGCGTGCATGGCGTACGGGCCGTTGTATGGGTAAATAAAGAGGAAGTTTGCCATGATTAAATTCCAAGGTAATAATATCTATCTCGCAGCGTTGGAACGCGCCGATTGCAAGAAAATTTGCGAAGAAAACGAATATGACTTCGCCGACCCTTTGGAACCTACGCTGTTCGGTTGGTCAGCGGAAAACGCCGACGAATGGTACGAGGAAATCCAACGCCTGCTAAAGGAAAACGTAAACATCCGTGTGGGTATCTTCCTGAATGACGGCACGGTCATCGGCGACGTGGCATTGCAAAGCATCGACGAACGGAACCGTAGCTGTACCATCGGTATCGGTATCGCAAAGATTTCGGAACGCGGAAAGGGGTATGGAACGGAGGCCATTCGCCTTATGTCGGAATATGGCTTTAACAACATCGGCTTCGAACGCATCGCTTCTGACACCCTCGAAATCAACACACCCATGCGAAAGGTCTTTGAAAAGTTGGGATTTACCCTCGAGGGACGCGCACGGAAAGCCGTATACTTTCGCGGGAAGCGGTATGACAGGGTGTACTACGGCTTGCTGGCGGAGGAGTGGGGTAAAAACCGTGCAAAAACCTGATAAAAAAGGTTATACCGAGGAATATGTAAAAATCAACGGTATACACCAATATTTCCTGCACTACCCGTCCGAACAAAGGGAAGTGATTCTACACCTGCATGGCGGACCGGGGGGATCTTCCGCCCAGTTGGCGTATACCTTGCGGCAATATTGGGATTTTTGCGGCATCGTATATTATGACCAGCGCGGAACGGGTAAGACGTTGACGAAAAATAAAACCCATCCCCATGACATAACTTTGGAAAATCTACTGGAAGACTTGAGGCAAACAATTATTTATGTAAAGGAAAAATACCAAACCGACAGGATTATCCTACTCGGACATTCGTGGGGGAGCGTGTTGGGGACGCAATATATATTACGATACCCCAACGACGTAATCGCTTACATCGGGTACGGGCAAGTGGTCGATATGCTGCGCGGCGAAAAGTTGGGGTATGACGAACTCCGCAAAAGCCTGGAGGAAAAAGGCGCGGTTAAGGGTATAAAAAAACTTGACGCGTTGGGCGACTATCCCCATGGTGCAAAAAATTACCCCAAAACAATCCTGCGCTTTCGCAAATTGCAAATAAAATATGGTTATGGTGTGAATACGAAAAAATTAATGGACATCGTAACAAAAAGCCCGCTGTTTACGGTGAAAGACGGTTTTGCTATGTGGCGCGGGCAACGTTTAAATAAGAGACTCGTGGCTAATCTTGTAAAATATAATACATGGGATATAACCGACTACAGCGTTCCCGTTTATTATATTTTGGGAAGAAAGGATTGGCAAACGCCTTCCGTGCTTGCCGCGGAATACTTCGAACGAATCAACACGCCGCAAAAGGGTTTATATTGGCTGGAAGATGTCGGGCATTTCCCGGAAGTGGATAATCCCGAAGGCTTTTGTGCGGCGGTTAAAGAAATCGTTCAAATCCATCACGGTCGCACATCTGCGTACCTTCAAGGGTAATGGTCGCGGCAGCGGCTGCCATAGCAAAACGCAGTAAATTCAACGAAAAATCGCATCTACATAAATCATTTGCCCGTTTATCCACCAACCCATACACCAACCCCGCCACCATCGCGTCACCCGCGCCTTGCACAGCCTTTACCTCGACGGGTAGGGCAGGGGAATAATGCGCCTCGTCCGCCGTTATCAACATCGCGCCTTCCGCGCCGAGGGAAACGCATACCATTTTCACGCCTTTGTCGATTAAACCGCGCGAAAAATCGGCAATAGCTTCCCGTGTGGGCAGCTTAACGCCGAAGGTACTTTCCAATTCAAATAAATTCGGTTTGATAAGGAACGGTGCGCGTTCGCCCAAATCGACCGCCAGCCGCAGGGCTTCGCCTTCGGTATCGAGGATGACGATACCCTCCCACGCGGCACACAGGCGCGCGTAAAAATCGGCGGGGACGCCCGCGGGACGGCTACCGCTAAGTATAAGAATACCTGTGGAACAACCCGCAGGGGGATTGCTTCGCAAAATCGCGGCTTTCGAAGGGCAATCACGAGGCAATCCTCCGGGGGAGCGGGGTGCTTCGCGGATTATTTTTTTAATCAATTCCTCCTGTGCTTCAAGCGGCACGTACGCGCCGGGTTGGTTCAACTCCGTCATTGTGCCGCTTTCGTCGTAGAGCTTGATGTTTACCCGCACCGCGCCGTCTACGGTTACGAAATCGTGGGCGATGCCGAATGCGACCAATTTGTCCGTAATTTCCTTACCGTTCCCGCGGAAGTTGAAACCCATGCAAGTGGGCGATAAGCCGAGGTTTTTTAACGCAGCGCATACGTTGATCCCCTTACCGGCGGCGTCTTGGCGGGCGGATTTTACGCGGTTCATGCCGCCGTGAGTAAAACCGCCGATGTGCCACGACCAGTCAAGGCAGGGGTTGAGGTTTACGACGGTAATGGATGGTGATGAGAAAATCGCGTTTGCCATTTTTTAAACCAATCGCTTGATCATTTCATCCCGCCCGACGTACAGCATATCCGCGACGGGGATATCGAGCGGCGTATAGCATCCCGGTTTTAATCGCATGGAGGCGCGCGCGGCGGCCACCATAACCTGCGCCGTAACGGCGGGGTTGTTGACGCGCATGTCGAAGGTAAAGAATTGGTTATCCGTCTTGCCGGACACCCCTTTGCGTATGATGTTCATTCCGTGCCCCATGTCTTGCAAAGCGGAAACGTCTTCCGTTTGGATTACATGCGTTTCGTCTTTTATAAAATAGGGGTCGTTTTTAACTTTTTCGCAAATTGTGGAAAAGTCGTAACCATCAAGGATTTCCACATACACCATACGGCGGTGCAAACCCGCGCCCAGCGGAAGTGTTACGGACAGGGCGTTCTTCACGCCTTCGATGGATTTCACCACCGTCGTATGCCCCATACTCATGCCCGGGCCGAAGTTGGTGTACGATATCCCCTTCGGCGCGGCTGTTTCGAATATTCCGCGTATCAGCGTATCGACCCCGGGGTCCAGCCCCATGCCGATGACGGCAACGCTGTTGTGTTTTTTACTCAATTCATCCAAATTTTTATATAAATCCAGCATCGCTTCGCCGTGCAGGTCGTAGCTGTCAACGGTACGGATACCCTTTGATAAGTATTTTACGGCTTCGTTGGGTACGGAACGTGAAGGCACGCACAGGACCGCAACGTCAACCGCACCCAGTTCCGATACATCCTCCGCGATTTTAACCCCCGCCGGCACGCCTTTTTCTCGCGTTTTCGTCCTGTCGCGCAGCACCACACCCGCGATATGCATATCCGGCGCGGCTTCCAATGCTTCGTATACCGCTTTGCCGATGTTGCCGTACCCGACGATTATCGCATTTACCATTATCATCAAACCTCCCGAAGGTTAAAGTTTTGTTGCGAACGCGATTGCCATTGTGTAATATAACGGTAATAAATGCAAGAAAAATTTCCACCGAGGAGCATCCGGCATGAACCTCCTCCTGGCCGACGCCGACAAGGAAAACGTCAAAAATTTCCGCACCTATATCAAAGGGGCGTACCCGCATATTAAAATCGTGGGCGCGTTCGAGGATGCGACGCGGGATATTTTGCCCATGATACGCGAAACGCGGCCCCATTTGATTTTGGCCGATGTGCGCTTTTTCGGCGGACTTTTTTTTACGCGGTTTAAAGAGGTGCATGAGGCCTTCCCCGACGTGAGGTTTGTAGTGTACGGGACGTTTAGCGAGGCCGAGTATATGAAGCGTGGGCGTGAATTCGGCGTGCTTGATTTTATGTACCGCCCGGTAAAGCCCGCTGACCTTAACCGTTGCCTCGACTTGGCCGTCAAGCACTTTAAAAAGGAAGCCGAAGCCCAGCGCCGTACGCAGCTCATGGAAAAGGACTATACCGAACGTATTTCACAATACGAGGATATCTTTTTGCGCAGCTTGCTGGACGGCCACATCACCAAATCGCGTGAAATCACCGATGGCTTTTCATATTTTAACCTGCCTTTTGGCAAGGACGAAGAAGCGGAAAACGGTTATTCCGTTTTTTTGATACGGATCGACCATTACAAGCGTATGGTGCTCGCCATGACCGAAATGGAAAAGCACATGCGCATCTTTGGGATGCTTAACGTCATCAAGGCCATCCTAGCCGATTACCGGGCCGCTTCATTCGTGCGCGGTTTTAACGAAATCCCGATTATATTAAACGGTCCGTACACTACGGAGGAAAAAGTCCTGTTGGCTGATAGGTTCAAGCAAGCGTTGCTTTCGGAAACGGACACCCGCGTAACCATCGGCATCGGCCGCACGTACGACGAACCGACGGACATCCCCGTTTCCGCCCGCGAAGCCGACGCGACATTCGGATACCGTTTTCGGATGGGTTACAACGCGGTCATCCCCATCGAATTCGTGGAACCGACGAACAAAATCACCTACCGCTACCCCGCTTTGCGTGAAAGCCGACTGGTGTATGCCGCCGTCGTGGGCGATTTCGCTTATTGCAAGGGGATTCTAACCGAATTGTTCGACGCGCTTGCCCAAACGGGCCCGCCGGCGGAAAAATTGATCGCCAAAACCGTAATGACCATCGTCTTCCGCATCAGCCGTTATATCAACGAGCAAAACCTGCCCATCGCGTCGGAGATCATGCGGTTCTTCCCCACGGGTGATATGCTCAAGCTCGTGACTGTGGAGGACGGCTATACTTTCTTGGAAAAGAACCTGGAGGAATTCTGCGCGTTCGTCGTGGATTACAACGCCAAGCAATCCTTACGGCTGCATATGGCTGCCAAAAAATACGTACAGGAGAATTACTACGAATCCTTCTCTGTTACCCGCATCGCCGCCAAAATCGGCACAACGCCCGAAAATTTGAACAAAGTCTTCCTCGAACGCGAAAAAGTGATGCTCTTCGACTATGTGATGTGGGTACGGGTCAACGCCGCGCAAAAGACCCTGCGCGAAACCGCCACCGACGAAGAGATCATCGCCGTGCAGGTCGGTTTCGACGATGTGAAGTATTTCCGATCGATTTTCCGCAAATATATAGGGGAAACCCCCGCCGAATATCGGTTGCGCGAACGCAGTAAAATCACCGCTCCGCCGTTCCTGGAATAACCCTCCGCCAAATAAATAATGGAAACCAAAATTTAAACACCCTGTTTGTTGTGAAAATCGACAGGGTGTTTTTATTACTTTGCAGGAAACATTACCTATAGCAGGTTTTCGTCAAAAAACGGCAATCCTATTATTCGCAAACAGAAGGTGAACAAAATGAACGACGGATTAAACATTATGATCGGTCGAAGGATAAAGAAACAGAGGAAGGCTTTGGGTTTGACGCGGGAAGGATTGGTGAATATTGCGAATCCTCCCTTATGCAGCAAGTATTTATGGGAAATTGAAACAGGGAAGAAAATGCTGTCGGCGGACATGCTGCGCAGGCTGGCAATCGCGTTAAACGTCACGGCGGATTGGCTGTTGGGTTTACCCGCCTAACAGAAAGGGGGTGAAATAACATGCTGAAAAATTATTTTACTAACGAAGAGGTTGCCGATATCCTTCGCGTCGAAACGGGTATGGTCGAGGACTTGATGGAGGATAAGGGCGAATGGCAAACCAATGACATCATCCTTTTATTGGATGGGTTGGCGAAAAAGTTCATTAAGAACGGCAGCGCAATGCCTTTGAACGCTACCACGTAAACGCCGTAAGGAACGCCTCGATTACGGCATCGTGGTGGCGTTGGTCGACGCGGAACGTCCCATGTACCATGCTCCCGAAGAAGTGCAGGCAAAAATGTCCGTCCACATTATTGTTATGTATGGTGACGATGCTGTGCGGCATACCGTTTATCGACGCCGCCAGCGTACGCCCGTCAACGATGACCACCACGGGGCGGGGGTCCCAAGTCCAGCGGTGGTTAAACGCGCGGTGCATGTTGGCGGTATCTTGCGCCGTCAGCGGCTCCACATCGGCGTGTAATTCGCCGCCCAACCGCGCGGCCTGCCAAAATATACCCGTACGCACATCGATTATGGTAAACGGGGTGCGTACGGGTATCATGTCGTTAGCGGTGTGCCAATCGATGATTTCCACCGGGGCAAGGCCGGAAAGATCCGGCGGGATAAAAGGCACGATATAATGGGGTTCCAAAAATTCCGCGGACATAAAACCGCTTAGGCCATTAAACGTGACGGCAAACCATTCGCCGTCCAAATAATCCGTAACGGTTACAAGCGCGCCCAACGGTGCGAGTGCAATACGCGGGAGGTCGGTGGAAGGCGTGGGGCGCAGATTCAACGCGGCGGTGGTTATATATATGTTGGTAGGGACGGGGAGGTCTTCCTCGTAAACGACCGCGTTATCGCCGCCAACTTGGCAGCTTGTATCCAAATCAAACGCGTTAACCGAAAGCGGCGAAAATAAAAAAACCAGCGCAACAACGGTCAAAGACACGATGGCCGGAAGTATCTTCATAATCAATTTGTTCATATGTACCCCCTCAAAAAAGCGAGCCGTAGCGGTATGCTAGGGGTATTGACGGTTTTTGTCAATCTTTTTGGAAAAATGTAACGGAATTGAAAAAAGGGGCTGTCTTGCTAAGGAAGAAGCAAGGCAGCTCCATTTTTGATGGGAACGTGTGGAAGAAGTGGAAAAGAAGCGGGATTTTTATATTTTATAGTAAAGATAATGGACGACAAGAACGC
>WQZS01000024.1 GCA_009780585.1 Defluviitaleaceae bacterium | reverse complement strand
TGGGAAAATGTTGATATTACAAGGGTTTGTAGGATTTTAGGGAGCAAGTGAGATTACATGGATTACCTTCGTGCGCAACATGGCGAGTGTAGGGATTTAGCGCATCACCTAACACACACAGGCTTGCGCCTGCCATTGCGTAAACACAGTTTAGCATTGAAATCCGCCCGTATCAATAATACGCCGTTATTCTCGGTGTGTCACTAGGGTTTATATGTTTTTACTGGGTTGCGACAATTGGCGGTAATGGTTTGTATATATGGAATTTTATGGTGTGTAGGTGATGGCAAGTTTCTGCCGTCCTTACACATTTTTTAATTGTTGGTGACCTTGTCGGGAGAAATGTCCATTGGATGTTTCTTCCGCAGGGGTTCGCCATTAAAAACCATCCGAAACGGATGACAGGGGAGGATTTTACATGTTTTGTTCAAGCTGCGGTCATGATTTATCGGGAGTGAAGGGTAATTTTTGCCCTAATTGCGGAAAAAGTCCAGAAAAGAACAATGTAAGCACGCAAGAAACGCAAACCAATATTATTACAAATCCCGAAGTTAATCTAAAAAGAGGATTATATAAAAGTGTCGCATCAATGATAGTGGCTATATTGTTGGTGACAATGAATTATGGTTGGATAACAACATCCAAACAAAATGTTTATAATCACCCGTTAGCTTGGGGGAATTTTGCGAATGTAATAATACAAAATTGGCATCTTTCTCAACCCCGTGTTTTTGGGGGTGATATAAATAATGTAATTAATGATGGCGGTATGTTAACTTTTACAATAATTTCCGTTATGACATGGGCTGTAACTATAATTAGTATTTCAGGTTTTATCACTTTCATTTTTTTGTTATGTAAAGGAAGTAACAAAGCTGGTTTAATTGGACAAATATCAATGTTAATCACGTTGTTAATATCTTCTTTTTATGCAATTTATATAATTGCGATAATAGGTGAAGAAGGTATACAAGTGTCCTTTAACGGTTGGAGTAGTATTTTATATTCAAATAGTGTTCCATCAATATGGGTATATCTTACCATCGTCATTTCATTTTTAGGTTTAATTTATATATCAAAATTTAAAAAACACATAAACGGGGTGTAATAATAAAAGGAGGGTATTATGTTCTGCAGTATATGTGGAAATCAATTAATCGAGAACGCGAAGTTTTGCGATGGTTGTGGTACTAAAACGCAAAATATTATTTGTGATACGTGTAATACTCCAATAATAAAAAATGCGAGGTTCTGTGATAATTGCGGTGCAAAATCACAAATATTATCTATCGAAAAAAATAGGACATCCTTTTTAATAAATTGGATGGAGCGTGTAAAATTATTATCAAGAATACCCCATGAAAAACGGATGTTTGTTTTAGTTTTGGGATTTGTTGCTATTTTTATTGTTGGATGGTTAATAATCGGTATTTTTTCTAATCCAATAAAAGGAAGATGGACATTGGATGTAGTTTTAAATGGTTCTTCGAGTGGCGTTGTGCATGAAATTGAATTTTTTTCAAATGGGACCGGAATTATGCAGGGAAGGGGATTTGCTTGGAGAACGGAACGCAATCGACTAATCATAACAGAACCGGGTGGCGGCGGCAGAGCGGACGTTTATCGTTTTTCTGTTTCGCGGTCGAGGCTTACATTTATATACGATGAACGGACAAATCATCATGCAATATACAGGAGAACAAGCCGTTCGGAACAACGGACGCAATCACCACCAACCCCACCACCACCGCCTACCCCACGACCAACAGCGACTCCGACACCAGCACCGACACCAGCGCCTGCTGGTAGTTTTTAATCTTGATGACAACGGATAACTAAAAGGGGCTGTCTTGCTAAGGAAAAAGCAAGGCAACTCCTTAATTCGCAGGAATTTTGAAAGCTCTTTCGAAAGTTTCATACGCGGTTTGGGTTTCGATGTAGAGTGGACGTAAAGTATATATCCTCCACCACGCAAGAAGCCCGCGGACGCGGGCTTCTTTGGGTCAAGGGCGCAAGCCCTTACAAGGGTGCGGAGCAACGCCAAATACCCGCAACCAAGGGTTTAATTCTCCGGTTAATCGGTTTATAATAATAAAATAACAATACCGTATTGGAAATTGGTTTCCATGCAATACAATAGGGGTGTGCGATATGATTTCAATGAACGAAATAACAAACCTGTTGTCCCCTGTGGTGCAGTCGAGCCCGATTAAACGTATAATTATATTCGGTTCGTATGCCAGGGGTGACGCCACCCCCGAAAGCGACCTTGATATGATTATAGACAGCGGTGGGGAATTGCGGGGGCTTGACGTATTTACATGGATACACAACATAAAAAAAACAATGCCCGTCGTAACGGACATATATGAAAGCAGGGAAATAAAAACAGGCTCCGATTTATATGAGAGTATCAAAAAAGAGGGGGTCGTTATATATGAGCGGGTCTGATATTAAATACTTAAAAAACATGCTCAAATTTTCCGAAAAAATAATGCATCGCATTCAAAATATATCTTTATCTCAATTCCTCGATGATGAAGAAAAGCAGGATTTAATTTTATACCCTTTGGGACAGTTGGGTGAAAATGCGAACCGCGTGAGCGAAGCGTTCCGCGATGAATACAGCGAAATTTTATGGAATCCCGTAATTGGGGTACGCAACCGTGTCTTTCATTCTTATGGCGACATCAATATGGAAGTTATCTATGAAATAGCAACGGAAAATATTCCCCTGCTCGTAAAGCAATTACAACGTATTATATAAACACAAAAATCCCCACGAAAAAAGCCCGCGGACGCGGGCTTCTTTGATATTAAAGTTTTGGTCGAGCTTTTTCAAAAGCTCGCGGGCTTACTTCTTCCCCCGAATCGCGCATTGCGCGGCGGCCAGCCGTGCAATCGGCACGCGGAAGGGCGAGCAGCTTACATAATCCAGCCCGATGCTTGCGCAGAAGGCAATGGACGACGGGTCGCCGCCGTGTTCGCCGCAGATACCGATTTTTAATTTCGGGTTCGCGGCGCGGCCTTTGGTTACGGCCATGCGCATGAGTTCGCCCACGCCCGCGGCGTCCAGCTTCGCGAAGGGGTCGCCTTCGTAGATTACGTTTTCGATGTAATCCTTGAGGATGGTGCCTGCGTCGTCGCGGGAGATGCCGTAGGTCATTTGCGTCAAGTCGTTGGTACCGAAGGAGAAGAATTCGCTGCCCGCTTCGCTGGCGATACGGTCGGCGAGTACGCAGGCGCGGGGGATTTCGATCATCGTGCCCACGGAATAGTCGAGGGTGATGCCGGCCTTGGCTACGAGGTCCTTCGCCACGCGGTCAATGATGTCGCGGACGAACTTGGTTTCCTTCACGTCGCCTACTAGGGGGATCATGATTTCGGGCTTGATGTCGAAGCCTTTTTCCTTCTTCACTTCGATGGCGGCTTCGATGATGGCGCGGGTCTGCATTTCGCCGATTTCCGGGTAGGAAACGGTGAGGCGGCAGCCGCGGTGGCCCATCATGGGGTTAAGCTCGTGGAGGGAAGCGGCTTTTTGCTTGACTTCCTCTACGGTTCTGCCCAGGTCCTTCGCCACTTGCGCGAAATCCTCGTCTCTTTGGGGCATGAATTCATGCAGCGGCGGGTCAAGGAGGCGGATGGTTACGGGCTTGTCGCCCATCACTTCGTAGATGCCCTTGAAGTCGCCCTTTTGCAAGGGGAGCAGCTCGTCTAGGGCGGCGCGGCGTTCCGCTTCGGTGTCGGAAAGGATCATCTTGCGCACCTTGGGCAGCCTGTCCGCTTCGAAGAACATGTGCTCGGTACGGGTTAGGCCGATGCCGATGGCACCGAAGTCGAGGGCCTTTTGCGCGTCCTTGGGGGCGTCGGCGTTTGTACGTACGCCTACCGCGCCTTTTACTTTGTCCGCCCAGCCCATGAGGGTACCGAAGTCGCCCGTGTCGGTCTTGACTTCCACGGTCTTGATTTTGCCGACGTAGATGTTGCCTGTGGTGCCGTTAAGGGAGATGAAGTCGCCTTCCTTAATGGTTTCGCCGCCAAGGGTGAAGGACTTGCCGTCGGCGTTGAAGCGGATTTCCTCACAGCCGCAGATGCAGCAGCAACCCATTTGGCGGGCCACCAACGCGGCGTGGGAGGACGTACCGCCCTTCGCCGTAAGGAACGCCTTGGAAACGACCATGCCCATGATGTCGTCGGGGGAGGTTTCCGAGCGGACGAGGATGACGGCTTCGCCGCGGGCGTGGGCTTCAACGGCATCGGCGGCTTCGAAGTAGACTTGACCTACCGCCGCGCCGGGGCTGGCGGGCAAGCCGGAGCCGATTTTCTTGGCGGCTTTGAGGGAGGCTTCGTCGAACATGGGGTGCAGGAGCTGGTCAAGCGCTTTCGGGTCTACGGTGAGGAGGGCTTCCTCTTCCGTCAGGATGCCTTCGCTGACCATGTCCACGGCGATTTTGAGCGCGGCGTGGGCGGTGCATTTGCCGTTACGGGTTTGCAATACGAAGAGCTTGCCGTTTTCGATGGTGAATTCCATGTCCTGCATATATTTGTAGTGTTTTTCCAGGTGTTTGGCGTGCTTGAGGAATTCGTCGTAGGCTTGCTTGTTTACCTTCTCCAAATTGTTGAAGTTGTCGGGGGTGCGCACACCGGCCACGACGTCCTCGCCTTGGGCGTTCATGAGGAACTCACCGTACATTTCGTCCACGCCGTTAGCGGCGTTGCGGCTGAAAACCACGCCCGTGCCGGAGGTGTCGCCCAGGTTGCCGAATACCATTTGCTGCACGTTGACGGCGGTGCCCCATTCGTAAGGAATATCGTTAAGGCGGCGGTATACGAAGGCGCGCTCGTTGTCCCAGGATTCGAACACGGCGGCAATCGCGGCGTAGAGTTGCTCCTTCGCGTCGGAGGGGAAGTCCTTGCCTTGGTCGTCGCGGTAAATCTTCTTGAAGCGCGCAACCACTTCACGCCAGTCGGCTTCGGTGAGTTCGGTGTCTTCCTTATAGCCCTTCGCTTCCTTGTATTCCGCCAGGTCGTGCTCGAATGCGTGCTTGGAAACGCCAATGACCACGTCCGCGAACATCATGATAAAACGGCGGTAGGAATCGTAGGCGAAACGCCCGCCGGCTGCGGCGGCAAGCCCTTCGGCGGCCTCGTCGTTGATGCCCAGGTTAAGGACGGTGTCCATCATGCCCGGGAGGGAAACCCGCGCGCCGGAGCGTACGCCCACCAAAAGCGGGTTTTTCGCGTCGCCGAACTTTTTCCCCGTGATTTCTTCCAATTGTGTCACACAGCCGTCGATTTGCGCCTTGATGTCGCCGTCGATTACCTTGCCGTGCTTGTTGTAGTGGGTGCAGGCCTCCGTGGAGACGATGAAGCCGTTGGGTACGGGGATGCCGAGCTTAATCATTTCGCACAGGTTCGCGCCTTTGCCGCCCAGCAGGTTCTTCATGTCCTTGTCGCCTTCTTTGAACATATACACATACTTATGAGCCATGGTATAACTCCTCCTATTTGTAACTTCGTGTCGAATCGACACGAAGTTAATTGATGAGTATGCTTCTACTTCAATGTGGCTTTCGCGCCCGCTTCGCCCAGTTTCTTGGCGATTTCCTCGGCTTCCGCCTTCGGCAACGCTTCCTTTACCATCTTGGGCGCGGAGTCAACGAGTTCCTTGGCTTCCTTTAAGCCCAAGCCGGTGATTTCACGCACTACTTTGATAACCTTGATCTTTTCCGCGCCGACTTCGGTAAGCTCTACGTCGAATTCGGTCTTTTCTTCCACTTCGGCGGCGGGGCCCGCTGCGGGTCCGGCCATCATAACGCCTGCGGCGGCGGATACGCCGAATTCTTCCTCTGCGGCTTTAACGAGCTCGTTAAGCTCCAGCACCGACAGCTCCTTGACGGCTGCGATGATATCCGCGATTGCTAATTTTGCCATGATTGATTTCTCCTTTTTTAATTATGCTGCTTCCGTTGTTTCGGGTTCGGGCGTGGGCGAGGGCTTGCCGCCGCCTTTTTCTTCGGCGATGGCGTTCACCACCCGCGCGAAACTTGCCATGGGGGACTTAAACGAGCCGAGCAAGCGCGACAAGAGTACATCCCTTGACGGGATTTCGGCGATTGCCTTGGTGGCCGCGGCGTCGTAGACGGTGCCGTCGATGGCGCACGCCTTAAATTCCAGCTTGGGCATGGCTTTTAGATGCTTGCTGACCTGCGCCGCCGCCGCCGTCGCGTCCTCGTACGAGAACGCGGCTGCCGTGGGCCCGGCGAGGTGCGCGTCAAGCCCGGCGAAGGCCGTGCCTTCGATGGCGCGTGCCATCATGGTGTTTTTGTACACCTTGTAGTCGATGCCGCCGGCGGTGCGGAGCGTCTTGCGCAACAGCGTATCCTGTTCAACGGTCAGCCCGCGCGCGTTTACCAGCACGACGGACTTGGCGCGATCCAGCTTTCCGCGGATTTCCTTGACGACGACATCCTTGGCGACGCGGTTCTTTTCCAGATTGGTCATAGTTAACTCCTTTCTCGAGGCATATAAAACGCCCCGGACTATACCATAGTCACGGGGCTTATACGCGCGTCAAAAAAAGCGTTATATAAACTTCCGCGCCTCGGCGGGGTTTACGTCACGATTCGCATCGATGATTACCCGCTGTCTATGGCAACGGTGAGTATACGGACGCGTAAACCGATTGTCAAGCGCAAAGGTTAATTTTACGTTTGACGTCCCATACGCCAAAGATTATAATCCGTTGAGGAAACGCGGGCGGTAAATAAAATTGAATATAAGGGATGGGTAACGATGCGTTACATATTAAAGAGGGACAACCGGAAAGTACCGTTCGACCAGCACAAAATCACCGCCTGCATCGAAAAAGTCTTTACCGCCATCAACGGCGATTCCGCCGCGGACAGGCTCCTGCCCATCTCATTGACGCTGGAGGTATTAAAAAAGCTCGATTCCGAATACGGGAACGAGCCCTTCACCGTGGAAAACGTGCAGGACTTGGTGGAAATCGTGCTGATCGAAGGCGGCTTTTCCAAAGCGGCGAAGGCTTATATCCTGTACCGCAACAAACGCACGCACATACGCGAGGCGCGGAGCGAGTTAATGGACGCCGTTGCGGAAATCGTGAAGGAAACCAGCCGTTCCAACGCCAACGTAGGACATTCGCCGTCGGCGAAGGTCTTGCAAATCTCCGAAGCCGCCAGCAAGAATTATTATCTGAACCGCGTACTCCCCCCCGAAGAAGCGCAAGCGCACCAGGAAGCGGACATACACATCCACGACCTCGCCTGGTACGGCAAGACGCTTACTTGCGTGCAAATCCCCCTGGGGCGGATGTTAAGGGACGGCTTCTCCAACGGGCATGGGTATATCAAAACGCCCAAGAGCATCCGCACGGCGGCGGCGCTGGCGGCGATTATCCTGCAATCCAATCAAAACGACATGCACGGCGGGCAGAGCTTCGCTTTTTTCGACCGGGATTTGGCGCATTTCGTGGAGGTGGAATTCGCAAGGCAGGAACGGCAGCTCCGTTCCGCCCTCCACGCGCTTAAGCTCTCCGGCCACGAAGGCGATATGGACGCGCTCATCCAAACCCGCACCTACGACGAAACGTTCCAAGCCATGGAAGGCTTCATATATAATCTGAACACCATGCATTCCCGCGCGGGCGCGCAGGTGCCGTTCTCCAGCATTAACCTGGGTACGGATACGAGCCGCGGCGGGCGTATGATTACCGAGTGTTTCCTAAAGGCGTACGAACGCGGACTGGGCCGCGGCGAAACGCCCATGTTCCCTAATATCTGCTTTAAAATCAAGGACGGCGTCAACTTCGACCCCGAGGACCCCAACTACGACCTTTTCCAATTGGCGATGAAAACGGCGTGCAAGCGGATCATGCCGACGTTTTCGTTCCAGGATTCCAGCTTCAACTCTATTTACGGCGACGAAGAAGTGGGTTACATGGGCTGCCGCACCCGCGTCATCGCCAACAACAACGGCGAAGCCGTAACCGACGGGCGGGGCAATTTGAGCTTCTCCACGATTAACCTCCCGCGCTTGGGCATCCGCGCCAAGCAGGACATGCCCGACTTTTGGCGCAGGCTGGACGGGATGCTGGATTTTATCATACAGCAGCTCTTAACCCGCTGGGACTTGCAAAAAAACCTGAAGGTCAGGGACTTCCCCTTCCTTATGGGGCAAAAGATTTATTACGAAAGCGAAAAACTGGGTGAAAACGACGCCATCGAGCCCGCCGCCAAACACGGTACGCTGAGCGTGGGTTTCGTCGGCTTGGCGGAGTGCCTGGTCGCGCTTACGGGCAAGCACCACGGAGAGAACCCCGGTTCGCAAGCCCTCGGTATTTCGATTATCAGCCACATGCGCCGCCGTTGCGACGAAGCGGGGCAGAAGCACGGCATGAACATCACTCTATTGGCGACCCCCGCCGAAGAGACGGTCGGCCGCCTCATCCGCTCCGACAGGGAAAAGTTCGGCTCGCTGAAGGGCATCACCGACAAGGAATGGTACACCAATTCCTTCCACGTACCCGTGGAATATAAAATAACCGCGCTGGAGAAAATAGCCACCGAAGGGCCGTACCACAAATATTGCAACGCGGGGCATATTTCCTACGTGGAACTCGCCAGCGCGCCGGATACGAACATCGAGGTATTTGAGGACTTGCTGCGCGCCATGGGCGAAGCCGATATGGGCTACACGGCCATCAACTTCCCCGTGGACATCTGCAAGGAATGTGGGCAAAACGGCTTGCTCAACGAAGAGGAATGTACGCGCTGCGGCTCCACCAACATCAGCCGCGTACGGCGCATCACGGGGTACCTGTCCACGCTGGACCGCTTCAACGATTCAAAGAAAGCGGAGGAAAAAAACAGAGAGAAGCATGAAATATAAATGAGGTTATCGGGTTTTACCTACGAAAGCATCGTGGACGGACCGGGCTTGCGCGTGGTAATCTTCGCGCAGGGTTGCCTGTGCGCTTGCGCCCATTGCCACAACCCCGAAAGCTGGCCGCTGGAAGGCGGGCAGGACTATACCGTACGTGAAATCATCCGCATGATTAAAAAACCGGGCCCCGGACGCAAACGTATTCGGGGCGTTACTTTTTCCGGCGGCGAGCCCTTCCTGCAAGCGGGGGAATTCGCCCAAGTCGCCATCGAAGCCAAACGCATCGGCTGGGACGTCTGCACCTTCACCGGCTACACCTACGAGGAACTCACCGAGCGCGACGACGCGGACATCCAAGCCCTGCTCAGCCACACGGACTACCTCATCGACGGCCCCTACATCCACGAAAAACGCGAAATCGGCTTAAAGTTCCGCGGTTCCACCAACCAGCGCGTCATCGACATGAAGGAAACGCGCAAGCGGGGCAAGACCGCGTTGTATTACGGTACGTAAAAATTGAAAGGAAGTGGAATATGAAATTCTCCCAAATGCCCTACACCCGCCCTGCGTTCGAGGATGTGCAGGCACAAATGCAGGAGCTGTTGCAACGCTTCAAGGCCGCCGCGAGCGCCGAGGAAGCCTTCGCCGCGTACAAGGCGTACGACGACGCGAGCAAGGAATTCTTTTCGATGTACGTCATCGGTTACGTCCGCAACACGCTGGACACGACGGACACCTTTTACGACGCGGAAAAGACGTACTACGACGAAATGCTGCCCAAGCTGCAACCCTTGACGCAGGCGTACACCCAAGCGCTGTTGGATTCCCCCTACCGCGCCGATTTGGAGGCCGCGTGGGGGACGCTGTTATTCGACAACGCGGAAATAACGCTAAAGACCTTCAAGCCCGAAATCGTGCCCGACTTGCAAGAGGAAAATAAATTAAAGAGCGAATACCAAAAATTGATCGCTTCCGCGCAGATCGAGTTCGACGGCAAGACGTTAACGCTTGCCGAAATCCGCCCCTACTACGAAGACCCCGACCAAGCGGTCCGCAAGGCCGCCATGATCGCCGCTTCCGATTGGTATATGGAGCGCGCCGATAAATTCGATACCCTTTTCGACGGATTGGTAAAGGTACGCACGAAGATCGCCAAAATACTCGGGCACGAAACCTTCACGCGGGTAGGCTATTACCGTATGCAGCGCAATTGTTACGACGCCGCGCAGGTGGCGAAGTTCCGCGAGGGGGTCATCAAATATATCGTACCCGTGGCGGAGCGGTTGAAGGAAGTGCAAGCCAAGCGCATCGGCGTGGACGGCTTGAAGATTTACGACGACATGATCGAATACCTCGAAGGTAACGCCAAGCCCGTAGGAACGCCCGAAGAAATCTTCGCCCACGGAAAGAAAATGTACCACGAACTGTCCAAGGAAACCGCGGACTTTATCGATTTCATGCTGGAAAATGAACTCTTCGATGTGCTGACGCGCCCCGGCAAGGCGGCGGGCGGTTACTGCCACTACATCCCCAAGTACAAGTCGCCCTTTATTTTCGCCAACTTCAACGGTACGTCGGGCGATATCGACGTGCTGACCCATGAAGCGGGCCATGCCTTCGCGGGATACTTGGCGCAGGATATCTACCCCTCCGCGCTCAGGCGTTATTCGATGGAAACCGCCGAAATCCATTCCATGGCGATGGAATTCTTCACTTGGCCGTGGATGGAAGGCTTCTTCGGCAATGCGACGAAAAAATACTACGAATCCCATTTGGGGAATGCCTTGACCTTCATCCCGTACGGGACAATGGTGGACGAATTCCAGCACCATATGTACGACAAGCCCGACATGACCCCCACCGAGCGTAACGCGTTATGGCTGGAGCTGGAAGCGAAGTACCGCCCGTGGTTGGACATGGCCGACGTCCCCTTCTACAACCAAGGGCGCCGCTGGCAGTCACAGGGGCATATCTTCTCCACGCCCTTCTATTATATAGACTATTGCCTGGCGCAGATCATGGCCCTTGCCTTCTGGGCGGAAGCCCAAAGCGATCAAGGCGCGTCGTGGGCCAAGTACCGCCGATTGGTGGGCTTCGCGGGGACGAAGACCTTCGTGGAGCTGATTACCGACGCGGGACTGCCTACGCCCTTCGAACCGGATAACCTAAAAGCCGTAGCCGACGCCGCGGTTAAGTGGCTTGATAAACGGTAAAACGGAGGTTACAAGCCCGCCTTCATTCTTTGTTTGCATATAAGCCGGCGAATCGAACCCCAACGATTCGCCGGCTTTTTTGATAATATGACATGCTATCGTCAAGTATTCCCCCGTAGAATCAAGGAAAAAAAGGAGCGGTACGTATGCGGGAAAAACAGATGGTAAAAACGGCAAGGAAATACGGCTACCCCGATGAAGCGGTATGCGCGTTGGAACAAGCCATGGAAGTCCAAGACAACCACAAAAGAACGGCGCTTTTTATGGAAAGGATGGACGCGCTTTTCACCGAGGAACAACGCCTGCGCCTGTGGGAAGTCGGCGGAAGCTGTACCGGGGGAGAAACGGGGCGGCAGGTCAAAATCATGGCGAAGGAACTGGCGGGCATGACGCTGACGGAAAAAATCAAACGGCTCAACCAAAACGAACATATTTATTGGGTCGAGCTGAACAAGGACGACACGATAACCGCTTATTGCGGCTGCCATTGCTTACAGCACCGCGTAACCAAGCCCAAAACCGCCAGACCCCCTTCCTATTACGGCTGCGCGGCGGGCGCGGCGTTCCAAAACCTTAAAATCGCGTTGGGCGTCGATATGAAAATCAAGTCCGTTGACTACCCCCAACCCGGCTCCCCGGAAAAGTCTATGACGTTTATCATCGAAGTATTGGGGGAGGAAGCCGCGTAAAGCGGGCGCGAAAATTATTGAACCTATAAAAAAACTGCCTTCCAAAAGGCAGTTTTTTGTTATCGGTGAATTAGTTATACCTTGGCGGGGGCGCGACCAAAGGCGGCTCCTCCTCTTGCAAGGCATTTTCCCCGTCCTCCGACGACGGTTCGAAGGTGTAGGGCTCCGTTTCCGCTTCCCCGGCGTATGCGGACTCGGTATCGGTTGCGTAAATCGTTTCGGGCGCGTATACGGGTTCGGGTTCCGAGTAGGAAGTCGGCGCGGGTTCGTTTACGGTGGAAAGCAAGGGGGTCGGTTCGGCTAAGGGGGGTACGTCCATCTCCAACAGGTCGTTGACGAGCTTTTCCATATCGTCCAGGCGGCGACTCATTTCAAACATGTCGGCGGTTTCGATTTCGAATAAGTACTTGCGCATCAAACCGGAATATACGTCGTGGAAGGCTTGCACGCGCATACGCTCCGTGTCGATGGCGGCGGAGACCTGAAGCAGTTGCTGGGAGATTTTTTTCTTATATTCGTGGGCCTGCATGTGCGCGTTGCGTACCACGTTATCGGCCGCCACCTGCGCGGAAATGATGGCGTTTTTTATGGCGTTGTCCTTTTCCTTGTAGCTTTTGATCACCTGTTCAAGGGTTGCGATATACTTATTAACTTCCTCGGGGGAATACCCGCGTTTTACGTAACTGAATTGTTCCAAGTTTAATAACCCCTTCCGGTCCGATTTTTGGCGATTTTACCATATTCAACTAAATGGGGCAAGCAATATGGAACACAGATCCCGTATGCGCGGCTTATTGCCGTACATAAGGGTTCCCATACGGTAGATGCGCGCGCCGAGCCAAGCCACGGCAAATATCGTGAGTATTTGCGCTGAAACGGATATCGCTACCTCCCATACCGCCGCCGTGCCCAGGCATATACGCATGAACATAACAAACGGCGCGAAGAAGGGTATATGCGACACGACGTTAACCCAAAGCGCGCCCGGGTTTGTCATACCGAAAATAGCCATAAAAAACCCGCCCATTACCAGCATCATGGGCAGCGTTTGTATAGAGCTTGCGTCTTCCATGCGTGAAACGGTGGAGGACAGGGCGGCGTAAATATACGCATATATAAGGAAGCCGAGGAAGAAGAAAACGACCAGCATACCCATAATATACGGGTCGAAAGTCAAATTGAGCATACCCAAAAAGCCGTCGCCCTCCACCCCGCCGAAGAGGGCCATGCTAAGAGCCGCCGAACTTACCATCAACGCCAATTGCGTCAATATCGCCGCGCTTACGCCCAATACCTTACCGTTCATCAGATGTCCGGCTTTGCAAGAGGTGATCAGCAGTTCCATGGTTTTGGTGGATTTTTCGCGTACGACGGTCGTTACGATATAACTGCCGCCCGCCAGCAAGCCGAAGTACAGCACAAAAGAAAGCACGTACGAAAATATCATGTTCGTGACGAAGCCGCCCGCCGTATCTTCGGTTATATCGCCCGCGGGACTTAGGTTCATGATTTCCGACGCGGGGAAGAAACCGGCTATCGCCAGTTGCGTATCGGCGTCGATCCCCAAAGCGGAATAGGCTTCAAAACGGTAGCGGTCGCGCAGCATGGAAGCGATGCCGGCTTCCATATTCATCACGCTTATGCCCATGGCGGTGATATATAACGTAAAATTGTCCCCGTGCAAATGGAGCGCGTAATGGTAATCGCCGCTGACCACCGCTTCCCGCGCTTCCCGTATATCGCCGAACAGGGTTACCGCGGGCGCGACATAACCCGAAATCGTTTCCGTGTCGAATCGGTTTGCGGTGTCCACGACCGCGATCCGCCGCTCGGCGGCGATATTTAAACCGTTGATAAGTTGGATCGCGCGCGGTATCGCCGGGCCGATAAGCGCCAGCAATACCATAAAAATCGTGATACCGATAAAAGCCCCGCTCCGAGCAAAGGTCATAAATTCGAATCGTAATACGGTCAATATCTGCTTCATACCGAGGTTCCCGCCTTTTCCACGAAAATATCTTCCAGCGTTGGCTCCACCACTTGCACGCGGTCCACGCCGAGGGTCATGTTTGCGAGCATTTGCATGAGGGCTTGTTTATCCCGCTCCATTTTCATCGTTATAACGATGGTGTCATTCGTCACGGAAGCGGCCGCCGCGACGTTCGGCCACGCGCTTTGCCCTTCCAACGCGCGCAAAAAAGCCGCCGCGTCCCCTTCGGGCCATACGGCGACTTTATTGCGCGGGTAGGTTTTCTTGATTTCGCGGATTTTACCGTCCAACACGATTTCGCCTTGGTTGATGATGCAGATATGTTCGCAGAATTCCTCTACATAAGGCATTTGGTGGCTGGAGAACAAAACGATCTTGCCCCGCTCCACTTGTTTGACGATGAGCCGCTTGAGCATGGAAGCGTTGACCGGGTCCAGCCCCGAGAAGGGTTCGTCCAATATCACGATGTCCGGATCGTGCAGTACGGCGATGGCGAGCTGGATTTTTTGCTGGTTGCCCTTCGAGAGGGTTTCCAGCTTGCGCGGCCAATACTCGGCGGCTTCCAATTCCTCCAACAATGCCATCGCGCCCTTTTTGGCGGATTGGGCGTCCATACCCCGCAAGCGGCCGATGTACATCATTTGTTCGCCCACCTTGGATTTTGGGTACAGGCCGCGTTCCTCGGGCAGATAACCCAAGCGGACCTTATCGCGGTCAATCGGCGCGCCGCCCAACAAAACCCGCCCCGAATCGGCGCGGAAGATATCGGACAAAATCCGCAGCGTCGTGGTTTTGCCCGCGCCGTTGCGCCCCAGGTAGCCCATGGCTTGCCCGGCCTTGACGGTAAAGGAAATGTCTTTGAGGACTTCCTTCTTGCCGAAGGATTTGCAGATGTGTTGCAAGGAGAGTTCCATATAAAAAATAACCGACCTTTCACGGTGGATTTGTGACAAATTAGTGTAGCAAAGCGATAGGGGGTTGGCAAGTTGTGATCCGTTCCGCAAGAATTTTTTGAGCAGCACAATTGTTCGGACATGTCAACGTTAAAATGTCAAAACGCCCGTTGATTCCAATGTACCAATAAAAAACCTTCGAAACAATGAAGGTGAACGACTGCCTACCTTGTGCGGGAGCATCTTATGATGCTTGAGCTTCCCGCATGGGGTTTTTTATTACAATGGGTTTATCCCATGTTTCCCGGCGGTTAACTTCTCCACAAAAAGTCAACCACATGTCGATTGACAGTTGACAAGGTTTCGTATGAAATAAGGGTTATGGAGGCTGGTATGAAGGAAATCAATTTATCGCAAGTCCTAGTTCAAAAACGCCGCGAAAAAGGTTTGACGCAGGACGAACTCGCCGCATACATCGGCGTATCAAAAGCATCGGTATCCAAATGGGAAACCGGGGTAAGTTACCCCGATATTACATTTTTGCCTTTGTTAGCCTCGTTTTTTGATATCAGCATTGATTGTTTAATGAATTATTCGCCGCAGTTATCGACTCCTAAAATGAAAGAAATCTATTCCCGTTTGGCGGCAGACTTTGTTGAAAAACCTTTTGAAGACGTGATTGCGGAGTGTGAATTACTTGTAAAGAAATATTATTCGTGTTATCCGTTTTTACTTGAAATCGTCCAATTATATATTAACCATATTCCAATGGCGGCAAATTCCGAACGCACGGCAGCACTTGCCCGCTTGGCAATCGGATTATGCGAACGCGTTACGGATAACAGCCGCGAAGTCAGCCTTACAAAAACGGCGGTGAAGTATCAATCGTTGCTGCACCTCATGGTAGATGAAGCTGAAAAAGTGCTGGAGCTGATGGGTGAGGAAATTAAAAATAACCTTATACCCGATTCTGCCTTAATTTCACAGGCATATCAAATGCTCGGAAATACCGAAAAAGCGAAAACAATCGTGCAGACTGAAATTTATCAAAATTTGATGTTGGCTTTTTCCGGACTGACAACTTATATGGGGTTAAATATAAATAATTATGAAACTGTTAAGACAACTTTCGAACGCACCCGAAAATTCGCGGAATTATTTAATATGCGGGGACTTAACCCGAACAACACGGCGGTAATGTACTTATCGGGCGCATATATTGAACAAGCCGCCGGAAACAATAAGGAAGCCGTTAAAATGCTTGAACAATATGTTGATACCTGCGTTAACGGTTTCTTTCCGTATAAGCCATGCGGCGACATGTTCTT
Organism: Defluviitaleaceae bacterium; assembly: GCA_009780585.1. Taxonomy (GTDB): domain Bacteria; phylum Bacillota; class Clostridia; order Lachnospirales; family WQUN01; genus WQRX01. Next base: position 29,709 of record WQZS01000024.1, on the reverse strand, counting down.
CGACAGGATTGAACCGTGGCTTGACGAAAGCGCTTTAAATATGCCGCGCAATGATACACTTATCAAAGAAAATATGCTTGATATACTTAATGACCCGCGTTTTGAAAACCTGCGCGAAATTCCCGAATTTACCGGGCTCATTAATAAAATGAAAAATTTTATAAATAATTAGTAATGGGAGGCAGTATGTTAGAAGAAAAAGTAATAATCGGCGGCGGCGGCGAGTTTCCGCTGAACGGAATATTAACGATTCCGAAGACAGGCAATGCGCCGTATCCGGCCGTTGTTTTCGTTCACGGTTCCGGCTCGTCAGACATGGATTCAAAGGTGTTCGCGGTCAGACCGTTCAAGGATTTCGCTGAAGGCTTGGCTAAACACGGTGTTGCGGGTATCCGTTATGATAAACGCAGCTTTGCTCATGCCAAAAAGATGATGAAGAAAAAAATCATGATTACGGCGAAGGAAGAAGCCATTGAAGACGCAATTTTGGCCGCGGATATTTTAAGGAAAGATTCAAGGATTGACCCGAATAGAATTTTTATTGCGGGAATCAGTATGGGCGGTATGCTGGTACCGCGTATAGACGAAGAAGGCGGTAACTTTAACGGTTTGATTCTTTTGGCTGCTCCTGCCCGAAGATTGGAAGTGGTGATGAAAGCGCAAATGGAGGATCCGACCCTAAAAATGCCCCGCGGTTTGCTTGGGTGGATAATCAAAAAACAAATGAACAAACTATCGGCTAAACTTAATAATATTTATGAAATAAGCGATGAAGAAGCTAAAAAAATAACGTTTATGGGCGGTGCCACGGCGTATTATTTCAAGGATATGGGCAAAAAGCAGGTGGGTGAATACCTTAAAAACAACATAAAACCCATTTTGGTTATGCACGGTGACGGTGATTTCCAAGTTTCAACCGAAAAGGACTTTAATGAGTATAAACGCATTTTGCAAAACCACCCGAACGCTGCATTTAAGTTATACCCCGGCTTAAATCATGTGTTTATGCCTGTTGTATGCAAAGGGTTAAAATCGGCGAAAGAGGAATACTCAAAACCTCAGCACGTTGAAAGCTATGTAATATCCGACATGGCAAAATGGATAAACAATATTCCGGGAGGTAAAAATTAAGCGAAGTATAACGCAAGGGCGTTATCCAAATTTATAGGTAAAATAGTATTGGTTATGGGTATTCTCCTTGCGCTTGTGGGAATCGAAAGCATCAGGGGTTGGTATGTTTGGGTCTTTCTTGCCGTTGTAATAACACTTTCAATATTCTCCACGGTTTACGTTAATTCGGGGAAGTATAAAAAGTAATAAAATTTAATTTTTTGCTGCCGCCCCGATTTTTCGGGGTGGTTTTTATTTTTGGCGGTATTAATTTTTTATCAAACCGCAAACCGATTGACAATTTCCGACACCCGCGGAGCCGTATACTCTATGCGTGGGGGGCGGTAAATGTGACGATTTACGCGGACATTCTGTTTGTAGTCAACCTGGTCATGAACGCCTTTGTCCTTTGGCTCACCTCCAGGATTACGAAAAACGGAAGGAAGCATCGCTGGTGGATGGCGGGAGCGGGGGCGATGGCGTTTTTATATACGCTTCTGCTCGTGGTTACGCCGCTGCAAGGGGTCAACGCGTTTATCGCGCAGGTGGGGATATTGGCTGCGGGGGTGTATATCGCCTTCTTCCCGAAGGGCGTAAAGGCGTTTTTACGGTACATGCTGGCGGCGTACTTGATTTCCTTCATCGTGGGCGGGTTGGGGATGGCGTTGTTCTTCCTGACCGATTTGCCTTACGCGGTACACATCATCGCGTCGGACTTGGGGGCGTTTTCGCGGTCGGTGTCGGTGCAGTTGGCTGTCACGGGGATGATCATAAGCTACGTGTTGATAAAGTTGGGCCAATATATATTGGAACGCCGCAATTTGAAAAAACAAATGCTGTGCAACGTGGAGGTATACATGGACGAAACCAGCGTCGCTTTCGACGCGCTGGTGGACACGGGGCACAGCCTGCGCGAGCCGATCAGCCAATCGCCGGTGATCGTGGCGGAATTCGAATACGTAAAGCACTTCCTGCCGGAGGGTTTGCGCAATTTGTTCTACGAAAAACAGGAAAACAACCTCACGGGCTTGTTGCTTGGGCAGGAGAATACATTTTATACACGGCTTCGCATGATTCCCTTCACCAGTATCGGGCGGGCCAACGGGATGCTCGTGGGCTTCCGCCCCGACCGCGTGACGGTACGTGACGACACGGAGAAGCAAGCACGGCAGGACATCATCATCGGCATTTATAACGACAAGCTGACACGCGACGGACGGTACCAAGGGTTGCTTAGTGCGGAATTGATTAATTAAGAATTTAACGCAATGGAGGGAATATTTATGTTTGCAGCGATCTATACGAAGGCACGCGCTTTGATCCTTAACGCTTGGGATACGTTGCGTTTCCGCGACAAGGACGATATCGGCAGCATCTATTACATAGGAGGGAGCGAAATACTGCCCGCGCCGCTGGCCGTGGACGAGGAAGCGGATTATTTGGCGCGGTTGGGTACGCGGGATGATAACGCCGCCAAGGCCGTGCTTATCGAGCGTAACCTGCGGCTGGTGGTTTACATCGCGCGTAAATTCGAAAATACGGGCATTAATGTGGAGGATTTGATTTCCATCGGGACGATCGGCTTGATTAAAGCGATCAACACCTTCCGTACCGACCGAAAAATAAAACTGGCCACCTACGCCAGCCGCTGTATTGAAAATGAAATCCTTATGTACCTGCGCCGCAACACGCGCACCAAGTCGGAAATTTCGATCGACGAGCCGCTTAACATCGACTGGGAAGGGAATGAGCTGTTACTTTCCGATATCCTGGGCACGGAGGTGGACATCATCTCCCGCGATTTGGACGACGAAACGGATAAGGAACTGCTGGGCGTAGCGCTCGATAAGCTGACGAAGCGGGAAAAAAAGATCGTGGAGCTTCGGTTCGGCTTGTTTACCGGCGGGGAGGAAAAAACGCAAAAAGAAGTCGCGGATATGCTGGGCATCTCGCAATCCTATATCTCGCGGCTGGAGAAGAAGATCATCGGGCGGTTGAAAAAGGAGATGTACCGCATGGCGGAGGCGTAGGGGGCTATAAATTTATATTCAATATTAACAGCGCCATGTAACCCGTCGCAAGCAAAAACGTGGTTGTGGATACGGTGAGCATTACGACCTTGCTTGCGCGTTTCTTAATAGAGGACGCGATACCCAGCATGAACAGCGTCACCGCGTAGATAACCGTCGTAAGCCCGTACCTGCCGGAGCGGTCGTTGTAATGCTCGCCCTGCAGGAAGTTTTCCCACGCTTCGGCATACAACGCGTCCGACGCTTCGTAGTACATTTCCATTAGGGAATCATTCATATATTCATCATCGAAGGGTGATACGAAGTACATGAGATCCCCCCACCCTTCCTGGAAGGCACGGGCGGAATCCAGCCATTCATCCAAGTTCCAAGTTAAATATTGCCGGAACAGGTCGGTCATTATACTGTAGTACATGAACCAGTCCAGCGTGTCCCGATACTGGGCGGACAGCTCAAAGTCATGATTAATAAGCGCGTGTGACATATCGATAATTAATTGGTTCAAACTGTTTAATGCCAAATTATCGGTCATGAACAATTGTGTGCCGTCATTTTGCCTCCCAATCGCTTCCGCCGTTAAATTATTGCTTTGGGTAAAATGCGTGGATTGGAGGCTGGAATATTCGGCGGAGCGGTACCCCGCGAAAGCGGTCAGCAGCGCCGTAATGCCCAGCATAATGACGACGAACAACTCAAAATGGTTCTTGGAAGATTTCACTTCTTCGCAAAGGTACTTGGTATCGTTGCAAAGGGATTGAATGTCCTTTTTGATTTCTTCCAGCGTGTTGTCTCGGGGTGCGGTTACGGCGGGAAGGACAGGTGCAGGTTCGGAAAGCGGTACAGGTTCGGAAAGCGGTACAGGTATGGTTGCGGCCGCTCCGCATACGGAACAAAATCTTCCCTCTATTGGCGTGTTGCAATTTACACACAACATAAAACATCCCCATTCGCCATTTTTTTACATAATACATAAAAAACGGCGCAATGCATAGGGCGCTTGGAAAATTATTTTATTACCCGCGCCTCCCCTTCCTTGCGGGTAAAGCCGATGCGGTCGAAATATTCCAGCAGCGACAGCGCGAACTTGCGGGAGGTAGAAAGGGCGTCGCGGAATTGGGCGAGGGTGATGGGGGTGTCAGATTGATCGGGGTTTTGCGATAGGGAAAGGAAAATTTGTTTTGCCGATTCGATGGATTCCATCGAAAATAGGATACCTAGTTCGGTAGTGACGAGGGCGTTTTCGGATTGCAAGGCGTCGAGGACTTGGTTGAAGTCGGCGGTTTTCTTTTTCCATGGGGTAAGGAGTTCCTCGGGGCTTGGCGGTGCGTAGCCGCCTTTTTTCATGCGGTCGAGGATGTCCTCGCGGATTTGTTGCTGGGCGGGGGTGTACGAAACGGTAAAATCCGCCAGCGATACACGGTTGTTTTGGGCGCGGATTTGCTGTGTTTCCTCATATATATGCAGCAGCGAATCGAACAGCGGGGTTTTGACGTTCGGCAGCAAGCGGCTGCGCAGTTCTTCCTTGCGCATACCGGATTGGAGGGGGGTTTCCTTATGATAAACGGTGAGGGTTTTCATAATCCGCACGGCAAGATGCGCCCGAAAGCCTTCGTCAATCACATGGTGCGCCCCCACGCGGGTGATTTTTTCCGCTTCCGCAAGCCCGTCAAGGATGGTATTTAAGTCGGAGCCCTGCGCGTCGCCGTTTATTATTCCGAATTCCATTTCCTCCAGCGGGGTAAAGTTCGGGCCCTCGTCGGTGATGGTTTGCAAGATGCGGGCGGTAATGTCACCGCTTACACCCGCTTGCTCGCGGATTTCAAGCGTCCTTTCGATTTCCGCGGCTTTGGCCTTGCGGTGCTTTTTAGGTTGGACGTGCAGAACCACGCCGCCGCCGACCGTTTCCGTCGGTGAATAGAAGCGCACGACGAAACGGTCGCCCTGCTTGACCGCAACCTCCGCGGCAAACCGTAGTTGCGCATAACATTCCTGCCCCGCTGTCAGCTTTTCGCAACCCAACAGCACGGCCTTGCACAAAACGTTGTGCGTGCCGTAATGGAAGTGCAGGCGCGAACCCGTTTTGATTTCGCGGGGGGTATCGGGCAAAGCGGTGAGCTTTACGTCCAGCATCCGCGTGGGGCGCAGCGTGCCGGGCGGAGCCAATACATCGCCGCGGTTTATTTCCTCACGGCGCAAACCGGAGAGGTTGACCGCTACGCGCTGCCCCGCGAAAGCGACTTCCGCGTCGCCGCCGTGGACTTGGATATGCCGTACCTTCGCCGCGCGGTTGGCGGGGTAAACGGTAACCGCGTCGCCCAATTTTAGGGTACCTTCGGTCAGCGTCCCCGTCACCACCGTGCCGAAGCCGTCCACCGAGAACACCCTGTCCACGGGTATGCGGAAATGAGCCGCTGTACCAAAGGGGGCATTGCTCCCCGCGGGGAGCAATGTGAAAGCCGCTCCTTTTTGGTGAGCAATCTCCCCTTCGGTACGCTTGATACCCCCGTTATATAAGTTAATATCCCCGTTATTAATTTTGCTAAGAATCGCTTTCTTTAACTCGTCGATCCCCTGCCCCGTATGGGACGAAACCTCCACGATTTGCGCGTCGGCCAAAAAAGTAGGCGCGACGGTTTCGCGGATGTCCTCGCGTACCATTTCGCGCCAATCGTCGTCATCGATCAAGTCGCATTTCGTCAGGACGACGATACCGTCCCGCGCGCCCAACAAGTGCAGGATATTCAAATGCTCGCGGGTTTGGGGCATAACACCATCGTCCGCGGCGATGACCAACAGCACAAGGTCGATGCCGCCCGCCCCGGCAAGCATGTTCTTGATAAATTTTTCATGCCCGGGTACGTCGATAATAGAAGCGACGCCCCCGCCGGGCAGCGGTAAAAAGGCATAACCCAAATCGATGGTGATGCCGCGGCTGCGCTCCTCTTTCAAGCGGTCGATACGATCCGTTGAAATGCCGGTTAAGGCTTGTATGAGCGTGGTTTTGCCGTGGTCCACATGGCCGGCTGTGCCGATTAGGGTGTGGGTCATATCGCCTCGCTGTATATTTTTGTTATCAGATTAAGGCGGAGTAATCCGTCAATATTGCCGCGGTCAAAGAAATCGTTTATTTCGGCGGTGTAGGCTTCATACCCCGCGTCGGTCTCCCGCGGGACGCCCGCCATTGACGAATGGTATAACAACCATTTTTCCCGCGTGAAATAAACGGGGTTGGGAAATTCCTTTACGGCGGGATTTTTATAGAACGCGCTTGTGGATTTTAAATAATTCGCGTTGGCGCGGATATCGTCGATGGTGCTGTTGTGCAACGTTACCACGATGGGGTTGGATTTGCCGATTCTTCGACATTCGGTTCGAAATAAATCCAAATTAAACTTATTTAACGATTGCGCGCAAACGATGGCATCGACACTATTATCGGGGATTTTTGTCGCTTCCGCCGTACCGTCAAGGGTTACCGTATTCGTAAACTGCGCAAGCGAAATCAGTAATTGTTCCCGCATGTCCGCGTTCGGTTCAACCGCGAATATTTTGTTACCGTACGGGGCGAGCAGTTCCGTAAATTTACCCGTCCCCGCGCCGATGTCAGCGAATACGGCACCTTCCGGCGCAAGACTGTGGATGTACTCCACCGCTTCCTTGGGATAACCCGGGCGGGCATTTGCGTAAGCCTCCGCCCGACCCGTGAATTGCTCCGTAATCATTGCGATTCCCCGTTAAGTATATGATACCGTTCCGCGATTAGCGGGAAGTCCGCTTCGTCAATCGTCCGAACGTCTAATAAAAACCGCCCCTGCGAAATACGCCCGATGATGGGGACATTGCTTTCACGAAAATAACCTTCAATTTCCTGCGCGGATTTATCGGGGTGGTTGATCGAAACCGCGGCGGAGGGGAGGTTTTCCTCCGGCATCGCGCCGCCGCCGGCTTGGGAAGGTTCGTTGATAATTTCACCTGTACCCAGCAGGGTTTGCAAGCGATTGGCTTTCTCCGATAATTCCCTTTCCGAAATGTACAACATTCGCAGCGCCGGGATTTTTTGCACCGCGGTTGCCGGGTCGAGGTATAAGCGAAGCGTTGCTTCCAACGCCGCAAGGCTTAATTTGTCGATGCGTAACGCCCGCGCGAGGGGGTGTTTTTTCATTTTACCGATTAATTCCGCCCGCCCCACGATAAGGCCCGCTTGCGGCCCGCCCAGCAGTTTGTCCCCGCTGAAGGTTACGATGTCCGCTCCGGCGTTGATACTGTCCGACACGGTGGGTTGGTTGTGGACGGGTAATATTGCTCCGCTGCCTAAGTCTTCGATGAGCGGGATGCCGTTTTTTTTGCATAAGCCGATAAGCTCGCTTAGGGAGGGGCGTGAAACAAAGCCGGACATTTTAAAGTTGCTGGCGTGTACGCGGAAGATAGCCCCGGGGCACGCGGGCGGGGGGATGTCCAACGTCGCTTGTACGTCTAATCCGCGCAAAGGGCGCGCGGATGATACGCAATCGCTCCTTATGGAATCCCCCCGCCCGTGTGCCCCTGCTGTCAGCGCGTTTTCGTAGTCCTTTAAGTGCGTTTTGTTTGTTGTGCCTACTTCCACCAAGCGGCAACCCGATTGCGTCATCACATCGGGGATGCGGAACGACCCGCCGATTTCCACCAGTTCCCCGCGCGAAATGATTACATCGCGGTCGTGTGCCAACGCTGATAATGCCAATAACACCGCGGCGGCGTTGTTATTCACCGCCATAGCGGCTTCCGCTCCGGTTAATTGCGTGAGTAAACCCTCCACATGGGAATGGCGGCTGCCGCGCGTTGCGTTTTCGATGTCGTATTCCAAGTTGGAATAGCCCCGCGCGGTTTCGTTTACCGCGGTTAAGGCTTCCCGCGCCAACGGTGCGCGCCCGAGGTTGGTGTGCAGGATAATCCCCGTACCGTTGATTACGCGCCGCAGGTGGGGTTTGTTCGTTTTTTCCAAAAGCGACAAAATAGAGTTCTCCAGTTCCTCAAACGAAGGAACTGTTATTACATCCCCGTGCAAAATCCCTTCCCGCAACTCGTCCAGCACCTGACGTACGGCTTGTAAAAGCAAATGCCCGCCCGACCCCGCAAACACGGGGCGGGCGAGCATTTCATCGACTTTCGGGATTTGCTTCAGCAAAGCAGCCGTTATTTCATTCATAATAAACCACGCAAACCTTGTCTTGATAATATTAATGCTATTCGTTTAATTTGCAAGTTTTACGCTGAAAAAATTTTCTTTTACTTTTGCGTTATGTTTAAGTTCATACACCGTATCGCCTTTTTGCATGGCTTTATAAATCTCGTCAATTTCTTTTTGAGCGTCTTCACTTGTTGCATACCAACCGAGGGTAGCGAGGTTATCGCCCAAAAAACTACTGCTGTCTGTTCCGCAAAGAACACATTTAGGTTGATTTTTTCCGGCGAAAAGATTTTTTTGAATGGAGAATTTGTAATATGCACCGAATGAATCGCCGCTTTTGGTAAAAAGAGATGAACGAACCGTTATTCTCCTTTCGCCGAAAGCGGTATGGTTGTTTTGCTGTTCAGGCGTATTCTTAATTTCGGGCTGCTTATCAAGCAACAATTCGTCCAAAGATATATCCAGTTTTTGCGCAAGATGAATTAATTTTTCCGTTTCGGGGTAGCTGTTATCTTGCTCCCATTTTGATACAGCCTGCCGCGAGACATTTAACAATTCCGCTAACTGCTCCTGCGAAAGGTTCTTCTCCCTCCGAATGTTTCTTAATTTTTCCGAAAATCCCATAACGCAACATCTCCTTTTTGAATGAATTGTAGGCTTACAATACAATTATTCGCGGTTGCGCTCTACCAACCGTAATTTGCTTTTGCGCAACCCTATGTTGCATCAATCAATTTTTATTTTTTTGTAACCAAAATAAAGCGTCATGTAATGTTTTGCTGATAAAATCATTCTTTCCGTCCACATATTTCAATCTGCCTTTATCATAAGGATATTCAGAAGCCAACTGTATTTTCAAGGTTTCGTATGCTTTCGCAACAGAAGCGTCAGCGTTTAAATAATCCCGAAAAACGATATAATCACGCCAATCTGTATCACCATTTTTTACGATATGGATGTAATGTGTAGTAATCCTATCGTCAGGCGGTATATCTTTACCCATTGAAAATACCATGCTTTGTTTATCCAACAGCGCGCACAATGCCGCTATGGCTTGCCCATATCTGCGGCGGGATTACAGGGTTATACGATAATCAACCGGCTATTACTCAATCCTCGCGTCAACAACCGTCATTTCATCAGGTTCATCCAAATTCTCCTTCGTAACATCCTTATCCCGATGCAGCAAGTCATACAATATCGGCGCGACGAACAGCGTCATGGCCGTAGCGTAAATCAACCCGCCGATGATGGCGATCGCCATGGGCTGCATCATCTCCGTGCCTTCGCCCACGCCCATCGCCATCACGCTCATGGCGAAAATCGTGGAAATTGCCATCATTAAAATCGGACGGATACGCTTGCGCCCCGCGTCGATGATGGCATCCTTCTTGGGCATCCCTTCCCAACGCATCTGATTGACGCGGCTGATATACACGATACCGTTGTTGGTGGAAACGCCCGCCAGCAGAATGAGGCCGATCATAGCCACGATGGACAAGGGCATCCCCGCGATAAGCAAGGCCACAAAACCCCCGGTAAACGCCAGCGGAATGGTGAGCATGATAATGAAGGGCGACAACAATGACTGGAATTGCGCGACCATGATCAAATAAATGAACACAAGCGCGAGGATGAGCATCAGGATTAAATCGTTCATCGCGTCGGCGATGGCCTCCGCCTCACCGCCGAAAATTATCTGCGTATTGCCTACGGGCACGAAATCCGCCAGCAGGCGTTCGATTTCCGCGTTCACCAACGTAACGTTGTAACCATCCTCCAATTCGCCGCTGATGGTGGTGAAGCGGTTGCGGTTCATGCGGTTGATGGAGGTGAAGCCGATATCCTCGGTGATTGTGGCGATGTCGGAAAGGGTCACGTAACCGCCTTGCGTGGCGATTTGCAAACCCTTGATGGCGTAGCGATCGGGGGAAGTGAAGTCGCCGTCGGATACGACGATTTCGTATGACCTGCCCGACAAAGTCATGTTCATCGTGCGGCGGGGCGCGGTGACGGCTTCGTTAACCGCCATAAATACTTGCGCCACGGTTAGGCCGCGAGCCATGGCGGCATCTTTGTCCACTACCACACGCAGTTCGGGCGCGCCACGCTCGATGAGGTCGGTGACGTTGGTTGTACCTTCAACGGTGCGGATCAAATCAGCCACGGCGATAGCCGTGTCGCGGATGTCGTCCAGTTCGCGCCCTTCAACGCGGATGGAAATTGAATCGCCCATCATCATACCCATACCCATATCGCCGCCGTCGACTTCTACCTCTAAGTCTAACCCCTCGCCGATTTCTACGATTCGGTTTACCAGCGCGTCGTGGGAAAGGGTACGGTTATCCTCGGTCAATACATACATGGAAATCGTCGTACTTTGGCCGCCGAAGCCGCCGAACTGGCCAAAACCCAAGCTCGCGGCCATCATGCCCATCATGCCGCCGCCGCCGATGGAAACACCCACGGTCTCCACGTCGGCCAATTCGAATACCCGCGCGGAAAACGCCTCGGCGGCTTGCGTCGCTTCTTCAAAGGTCGCGTCGTCGTGAAGCCGTGCCGTTACGGAAATCTGCCCCATCGCCATGTCGGGGAACATTTCCATGCCGCGTCGGGAAATCCCCCAAAGCGTGGCGGCGAACGCCGCGATGGCAAGGATCAGAACGGGTAATTTAAAACGCAGGGCAACGCGCAGGGCTTTTTCATACCCATCCACAAACTTCGTAAACAGTCGCCCCTCTTGGTCCTTTTTCATGTTCTTAAGCATTAAACTGGACGCCGCGGGTACGACCGTCAGCGCGATAATCAAGCTGGCCATCAGTGAATATCCGATGGTCAGCGCCAGATCGGTAAACAGTTGGCGGGTGATTCCCCCCGTAAACACGATGGGGAAAAACACGGAAATCGTGGTCAAGCTGGCGACGAAGATGGCCCCCGCAACCTGCTTGGTGCCGGAAACGGCGGCCCGCGCCGCGCTCCGGTCGGTGGTCAGGCGCATACGGTAGATATTTTCGATAACGACGATGGAGTTGTCCACCAGCATCCCCACCGCAAGCGCAAGCCCGCCCATGGAAATCATGTTTAAACTCACACCCGTGAAATACATCAGCGCAAACGCCAGCAACAAACTGACGGGGATCGAAACCGCGACGATCAGCGTCGGCCGGATATCCCGCAGGAATAAAAGCAATATCACGATGGCGAGCAATCCGCCCCAAAGTAACGAATTAAGCACCGAACCGATGACGATGCCGATCATTTCCCCTTGGTCCATTAAGATAGCGAAGCCCAAGCCTCCGTATTCGGATGATAACGCGTCCATACGGTCCCTGACAGCGGAAGCGATATCCGCCGTCGTAAATTCGCTCTGTCGTTGAATCGAAATCATAACGGCGGGGTTGCCGTTAACGCGGGTGAAGGAAAGGTGGCTGTCATCGGTAACGAACACGTCGGCGATGTCGGACAGGCGCACCGCGGGTACGCCGACAAGGCCCATCAGCGACGGGTCGAATAGGAGCATGTTCCGTATTTCATCCAAGTCGGTAAAACGGTCACCCACGCGTACCATGTAACTGTGGTCGTCTTCAATAACCGCCCCCGCGGGCATGGCGAAATTCTGCGCGAAGAGCATCCCGTGGATGGTTTCCACGGAAAGCATGGCGGCGGGGAGGGCGGCGGCGGGCATTTCACGCGCGGATGCATCGCCGTGTGCGGCTTGCTGCGCGGCTATTTCGGCTTGCAGCTCCGCCATTATTTCTTGGGTGACTTCTTCGATTATGCGGGGTTGCGCCTCCGCCACCCGCGCTTGCGCGTATTCCATGTCATGGCCCGTTTCCAACAGGCTGATCATATAATCCTGTAAATGGACCGCTATATTTTCTTCGATACGCGCTTGGGCGGCGGCTTGCATCACGGCCATGGCGGCTTGCGCTTCGGCCATCGCCGCTTCCGTCATGGCGGCTATCATGGCGTTCATCGCCTGCTCCAACTGCGCGTTAACCGCGTCGATCCGTTCCTGCTCGATAACGACGTGCAGTTGGTTCTGCACCAAGCCCGAAAGGCTGGCCACGGCAACGCCCGCCACCCCTTCCAAAGCGGGGGCCACGGTGTACCGCGCGAATTCGGACAGCTCATCGATGGTCATACCCGCCATAAACACGTTGGCGGTCATAATCGGCAGCATTTCCGGGTTCATGCGGATCATGCGGGGGCGTGACGCGCCTTCGGGCAGCATCATCATGTCGAGTGCTTCGCGGATTTCCAACGATGCCGAGTCCATATTCGTGGATTCGGTAAATTGCAATATCATAATCGATACATGCTCGTTGGAAATCGATTGCACCGTTTCGATGCCGCTTAAGGTACTCATCCTTGTTTCCTTCGGAATCGTTACGTCGCGTTCCACTTGCTCGGGCGTGGCACCGAAGTATGTGGTGAATACCGCCGTGTAAGGCAAATCCATGGATGGCAGCAAGTCCGTCGAGGTGTTCATCAGCGATACGACGCCCAGCACCGTAATTAAAATAACCCCAACCAATACGGTAAAGGGTTTGCGTACGCTTAGCTTTTCTAACATATTGCATCTCCTATTGTGGTACATATTTTAACTTTTGCTCGCCAAGAGCAGAAGTTGCATTTGATATTTTAAGCGGTTAACCTCAACCGAATGTTAACGGGTTGATTTGGTTGAAATAAAAGTGATAAATTGCAAAGCATCGTTTTATTATACATACAATGCAACCGGAAAGGAAGTATTTAACAAGGGACGGGTATTAACCCGTACGGGAATCACGGCGTCGGGAATTCGGGGATTTCGCTTTCGGGCGCGGTAAGGACTTCGATTTTTTCACCGTCGACCGTAACGGCTTGGTTGTCGGCTATTTTTATATAGTTTAGGTTGGCATAATATTTTTCCAAACATTCGTCGTCGTTGCCGAAATAATGGTGCCCGTAATGCACGTACAGGTAAAAATCAATGAAGCCGAGCCCGGAGAAATCGCCGTTAAGCGCCGAACCAAGCGTTGGGTCATCAACGCCGTCGTCAATTATATCCTTTTGCATGATAACCGAGCCGGCGGAAGTACCCATATAGAGCTTGCCCTGCCGGATGTGGCGGGCAATCATGGCATCCGCTTGTTTGCGTTTTAATTCCTGCATCAGGAAAAAGCTGTTTCCGCCGCACACGAAAAGGGCGTCGGCGCCGGAGATGCTTTTTTCAACGGCTTCTGTTGATTCGCTTGAAATGTCCAAGTCTTCGACGGAAAACCCGAGGTTCTTGAGGGCTTCCCTGTCCGCGTTATTGATAAAATCCAAGCCTTTTCGGTATTCTTCCGGCATTTCATACAAACCGGCGGTGGGAATGAATATTACCTTTTTTCCGGTTAAGTCTTCCCTTGCGAAAGCGGGAAGCAAACTTGCCGATCCCGCGAACCAGGATGCCAGAAATAATTTTTTTGTCATATCGCATCTTTCCTATCTATACGGTTTGTTTTTGTTAATTTACTAAACCACATTTTCATCGCAATACCCGTTCTACAGCCGAGGAGCAGGCGGTTGCGGCGAACGACTTCGCCTTCAAGAGAGCGCAACCGCCTGCTCCTCGGCGGAAGCAACACGGCATTTTGCAACGTTAATTTGCGACTTGATATCGTTTATGATTTGGGCCAAAACTTGCTCCCGATTTACGGACGTATCATATACCGTAAATCCGTGTTCCGTTAAGAAGCCGGTCATTTCCCGGTTAAACGGGATGGCCCGCGAAGCGGCATATTCCTTTAGTTCTTCATCACTCCACCCGTATGTCCAATCGTCTTCGGTATCGTATTTTTTGAAATCGCGGACGAATTCGTCGGCTGTTTTATTGTTTTGTGCCAACCCTATAAGTATGAAATGTTCATTCAATTTTTTTATGTCGTACATATTCAACACGGATGATATGAGGTCAAAATTAAAATACGCCCCTTCCATCACGAATCGGTTCCCTTTTATTTTCCGCGCCTTTAAGTTTTGTTCATCTTCGTAGCGGGCATCGGAAAAAACACCGAGAAAATGCCCGAGGAACGGCGCGAAGTTGTCCCTCGCTTTTTCATAATCCCAATGAAGGCGGACATCCAATTGCGGATATGCCCTTCCGAATATGGCGGCAACTTTATCGAGGCTGATAACGAAATAACCCAATTCCTCGTTTATTTTGGTTGCCAATGTTGTTTTACCGGTTCTGCTTGCACCCGCGATGATTATGTTTTTCATGCGGCACCTTTATATTGAGCATCTTGGTTAAATTCCGAAGGGGATAACGCAAATATCGCCGAAGCCTCACCAACAAAATGCAGCAATATCACAGGAATCAAGCTGTCCGTAGCTATCAACAGAGCCATGGAAACGGTTGCAAACAGCCCGATAGAAACGGCATTTTTCAATCCTTGGTAAAGATGCCCGACCCCAAAGGTCACAAACGCAATCAACAAAATTATGTATACCGAAATACCGGGGAACACCGCGTACAAGAGAAACAATAAAAATCCCCGGTAAACCGTTTCCTCGCAAACGGCGGTACTGAGCGCTACAAGTGAATACAGCTTCTTTTCTTTTTTAGTCCGCGGGATGATACGGAGCGTTCCGCTGTTGTCGTTCGTATATTCTTCCTTGAAGTCTTCTTTGAATTTTTTGCTTGCCACCGAGGCAATAAACTCGTAAACGGAATAAGCAAATACCAACCCGCCCGCAATGAGAGCAATGACCGTAAACCATATATTTTGGTTAAAATTTATAAAGCGGAACCCGATTTCCGCAGGGCTGATGCCGCCAATCAAGGACATAACAACAACCGGCGCGGCAAACCCCCAATAAAACGCAATCAAACGAAGGTAACTCCTGCATTGCATCTTTTCCGTGATAACGTCGGGCTTGGGCTTTCTTGAAGGTAAGGCGTCCAAAATCGGCACCAGCGCAAACATAACCGTTAAAATTATTAGGAAAATAATGTGCATTACACGCCACCCTTAAATTATCTTTGTTTGCGTTATGGTACGATGCACCATCCATTGATAATACTTTTACTGCCTATTGGAAATATTACGGTGTTGCGAAAAAACCATTTGAAGAGGTTGTCGTTAGTTCCCATCCGCTTCTTGAAAAACCAACAGGGACTAACATTATGTTTGTTGTATTTATGCCTGTTTCCTCCGAGCCAAACGTGAAATTTGTCCCCGTGCTGAAGCGGAATAAATAATCCGACATGAAAAGCCTGTATTGCCGGAGCGTGTACCGTTTGCCGTTATATGAAGCATTTTCATTAATAAATATTGGTGTGCCTTCCATAAACGCTTTGCGCAATGTATATAGGTTTAGGAAATTACCGTCTCCGTCCGTTACAAACATCCGAAAAGTAGGGTCGAGATATATCCATTGGTTTAACCTAACGGAATACGCGTGTGTTACCACATGGACAGGGTGGTCATCTTCATACGGATACGCCGTTATATGTTTTGCGGGAATACCGTAAAGCCTTAATACTTCCGCAAGCAATATCGCAAGCCCTCGGCAATTTATCTTATTGTTATTTTCTTCGGCAAAAGCGATTATCGACATTGCATCGGTACTGCCGGGTGGCGGCATATCGGAATTTCCGTCATGCCCGACGTTATCCGCGACCCAATCCATTAAAACGAGCATCAATTCCACATCATCATACCCGGCGGTTATCGCATCCAAGTTAAATCTTTCAATTAAATCCATATATAAATCGCGTCTGTTTAAATCATACGAAAATGAAAATGTAACCCCGTCATTTTCAAAAAAAGGAAAATCGTTAAGCTGCCGTACGCGCATTGCGATGTGTGCGTTTACCCTATGCCTGTCAATCGGTATCGCTATTAAAAAGAACAATAAAACCACAGAAAAAGTTATTATTAAAATTTTGAGCAGCATATTTCTTTTTGTCATATCCCAAGTACCTCACGTCGTGGAATAAACGCATGGAACACCTCGTTGAGATTAAATTGAGGTTTATATGAAATGGTATTATATACGCAGCACAATAAGAAAGGAAGCGTTTACCATGTTCCGCATCCTGGTAGTGGAGGACGACACCAACACGCGCAAACTGATGTGCGCGGTGTTAAAACGGCAAGGCTTCGAACCGTTGCAAGCCGAGGACGGCAGCAAAGCGCTCGCCGTAATGGAAAACGAGCACATCGATTTGGTCGTGCTGGATTTAATGATGCCCGGCATGGACGGTTACGCGTTAACCAAGGAACTCCGCGCCGCGTGGAAGCACCTTCCTATATTAATGGTAACAGCCAAGCAGGAACCGGCGGACAAACGCGAAGGCTTTTTGGCGGGAACAGACGACTACATGACCAAACCCGTGGACGAGGAGGAAATGGTACTTCGCATACGCGCGTTGCTAAGGCGTTCGCAAATCGCGAGCGAGCAAAAAATCGTGATGGGCGGGGTTACGCTGGATTACGACGCCTTTACGGTAACGGGGCACGGACAGGAAATCCTGCTCCCGCAGAAGGAATTCCAATTATTGTTTAAGTTGTTCGCCTCCCCCGGCACCATTTTTACGCGGATGCAACTGATGGAGGAAATTTGGGGGTTCGATTCCGACATCGGCGACCATACGCTCAACGTCCACATCAGCCGCTTGCGCGAGCGGTTCGGCGGCTGGGTTGAGCTGGAAATCGCGACGGTGCGCGGGGTGGGGTACAAGGGGATATATCGGGGAGTGAAGAAGGTATGAAGGAAAAGCACCGTTGGAGCTTGGCTGTTTCGCTGGTGTTCTATGTTTTCGCGGTGATGGCGGCGGCCATGATGCTTGCGGGTTTTATCATGGTAATCCTCAACCACAAGGGCATATTAAATTGGAACCATGAAATGATGGGGACGGAATTCAGGCCCCCCGTCGCCGCGTTGGTGGGGATGATTTTATTTTCGGTTATCATCGGTACGGCGCTGGCGTCCTTTTTCAGCAGGCGCGCGCTTAAACCGATCCGTAAATTGGTGGAAGCCACGCGCAAGGTGGCACGCGGCGACTTCAACGTATTCGTGGAAAGCGAAGGCAGCATCCGCGAGTTGGACGAACTGCACCACAGCTTCAACCAAATGACGCGGGAGCTATCCTCCACGCAAACCCTCCGCAACGATTTTATCAATAATTTTTCCCACGAATTTAAAACCCCCATCGTATCGATCCGGGGCTTCGCCAAACTATTGAAGGAAGGCGGCCTTAGTGAGGACGAACGGAATGAGTACCTCGGAATCATCGTCGCCGAAAGCCAACGCCTTTCCACCCTCGCCACCAATGTATTGAACCTTTCGAAATACGAATCCATGGAAATCATCGCCGAAAAGGAAACCTTCCGCGTGGATGAACAGCTTCGCCGCGTCATCGCCATGACCGAACCGCAATGGGCGGCGAAGGGGATAACCGTTGACGTCGCGCTCGATGAAACCGAATATTACGGCAACCCCGACCTTATCCAGCAGATTTGGCTTAACTTGATCGACAACGCAATCAAGTTTTCGCACACGGGTGGTAACTTCGGCGCAATTTGTGCCGAAGTTAACGGGGCGGTCATCGTCACAATCAAGGACGACGGCATCGGCATGGACGAAGCCGTGCGCCTTCGTATCTTCGATAAATTCTTCCAAGGCGACGCGTCGCACAAGCAAACGGGCAACGGGCTGGGCTTAACGATGGCGAAACGCATCGCCGAATTGCACGGGGGGACGATCCGCGCGGACAGCCAACCGGGGCGCGGGAGCTCGTTTATGGTGATGCTGCCTAAATAACCGAGGTTTACACAACGGCATATATATGGTAGCTTTTGCCGTGATGAAATCGGTTAAAGATTAACCCTTTTGGGGTGACGACACGATGATGATTCTTCCAAAGGCCAATGAAGCGGTTATACCCATCGAAAAATTTACAAAATACGCATTAGACCCCATAAATGGAAAAGGAAAACATTCCGCGTTTGAAATGGCTTTAGGGTATAACCTTGGAAATGTCGCTTTATTAATTGAAAACATAAGGAATAATTTATATCATTATCCCGCTTTATATAAAGGAGATAATGAATTTGGTACGACCTATTCTGTCCTCATGTGCCTTGTCGGTGTAAACGGCAAAACGGCCAATGTGCTGACATCATGGATAGATGACAAACAAACCGGGCAAATGAGGCTAACGAGTGCATATATAAAAAAGAGAAAGGGCGCTGACCATGATTAAGTTATATCAACGCATTAAATTAAAATCCGGTAAAAATGCCGTAATCGTCGAAATTTTGGGCAAAGGAGAAGCATACATCGCCGACATTGAAATTTCGGAAGGCGATTACGAAACGGAAACCGTATACCCCAAAGACATTAAAAGTATTTATACGGAAGTTGAAGAACCTTATATACCCGCAATCGCTTAACTAAAGAATGGTTCCATATATCATTTACACCAACAACCCCGCCGTGCGGGACCGTTACGCGAGCCTTGTGCGTTTTATCGGCGGCGATGCTTCCGCCGTCTTTACCGCCGTGCGTGACGCGGTGCATTTGGGGGCGCGGATTATCAGCCACCCGCTCAGCGGGAGCGTCAAGCCGTGGGAAAGCCCATACAAAAGCCCATACAAAAGCGTGGCGGTTTCCCTTCCCGCGGGTTCGGCGGATAATAGGAGCGCGGTGGATTTCCAATCGCTCCGCGTGATCGAGGACGCGATGCGCTTTCCTTCGGAAATTCGCGGTGTTTTTAACACCGATGAATCGACGCGGGAGGATTACCGTATAATAGACTTGGATTTGATTACGAACGCGCTGGAGGGAAATATATGTCCGACATCTACGATATCTTGATTGTAGGCGCGGGGCCGGGCGGCATGGCCGCGGGCATTTACGGCAGCCGCGCGCGGCTAAAGACCGCGATTATCGACAAGGGCAAGCCCGGCGGGCAAGCCTCGACAACGACGGAAATGGAGAACTACCCCGGGTTCTTTCGGGAAACGACCGGGCCGGGCGTTATGGGCGAGTTTGAAGCCCACGCGGCGCAATTCGGCACGGTTTTTTTAAAGGGGAATGTAAAGGATGTTTCCCTTGAGGGCGAGGTCAAAACCGTAACGACCGCAAACGGCGATACCTACCGGGCCCGCACGGTCATCCTCGCGCCGGGCGCGGAGCCGCGTGTACTGGGTGTACCCGGCGAGGGCAAACTGCGGGGCAAGGGTGTTTCGTACTGCGCCACTTGCGACGCGGACTTCTTCGAGGAGCTGGACATTGTGGTGGTCGGCAGCGGCGATGCCGCCATCGAGGAAGCGTTGTACCTCACAAAATTCGTGGAATCCGTGACCGTCATCGTCATCCACGACGAGGGTGTGCTCGATTGCAATAAACGCAGCGCGGAAAAAGCCTTCGCCCACCCCAAGTTCCGCTGGGTATGGAACAGCGTATTGGAGGAAATCCAAGGCGACGAAATGGTGGAGGGCGCGGTCGTAAAAAACATCCGCACCGGCGAAAAACAAACGCTCGAAGTCAACGGCGTGTTTATTTTCATCGGTTCGCAGCCCAAAACGGAATTTTTAAAGGGCAAAATTGATTTGGATCAATGGGGTTATATCCCCACGTCGGAGCGTATGGAAACCAACGTACCCGGCGTGTACGCCGTGGGTGATGTCCGCGTCAAATACCTGCGCCAAGTGGTGACTGCGGCGGCGGACGGCGCGATCGCGGCGGTAGCGGCGGAAAAATATTTGGAAGGCCACGTAGAAGGACGCCTGACACGCGAGGATATCGAAAAATTGACAATCGGGAGCTAAGGTTTGAAAATCAATTATAAATATATCGGAGGGCTTCACATGGTTGAGTTGAATAAGGAAAACTTTGAAGCGGAAGTATTGCAATCAAAGGGCATTACGTTCGTGGATTTTTGGAGCGAAAAGTGCGAACCCTGCATGGCGTTAATGCCCGAAGTGCTTAAATTCGTTGAAAAGAACGCGGGGCGCGCCAAGTTTTGCAAGCTGGACACCGCCAACAACAAGCGGCTGGCCATCAGCCAAAGGGTAATGGGCTTGCCGACGCTTGTGTTCTATAAAGACGGGGAAAAGGTATTTACGTTTGACCCGGCAGCCATTGATGCGGGCGGGATTGCCGCCGTACAGGCGAAGTTGGATGAACTTGTATAATAAAACGGCAAAAATGATATGCCTGTTTTTCCTTGCGGCGGCAATGTTGATTATTACAGCGTGCGGCAATGCGGTTGCAACGGAAGAACGGGCAAATGAACGCACCGTTCAGGGCAACGTAACCGATGAAACAACCGCAGTAAATTTACCGGCAACCGTGGCAAACGCAAGCGATAACGGTAGCGCAAGTGATAACACAAGCGACGTTTTCGGCGAAAGTGACAACACAAACGATACCTGCGGCGAAACTTTCGCCGAATGTCCGCCGTTTATACCCCGCGAACCCGACACATTGGTAGTTTGCAAATGTTACGGGATTTGCACACCCCCCGACGCAAACCGCGACGAATGGGATGTTTTGTATAGAATGGGCGACATCATCGTTGCTTCAGGCGAGTTTTGGGAAGAAGTTTGGAACCTCACCGGGCGCTTCCGCTGGGAAAACCTCGTTTGGGAAAACGGAGAACCTGACGAACGCCTGCCTGAACATTTACATTTTATATACCTTGAGGTACTACCCTCCTCAGGTTTCAAAAGTTTGGCCGACGTGCGGTTGTTTTTATCGCAATTCTACACCGAAGCGCGGATAGATGTGTTGTTGGGCGATGATTTTCCGTTTTTCGCTGAACACGGCGGCGCATTATTTTTACACGTTGCGCGGCATTGCTCCACACGCCCGATATGGATAACGGCAATACATCGGTTAATCGGGCAGGAAAACGGTTGCGCCGTTGTGGAAACGGAAGTATTTTATTTTGCCCCGGATTCACGGTCATTCTATTGCACAACGCTACGTTTTACATTTACCAACGGGCGGATAAACAGCGCATCGCATTGCCGCATGTTCGGTTACCAACTATATTAATTAATCCCCGGGAGGTTTACCATGCGTTTGGAAATCGGAGAAATCACCATCAACGACATTCAATTCGGCGCGGCAACCGAAGTGAAGGACGGAACGCTTCATATTAATAAAAAAGAACTGGCGAAAATCACCGCGCAAGACGACCGCGTAAAATCCGTCGAAGTATTCCTCGCGCGTCCGGGCGAATCGGTGCGGATCCTCCCCGTGAAGGATGTGGTGGAACCGCGCGTAAAAATAAAAGCGGGCGGCGCAAACGCTTCTACTGATGCAAGCACCGCTTCCGCCGGCGCAAGCGCTGCTACGGGCGGCATCTTCCCCGGTTTTATGGCGGGGGTGGAGCAAGTGGGAAGCGGGCGCACCCACGTATTAAAGGGTGCGGCGGTCGTCACCACGGGCAAGATCGTGGGCTTCCAGGAAGGCATCATCGACATGAGCGGCCCGGGCGCGGAATACACGCCCTTTTCAAAGACGCAGAACATCGTACTCAAGATCGAACCCGTCGACGGCATCAAGCAGCACGAGCATGAAGTGGTTGTGCGTTTGGCGGGCTTCCGCGCGGCCAATTATTTGGGCGAAGCGGGCAAGAATGTAAAACCCGACAACGAAAAGGTATACGAAACGCTCCCCCTGTTGCAACAAGCCGCGTTATACCCCAATCTGCCCAAGGTCGCCTATGTGTATATGCTGCAAACACAGGGCCTTTTGCACAATACGTTCTACTACGGCGTGGATGTGCGGCAAATCGTCCCCACTTTCATGTACCCCACGGAAGTGATGGACGGTGCGATCGTGAGCGGCAACTGCGTTTCCGCCTGTGATAAGAACCCCACGTACATCCACGCAAACAATCCCGTCATTGAGGATTTGTACGCCGAGCACGGTAAGACGATCAATTTCCTCGGCTGCGTCATCACCAACGAAAACGTCACCTTAGCCGATAAGGAGCGCAGTTCCAACATGACGGCCAAGCTCGTGGAATATATGGGTGCGGACGCGGTGATTATTTCCGAAGAAGGCTTCGGCAATCCCGACGCCGACCTTGTGATGAATTGCAATAAAATCGAAGCGAAGGGCATCAAGACCGTGCTGATCACCGACGAATACGCCGGGCAGGACGGAGCGAGCCAATCCCTCGCCGATTCCACACCGCTCGGCAACGCGTGCGTAACCGCGGGCAACGCCAACGAAGTGGTGACCCTGCCGCCGATGGATACCGTCCTCGGCTTCCCCGAAGTGGCGAACGTCATCGCGGGCGGCTGGGAAGGCAGCTTGGCGGCTGACGGAAGCATCACCGCCGAAATCCAGGTGATTATTGGCGCGACGAACGAACTGGGATACGGGCATTTAACGGCGAAAGCGGTGTAGTATGTTCGTTTTCACGTACGCATTGGCGAAAGTGGTGTAGCATGTTCGTTTTCACATATGCGCTGACGCAAGCGGATTGGGTCGAATTCTCCGCTCATCATTCCGCCACGGCGAAAAGCAGCAAAAAAGCGCGGCGTTTCATGATGGTATTCTTTTCGGTACTCGCGGTTTTTATATCCTTGGGCATGACGGCGGGCGACGGCGAAAGCGGGCGGTTGTGGTATGCCTTTGTGGTCGTTACCGTTTTCCTCGCCGTGTTCATGTACGGGTTTTTCCGTTTAATCGACAAGCCGTTAACGGCGCTTATCTTCAGGCTCAACGTAAGGCTGGCGAAGAAAGACGGCAAACTCCCCTTCGACGTACTAACCACCGTCACGTTTGAGGACGAATATATCCTGGATATATCCGAACGGGCGGAAACGAAATTCTTTTATCCGACGGTTGAAAAAGTAAAGGAAGGCCCCAAGGCGATTTATATATACGTCAACGCCATTATGGCATTGGTTCTCCCGTACCGTATTTTCGAGGGGGAGGAACAGAAACGGGAATTCTTGCAATTTATGCACGGCAAGGTGTTTACTACGGAGTAAATATAGCAGGTACCGATTATTTACCACGGAATAAATACCGCAAAGGTGCCGATTGTTTACCACAGAATAAATACCGCAAGGGTACCGATTATTTATCCCGGGATTTATGCAACTTCGTGTCGAATCGACACGAAGTTATTTTTTGAAAAAAATATGATTAACCGGTAGACAAAATAAATTTTATATCGTATATTACTATATACAATACAGTAATCACGCGAGAGAGTAATACACGGCGCAAAATATTCAATCGCGTATAAGGAGGGAACGGCATGAATACGGCAACCGCACCATCCGGCCTAATCAGCGGGCATATCGATATTATCCTGCTCAAGATCATTTCGTTGGAGGACGGTTACGGCTACAGCATTTCGAAGACGATTTCGCGGATGACCAACGACGTGTGCGAAATTAAGGAGGCAACGCTGTACGCCGGCCTGCGCCGCTTGGAAGCGGAAAAACTCATCGCGTCCTATTGGGGGGATGAAAGCCAAGGCGGCCGAAGGAAGTATTACACCCTCACCCAAGCGGGCCGTGAAAGCCTGGCCGAAAACCGGATCAAATGGGAAATGACCAAGGAACTGATGGACCGTATTCTTAAATGGGAGGGAAGCGATTATGAAATATCACGGCGAAATTAATTATTACATCCCCGCATCAAAAACGAACAAGGCAACGCACGCAAACGTGACGGAATGGACAAACCTTACGCAACGCATTAAGAATCTGGCAACGAAAATCATGGGATGGAGGGGTTACAATGCACGAAAAGCGTATAGCTAAACTGGTAAACGATTTATTTTACGACATCGTGGAAACCGACGAGGTGCGCGAGCAAAAAGAAGAACTGCGCATCCACTTAACGGAAAAGACGCAGGAATTCATGAAAAAGGGCCTCTCCTTCGACGAATCCCTCGCCGCCGCAAGGGCAAGCCTGGGCGACCCGGACGAACTCGTCAGCGGTTTTGAACGCAAGCGCGCGGTAGTGGTGGAGGAAGTGGACGACGAATACGGCGTCAACGTCCATTTCCGCGTAGGGCGCCTCTTTACGAAGCTGACCCCCCTCGCACCCTTCATCTATGTTATATTGGGTGTCACGCAAAATTCATGGAAACCCATGCTGCCGTTCGAAGTCATGAATTGGTGGTTGTGGGGTTGGATTATCATCCCCGTGTTCGGTATTTTAAGCGCGGGTATCGGCTTCCATACGATCACGGCGTTATCGCCCTTCATCTACGTAGGGGTCGGCCTCCTTTACGGCGGTACGTGGTGGTTGTGGGGCTGGATGATTATCCCCATTTCGGGCATCCTGTTTTCCGGCGGCGGCTGTAAGAAGAAAAAGAAAAAGAAAAAAAAGATGCTGTTCGCTTACACCGGCGAAATCGTGGAAGCCGCGATGGACGGCGACGTAGAAGGCATCCACGAAGCCGTGCAGGATTTGAAGGATTTCAAAAAAGATTACAAAGACCGCCAAAATTAAATTTTTTCAAAATCGGTAAAAGCCTCCCCGTCAATGCGTGTATTGGCAGGGAGGCTTGATTTATGGATGTTATTAAACTATTTGGTCGGTTGCAATATAATTATTTTAAATATTCAAGGGGACTTACAAGGTCCATTTTATAATAATCGTTAATCATTGAATTTAATGTGGCGAGATGCGCGGCGCCAATAATAACAAGAAGCCGGTCATCATCCTTACATATTGACTGCATATTGGCGAAAATCTTTAAGTTGCGCTCAAACCACGATGACAAAAATGCAGACCCGATATAATTGTCATATGCGCCTATTGGGTTGACAATTAAAAACATATCGCTGTGTTGTTTTTGTATCGCTTCATGGCTGTTTTGCACCGCGAGTATATCAGGTATGGATTTACCCAAGTGCTGCATTAAATATTGTATATACTCATTGGATTTTTTGTTAAGCTCATTAAATAAAACGGGAGCGTTTTGCTCCGCGTACTGTTCGGCTTCGCCCCGCAGCCATTCGTTCATGTAATCTATTGTGTGTAGTTCTTTAATGCCGTTCGCTTTTGCAATCGGGAATCCCAGCATAACAATTTCATTGACATCTTCAATATGATTAACATCAATAATCCCGTCACTAAGGTATTTCTGAAACCTCATATCCAAGCCGTGACGGTCAGCAGGTACGCGTTCAACGGCAATTTTCGTCGGCTTAAACTTTGAAATCCTATCAACGACTTCACAAACTTCGGATTGCCGGGCGTCCGATTGAATGTTAAGGTAGTGCAAACCTTCCTGATTAAAGTGAAAAGTACCCAACGTCATTACCTGTGCGTTCATCATTTTTCCTCCCCATATTTTTATATACAAAATATACCTTTCGCGGGATGTTTAAGCAAGGTATGTCCGTCCGCCGGAAGGGGGCAGGTTCCATAAGGAGCGATTGGCGAATTTGCGCGACGGTCGGCGAACGCGAGGGTTACGTGGCACCGTTTGGCTCCCTGCGAGACAAACGGTGCCACTTCCCGAGCGGAGCCGAACGGCGCGTAAATTCGTCACAAGCGACGTTGGAACCTGCCCCCTTCCGGCGGACTCCGCACATCCCCCTTCAAATCCCCCGCGAAATTTCCGTTTTACGTGACAACCGTATATTTCTGCGGTAATATACGTAAATTAAAACGAAAGGAGCGATTGCATGTCTGTCTTGGCAAACAAGAAAATCGCCGTCCTGGGCGACCGCGACGGCATACCCGGCCCCGCCATCGAAGCCTGCTTGGCGACGGTGGAAGGCGCGGAAGTGGTCTTCTCCACCACGGAGTGCTTCGTCTGAACCAGCGCGGGTGCCATGGACTTGGAAAATCAAGCAAGGATCAAGGAACTGTTCGACAAATACGGCAAGGACGATTTGGTCGTATTGTTGGGCGGGGCCGAAGCGGAAGCCAGCGGCTTGGCCGCCGAAACGGTTTCCACGGGTGATCCTACCTTTGCAGGTCCGTTGGCCGGAGTCCCGTTGGGACTTAAGGCGTACCACATTGTGGAAGTGAAGGACGAAATCGACCCGAACGTGTACGAAGAACAAATCGCCATGATGGAAATGGTCATCGACGTGGACGCCATCATGCAGGAAGTAGCGACGTATAGGGGGGCATAGCGCGTATGAGGATCGTGCACTACCTTAACCAATTCTACGCGGGCGTGGGCGGCGAGGATAAAGCCGACCATCCGCCCGAAAAACGCGACGGCTTCATAGGCCCGGGCATGGCGATCAACGCCGCGCTCGGGGAAGCCGGCACGATAGTGGGAACCGTCTTCTGCGGGGACGGTTACTTCAACGAAAACTTGGAGGAAGCGTCCGAAAAGGTGCTGGCGATGATAAAGTCGTATGCGCCCGACGTCGTGGTGGTGGGCCCGGGCTTTAACGCGGGGCGTTACGGCATGGCGTGCGGCATGGTGGCCAAATTGGCGGACGAAAACCTGCGCGTTCCCGTGGTGGGCGGCCTTTACGCCGAAAACCCCGGCTTGGAGATATACAAGCGGCACGCTTACTTCGTGCCGGTGGGGGACTCCGCCGCCAGTATGCGCAAAGCCGTACCCGATATGGTTGCGGTGATTAAAAAGATTATCGCGCGCGAGGAGGTCACCGAAGGCTTCATCGAAAAAGGATTGCGAAAGAATTATTTTTCACCCGTGCGGGGCAGCCGCCGCGCCGTGGATATGTTATTGAAGAAAATCGCGGGGGAGGAATTCGTTACCGAATACCCCATGCCCGTGTTCGACCGCGTTACGCCACCCGCGGCGGTGAAGGACATGCGCGCCTCGCGGATCGCCTTGGTTTCCTCCGGCGGGCCCGTACCCAAGGGCAACCCCGACCGCATCGAATCCTCCAGCGCGTCGAAGTTCGGGCGGTATTCGCTGGCGGATATCACGGATTTCACGCCCGAAAACGGCGAAACCGCCCACGGCGGGTATGACCCCGTGTACGCAAACCTCGACTTGGACCGCGTACTGCCCGTGGATGTGGTGAAGGAACTCGTGGCCGCGGGCGAAATCGGCTCCCTGCACGATTATTGGTATTCGACCGTCGGCAACGGCACCAGCGTAGCCAATTCGAAGAAATTCGCCGCGGACATCGCGCTCAGGCTCAAGGAGGATAACGTTTCGTGCGTCATCCTCACCTCCACCTGAGGGACCTGTACGCGTTGCGGTGCAACGATGGTGAAGGAAATCGAAAGAGCGGGTATCCCCGTAGCCCATATGTGTACGGTGGTACCCATATCCATGACCGTAGGCGCGAACCGTATCGTGCCGACGGTGGCCATACCCTATCCGCTGGGCGACCCGAATTTGCCGCCGGGGGATGAAAAGGAACTTCGGCACAAATTGGTCCGAAGTGCGTTGAAGGCTTTATGTACGGAAGTGGAAGAACAAACGGTATTTTAACCGGAAGGTGACGCAATGCCTTTGGACGGAGCGGCGATTTCGTGCGTCGTACATGAATTAAACGCGCTCGTCGGCGGGCGCATTGATAAAATAACGCAACCGGAAAAAGACGAGATCGTACTGGCCGTTCGCGCGGGCGGTACGAATCATCGTCTTTTTTTTACGGCTAACGCTTCCGCGCCGCGGGTGCATTTTACCGCGTTGGCGAAGGTTAGTCCTTTGACCGCTCCGATGTTTTGCATGGTTTTGCGCAAGCATTTGGGTGGGGGGCGAATTTTGGCGGTACGGCAGCCTTGTTTTGAGCGGATTGTCGAATTTGACGTGGAAGGCCGTAACGAGATGGGGGATGTTGCGCGGAAGACGCTTTTGATTGAAATTATGGGTAAGCATAGTAATGTGATTTTGAAAGATGAAAACGGGAAAGTGCTGGACGCGGTTAAGCATGTGCCGCCTTCGATGAGTGCCGTGCGGACGATATTGCCCGGGGCTTTGTATGAACGGCCGCCGGGTAAGGGGAAGATTAGCCCGCTTGGAGATGACGGGGTCGGTTGGGGAGAGGGGGATTCCGCTCACTTGAAGGCGAAGTCGCTCGCCGGAATCCCCCTCTCCCCACCCGACTCGGCTGTCCGGGACGCGCTGTTAAGTGCCTTTAACGGTGTTAGTCCGTTGCTCGCGGGGGAGATATGCGCGCGGGCTGAGGTGCATCCCGAAATACCTGTAGGCAATTTATCCGATGAACAATTTATGCGTTTAAATGATGCGTTTGCTTTGATATTTGATAAAGTGAAGGACGGGGATTTTTCCCCGCAAATGTATTATGACGATAGGGGCAAGGCTGTTGACATCACGCCTTGGCCTTTTTTGTTGTATTCAAGCCATAGGGCCGAGGCTTTTGATTCGCCTTCGGAAATGATGGAGCGGTTTTACGCTAAGCGCGACGGGGATGGACGGTTGATGCAAAAAACGGCGGATTTGCGCAAGGTGCTGGGTACGCTTTTGGAACGCTGCCGGAAGAAGGCTTTCGCGCACGGGAAGGCATTGGCGGAGACGGAGGGCCGTGATCATTTGCGTATTATGGGCGAATTGCTTACGGCTTACATGCATAAGGTGGAGCGCGGGGCTAAGTCGTTTACTGCGGAAAATTTTTATGACGGGAACGCGGATACGGTGATTCCGCTTGACCCTACGCTTACGCCCGCGGAGAACGCGCAGCGGTATTTTAAGCAATATAATAAACAAAAACGCGCCGGCGCGGCTTTGCGGGAGCAAATTACGCAAAACGAGGCCGATACCGTTTACCTTGAGAGCGTGGCGGCTGCGCTTCAAAACAGCGCGAGCGAGGAGGACATCGCCGAAATACGCGCGGAGCTGGCGGAGCAGGGCTTCGTTAAGCGTCGCGTTGAAAAGGGGAAGCAGAAGCAACGCCCGTCGAAGCCTTTGCATTACACTTCTTCGGACGGTTTTGACATCTATGTGGGTAAGAACAATACGCAGAATGACCAATTGACGCGGACAGCACATGCATCTGATATTTGGTTGCATACGAAGGATATCGCCGGTTCGCACGTAATATTGGTGACGCGTGGGGCTGACATACCCGAGCGGACGCTGCTGGAAGCGGCCAACCTTGCGGCATACCACAGCCGCGCGCGGGAGGGGAGCAACGTGCCCGTGGACTACGTCGCGCGCAAGCATGTACGCAAGCCCGCCGGAGCCAAGCCGGGATATGTGATATACGATTACCATAAAACGGTGTACGTCACGCCGCACGAACCGAAATCATAAAGGGTTCGACAAAAATCTTATATTCTATTCAAATTATTTTTTATTTCTTCATTCTCGAATACATTTCAAAGTACATATAAAAAAATATTCTATAATCACATAAATTAAAAACAGTCCACAAGAGCATCATCAAGAGAATCGAAATTGGGAAGAATTCTACGAAGTCTGCACTTTAACCACGCCCAGAACTTTTCGATGGGATTTAAGTCAGG
>WQZS01000023.1 GCA_009780585.1 Defluviitaleaceae bacterium | reverse complement strand
TAACTGCGCTTCCAACACTTTCATGTGTGTATATCCCCTTGCCATGTAAAAACCTCCCATCGTTTTTATTATACGATAGGAGGCTTTTCTTTCCCCGTCCGTTTTTACTGGTGCAGTACAATTACTCACATGCGTTTATCTTGTCAACGCTTTTTCGTATTAAAATTTATGTATGCGTAAATTTGCGGAAGAGGTGTTGTTTTTGGATATTTTAGAAAAAATAAAAACGCTTCAACGCGAAAAAGGTTGGAGTATGACGCAATTAGCGAAAGAAGCCGAATTGACCCCATCAACTTTGTCAACCTTGTACCAACGCAACAATCTACCAACGATACCAACACTTCAAGCGATATGTAAAGCATTGGGTATAACGGTTTCACAATTTTTTGCAGATAGTCATTTACCGATAGATTTAACAACCGAACAAGCACACCTATTGGAAAATTGGAATAGATTGTCAAACAAACAAAAAATCGCCCTGCTTTCATTTATAAAGAGCATATAAAATAACAAAACAAAAAGAGCGGTTAAAATAAAACCTTGAACCGCTGTTTTATCTTTCAGTCAAAATAAACCGTTAGTGCATATCTACCCATAAAAAAGTGGGGTTCGCTTTTTAGTTGGTAAAGTGGGGTTATTTTGGATTAATTGCTATTCGCCAAGTCGTGCGCGGAGGTTTGCGATCAGCGCAGCTTGCTCAGCAAGTGCCGCGTCTTTTTTATTAACCACACCCTGCCATTTTGCGCGTTCTTCCGTTCGAGCCCAATCTTCACGGCTCTCGTTATCCATCCGTTCTTTCTCGCGGGCTTCGTAAAGAAGGCGAGTTTTTTCATCAGCGGATAAATCCATCAGCCGTGCCACCGCTTTCCCGATCAGCGGGTCTCTTTTCGCTACAGCTTCCAATTCAATTTCTCCTTCCGCTTTGATAAATTCCATCCAATAACACAAGCGGTTGCCGTTTTCAATTTCGGGTCTTCAATAAAACACCTCACGCTTGACGGTTAATATATCCAGCGACCCGTGCGCCTTAAATGTATCGCGCAGGAACGCCAGGAACAGGTGGATCAATTCCTCGTCATCCTCCGGCAACGGGATGTCGGTGTTGAGCGTATTGAGCATCTTGCGGTTGATGAGCGGCACTACCCGTTCGCTTATGCCGCGGCTTTGGAAGCGCAGGGCGTTGAGCATATCCTCCGTGAAGGTGCCGTGTTTTTTATACAGTTGCTTGATATGCGCGCTTTTCTTCAAGTCGATTTCCGCGGCCGCGCCGTAAAGGAGCTGTTCGTAGACGATCGTTTGGGAAGGGGTATCGAGGTAGGAAAGGTCAACGCCCGCCATGAAGGGTAGGTGGCCGTTGTCTATATGTTCGAGTATTTCGGGGATGAGGTAGGTTAGGCGGATGTATCTGTCAATATCGCTCCTTCCAACGGAATTATGCGTGGCAAGTATTTCGCTTGAACGTAACTTTGTCTCAATTTGAGACGAAGTTATATCCCTCTCCAAATCACTCCTTTTCCCCTGCCGCTTCAACGCCTCCAACTGCATACGGTACGCGAACCCGCGCTCCGACGGCAGCAGACGGTCGCGGTGCTTTAGGTTTGAATCGGTGATGATCATGTAAGCCGTGTCCTCGTCCGCGTCGCATATATAGGCTTCGATTTCGGTTTGGCCGTTTAACCCGCACGCGTTCACGCGGTTTTTGCCCGCCAATATCGCGTATGTTCCGTCCCCTTTTTCCTTCACGATAATCGGTTCGAACAACCCGTATGACGCGATGCTTTCGGCCAGCTCGCGCAGTTTATCGTCGCCGTACGGCTTAAACGGGTCGGCCGGATGCGGCCCAACGAGGTGTAACGGAATCCTTACCGCTTGCTTGCTTGCGTTTTTATGCACGCGCATATATAATCCTCCGCAGAACGAATTTTCGAAATCATAAACACAGGACAATGTTTTGTCAAACATATTTTCTTTGCGGTATTATACGCTTCGATATCAAACAATCTATTTAAAGGGAAGCTGGTTAGAATGAGCATCGACGCAATCACAAACGCAATCGACGTATTCAGCGATTACAAGTTCATCTTCGTAAGGGTCGCCATTATAATGTGCGACGTGCTGGGCATCATGGTACTCGTCACTACAGTAGCGAAAAGCATTTACAAATTCTTCCACCACGAAAAGCACATCAAATTGACGCTGGCGCAGGGGATCGCCCTGGCGCTTGAATTCAAACTGGCGGGCGAGGTCATGCGCACGGTAACGGCGCGGAGCCTTAACGAACTGATTATCCTGGGGACGATCATCTTCCTGCGCGGCGCCATCACCGTGCTTATCCATTGGGAGATAAAAGCGGAAATGGCCGAGCAGGAGCAGGAGAAGAAAATGGAGCGGGAAGAAAAGACTTGACATTGACGCGGTGTCAACCTTTACGCTTATTATCCGGCAAGCAAACCCCCTATAAGGATGATGTGAATGGACATTAAAACCCGCTTCGAAAACGCCTTGCAAGCCTTCACCGACAAAATCAAGCCCGACCCCAACGTACGCGCGGTCATCCTGTACGGCAGCATGGCCAACGATACCGTGTGGGAAAAATCGGACATAGATATCATCGTGCTGGTGCGGGAAATAAAGCTGCCCACCCACGAGTTTTGCATAGAAGAAGACGGCTTGATCTTAAACGTTAAGCTGGTCGTCGAATTCGGCTTTAAGCGGCACATAGAAGGGAGCCTTGGCGGCGGCTGGTCCCATTCGTTTTACCACAAGGCGCGGGTGGTGTACGCCAAGGACGACAGCCTGCGGGATTTTATCGCCGAGTTCCAAGGGAGTATGGGTGCGGACGACCAAGCCCTGTCCCTGTTCCAATACGCGACGTGGCTCGTCGGCGACATGGAGAAAATCGAAAAGTGGCTGACGGTGAAGGACGACCCGTTGTACGCGCAGTTTTGGCTGCTTAAGACGGCGGAAGCCTACGCCAACATGCGCTTGGTGCTGGACGGCAAACCGCCGAGCCGCGAGGCGTTATTAAAGGTAATGGAATACGCACCCCAAGCGGTCGAACACATCTACCTCAAGCCGATGCAGGGCGAAATGGCATGCGACGAAGTGTGGGAGGCGCTGCGGTTCTTCAAACAATTCCTGACGGATAACCTCGAAATGCTCAAACAGCCCGTAGTCAGCTACATGGCCGGCGGCGAGGTACGGACGGTCACGTCCCTTGTCAAGCACTTCCGCTTGACAGCCCACGAAATATATCACGTTTTTCAATTCTTGGAAGAAGCCGGGGTCGTCGCCCGGGTGACGGAGTATACGCGCATCACACCCAAAAGCAGGGACGCCGTGGAGGAAGTGGCGTTCATGTATATCGAAAACATGGAGGCAAACCAATGGTAAGGCAGACAATTGAGGTCATCGGGGCGAATCAGAACAATTTGAAGAACGTGGACGTGGAAATCCCGCGCGACCAATTGACCGTGGTTACGGGCGTGTCGGGTTCGGGCAAGTCGTCGCTGGTGTTCGACGTGATTTACGGCGAAGGGCAGCGGCGTTTTTTGGAGTCGATCTCCAACTTCGCCAAGGGGCGCATCAATCAAGTAAAGAAGCCGAACGTCAAATACGTGCGCGGCTTGTCCCCCGTGGTTTCGATCGAGCAAAAGAAGGGGAACTTTAACCCGCGCTCCACCGTGGGTACGGTGACGGACATCGCGGATTATCTGCGCCTGTTGTACGCGACGGTGGGGGTGGGGGAGTGCCCCGTGTGCGCGCATCCCCTTAAACAAGTGAACGCGCCGCGTTTGGCGGAGCATATCGCGTCGCTGCCCGCGGGTACGGTGGCGGAGCTGCGCGTACCCACCGCCAAGATACCGGGGACGGATTTTACATATCTGTTCGATATGATCAGGAAAAAAGGCTACAAACGGCTGCTGGTGGACGGGGAGCCCTTCGACTTATCCGAAAAGCGCGAGCTGGACGAAAACCGCGAATACAAAATGGAAATCATCATCGAAACGTTTACGTTAAAGCCCGGGATGCACGCGCATATTTCCAAGACGATCGAAGCGGCGATGATTTCCCTGGACGACGCTATCATGATGCGCGCGGAAATCATTTCCGCCCCAAAGGACGACGCGCAAGCCGCCGCGTTCGAAAAATTCTACCGCAAGTATTTTTGCCCCGAGCACCATTTCGTGCTGTGCGAATTGCAAGCCTTCCATTTTTCCTTTAACAACGAGGGCAGCGCGTGCAATACCTGCTTCGGCATCGGCAAATCCCATGTAGTGGAACCGCGCTTCTGCGTGGACGACCCCGAAAAAAGCGTCGCCGAAGGGTGCTTCCGCCAAAGCGTGTTGAAAAAACCCTTCCGCGATACGTACCGCTGGATCGTGATGTACAGCGTTTCACAGCAGTTTAACGTGAGCCTGCACACGCCGTTTAATAAATTAAAGGACAGGGAGCGGGAGATTTTACTCCACGGCACCAACGGCGAAACGGTCAACTTCATCCAGCCGCCCGATTCCAAAAAGCGCAATTGGATCGTGGGTAAGGGCTGGCCTTGGGGCGGCGTGGTGGGTGATATCAACTGGCAGTACAAGCATTGGCTGCGCAATTCGAAGGACAACGGCTGGGACCCGGACTTCATCAAGGACGTGATGGTGGAAACCACCTGCCCCGATTGCGGCGGCGGGCGTTTGAAAAAATCGCGCCTGTCGGTAAAGGTCGGCGGTAAAAATATCCACGAGCTGTCCGCGATGCAGCTCAAAAAATTTATCGAGTTCTTGCAAGGGGTGGAATTTAAGGGCCACAACGCTGAAGTGGCGGAAAGCATCGTGCGCGAGCTTGTCAAGCGCGTGCAGCTCCTCATCGATGTGGGTTTGTATTATCTAAACTTGGGGCGGCGCAGCGACTCCATTTCCGGCGGGGAAATGCAGCGGATCAAAATGTCTACCCAAATTTCGAGCGAGCTGATGGGGATGCTCTACATCATGGACGAGCCCAGCATCGGCCTGCACCCGCGCGACTCCGCCAAAGTCATCGATATCATGAAAAAACTCCGCGACATCGGCAATACCGTCGTCGTCATCGAACACGACCTGGAAACCATGAAAAACGCGGACTACCTGATCGAAATCGGCCCGGGGCCGGGCATCCACGGCGGCAACATCCTCGCCAGCGGGACAAGCCGCGAAATGACGGCGAATAAGGAATCGCTGACAGGCGCTTATTTATCGGGCGAAAAGAATATCCGCTTGCCGAAGCGACGCCGCGCCCCCAACGACCACTACATCACCATCATGGGCGCGCGGGAAAATAACCTAAAGAACATCACGGTCGATTTGCCGCTGGGCGTTTTCCTGTGCATCACGGGGGTAAGCGGCTCGGGCAAGTCCACGCTCATATACGAAACGCTCTTTAAGCAAATCGATGTGTTAAAGCGGCAGGCGCGTATCGTCCCCGGCGAGCACGACATGCTGCTGGGCTACGACGAAATCACCCACATCATCAACATTGACCAATCCGCCATCGGGCGCAATTCGAAGTCGAACCCCGCCACCTACGTAGGCATCTTCGACCAAATCCGCAAGCTCTTCGCCGCCACCGACGACGCGAAAGCCAAGGGCTTCGAGCTGATCGACTTTTCCCTCACCCACGCCAACGGCACGCGCTGCGAGCATTGCACGGGCGACGGCATCATCACCACGCAATTACAATTTATGGCCGACATCGAAATGACCTGCCCCGTGTGCAAGGGGCGGCGCTTCTCCGAAGAAGGGCTGGAAGTGAAATGGAACGGCAAATCCATCGGCGACGTGCTTGATCTAACCGTGGAGGAAGCGAAAGCGTTCTTTAAAGAACATAAATACATCAGCCACAAGCTGGGCATCATGGACGACCTGGGGCTGGGGTACATGACCCTCGGGCAAAGCTCGACCACCCTTTCCGGCGGCGAAGCCCAGCGCGTCAAGCTCGCGTGGGAGCTGGCGAAGATCAAGCGCGGCTCGCACAACCTCTATATCCTGGACGAGCCCACCACCGGCTTGCACATCGCCGATATTGAAAAATTACTGATCAGCATTAATAAGCTGGTGGATTCGGGCCATACGGTGCTGGTCATCGAGCACAACCTCGACGTGATCAAGTCCGCCGACTACGTGATCGACCTCGGCCCCGACGGCGGCGACGGGGGCGGGGAAATCGTCGCCCACGGCACCCCCGAGGAAGTGGCGAAATGCGAGCGGTCGTATACGGGGAGATTCTTAAAACGGGAGCTGTAACCATGGGGAAGCCATCGAATCTCCGCAGGTTCATCTCATACTACGGACCATACAAGGGCCTTTTTGCCGCGAATATGTTCGCCGCCATCATATCGGCCGCGTGTTTGCTTGTTTTGCCTTTGTTCGTGAGGCATATCACAAGCGATATACTCGCGTCGGGTATGTCAAACGTCCTCCCCGAAATACTGCGCGTCGGCGCGTTAATGCTTGCCGTTATCATCGTCCAAACAGCCGCGGGGACGTTCAACGATTGGATGGGCCACGTATTGGGCGCGAAAATAGAGCGCAACCTGCGCGCGGAGCTTTTCGCCCATTACCAAAGGCTTCCCTTCAGCTTCTACGACGGGAGGAACACCGGCGAACTCATGTCCCGCCTAACCAACGACCTGTACAGCATATCCGAGATTTACCACCACGTACCGATCATGGCGCTAACCTATTTCATCCAGTTCACGGGTTCGACCGTGATTCTTTTGTACATCAATTGGCGGCTTGCGGTGCTGATCTTCGCCGTTTTGCTGGGTATCGGGTTCTATGTATTCGTTTTTTACAGAAAACTCCAACGGTCATATAAAACAAATTTGGAACGCATCGCTGACATTAACATCGCCGCGCAGGAAAACCTTTCCGGCATACGCGTCGTCAAGAGCTTCGCCAACGAGGATGAAGAAATACGGAAATTTTCCGTCCAAAATAATCGGTTCTATAAAAGCAGGGAAGGAATCTATAAAAGCGAATCCCTGCTTTTATCGTTCGTCGAATATTTGTTTACGCCGTTGTTAACGGTGGTTATCGTGGTCGCCGGAGGCGTGTGGATCGCGGCCGGGTCGCTGGAGATCGCGGTCCTGCTCGTATTCGTGATGTACGTCGCTTACCTGACCAAGCCCGTCCCGTTGCTGGCGGAATTGATCCCGTTCTTCCAAGCGGGGTTTACGGGTTTCGTCCGCTTCCTCGAGGTATTGGATACCGAACCCGACATACGGGACGCGGAAAACGCAGGGGAATTAAACGTCACGAAGGGTCGCATCCGATTCGATAACGTTTCGTTCCGTTACGATAAAGAACATGGATACGTATTCCGTAATGTGAACCTTGAAGTGAGGGCAGGAG
The DNA here is from genome assembly GCA_009780585.1 of Defluviitaleaceae bacterium. Taxonomy (GTDB): domain Bacteria; phylum Bacillota; class Clostridia; order Lachnospirales; family WQUN01; genus WQRX01. The sequence continues at coordinate 44,413 of WQZS01000023.1, read as the reverse complement.
AGACCGTGGCCATCGTGGGACGTTCCGGTATCGGTAAATCCACGCTTTGTTCGCTTGTGCCGCGGTTCTATGAAGCAAGCGGCGGAGCGGTATACATCGACGGCGTCAACGTACGTGATGTATCCCTCCGATCCTTGCGGCGGCAAATCGGCGTCGTACGGCAGGAGGTGTTCCTGTTCGCGGGGACCGTCATGGAAAATATCCTGTACGGGAAACCGGACGCGCCGGAGGAAGATGCGATCGAAGCGGCGAAAAAGGCCAACGCGCACGGTTTTATCATGGAGTTGCCGAACGGGTATGCCACGGACATAGGGCAGCGCGGCGTAAGGCTTTCGGGCGGCCAACAGCAAAGGCTGAGCATCGCGCGGGTATTCTTGAAAAACCCGCCGATATTGATATTCGACGAGGCGACGAGCGCGCTCGATGCGGAAAATGAAAAAATCGTGATGGAAAGCCTAAACGCGCTTGCCGAGGGGCGTACCGCGTTCGTAATCGCGCACAGGCTAAGCACCGTGCAAAACGCCGACCGCATCATCGAACTGACCGATGAAGGTGTCACCGAAAGGATAGAATCGGTATGAAGCAGTTGATATTAGTCGAAGGATTGCCGGGGACGGGTAAAACGACTATTTCAAAATGGCTGGCGGAAATGCTGCGTGCATCCGGCGAGGAAGTGCTTCTGTTAAATGAGGGGGACGAGCGGATTCCCTTGGATTTTTACAATATTCCGGATGACCAATATAAAACAATTACGGACTTTGTAACCATCGCATATGAACGGCTCGGTAATTGGGTAAATGCACATCTCAATAACTCCGATACCGTAATCATCGACAGCGGGTATTTACAAAACCCCGTTAACGAATTATTGTTCCGCAGCGCAAAGGACGATGTTATTCGGGATTTTATCAATACAATCACCAACATGTTAAGGCCCTTAAACCCCATATGCGTTTATTTGCGGCGTGACGACGCGGACCAAGCCATCGGGTTTGCGCGGAAGGTAAAAGGTACGGGTTGGTCCGATCGGGTTGACGGTTTATTAAAGGAACATGGCGGTATGGATTTTTTTCGGCACCGTTTCAAGCTGGAATTAAAATTACTTGCGGGTATTGAAAATATAACCTGTCGCATCCACGGCGATGATTGGGACAACGCTAAAAAAGCGATCGCACGCGGATTAAAGCGCGTATAGAATCGGTATGATATAATTGCAATAGTTAAAGGACGGTGACAAATGAAGCCCACATATTCCAAACGGGCAGCAAAAGCCATAAACAGGATTAACAATCCATTTAAACAAAATATTAAGGAAGCTATAGAAAACTTACCATCGGGTGATATAAAAAAATTGCAAGGTTATAAAAACGCTTATAGGCTTCGTATTGGTGATTATCGCATACTTTTTGATATGAACGGAAAAATTGAAATTACAGATGTTCTCCCAAGGGGAGCCGCGTATAAAAATTGAAAGGGGTCTAATTATGACCGCTACCAGACAACAATTGCGTGACATTATAGATGTTGTAAATTCAAACGAATTAGGTGTTTTGTACCAAGTGTTGATTAAATTTATTCCCGAAACAATGCCCACGCCGGACGAGGTAGAGGCTATACGCTTAGGTCGGGATGAAATTCGCCGCGGGGAAACAGTAGGTCATGATGAAATAAATTGGAACTAAAAATGATAGAAACGGAAAAACTCCTTTCACACCTTAACGACGACCAACGCTTAGCGGTCACCACCACCGAAGGCTACGTGCGCGTCATCGCGGGGGCGGGTAGCGGCAAAACGCGGGCGTTGACGGCGCGGTACGCCTATCTCGTGGAGGAGCTGGGCATTGCGCCCGATAATATTCTGTGCATCACTTTCACAAACAAAGCCGCGCGGGAAATGCGCAACCGCTTGCGCCGTATATTAGACGACGGCATCGATATCTCGTTTGTTTCCACGCTCCATTCCTTCTGCGTCCGTGTCCTCAAAGAGGACATCGGGCGTTTGTTTTATCCCGAAAACTTCATTATATTGGACACCGCCGACCAAAAAGCCATCCTCGAGGAAGTGTACGAGGAACTCGGTGTCAAAATGGACACGGCCACCTTCGAATTCATGATCGGCACGATGATCCGTACGTTTAAGAATAAAATCCTGTACGACGACTACATGGTGGACCCGCGGTTGGCGGTGGGTGATTTCGACGCGACGGATATGGAGAAGAAGGTCATCGTTAGGTACATGGAAAAACAACGGAAGTATTTCGGCTTGGACTTCTTCGATATCGTCAATTTTACGGTGTGCCTATTTAAGAAGCACGAGGATATCTTGAATAAATGGCAGAATCGCCTGCACTACGTTATGGTGGACGAATTCCAGGATACGAACACCAAGGAATTCCGCTTGATACGGGTGCTGACGGATTACCACCAAAACCTGTTCGTGGTGGGCGATCCCGACCAAAATATCTACGAATGGCGCGCGTCCAAGGTGGAGCTGCTGGTGGAATTCGACGATTTTATCCGCGGTTTTTTCGCGGGGGCGGACCCGCTGCCCACGTATTGGCCCGACCATATCATCCCGCCGCTTAAAGCGGAGCTGCGGACGATATTCCTTAATCAAAATTACCGATCCACGCCGGAAATCCTGGACGCGTCCAACTCCCTCATCGACAAGAACTTAAACCGGATAAAAAAACGCCTAACCACCGATAACCCAAGCGGTGCGCCCGCCGAACATTTCCACGGCAAGCGGGAAGCGGAGGAAATCGCGTACATAGCCGCAAAAATCGACGAACATATCGCAAACGGCGGCAAATACGCCGATATCGCCGTCCTGTACCGTTCCGCGTACGTGTCGCGCTTTGTGGAGCAATGCCTGCTCAAACACAACATCCCCTATGTCGTATACGGCGGCGTGGGCTTTTACGAACGGCGGGAAATCAAGGATGTGCTTTCCTACCTGCGCCTGGTGGCGAACGGGGACGACTTGGCGTTTAAGCGCATAATCAACGTCCCGCGCCGTAAAATGGGCAAAAATAAAATCGCCTTCCTGCAGGAACGCGCCGAAGCGGAAGGCGCGAGCCTGTACGATACGTTGGTAAAATACGTCAGCGACTCCGTGTTCAAAGGCACGGGCGCGGCAAAGTTCATACAAACCGTTGAAAAAATGCGCGAACGCGCCGAAACCGAACAGGTGTCGGAGTTGCTTCAAGGGATTATGGTTGAAACGGGCTACGAAAAATACGTCCGCGAAAGCGGCGAAATGGAAAGGCTCGACAACGTAAGCGAACTCATGCGTTCCATCGTCACGTTGGAAACGGAATACGGCGAAACACTAACGCTGCCCCTGTTCCTGCGGGAGATTTCATTAAACAAGGATTCGGACGCAAGCGACGAAAAGGATTCCGTCAAAATCATGACCATCCACATCGCAAAAGGGCTGGAGTTCCACACGGTCTTCGTCGTCGGCTTGTCGGAAAAGGTATTCCCCTCCGCCCGCGCGCTGGAGGAACGCCGCATGAAGGCCCTCGAAGAAGAACGCCGCCTGTGCTACGTCGCCATGACCCGCGCCAAGCAGCGCCTGTACCTGACCGAAAGCGAAGGCGTCGGCGTACGCGGCTCCGTAAAAACGCCGTCGCGCTTCCTGTTCGATATCGGCGACGATCATATCAAGCGCATCGGTAATATCGGCAAGCACCTGATGGAGGAGCACCGCTTGCAAACGGTCATCCGCAACCCGTACAAGGATAACCCCCTGCCCGTCGGTACCGAAGTGAAGCATAAAATATTCGGCGAAGGGGTCATCGAATCGCTGGATACCAACGCGCGGACGTATTACGTGCGGTTTTTGGCGGGGGTCAAACCGATTACCTTCAATTACGGTAATATGTGGAAAAATATATAAACAAAGCAAAACTTTGTTAAGTGTATAAAGTTGTATAAAATAAATATGAAAATATATAGGAAGGGGAACAAAAAATGGATTACATGAAATTAATTAATGAAGCGAAGGTACTGGAATGGCGGAGGCACATGCACCGATATCCGGAGCTGTCCTTCCGGGAGGAAAAAACAAGCGGCTACATCGCCGAACAGCTTGCGGAATACCCCGGCGTCAAAATCATCGGCCGGATCAAAACGGGCATCGTAGCGGTGCTGGATTCAAACAAACCCGGCAAAACCGTCGCGCTGCGGGCGGACTTCGACGCCCTCCCCATACAAGAGGAAGCGGACGTCGAATGTAAATCCCAAAACGACGGCGTATTCCACGCCTGTGGGCACGACTTCCACGCGGCGATACTCCTGGGCGCGGTTGACGCGCTTTGCAAAATCAACGACGAAGGCAAACTAAACGGCAAGGTCGTCTTCATCTTCCAGCACGCCGAGGAATTGCTGCCCGGGGGCGCGAAGGATATCATCGACGACGGTGTGCTGCACGGTTTGGGCATCGACGCGTTCTACGCGATGCATGTATTCCCCAACGACCCGGTGGGTACGGTCAAATGCGCCCCCGGCATCATGTCGGCCAACACGGATATCTTCCGTATCGATATCCAGGGCAAAGGCTCCCACGGCGCGAAGCCCGAAGCGGGTATCGATTCTCTCTTGGTGGGGACGGAGGTCGTGCAAGCATTGAACTTCATCGTGTCGCGCAATGTTGCCGCCTCAAACCGCGCGGTGCTTTCCGTATGTAAATTCCATGCCGGTACAGCGCCCAACATCATCCCCGACACGGCGTCAATCGAAGGCACCGTGCGCACCATGAAACCCGCCGTGCGCGACATGATCGAACGCAAAATCAATGAAATATCCGAACATATATGCGCCGCGTACGGGGCAACCCGCGAAGTGGTATACACCCGCGGATATACCGCCATCGAAAACGACGAAGGACTAAACGAAGCCTTCGGTAAAATCGCCGCCAAAGCCGTCCCCGGCATCGTCCTTGGGGATATGGTTGCGATGATGGGCGGTGAAGACTTTTCCGCCTACCAAGCCATCGCGCCGACGCTGTTCGCCAGGCTGGGCGTAATGCCCGACTCGGGGGAATTCTTCGTCAACCACCATCCGAAGTTTGTTGCCAACGAAAAGGCGCTGCCCATCGGCACGGCGCTGTACACAGCCTTCGCCGCGGAAATGTGCGGTATGAACCACTAACCCATGAAAATCGCCCGCTTGTACGGGTATTAATCGCCGGGGGTCAAATAATTTCCGGCACTCGCCGCGGCTTTTTTAAACTCACCCAGCAGCAGATTGTCGGAGAGGTCGTCCAGCAAATTCTTAACCTCCCGCGGCCATGCCTTCATACGCAACTTATCCAAAGCCGCCATCGCGGCTTTTTTTCTGATCCGTTCGCACGCCGTTTTGATTTCGTCCAATTTGTCCCGCAGGAAGGCCATATCATGGTCAGATATATCCTCCGGAATATCTTCTTCTTCGGCGGCTTCGTTGGGTTTGAGCTTGCGCGCCAAGGCCGTAAGTGCGGCGATAAAGGACGGCGTTTCGGTCAATATCAAGCCCGGTTCGTTCATCTTCCCGAGTTGCTCCAGGTTATAGGCGGTTTCGGACAGCTCCTTTTCCCCGATATTAAATAGCCCGCTCTTCATGCCGTGTACGGTGGTGGTGTACAACTCGATGTCCGCCCCGTTGTTCGCGTTAAGCGCGGTTAGGATATCCTTCAATACGATGACCGCGCTTTCGATATCCCGCAGGGTGGCCGCCACGATTTTATCGCTCAACAGGGCGTTTGGCGATTCGGCGGCCTTTTTGCGCTGCACCGCTTCTTGTCGTACCGCCTCGATAACCTCGGGCGGCTGTTTGTCGCGTATCAGGCGGTTAAGCGAATTATTCAATTCGCGCAAGTCGATGGGCTTCGAGATATAACCGTCGAAGCCGTTGGTCAAGAACATTTCCGAAGACCCCATAACCGCGTTGGCCGTCAAAGCCACGATCGGCTTGTCATAACCCATTTCGCGCAGCTTTTCCGTCGCTTCCAGGCCGTTCATCTTCGGCATCATGTGGTCCATAAAGATGATGTCGTACGTACTGCCCTTCTTTACCTTGTCGATAGCTTCGAAGCCGCTGACGGCGGTTTCGATCTTTAAGCCGTAGGGGAGCATCATACCCTTCGCCACGTACAGGTTCGATTCCACGTCATCCACGATCAAAACGCTGCCATAAGGCATGTATTCGGTTATCACCTGCGACTGCCGCGGCTTAAACGTACTCCTAAAGCGGCTGACGCATAGCTGTTCGGCCATTTCCGGCCCGCATACGGCGGTACCGATGAACATCTGCGGGATGCGTACGATAAATACCGAGCCCACGCCGTATTCGCTCTTGACGATGATTTCACCGTGCATCGCGTCCACGAGCCGCTTGGTAATGTGCATCCCCAAGCCCGTACCCACGATCGTGCGGTTGGCGTCCAAGTTGAAGCGCGTGTACTCCTCGAATAGCTTTTCAATTTGTTCATCCGTCATACCCTGGCCCGTGTCGCTCACTTGCAAGATCAAGGTGCAGGGCGTGCGGGTCCCGGCCGGGCGGTTCATCGATTTGCCCTCAATTTCCGCGGAGACGGAAAGCTCGATCCTGCCGCCGTCGGTGTATTTAAAAGCGTTGGAAATGATATTATTCAATATCTGTTTAATACGCAGCTCATCGCCGAAGAAATCAAGCGGCGTACGTTCGCTGATGGTCAAATCGAAGTTGATGGGCTTGGAGTCATAGCGTAAAAGGTTAAGCTGCATCGTGTCGTATATCAGGCTCGGTATATCGTATTGCCTGGGGATGATCTCCAGCTTTCCGGCTTCGATCTTGGACAGGTCGAGGATATCGTTGATGATGTTCAGCAGCAGATTGCCCGAACCGTATATGGTGCCGAAGGCTTCCTCGGTTTCGGGCGAGTGCGTTTCCTTTTGCAATTGGATTTCCGCCGTACCCAATACGGCGTTCATCGGCGTGCGGATTTCGTGGCTGATGTGGGACAAAAATTCCGACTTCGCGCGGTTGGCCATTTCGGATTGCGCCTTCGCGGCTTCCAAATCGTTTATCAGAGCCTTTGTATCCGAAATGTCGATAACCGTACCCGCCACGCGCAGCGGATTGCCGTGTTCGTCGCGCACCGTTTCGCAGGTAGCGTGGACGGTGATTTGCCCGCCGTCCTTTTTGGTTACGCGGTACTCAATGTTATAAGGCGTATTGCCGCTTGTATCCATGATATGGCTCATGAAAGCGCCGGTAACCCGTTGCGTATCCTCGGGGTGCATCGCCGTGACAAGGCTGCCGACCTTATTGGGGAACTCCGCTTCGTTGTCATAACCGACAAGGGGGCGGATGTCGTCCCAGTTCGCGTGGTTATCGGGGTCCAGGGGATTTTTTGCGTCGATTTCCATATCCCACATATATATTTTTCCGGCCCGCATCGCCAAGTGCAGCTTTACCAAGGCGTCCTCAATGGATTTCTTCTGGCGGTTGATGCGGCGCGCCATGTTGCGGTTCCTTACGATAAACACCAGCGAAAGGACGAGAATGAGCATCGCCAATACGATTGCCCCTATCAGCCACGGGAGCCGCGCCTCCATCATCCGCGCGCGGAAGTCGTAAGTCCTTTGCGTCCAGGAAAGGACGGTCCCCTCAATATCAACCATACGCAGGGCTTTGTCCACGATGGCGTGCAGCATTTCGGCGTCATGGGCGAAGGTGATGCGCATGTCGAGGGGTTCGTTGAACACCATGTTCACCTTGTAGTCGGGCTGTTCTTGTAAATGCGTAAGCTGCAATACCCTGCGCTGTTCCGACATAACCACGTCCACTTGGCCGAGGGTCAGCGCGTCCAAGGCGTCGTTAATCCCGTCAAAGGCCACGACGTTCCTGTGATTGGGGAACCAGCGGTTAAACATCTGCGCGTGCGGGGAATCACGCGCGACGCCCACGGATACATGTATGATTTCGTTTATGGTAATCTGCGGGAAATAAGACTTTGAAATAAGCGCGAAATGGTCGTCCAAAAGCAAATGCTCCGACCACAGGAACCGGTCATCCAGCTCCCTCGACCATATGACCCCGGGGATCAGGCGTACCTCCCCCCGCGCGAGCATTTGGTTGGCGGTGGACCTTTCCAAGTATTCGTCGTGAACGATTCGGAAATGCAGCCCCGTCAACGCGCTTACTTCCTCCATCACGTCGAAGAATATCCCCTGCCATTCCCCCTCGCGCGCGTTCCAAAAGCTGAGGGGATAACTCGCGTTAAAAGCCGCGATGGGGACGCTCGGGTTGTACCATATAAATGACCGCTCCTCGTCGGTAAGGAGCGAATTGACCGCGTGCCGCCTAAAGCTGTCGTTACCCCGATGGTACAGGTAATTAAGGTACGGCATTACGCCGTTATCCTGCGCCCTCCGCATGACGGAAATGATGGGCTCAAGCGCGGGGTTGGCCGTCGCCATGGAAACCGCGTTAAACAACAGCGGGAAAAAGTCCTCGACCACGATGTCTTCAAACTCGACGAAAAACACACCCGCCACGCTGGTCGTGATATAGGCATCAGCTTCGCCGCGTTGCAACATACGGCGCGCTTCCATGTCATTGGACGCGAAAATCGGCTCGAAGGAGCCCGGTTCCGCCACCGCCGACACAAAGTCGATCATGGGGGTGTTTTCAATAAATATGTATCTGAGGGGCCGTTCCGGCAAAATTTCCGAGAAGGGGGGGCTGCCCTTCACCCGCACGGTCACGTACTGCCGTTCGGCGATGGGGTCGGTCATGTGGTACATGCGCATACGTTCCGGGGTGGGCGTCAAGTTGCCCGAGAAATCAAGGTCGCCGCTGTTAAGCCGCGCGAACAGTTCAATCGGGGATAAAACGCGCGGTACAAAGGGTATCCCGAAGAATTCGGTCAGCCATTCGCACAAGAGCGCCGAATAACCGCTGACCTCGCCGTCCAGCCCGATAAAAGCCTCCGTGGTAAGGATCATCCCGTATTCGAAGTAGTCATGCGACCTTTGCAATTCCTCTATCGCGGCGATTTCCGCGGGCGTTATACCGGGCACATCGCGGAAGGTGGCAAACGGGGGCTCCGATGCCCTGGGCCCGTAGTGTACCCCGTTGTTACCCGAACACGCCGCCAATGCCGCCAAGATAAAAAGGCATAAAAACAACGCACAGGCAATCCCTTTCGTCCTTCGCATTCCCATGGCCATCCCTCGCTTGCGATTATTTTCCGTCCGTTTGTTGATTATACGCATCAATGCCCAAAGCGGCCTTTTTAAATTCACCGGAAAGCAGGTTGTCGGAAATTTCGTCCAATAAAGCCTTAACATCCGTCGGCCATGCTTTTTCCATTAAATCATCCAAAGCCGTTTTGGCCGTTTTCTTTTTGATCTTTTCGCACGCCGTTTTTATTTCGGCCAGCTTTTCGCGCAAAAACGTCATATCTTCGCCGGTCGCTTCTTCCGAAGCATCCCCCGGCGCGGCATCAGCGGGCTTTAACCTTTGGGACAGGGCCACCAGCGCGTCAACGAAGGGCGGCGTTTCAAGCAATATCCGGTCCGTTTCGGCGTTAAGCCCGATTTGTTCCAAGGCAAAGGCCGTTTTAGCCAGTTCCCCTTCGCCGAGGTTCGTCAGCGCGCTTTTCATGCCGTGGACGGTGATCGTAAACAGCCCGATATCCGCTTCCTCAGCGGCGCCCGCGCGCAAAATATCCCGCAATACGGTAACGGAATTATTGATATCGCGTAAAGTCGCCGAAATGATCCTTTCGCCGAGGGCGGGCCCGGGGTCGGGCTTCGCGGTATTTTTGCGGCGGTCCGCTTCCCGCCGGAAGGCTTCCAGCGTTTCGGGCGTTTGCTTGTCGCGTATCAGTCGGTTTAAGGCGTTGTTAAGCTCACGTATGTCGATAGGCTTCGAAATATAACCGTCGAAGCCGCCGGATAAAAACATTTCCGAGGACCCCATTACCGCGTTTGCCGTCAAGGCGACGACCGGGGCGGTATAACCCATCCCGCGCAGCTTTTGCGTCGTTTCCAAGCCGTTCATCCTCGGCATCATATGGTCCATGAAGATGACATCGTACGTATTCCCGCCCTTCACCTTTTCGATGGCTTCAAAGCCGTTCATGGCGGTTTCGATTTTAAGGCTGTAGGGGAGCATCATGCCCTTCGCCACGTACAGGTTCGACTCCACGTCGTCAACGATCAAAACGCTGCCGTAAGGCATGTACTCATATATGATTTGGGCCTGCCTCGGCTTAAACGTGCTCTTAAAACGGCTGCCGCACAATTGGTCGGCCATATCCGGCCCGCAAACGGCGGCGCCGATGGACATTTGGGGGATGCGTACGATAAATATCGAGCCTACACCGTATTCGCTCTTGACGATGATTTCGCCCTTCATTTCGTCCACCAGGCGTTTGGTTATGTGCATCCCCAAGCCCGTACCCACGATCGTACGGTTGGCGTCCATGTTAAAGCGCGTGTATTCCTCGAACAGCTTTTCCATTTGCAATTCCGTCATCCCTTGCCCCGTGTCGCTCACCTGTAAAATCAAGGTGCAGGGGGTGTGCGCTTCGGACGGTTGGTTGCTCGGGTTGCCTTCGGTTTCCGCGGAGACGGAAAGCTCGATCCTGCCGCTGTCGGTATATTTGAAGGCGTTAGAAATAATATTGTTCAATATCTGCTTAATACGGAGCTGGTCGCCGTACATATCGAGCGGCGTACGCTCGTCAATCCTAAGGTCGAAGTCGATGGGCTTGGAGTCATAACGCAGTAGGTTAAGCTGCATCGTGTCGTATATCAAGCTGGGTATGTCGTATTGCCCGGGGATGATTTCCAGCTTGCCGGCCTCGATTTTAGATAGGTCAAGGATATCGTTGATGATATTCAACAGCAGGTTGCCCGACCCGTATATGGTGTTAAACGCCTCTTCCAATTCCGGCGGATGGGTTTCCTTTTGCAATTGGATTTCCGCTGTGCCCAACACGGCGTTCATCGGCGTGCGTATTTCGTGACTGATATGGGACAGGAACTCGCTCTTCGTTTTGTTGGCGATTTCGGCTTCTTTGCGCAGGTTCCCTTCTTGTTCCTTCGCGTTCACCAGCTCCGTGATGTCCACCGCCAATTGTAAATGCACCAGGCTCCCGTCCACCCAGTCGATGTAACGGTCGGAATGGCGTATATGGCAGTTAAGCTCGGGGATGTATTCCTCCCATACGACCGTTCGTTCCGGTTCCCTGTCAAGGATATAACACGGGCAGGCCACGCATTTGCTGTCCCGCCCGCGGAAAACCTCGTAGCAATAGCGGCCGAGGGCTTCATCCCCCACGATGCTGAAGAAGTCCTTCAATTTTTCGTTGATAAAAAGGATTCGGTTGGTTTTGGGGTTGGTGGTGTATATTTGCCCGTCGATGTTGTTCAATATATTTTCCAGCGTACTTACGGTGTTGTTTCTGACACGGGTCGCCTCCTGCGCTTCGGCTACCGCGTTTTCCAGGCTGCTGATCATATTCCTCGTTTCGGTCGTGTCTATCAGCGCGCCCGCTACATGGACGGGGTTGCCGTCCTTGTCCCGTATAGATTCGCCCGTGCCGCGGTAATGCGCGTATTCGCCGTCCTTCTTCATCAGCCTGTGTTCGATGTCGAAGGAAAGGCTCCCCGATTTATCCGAAAGGTGCCTGTAGAACGAGCCGATGGCCTTTTCCACATCTTCGGGGTGCAAACGGTCGCTCCAACTGCCCAATTCATGGGGGAAGTCGCTTTCATCCTCAAAACCGAGCATATGCTTAAATTCCTTGGACGAAACGGCCGTGTTCTTCGGGTTGAGGGGATCCCCCTGCACGACCTTCATTTCCCAAATACCGATCTTTGTGGCCTTCACCATCATGTTCATCTTCGCGAGCTGAAGTTCATTTTCCCTCGTTACGGCCTCCAATTGCTTATTTTGCCTGTTCATCTTGGCGGACACGATGTTGTTCCTGATAAGGAAGAACAACAAAAACGCCAACAATCCGGCGGCGGAAAAGATCGCGCCCAACAACCACGGAAGCTGGGCTTCCAGCACCCGCGCGCGGAAATCGTAGGTCTTTTGCGTCCACCGCAAAGCGATCCCGTCAATGTCGGTCATGCGCAGCGCGCCGTCCACGATGGAGCGCAGCTCGGTTTGTCCGCCGAAAAAAGCGATTTGATTGGCCAAGGGGTGGCCGAATACGATATTGGCCTTGAAGTGGGGCAGCTCCTGGAAGTGGGTGAGTTGCAATACGCGGTATTGGCTGGCCACGAGCATCTCCACTTCATCGTTCTTCAACGCCTCCAGGGCTTCTTCTATGCAATCGAACTCCACGGTGTTCCTGTGGTTGGGGAACCACCGCTTAAACAAGTCGGTATAAATCGTGTCCCGTGCCAAGCCGACCCGTACATGCAGGATTTCATTGACGTTGACGGGGCGGAAATCCGATTTGGATATCAAAGCGAAGCTGTCGTTAAGCAGGATATGCTCCGAAAGTAGGATACCGTTTCCATAATCGTCCGGCCGCGTAAGGTTGGGTATCAGAAGGGCTTCCCCGCTTTCGAACGTTCGTTGTATGTCCGCCATACCCGCGTCTTCTCCGTGGGCGACCCTGAAGGTAAGCCCCGTAAGCGCGGCTACCGAATCCAACACATCGAACAATATCCCCTGCCACGCCCCTTCACGCGCGTTCCAAAAGCTGAGGGGATAGTTCGTGTTAAACGCCGCGATGGGTATCACCGGGTTAGCGGCGATAAAGGCGCGTTCATTTTCCGTTAACAAAGAAGCGATCGCGTTACGCTTAAACGCTTCGTACCCTTTGTTGTACAGGTAGGTCATAAACGGCAATCCACCGTTCATCTGCGCTTTGGTTACGACCGATATGATGGGTTCGAGCTCGGGGTTCGTTTTGGCCGCCGCCATGGTGACGGAACTGAAGATAAGCGGGAAGAAATCCTCGATAAGCACGTCATAGCCGACGAAGAACGCGTGGGCGATGTTGGCCGCGATAAACGCGTCCGCTTCGCCGTTTTGTATGGCCAAGTGAGCGGCGGGGTAATTTTCCACCCACACGGCTTCATAGGCTTCGCGGCCGATCGCTTCCGCTACCAGCCCCTCCATGGGCGTACCCGTAATAAAAGCGTACCGGGGCAGGCGCTCCCGCTTGATTTGCGAAAGGTCCGTCCCCGGCATTTTAATGGTCAATAATTGCCGTTCGGCTATGTTGACGGTCATGTTATAGATTTCCGCGCGCTGCGGGGTGTACATCATGTTGCCGGAAAAATCCGCTTCGCCGGAAAGTATGCTTTCAAACAATTCCTGGCTCGTAAAGAGCCGCGGTACGAACGGTATGCCGAATAGTTGCGTCAGCCATTCGCAAAACAAAGCGGCGTACCCGCCGATTTCCCCGTCCTCCCGTTCGAACGCCTCCGTGGAGAGGATCATCCCGTAAACGAAATATTCGCGGTCCCTTGTCAATGCCTCGATCGCTTTAATTTCCGCGTCGGTTACGCCCGGTATATCCCGGAAAGTGGCAAAGGGGGACTGCGTTACGCGCGATCCGTTTTGCTCCGCGGCACCGTTCGTACACCCCGCGGACGTAAAAATAAACAGTAAAAAAAATAAAGCGCAGGCAATAATATGCTTACCCTTCGTTTTCACGTTTAATCGCTCATTTCACCGTTATTTTGTTCTTGGAGCAGCTTTTGCAACCGTTCGCTGACAATTTCCTCTATATGTAAGATCATTTTGACACGGTTAAGCAGAATCGGGGCGGAAAAAGGCTTGGACATAAAATCCGTCACACCCATTTCAAACGCCAGCACCTCGGCGTCGTTGTCCTTCTTACCCGTCAAAAAGATAACCGGGATATGCGCGAAACGCTTGTCCCCCTTCAACCGCTTTAACGCGGCGAAGCCGTCGATATCCGGCATCATAATGTCCAGCAGAATCAAATCGGGTATAACCTCGTCAAGCAACTCAAACATGACGGAAGCCGAAATCATCGTGATCACTTCATAATGGTTTGACAGCACCTCCTCCGTGATAAGAAGGTTGATCCTGTTGTCGTCCACCGCGAAAATGGTTTTCATAACACGTCCCCCGATGAAAGAATAGCACATCCGCTATTTATGCTACATAACGTTTTCTTTGTCAATATAGAAAGTGAATTATAGGCGGAAATGCGCCGAAAATATTTATTCAAACAAATGTTTTATGCCACACAGTTGTCATAATTATTTTCATATATTAACTATAACCACACGACGGTTGCAAAAGCGCGCGAAAAAATTTACGGAGGGATATACCATGGTAAAAAATCCAAGACTCACCGAAATCGTAACAAAGTTCGCCTTTTGTGGTAAAATCCTAACGATTGCGAGGGATCGGAAATGAAAACAAATCCATTCAGGGAAAAGGTATACGAAATCGTCAACGACATCCCCAAGGGGTACGTGCTTACATACGGCTTGTTGGCCGCATTGGCCGGTAAGCCCGAAAACACCCGTTGGGCGGCACGCTACATGGGCCAATCCGAAGGTAAAATCAACAACCACCGCGTGGTCAACAGCGTCGGCCGTACCGCCCCCGGGTGGGACGAACAGCGCACGCTGTTGGAAGCGGAGGGCGTTACCTTCAAAGCGAACGGCAACGTCGATTTAAAGCGTTGCCTGTGGAGGCCGTCATGACGGATAAACATAAATAAAAGAATGTGATATACTGCCGTTACCGAAGCGGAGGTGTTTCACATGAAACAACGTTTTATCCCGCTTGAAAAATTATCCAAGCGGAAACAAAAGAAAGTCCACGCGGCGCAGCGTAAGGACTGGGGCCAAATAAAGCCCGTAACATCCAGGATCGAAAGCGCGAAAATTTACAACCGCAAAAAATCCAAACATCGGTGGGGTGAACACGAACCGGGTTTGGGTTTTTTTGTTGGTGTAATAACGATAATATTGCTTGTTTTACTATTGCTGCCCGTGACGGTACGCGCCACCCACGGCATATATCCCGTACCGTTTGTGATAACCGTGGAGGGAAAAGAATACGAAATATGGGGCTATTCGGGTGATGTTTTGATATTCGCGTTCCGCCCGCGTGATATTGCCTATATTTTGAGCGGGACCTCCGTGCAATTTAACATCCGCCAAACGCCCGACGAGCGCTGGGATTATTGGCTGGTACCCGGCGAAGCGTATACGCCGACGGGTGATGAGCTGCGGGAAATGCCCTTCCGTTCGGCGTTATTCGGCTCATACGGCTTTGTCAGCGGGGAAGGGATATACGAAGACCCCTACAGGTTGGCGGTTATCGGTATCGGCGAAGCAAACGGAATACCCGCCGCGACCGTCCCCCTGCTTGTAGTGGGGGATATTGACGGTATCTATTTCATGTTGGAATCCTTGGAGGGATTGTTGGGCTTTACCTTCTGCCATCAAAAAAATTGGCCGGATTTATTCGTCGAAACCGACCCCGGCAAAATCGTTGATTTACCGCTGCACACCCCGGAATTTATTAACTTGCTGATACAACTAAACGGACATTGGATAGACCGCGTTTATTATTACGGCGATGAAAACGGCGAAGGCGTCCCCCTTCCGGTATCAATGGGGATATTCCCCTTAGGGCCGACGGGTTATGACGATTCACACGCTTGGCATTTACCCTGTAAGGAAAATTACAACGCTTGGTACGGAATCGAAGAACAGGCGCTGCGCCTTCGCATATTGGATTGCGGAAGGCCGGAAATTTCAAACGCGGACGGTAGCCGTATTGTCGTTGACGCAAACAGCGAATCGATTGATTCATTGGAATATCACATCGGCGATATGATACACCACATGGTCAGGTTCAGCCCGTGGCGTCCGGCGTTCGTTTCCCACGCCGAAGAAACCCCCGCCGAGCCCATGCAAAGTCCCCCACCCGCCGGTTCCCCGCCGCCCCTTCAAGACAACCCCGCAAATTCCCGTCCGTTAACGGTCATTATCACGGCAAGTCTCCTTGTTTTATTCGCCGTCATGGTAATTGTGTACAAGAAAACAAAAAACCAATAAAACATTTTAAGCATTTTCATCAAAGTGCTATTTCCTTGTGTAAAACGCTGTGCTATACTGGCAGGGAATAAACTATCGAGCGGAGGTATGTTATGCAGTACGGACATTTTGACTCACACGCGCGGGAATATGTAATCACCAAACCCAACACGCCCGCCCCGTGGGCCAATTACTTAGGCTCCCCGGAGTACGGCGCCATCATCACCAACAACGCGGGCGGCTACAGCTTCGTAAAAAGCGGCGCGACGGGAAGGATATTGCGGTATCGGTTTAACGAGCAAGACAAACCGGGCCGCTATATTTATTTGCGCGACGACGCGGACGGCGATTATTGGTCAGCCTCGTGGCAGCCCGTAGGCAAACCCCTCGACGTATATAAAAGCGAATGTCGCCACGGCACGGGCTACACGCGCATTTCGGCGGAATACAAAGGCATCAAATCAACAGCAAACTACTATGTACCCCACAGCGAATCCCACGAAATCTGGCACGTTACCGTAACCAACGCATCCGACAAATCCCGTCAAATCTCCGCCTTCGGCTATGCCGAATTCACCAACGACTCCCACTACGAACAAGACACCGTCAACCTCCAATACACGCAATACACCACCAAAACGTACTACAAGGATAACTACATCAAGCAATCCATCAACGAAAATTTCCAAGCCTTTTATAAATATTGGCCCAAGACCCGTTATTTCGGCATGACAGGCGCGGACGTAAAGACCTATTGCGGCGACCGCGAACATTTCCTCGCCGATTATACGGACTACGGCAACCCCCGCCCCGTAGCGGAGGGCAAGCTGAACAACGCCCTCAACTTCTGCGGCAACGCTTGCGGCGCGCTCCACACCGCCTTCGAGCTGGCACCGGGCGAAACAAAGGACTTCACCTTCATCCTGGGCGAAAAGCAGGAAAAAGAATGGCTCGATCTCATGGCGCGCTACGCCGACCAAAGCACACCCGCCAAGGAAATCAACACGCTCATCACCTACTGGCACGGCAAGTTCGCCAACCTTTCGGTAAACACGCCCGACGACCGCTTCAATAACATGGTCAACATGTGGAACGCCTACAACTGCTTCATCACGTTCTATTGGTCCCGCGCTGCGTCGCTGGCGTATTGCGGCCAGCGCAACGGCTACGGCTACCGCGACACGGTGCAGGACATCCAAGGCATCATCCACCTCGACCCCGCCGAAGCACGGGAGAAGATCATCTTCATGCTTTCCGCGCAGGTACACCACGGCGCGGGGCTTCCCCTCGTCAAGTATACCCACACCCCCGGCAAGGAGGACAAACCCGAAGACGCGAGCTACCGTAATTCCACGGGCCATCCCTCTTACCGTGCCGACGACATGATGTGGGTCTTCCCTACCGTGTGGAAATATATTTCCGAAACAGGCGACCTCGCATTCCTCGACGTCGTCGTACCCTACGCCGACCAAGGCGAGGACACCGTATACAACCACCTGCGCAAGGCCATCGCGTTTACCGAAAACCACCTCGGCATCCACGGCTTGCCCGCGGGGCTCCACGCCGATTGGAACGACTGTTTGCGTATGGGCGCACAAGGAATCTCCGTTTTCGTCGCGCTCCAATTCTATTACGCGCTGGAACTCATGGCGCGTATGGCCGAAAATCGCGGCGAATGTCCCGGTGAGTTTAACGACGCGAAATTGAAATACGGCGCGATTATCGAGGAAAAATGCTGGGCGGGCGACCGCTTCGTGCGCGGCATTACCGAAACGGACGTCATCATCGGCGCTCCCACCGACCCCGAAGCCAACATGTGGCTTAACCCGCAATCGTGGGCGGTCATTTCCGGCTTCGCCGACAGGGAACGCGGCAAAGTCGTTCTCAACACGGTGTACGACCGTTTGAATACCCCGTACGGCGTGCGCATTATGGACCCGTCCTACGTTAACCACGCCTTCGAAGGGGCGCTTGCGCTTCTGTTTAATCCTTCCTGTAAGGAAAACGGCGGCATCTTCCA
Organism: Defluviitaleaceae bacterium; assembly: GCA_009780585.1. GTDB lineage: Bacteria > Bacillota > Clostridia > Lachnospirales > WQUN01 > WQRX01. Next base: position 26,365 of record WQZS01000023.1, on the reverse strand, counting down.
ACACACGCAAGGGTGGATCATCCTCGCCGAAGCGCTCCTGGGCCGCGGCAGCCGCGCGTTCGAATATTACCTCGAAACTTGCCCCGCCGCGCAAAACGACATCGCGGATATCCGCAAGCTCGAGCCCTATGTATACGGCCAGTTTACCGAAAGCGTGGACAGCCCTTACGAAGGCCGCAGCCACGTACATTGGCTCACGGGTACGGCCAGCACCGTTATGGTCGCGTGCGTGGAGGGCATACTCGGCCTGCGCCCCGACCCCAAGGGCCTGCGCATTGCCCCCGCCATCCCCAAGGAATGGGACGGATTTACCATGACCAAACTCTTCCGAGGCAAGAAGCTCAACATCACCGTAAAGAACCCCGACGGCAAGGAAGGCGGCATACCGAGGGTAACGTTAAACGGAACGGCATTACCGGACAACTATATCCCCGCCGCGGAAATGAAGGACATTAACGAAATTGAGGTGATCCTACAATGACCCCGATGGAATACGTAAAAAAGCTCCGTGTGGGTTGGAACCTGGGCGACACGATGGACGCCCGCGTGCATAAGTCGGAACGCGAAAAAGACGGCACCGTCAACCCCATAAAACAGGAAACCGCTTGGCACAACCCCGTCACCACGCCCGAAATGCTTAAAATGGTAGCCGAAGCGGGCTTCGATATCTTCCGCTTGCCGGTTTCGTGGGCCGATTTAATCGGCCCCGCGCCGGAATATAAGATCGACCCCGCTTTCATGGCTCGCGTGTCGGAAATCGTAGATTACGGCTTCGACAACGATATGACCGTGATCCTGAATCTGCACCACGAGGATTGGCACTTCCCCTCGGAGGAAAAATACCCCGCCGCCAGCGAAAAGCTGCAAGCCGTATGGACGCAAATCGCCAATCACTTCGAGCCCTGCTGCGATAAGCTCATCTTCGAAGCGATGAACGAACCGCGCAAGGTAAAGACCGACGTGGAATGGAACGAAGGCGACGCCGAAGGCCGCGAAGTCGTGGCAAAATTGGGTCACGACTTCATCAATGCTGTACGCGCCACGGGCGGTAATAATACGACCCGTATGCTGATGGTACCTACTTACGCGGCCAGCAGTTCGACGGGTGCGATGGAAGGTTTTATACCCTCGGGTGACGCGAACATCATCGCAAGCGTACACGCCTATACCCCGTACCTGTTCGCACTCGGCGACGATTATACCCACCACGAATGGAAGCCCGAGCTCGAGCGTGACATCGACGAACTCTTTTCCGAAATCGACAGGTGCCTCTTGTCAAAAGGTATCCCCGTCATCATCGGCGAAATGGGCGCGCGCAAACGCGGCGAAAACATCGCCGACCGCGTGGCATGGGCGAAGTACTATACGAAAGTCGCCAAAAAATACGGCATCCCCTGCGTATGGTGGGACAACGGCCGCACCGAAGGCCCCGACCGCTGGGAAAAATTCGGCCTGCTCGACCGCAAGAAAATGGAATGGGCGTTTCCGGAACTCGTGGAGGCGTTTGTAAAAGGATAAGGGGGGCTATTTATTCTTTGGGAGCAATTAACCACACAGCAATTTGAAATCGCCGCAAAGCACGGCGTATGCGTCATCCCCATCGGGGTGCTTGAAAAACACGGCAACCATCTACCGCTGGGTACGGACATGTATACCTCCACGGCCATATGCAAAGCCGCGGCGGAAATCGAGCCTGCCATCGTTTTCCCGTATTACTTCTTCGGGCAAATAGCGGAGGCCATACATTATCCCGGTACGGTGGCTGTATCGCACAAGATGATGATGGACACGATATTGGCCGCGTGCGACGAAATCGGCCGCAACGGCATCAAGAAAATCATGGTTATGAGCGGTCACGGGGGCAATAACCACTTCCTGCCGTTCTTCGCGCAGGAAATGCCGCGCCTTAACCGCGATTATCAAGTCTACACGGGCTTCGCCGTGGGACTAACCGAAGCGCAGCGTAAGGAAATACAGGGAATCGCCGGCTGCGATGACCTCGGCCAACACGCGGGGCTTGCGGAAACGTCCCTCATGATGCACCTCCAACCCGAGCTCATCCATTCGGAAATCCAAGACCCCGCGGAGGGCAGGGACCTCGGGCGTTTGGCGAATGTAAAAGAGGAAGGACTCTTCACGGGCTTTAATTGGTACGCTTCCTTCCCCAACCACTACGCGGGCGACCATTCCCTCGCCACACCCGAGCTGGGTAAAAAAATCTTCGATATGGCCGTGGACAATACCGTGCAAAAAATAAGGGCCGTAAAAGCCGACAGCGAGTCCATCGAATTAATCAACGAATTCGCCGCACGGGGTAAAACACCGAAGTGTAATTGACAAGGCAGTATTCAGAAACGGGTTGCCTCCATTTTAAACAGGCAACCCGTTTTTTTATTTAACGGTGTCAACCGTTTATATATTTCACCAACCGCACCATTTGGCTTACATACGAATTCTCATTGTCGTACCACGCGGCGATCTTTACGAGCGTGTCGCCGCCCAAGTCCGTCACCTTCGTCTGCGTCGCGTCAAACAGCGAGCCGTACGTTATACCGATGATATCGGAGGATACGATTTCCTCGTCCGTATACCCGAAGGATTCCGTGGAAGCGGCTTTCATCGCCGTATTAATTTGGTCTGCCGTTACCGTGCCTTCGACAACCGCAACCAATTCGGTAATCGAGCCCGTCAGCACGGGTACCCGCTGCGCCGAACCGTCGAGCTTGCCCGCAAGCGAGGGGATAACCAACCCAACCGCCTTGGCCGCCCCGGTCGGCTGCGGAATGATGTTGCAAGCGGAAGCGCGCGCGCGCCTAAGGTCACCCTTCGGATGCGGGCTGTCCAGCGTATTTTGGTCGTTGGTGTAGGCGTGTATTGTCGTCATAAACCCCTTGCGGATGGGTGCCAGTTCGTTTAAGACGTACGCCATCGGGGCAAGGCAATTGGTGGTACACGTCGCCGCCGACAAGATGGCGTCGGACGCCGTTACACTTTTTTCGTTAACGCCGAACACGACAGTCGGCAGGTCATCCCCCGCGGGGCCGGAAATGACGACCCGCTTCGCCCCCGCTTCGATGTGCGCCATCGACGCTCTTTTGGAAGTAAAGAAGCCCGTGCATTCCAAAACCACATCCACACCCAATTTGCCCCACGGCAATCCCTTGGGGTCTTTTTCTGCGTAAACGGGGATTACCGCCCCATCGATTATGACCGCGTTTTCCGTATGGGTTACCTCACCCTTAAACCTGCCCTGCGCGGTGTCATACTTAAACAGGTGCGCAAGCATTTTGGGGTCGGTCAAGTCATTGATCGCCGCTACTTCAAAATCCGGCGAACCGATCATTTGCCTTAACGTTAACCGCCCGATCCGCCCGAACCCGTTGATCGCCGCTTTAATTACCATGTATATCCCTCCAAAGGTTATTTTGATTACCCTTCGATTGTATTTTTACCGCATGGGTAATACAATGAAGTAAATGCAATAAAAATTATACTATCCGCAATCGGGGAAAAAGTGATGATAATTGATTTTAATATACGGGAGAGATTTGATACCCCGTACGATACTGACTTATTAAAATTAACAATAATAACGGACGGCAACTGTATGGCCGAAATCAACGGCAAAACAACCGCGCTTACATCGCCGTGTATCCTGTTAACGTCACGGTACGACAGGGTATCGCTATCAAAAAAGAACCGCTTCAACGCGAAGTCGCTTTGCTTCCACCCATCGTTTATAAATAAAAGTTTGAATTTGGAAGTGATAAAAAACGCCTGTTATAAAGGCACAACAGACGAGCATGACCATATATTATTAGCTCCTTTGATAGCCGACAAGCATGACCATATATTATTGGCTCCTTTAATAACCGACGAACATGACCATATGTTATTAGCTCCTTTGATAGCCGACGAACATGACTGTATGCTGTTAGCCCCTTTCTTGGCGAGGGATAAATCCCATAACGGTATAATAAACCCTTCTTCCCAAATATTTTTACGTATATCCGATTGGTTCGACTTGGCTTGCGGGGAAGGGTTATTCCGCGCCCGCCGTTATATCATGCAAATCCTCTTGACGCTGGAGGAAGCCCGCTCCGTCAAAATCGATTATAACGCGTTGTCCGACGAAGCGGTCGTCAATGCCGTGTTGGAGCATATCCACGCGAACTTTTCCTCCGAGATAACCCTCGATTCGTTATGTAAATTGGTATGCTCAAACCGCACAACGCTGACGCGTAAATTCCGCGCAACCACCCGCCGTACGCCCATCGATTATTTACTGCACCACCGTTTAAACGTCGCTTGCAAGCTCTTAACCCATTCAAAACTAAGCGTGAAGGAAATCGCCGAAACAACGGGCTTTAAATACGAATCCTACTTTACGAGGCAGTTTAGCGCCAAAAACGGCCTTTCACCGAAGAAATACCGCCAATCGGACGGCTACGAATCCTTAAACATAAATGAGTTAAGGATAATCGAAGAATTTTAAAAAGGAAATGATAAACACAAAAGGAAATCATAAACATTGACCCGTGCGGATAAGTTTGTTATATTTTTTGTACGTATTCAAAACTGGGTGTGGTTTTGTGAAAAATGCCGTACATAAATATTCATATTGTTTCATCGGTCTGTGCGTCGCGTTTTTTGTGGCGGGGTTTTTATATGGTTGCGGCAACCGTGGAAGCGAACCGGACGAATCCGCCGAGTTTACCTGCTTCCGCGAAATACCGGGTATCAATGACGCCGACATTCGGGCTATTGAGGGGTTCCAAGCACAGGGCCAATCCTTTGTACTGGGGATGCACCCGACTACGGAAATTTTTTTGGCTAACAATGAGATTAAAGGCTTCGCCGCGCTGCTGTGCGATTGGCTGACCGAATTGCTTGGTATCCCCTTTACGCCCCAAATTATCGATTGGGGCGATTTGCTTGCGGGGCTCGAATCCCACGCCATTGATTTTACCGCTACGTTGTCCCCCACAAACGAACGTATGCAAACCTATATAATGACGGACGCGGTGATTTGGCACACGATCAGGTATTTTACGATACCGGAGGTCAACCCGCTGTATGGGGTATCGGCAGATTGTTTGCCGCGTTACGCTTTCCTCGAAGGTACGGTTGTTTATGAAACCGTAGCCGAACATATCCCTTATTCCTTTGAAGCGGTTTTCTTCAACGATTACCACACCGTGTATGCCATGTTGCAAAACGGGCAAATCAACGCCTTCTTTGACAAGGACACGGCGGAAGGTTCCTTCGGGTTTTTATCAACCGTTAACAGCCATCATTTTGATCCGTTGCTGTACGTCCCCGTTTCCCTGGCGACGCAAAACCCCAGCCTCGCGCCCGTTATCAACGTAGTGCAAAAAGCCCTGCAAGCGGGAGCCGTCAGGTATTTGGTCGGTTTGTACAGCCAAGGGTATCAAGATTATTTATTCTATAAGTTATTGGCCCAGCTTACCGACGAGGAAATACGTTTTATCAACGATAACCCCGTAATCAAGGTCGGGATGGAGAACAGCAACTACCCTGTTTCGTTTTTCGACGATCGGTTGGGTACATGGCAAGGCATCGCCATCGACGTATTGGGGGAAATCGAACGGTACACGGGGCTACGGTTCGAAAGCGCTAACGATACGGACGCTTCCTTCGCCGATTTGTTGCGCATAGTGGAAAGCGGTGAAGCCGCCATCATTACCGAAGTATTCCGCACGCCCGAGCGTGAAAGGATGTTCCTTTTCCCCGAAAATTCGTTTATGACCGTCAACCCCGCGCTTATATCTCACACGTCGCATCGCAATATCACCTTAAACGAGATATTGTACATGCGCATCGGTTTGATAAGGGATTACGCCCATTCCGCGCTTTTCATGCAATGGTTCCCCAACCATTATTATTTGAGCTTCTTCGAAAGCAACCTTGAAGCCTTTGACGCGCTGGACCGCGGCGAATTGGATATGGTGATGGCAAGCGACCATGACCTGTTGATCCTCACCCATTACCTCGAACGCCCGGGCTATAAGATAAATTACCTGTTCCACCACATCTTCGAATCTACCTTCGGTATCAATCGGGACGAGGTTATCCTACATTCGATCATCAGCAAGGCCATGCGTATGATCGACATGCCCGTCATCACCGAGCAATGGATGCGCCGTACGTATGACTACCGCATTATGCTGTTGCAAAGGCAAATGCCGTGGGTCATCGGTACGGCGGTTATGCTTTTCATCGTCGTCTTATGTATCGCGGTCGCGTATTTCGTCAACGCGAAGAAGCGGAGGACGATAACGGAACAATCCGTCCTGTTAACGGAAGCCCTCGTCCAGTCAACCGCCGCAAGCAAAGCGAAGGGCGACTTCCTTTCCAACATGAGCCACGAAATGCGTACCCCCATGAACGCCATCATCGGCATGGCCTCCATAGGTAAAAAAGCCAACAAACCCGACGACAAGAACGCCGCGTTCGATAAAATCGACGACGCTTCTTCCCACTTGCTGGGACTGATCAACGACATCCTCGACATGGCGAAAATCGAAGCGGATAAGCTGGACTTGATGAGGGAAGCCTTCAATTTCGAGCGGATGGTTAAAAGAGCGGTGGCCTTTATCCAATTCCGCGCGGAGGAACGGAAGCAGCGTTTGAGTATACACATAGACGAACGGATTCCCGTTCGGTTTGTCGGGGACGAACAGCGTTTTATACAAGTGGTTACCAACCTGCTTTCAAACGCCGTAAAATTCTCCCACGAAAACGGCGAAATACGCCTGGATATATCATTGGTGCGGGAAACGGCTCATGCCTGCGAATTGCGTATATCCGTATCCGATGACGGGATCGGCATACCCCCCGAGCAGCAAGACAAGCTGTTCACCACCTTCGAGCAATTGCAAAGCAGTACCTCGCGGGAATTCGGCGGTACGGGCCTGGGGCTGGCGATAACCAAGCGCATCATCGAAAAGATGGGCGGCGAAATTGAAGTGAAGTCGGAAATCAACAAAGGCGCGACCTTTACCATCACCGTATGGGTTGACCGCAGTACGGAATCGGATGCGGACGAAGGTACAGCCGATGATATCGAACCCGGTATATTCGAAGGTAAAACCATGCTGCTGGCCGAGGACGTGGAAATAAACCGCGAAATACTCATCGCGCTGCTTACGGAAACGGGGCTGCGCATCGATTGCGCGGAAAACGGCCTGGAAGCGCTGAACATGGTTATGGCTGACCCCGGCAAATACGATATCGTCTTCATGGACTTGCAAATGCCGCAAATGGACGGCATCGAGGCAACAAATAAAATCCGCTCCGCAATGAATGAACGGGTAAATAAACTCCCCATCATAGCCATTACGGCAAACGTATTTATGGATGACATAGAAATGTGCCTGGAAGCGGGCATGAACGGCCACCTAAGCAAGCCGTATAACCTTACAAAGGTAATGGAAACGCTGAAGAAATACTTAAATAAATAAACCCCAACAAGCCGCTCCCGTACGAGTCGGCTGTTGGGGTTAAGCTGTTATTAATGGTTAAACGGTGTTCGTGTTAACGGTTAAAACTTTAAAATAATGTTCGATCACGAATACTCCGTTTTGTTTTCATTCCTCATCTTAAAGAACTCCATCACCGGCAGCAAAACCATCGACGACAACCCCGCCGCAAAGCCGTTGTTGTACAGGTTTAACCCCCCGTGGAATTCACCGACGTTCGTTGCCAGCACCAAATGCACAAAGCCGACGACGAAGGCCCACTTCCAGCCAAAGCGCTTGGTCGTGGGCGAAAGGCATGTGGAGAACAGGATTACCGTAATCAATCCCGGGCTGTTAAAGGCCGTCTCCGTAAAGAGCATATGTATGAGCGCGGCTGCCAGCGTACCCGCGACCACGGGTGCCACCCTGCGGAGCGACTTGCCGAATGCCCCGAACCCCACGACGGACATCGCCCCGCCGATAACCGTCCCCGAAAACGAGCCGTTGATGCCGACGATCAGCGCCAAACAAGCGAATCCCAATATCCCCATGGCGATATAAACCTTATCGCCGAACAACTTGTAAAATTCGTTATCGTCAGGGTTAAATGTAATGAAGGTTTTTAAAGTCACCCGTTCGCTCCCGCCGATCAAGCCGCAAATAACGAAATAACCCGACGCGACCGCCAGGAAAGTAGCCAGCGGCAAATCATACCCGCTGCTCCTGTTATATATCCCGCTGTATTCCACACCCAAATGCTGCATAAAAGCGAACAAAGCGATACCGATAAACCCCGCCGCAAAGCCTACATTATATAGGTTACTGCCTTTGTGGATATTAAAAACCGCGGCGGATAGGGGCGTGATGATAAACCCGATAAATATTCCGATAACGATGCCGATAATTAAACCCTGCCATGTGGCGATCAACTCGATATGGGCCAACTTGGTGACGGCGGGTGCCAAACAAGTGGCGCACACCGCGGGTAATATGCAAGTCTTAAACTCGGTGCGGGCGAAGCGGCTGTAAATATAACCACCGAAGATGATCGGGAGGATGTTTAGGGGATTTTTACCGAAGAAGGAGAACCCGGCGATCAAGCCCATGACGGCAAGCGTCAAGCCGTACGGTTCATGCTTGACCGCTATTAATATACCGATCACAACCAAACCTGTCAGTCCCGCGTTGACGAAAGCCGCCCCCAACCCCCCGATGGCTATGTAATCTGACACCAATACGTCCGGCGACCATACGATCTCAACCAGCCCGTACGCGATTTCCCTCGGGGTAGCGTAAATAAAACCTTGGATGATAAAAATAAAAAACAGCAAGCCCCATACCTTGTAGGGATTGCCGGTAAAATGTTTTTGTAACCATGTTTGTGTACGCGCCATTATACATACCCCCGATATCCAATGATATAGATGATGCGCCAAAGAGTCAAATGCATTATAATGGAATAACATGGATAAAGGGGGTGCGTCATTGGGCAAGCGGATTGTTTTAACCGTTCCCCCATTGGCTTTTATTTTGGTCATATTCATGGAGGAAATTTCCGTCAGAAGCATTTGTACCGCGCTTATAATCGGTTTGGCCGTCGTTATCTTTACGGCAAGGTTCCTGCCGCTTAGGCAAAATACGAACATAAGTTACCTCAAGCTCATCACCTTCCCGATTTACCTCATCGGGCTTGTTTACATATCCGGCTTCCAAGTCATCAAAATCATATTAAAACGCCGTCCCATCGTGGACATCGTTACCCTCAAGACGTCTATCAAATCCGAAGTATTGCAAGTCATTTTGGCGGATTCCATCACCCTAACGCCGGGGTCCGTTTTGATTGACCTTGAAAATGACAGCGTTAACCTTTTATGGATACGCGAAAGGGACACACCGCCCGACCCCGAAGCAGCCGATAAGCAATTGAAGGAAAAGCTGGAGCGGCGTCTGCTTAAAGCGGAAAGGAAGGAGGGAAGGGGATGATCGTATTTTGGGTAGTATTGATCATGCTTGCGTTGTATATATTGCGCGCGATCATGGGCCCCACGATATGGGATAGGCTGCTTGATTTGAATTTGATCGCAACGAAGGTGGTTATATTGATCATCGTCGTGGCGTCCGTTTACGAGATACCCTACCTGCTGGACTTCGCCATCATCTATGCCTTGACGGGTTTTATCGGCATTATCTTTTTAGCGCAATTCATATCAAGGAGCAAATTGGGTAAAAGGCGGAGCGGTAAACAATGATGGGCGCGGAAAATATATGGCAGCTTATCGGTAATATCATCATCGGCTTGGGTTTGGCTTTTATGCTGTTCGGCGTTGTTTTGCTGTTTATCCAAAGGGACTTTTATTTCCGTATCCTGGTGGCTTCCAAGATCGACACCATCGGGTTGTTTTCCTTCATCATCGGCTTCGCTTTCCGTCACGGCATCAGCTTCTTTACGGGCAAGCTCTTCATTATTTTGGTCATTATGCTGGTGCTTAACCCTTTTGTGGCGCACGTTTTGGCGAGCTACGCGCATAAAAGCGGCTATAAGGCCGAAGGTACACAGGATACCCGGCTGGAGGAAGAAACGGGCGGTAACGAACAATGACATGGGGCGTATTGGTATTATGGATCATCAGCGCCTTGGTGATCGTCCCGGAGAGAAGGACATACCGCTTAATTATTTATTTTTGCATCTTTTCGCTCATCACATCCGCCGCGTACTTCCTTTTGGGTTCGCCCGACGTTGCCATGGCGGAAGCGGCCATCGGCGTGTTCTCCACGATATTCTTTATCATCTACGCCGAAAAATATTACGGCCTTAGGGAAAACATAGAGCGGGACCGCGTAAGGAAGCGGTTTTCGGCGAAGGGTTTAATTAAACCCTTTATGGCGTTGCTTTTATGTGCCGGAGCGTTTGCGCTGGCGGTTAATTTTATACCCCAAGCGGGGATGGACGATTATTTGAAGCGTGAGTATTTGACCCGCTTCATGACGGACGTCGGCGGCGAAAATGCCGTAACCGCCATTTATTTGGGCTACAGGGTGTACGACACGCTCTTTGAGGCGCTGATCCTGGTCATCGCCGTCGTGGCGGTCACCCATCTTTCCTATTTCGAACAAAATCAAGCAAGCGGCACAAGCCCCAACGAAATGACGACATCGAAGATAGCCGTCCTTTCGGTGCGTATTATAAGCCCGATCCTCCTGGCGTTCGGCGTGTATCTGATATTAAACGGGCACATCACAGCGGGCGGCGGATTCCAAGGCGGCTTGGTATTGGCGGCGTTTTTCATTTGCCGTTATATGGTGTACAGGATCGACGATATCCCGATCGGCAGCGTCATCCGCATGGAGGAATACTTTTATATCGGTATCACCGTAATCACGATCATCGTCGTATTCCTGGGTGTCGCGGCGTACGTACCCGCGGCGCTTGTACTTTTTTATCAGAACGCGTATTTGATTTCGATGAACATACTGATCGGTTTAAAGGTTGCCGGCGGATTTTTCGCGCTCTTTTACCGCTTTGTATCGGTCGAACGCCGCTAGGGGGTGCGTATGGAATTGTTTTCGCTCGCGTTGTTCTTCATTTCCCTTTTCGGTTTGATCACAAGCAAAAATATGGTCAAGACCGTCATCTTCCTTATGTTCATGCAAACATCGGTGATCATGTTTTGGCTTAAGATGGGTATCGAAAGCACCGCCGCGCCCGCTCCACCCATTATAAGTGACCCGAATATGCTGAAGGATATCGCCGATATCGCCGACCCCCTGCCGCAAGCGTTGACGCTGACGGCGATCATTATCGGGTTTTCCGTCACGGCGATCATCGTCATCATGCTCAATCATTTGTTCCGCCAATACGGCACAACCGAATGGCAGGAAATAGAGGAAATGGAAAATAAAAAATCATGCTGACGTTTATGGTGATCATCCCCGTATTGCTGGCGGTATTATTGTTCGCGTTTTCATCGAACAGGATCGCGAAAGCCGCCGCTGTTTTCATCCAGGCTGCGCTGTTCGTTGTTTCCGTATATTTGGTTTTAATCACCCGCGGCGCGGAGGTCACGACCGTCGTCGGCAGCTACGACGGTATACTGGGTATCATTCTGCGCGCAAATTCCCTTTCGGCGGTCTTTGTATTGATTACAGCGTTCATCTTCCTGGCGGTTTCGGTCTATTCGTTTACATATCGGGAGCGTAAGGACGCGCGTACGTTTTGGTTTTTGATGTTTTTATTGGAAGCCTCCTTCATCGGATTGTTCCTTTCGGGCGATCTGTTCAACGTCTTCGTCCTGCTTGAGGTCAGCACGCTTGTCCTCGTTATATTGGCTATGTACGACAGGAAGAACCGCAGCATCTTCCACGGCAAGGTCTATTTGCTGGCCAACGTCGTCGCCATCCAATTTTATTTGCTGGGCTTAGGGTACCTGTACAGGATCACAGGCGCGCTCGATATGGAGCGGGTAGGGGAGTCGCTCGGCGCGATGGACGGGCAAAACCTTATTTTACCGTATGCGCTGATCATGACGGGCATCGCTTTTAAAAGTACGCTTATCCCGTTCCTCAGTTGGACGCCCAAGGTCCGCTTGTACGAAAATGCCCCCACAGTCGTGGCGGCGGTCATGTCGGGCTTGCAGGCGAAGGCCGCGCTTTATTTGTTCATGCGCTTCCAGGAAATGTTCGCCCCCGTCGCGGCGCAGCAGTTCTTCCTTATTATAGGGATCATCGCAGGCTTGTTCGGGGCGGTGATGGCCATTTGCCAAACCAATATAAAAATGATTTTGGCGTACCATACGATTTCGCAAATCGGTTTGATCACCGTCGGTATCAGCCACGGCGGCGAACACGCGTACATCGGCGGGTTGTACCATGCCGTCGGCCACGCGGTGTTTAAGACGGCGCTTTTTTTGTGCGCGGGTATCATCAGCCATTCGTACGGCACCGCGGATGTACACGCGATACGCGGCGTTATGAAGCGTATGCCCGCCGTGGGTATCGCGGCCTTAGCGGCGGTGCTTGGGATTACGGGCGCGCCGTTATTCATCGGCAGCGTATCCAAGTATTTTATTTTCTATTACGTGGACTCGTTTACGAAGGTGATCGTCATCCTGTTGGGTTTGGGTACGATCATATCGTTCGTGAAGTTTTCGTCTGTTTTCTTCGGCCGCTCCGATTTGGCCGGCGACGCGTTTAAAGCGGATAAATGCAAGATGATCCCCGTTGTTTTAATGGGAGCGTTATGCTTCGCGGGCGGCGTGTTCGGCACGCGGTTTATTTATTTCCTTTTTAGGTTCCCCGCGGCTGTTGATTTTTGGGCTTATGTACAGGATGCGGGTATCGTCATCGCGAGTATGGCGGGTGGATATTTTATATATAAATACCTTATTAGCGGGAGGGCGATATTGAACCGGATAGAAAAGATAAATTTTAGTTTTAAACAAATTTGCGCTTCCATAGGAATATTTTTGGCAATTATGCTGGTAATGATAGGATATTTCTAAATCGTTTTTGTAGGTATTGACTCCCCCCCCTGTCACATGATACAATCCCGTTTAAACATCCGCACGTACTTTTGGAACATCATATAAGTATAGGCTGTTGGGGGGCTTGTAAATCGTGAGAATCATACAAGGCAGTACGGCAAAGAGGTTGGTTGCGTATTTGTTGGCTGTGATTATGCTTGCCGCCGCGAGCATACCGGCAAGGCCCGTTACGGTTAACGCCGATGACGGTACGGCTTTGTGGGAGGAATACAGCAATACGCTGGCGGCATTTGGGTCGCGTTACCATTTTTCGCAATTTATGCGCGACCATGCCCACGCCCCGCGCCCCAATGTGGAATATATAATTGAAGCGGCCGATTACGCAACCGTCGGCGGCATGGAAGTACGTTATTACGAAAATTTTGAAGGAATGTCCGGTACATCCGTTTGGACCGACGAAGAGGGCCTCATAGAGTGGCAGGTATATGCCGCGCAGGGGGGCCTTTATAATATGTCCGTAACCTATTTCCCCGTACAGGGGCGCAACTCGGATATCCAAAGGGCTATCATGATCAACGGTGAGAAGCCCTTTTTTGAAGCCAATCCGGTGGAGTTCAGACGTATATGGGTAAACGCGCGCGATTATGTCCTGCGCGACAACCAAGGCAACGACCTGCGCCCCACCCAAATCGAACGGCCCGCGTGGATCGAATCCATCGTACACGACAACATGGGGACGTATAACGAGCCCTTGTCCTTTTATTTGCAAACCGGATGGAACACCATCGGCTTCGTAAGCCAGCGCGAACCCATGATGATACGCCAAATCCGCTTACACCAAGCGCCGGAAGTGCTTCCTTATTCGGTTGTCAGCCGGGGTCACGCGGGGCGCCCCGCCCCATCCGCCGCGCAGGTAGCGCCGATCCGCGTCGAAGGGCAGGACGCCGTTCGCAAATCCTCCCCCATGCTTGCCCCGCGGGCGGACATGAGCGGACCGGGCGTACAACCCTACAGCGCGCGTTACATTAGGCTCAATTCGATCGGCGGCGATACATGGAGCGAACCGGGCTCATGGATCGAATGGGAATTTACCGTCCCTGCCGATGGCTTGTATTCGATCGCCATAAACGCGTTGCAAAACTTCAACAGGGGCGCGTTGTCTTTCCGCCGTATCTCCATCAACGGGGAAGTGCCTTTCCAGGAAATGAACGCCGTACCCTTTGGCTTCCGAACGGGCTGGCGGATGGAACGGTTGGGCGGGACGGATGATCCCTACCTGTTTTGGCTGCCGGCGGGTACGCATACCATCCGCATGGAGGCCGTGCTGGGCGGATACGCTTCCCACGTACGTGAAATCGAGGACATTATCCACAACCTAAATAACCTGTACCGCCAAATTGTTATGATCACGGGCGTAGATCCCGACATCTTCCGCGATTATGAAATAAACCGCCGCTTGCCGCATTTGCGCGGCGCGTTGCAATACGAGCAGCAAAGGCTGGAACGTATCTTCGGCGAGTTGGAGATCATGACCGCGGGACGCGGTGAACGCGACGCCGTTATCCGTACGCTCGCGCGCCTGTTGGACCGCATCGCCGCCGATATCGAAAACATCCCCCGCCGCCTGCGCGAGTTTAGAGAAAATACGGGTGCCTTGGGTACGTGGCTCATGCTGGTACGCGCGCAGGAGTTGGGGGTCGAATCGATCCATATCCTACCCCACGACGCGCCCACACCCGACAACGGACGCCGCTGGTGGCGTCAGCTTTGGCACGAAATCCTTACGCTTATCTTCTCCTTCATTATAGATTACAACGCGATCGGGAACTTGATCGATACCGCGGATATGCGCCATGTGGAGGTATGGATCGCCACGGGCCGCGACCAGGCTAACGTCATAAAATCCATGATAGACCAGCGGTTTACCCCGCAGACGGACATTGGCGTCACGTTGCGCTTGGTGGACGTCAACACCATATTGCCCGCCACCGTAGCGGGGCGGGGGCCGGACGTTACGCTTTCGATATTCAACTCGCTGCCCATGGACTACGGGATGCGCGGCGCGGTACGTGATATATCGGGCTTCCCCGACTTCCCTCAAGTGGCGGCGCGTTTCCCCGAGGCGGCGATGGTGCCGTATACCTTTGGCGGCAGGGTATTCGCCTTGCCCGAAACGTTAACCTTCCCCATGCTTTTCTACAGACGCGATATATTAAGCGAAATCGGCATCGAACCCCCCGATACGTGGAATGAAGTGCGGAGTGCCATCGCAACGCTGTCCATGCACCATATGGAGTTCGGCATACCCTTGGGCGGCAGCGCCACGGCACCGACCGACTTTCCCCACCAAACCTTCGGGATTTTCCTGTACCAGCAGGGCGGCAACTTTTATAACGAAGACGGTTCGCGTTCGGCGCTGGATTCGGACGTATCCCTCGCCGCGTTTAGGGACTTCACCCGATTCTTTACGGATTACCGCTTGCCGCGCGTGTACGACTTCCTCAACCGTTTCCGCTTCGGCGACATGCCCCTGGCCATCGCGGATTATACGATGTACAACGCACTCCAAGTCTTCGCGCCCGAAATCAGGGGCTTGTGGGGCTTTAAACCCGTACCGGCCACGATACGGCTCGACGGTACGCACGACCGTACCGTACCCACGGGCGGCTTAGCCGTAGTCATGATGGAGCAAGCCAACGACCCCGACGCCGCGTGGGAATTCATGAAGTGGTGGACCTCGGCGGAGATACAAACCCAATTTGGGCGTGAAATGGAATCCTTGATGGGTGCCGCCGCACGCCATCCTACCGCTAACCTGGAAGCGTTCGGCATGATGCCGTGGCCCGTACAGGACTACCGTATGTTGCGCGTGCAATTTGACAATATCCGAGGCATCCCCGAGGTGCCGGGCGGGTACTTTACCCCGCGCCAGGTACGTAACGCTTTCTATATGTCGGTAGAAGCGGAGGACATTGGCCCCCGTGAGGCCCTGGTGGATTCCGTAAGGCTTATTAACGACGAACTGCGCGCAAAGCGCAGGGAGTTCGGGTTGGAATATTAGGGGGGCGCGGATATGAAGAAACGCAGTTTGCTTAAGAGAATATTTTTTCCCAAGCCCGCCAACCACCAAAGGAACACGACATGGGCGTTGGTGAAGCAAAATAAGCAAAGTTATATGTTGCTTGCGCCGTATTTTATCCTGTTCTTCACGTTTACGGTGCTGCCGGTTATCATTGCGATCGCGCTGAGCTTTACGACCTTTAATATTTTGCAAACACCCCAGTTCGTAGGTTGGACCAACTACATCCGCCTCTTTTTGGAAAACGAAGTGTTTATGGTCGCGTTGCAAAATACCTTGATTATCGCGGTGATTGCGGGCCCCGTCAGCTACGTGCTGTGCTTCACCTTCGCGTGGATCATAAACGAACTGCCGCCCAAGGTGCGCGCGATTATGACGGTAATCTTTTACGCGCCGAGTATATCGGGTAACGTATTTTTCATATGGCAGTTCTTCTTTTCGGGTGACCGCTACGGCTTGGTCAACGGCTGGCTGTTAAACTTCGGGCTGATTGACGGGCCTATCAACTTCTTCCGTGACACGCGTTTTATCCTGCCGCTTTTGTTGGTCGTGCAGGTGTGGCTGAGTTTGGGTGTAGCGTTCCTGGCCTTTATCGCGGGTTTGCAAACCGTAGATAAGGCGATGTACGAGGCCGGTGCCATAGACGGGATCAAAAACCGCTGGCAGGAGCTTTGGTACATCACATTGCCCGCCATGCGCCCGCAATTGATGTTCGGCGCGGTTATGTCAATCACGGCAGCCTTCTCGGTGGGTGATATCTCAATACAGTTGGCGGGTTTCCCCAGCGTCAACTACGCGGGCGAAACCATCGTAACCCACATGATGGACTTCGGGTGGATACGATTCGAAATGGGCTTCGCGTCGGCCATCGCGGTTATCTTGTTCCTGATGATGGTAGGCTCGAATAAGGCCGTCCAGCGCCTGTTAAGAAAGGTGGGGTCATAATGGCTGCGCCGGTTATATCCAAACGGATACACAAGTCCCAATTCGCCGTATACGACGAACGGGGCAGGAAGATAAAGCTGGCAAAACGCGGTAAAAAATTAAGCCGCTCCACCGGCGGCACGATTGCGCTGTTCATCTTCATCGGGTTGTTTGCGGTGTTTATGGCTTTGCCCATGGTATTAACCATATCCAACGCTTTTAAACCCTTGGACGAACTGTTCTATTTCCCGCCGCGTTTTATGGTGCGTAACCCGACGCTGTCCAACTTTTCCGACTTGTTTATATTGCTTCAACAGTCGTGGGTGCCCTTTTCGCGGTATTTCCTCAATTCATTGATTATTACGGGTTTCGGTACGTTGGGGCATTTGCTCATCGCTTCGGCGGCAGCGTATCCCTTGGCCAAAAACAGGTTTCCGGGCAGTCAATTCTTGATGTCCATGGTTATCCTGTCGCTAATGTTTTCGCCGGTCGTTACGGGGATACCCAATTTCTTGATCCTGTCACAACTTAACATGATCAATACCCAATGGGCCTTGATCGTTCCCGCTTTCGCCGCTTCCTTGGGTCTTTACTTGATGAAGCAATTCATGGAGCAAGTCCCCGATTCGCTGGTAGAATCGGCAAGGATGGACGGCTGCAGGGAAATCGGGATATGGTGGCGGATCGTTATGCCCAATGTAAAGCCAGCTTGGCTGACACTCGTAATCCTTATGTTCCAGGCATTGTGGGCCAACACGGGCGGCGTGGTGATACACAGCGAGGAGCTTAGGCCGCTGACCTTCGCCATGAATATGTTAGCGGGCGGCGGTATTGCCCGCGCGGGTACGGGTGCGGCGGTTATGTTCATCACCATGATCGTGCCGGTAACGTTCTTCGTCATATCCCAGAGCCGCATCGTGGAAACGATGGCGACTTCGGGTATGAAGGAGTAAAAAGGGGGGCATGAAATATGCAAGGTAGATACTATAAAATCACGAAAAAATTTGCGGCGATCGTCTTAGCCATCGTGCTTGCTGCGGGCTGGGTGATACCCGTATTGGCCGAAAGCACGCCTTTCCAGGGGTATTCGTACAATTTTTGGGGGACGCTTGTGCCCGCGCCGGCGGCTTACGTGCCATTACGGTCCTTTAACGCGGCGGAAATCGACCCGGAGCTGGGGGGGTTCAACAACCCGTCGGATTTGCATGTGTGTCCGTTCGGTTATATCTACATCGTGGACACAGGCAACAACCGTATCGTGGTCGCCGACGAAGAATTAAACTTGCAACGCGTGATATCGGGTTTTTACATGGACGGCGTATGGCAGGAATTTGACCGCCCCAACGGGATATTCGTCACATGGGACGGCGACATATATATAGCGGACACACTCAACGAACGCATACCGATACTGGACTGGGACGGCAATTTTATCCGCATGATAAGGGAACCCCAAGTGGAGGGTTTGGAAGACGGTTTTGCCTTTAGGCCGTTATCCATCCTTGTGGACAGGGGCGGACGCGTATACGTAATCGTACAGCACGTTTTCGAAGGGATCATGAACTTTAATGTCGAGGGTGAATTCGTGGGTTACTTCGGCACCATCGAAACGGGCCGCCAATGGTTGGAAATCTTTTGGCGGTTGTTTATGACGGATAGGCAATTGCAAGGGCAAAACCGTTTTATCCCCACCGAATTCCAAGGCATGGCCCTGGACCAATACAACTTCGTATTTACCACCAACATAGAGCCTTGGGGTAACAACAACCAAGTCATGCGCCTTAACCCCCGCGGGCAGGACGTACTGCTCAACCTAAACGACACGGTATCGATAAGCGGCGACCAACGCTTTAGGGTCGTGGGCTTCGGCCAATTGTCGGGGCCGTCCCAATTGATTGATATAATCGCGCGCCCGTACGGGATGTTTACCGCGCTGGACAGGGTGCGCGGGCGTTTATATACCTATGATTCGGAAGGCAACCTCCTGTACGTGTTCAGCGGTTGGGGGTCGCTGGAGGGTATGACCCGCCGCCCCGTGGCCGTGGAAATGCTGGGCGACGACATTATCGTGTTGGACGCGCATTTTGGCAGGATATTGCAATTTACCCCAACGGAGTACGGTGCGTTGATCAACGAAGCCATTGCCATGAGGTACAGGGGTGACGAAGCAGCCGCCGTGGATGCGTGGCGCAGGCTTACGGCTTTGGATGAAAACTTCCAACTCGCGTGGGCGGGTATCGGCCGCAGTCTGCTGGCGGAGGGTGACAACCAAGCGGCCATGTACTACCTGCACCGCGGCATGGACATGGTTCATTATTCCATCGCATTCAGACGGCACAGGCTGGAAGTTTTGCAAGGCGTGTTACCTACCGTTTTTACCGTCGGTACGGGTCTTGTGGGGCTGTTAATCGCATACAAGATATTTAGGGTAGTCAAGAGGAGGGTGGCGGAGGCATGAGCGCGGTAAAAAGGTTTTTCGGTTTATACGCCTTGCCCATGCGTATAATGGTGCAGCCGTTCGCCGGATTTTACGCCATGAAGTTCGAAGGGCAAGGGACGATGAAGTTGGCGTTCTTTAACTTCGCGTTGCTTTGCCTGTCCTTTATGTATAATAACCAATACGCGTCCATTTTGGTCGATGACAGCCATCCCTTAATGCGCAACAGCGTGGTGGACGTAGTGGTTTTGACCGCGATGGTGCTGTTGTTCAGCGTGGCCAACTGGTCGGTGACCTCGCTGACCGACGGTGAAGGGCGGTTTAAGGATATCGTCATGGCGATATGCTACGCCATGACGCCTCTAATCCTAACGATGATACCCGCGACGATAATCTCCACTTTCCTTTCGTCGGACGAAACGGGTTTTTACTTCCTGCTGATGGGCGTGGGGATGTTCTATTTTATCCTGCTCGTTTTCGTGGGGTTGATAACGGTCCATAACTACGGCGCGGTCAAGGCCCTGTTGACGGTGCTGCTCACCTTCGTGGCAATCTTGATTATCGTGTTTCTGCTTACCTTGCTGCTTACCCTTTGGCAACAGTTATATGGTTTCATATACAGCGTTTACCTTGAAATAACGTTCCGATGAGGGGGGAAAGACAATGAAGATAAGCCGCAAAACAAAACGTTTATGGCTCAACCGCATAATCTTCGTGGCGGTGGTGGCTGCGGGTATATTCCTCTACGTTTTATATATCAACAGCGCCACGATATATGACTTTACCCGCCTTACGCAGCGTATGGAGGTAGGGGAGGGACGCCCGTTTGTCCCCTTGACAGGGGTGGGGCAGGGGCGTGTACCCGACATGGTGCGGGCCGCCGAAACCCCGTATATCGCCTTGTACGTCAATATGGATGATACGACCTTCGCCATCCACGACAAAAGGAACGACAACGTGTGGCATTCCAGCCCCCAAGGGGAGGATCGGATCGCCAACGAATTTAACCGTGAGGTAATGCGGTCCAACATGGGCTTCAGCTTTTACGACGCAAACCGCCGCCGCCGCCACCATTGGACGTATAACGATTCGGTCGCGTACGGCTCCGAGCAATTTGAAATATACGCTATTTCCCACGGCAGCAAGCAAGGTATACGCATAAATTACGAAGTGGGTAATTTGGATTTGGGTGCGCATTGGCTCCCGAGGTATCTCAGCGAGGAATTCTACAATGAAGTGAATGAAATGATTTTGGCTGCCGGTGACCAATCGCTTGCGCGTTTTTTCCGCGGGCAATGGCATGAATCGGAAGAGCGCATAGGGTTTAGGCGTTTGAGCGCAACCATTTTCGAAAGCATCGGCAATACCAACCGCATGATATCCATTTTCGAGAATTATTTGGATTGGGACTTGAATTTGACGGTGGAACATAACACCATGGCGGGTTATGAACCGGATATAAGTTTTGATTTTTGGAAGGTAACGTTTGAAATATTAATAGAGAGGGACCGCATGTATGTAAACGTCCCGCTGGATAAACTGACCACCACAAGCGCAAACAACTTGATGATTTATAATATCGACATACTGCGCTTCTTCGGTGCGGGCTGTGAGGATTCGGAAGGCTTCATGCTGGTGCCAAGCGGCGCGGGCGGGGTCATTAATTTTAACAACGGTAAGTACCGCGAGGTACCCTTCGCCATGCCCATGTACGGCGTGGACACGATACTGACCGTATTCTTCCCGCAAATGGAGCAGGCCGCGCGTTTGCCCGTAATCGGGATACAAAACAACGGCTTCGGTTTTGTTACGCATGTACAAAGCGGCCAAGGGCTTACCTTTATCAATGCCGAAGTGGCCGCGGAAACCCCGGGTATGGGTATACCCAACGCGCAAAATAACGCGTGGTTTAATTTCCATATGCGCAGCTCCATGCCGCTGGGTATGGGCGGGATACCCGGCGCGGGCGGTGACCTGCGTGTAATACAGGAAAATATGTATGACGGCGACATTACGGTCGTTTATCAATTCATAGCCGAAGAAGACCCCGGCGTGGGTATGATGGCGCAAACCTATCAGCAATTTTTGGTGGAAGAAGGCATTTTAACGCAGCTTGACGGCCCCGGTGACCGTACGTTCTACTTGGACGTGCTGGGGGCCGTTGATATAAGAAGGCACTTTTTGGGCGTACAATACGATTCACTCGAAATTATGACAACCATGGACGACGCCGACCGATTCGTGGATTTATTAAACACGGGCGGGGTCAATAACATACAAATGCAACTGCACGGGTGGTTTAACCGCGGCATTAATCATGACATAGCCAAGCGCGTACGGACCATCAACGCCGTAGGCAACCAGCGGGATATGCAAAACATGGAAGCCCGGCTGCAAGCCGATGGCGGCGGATTAAACCCCGTGGTTAACTTCCACTTGACCAATTGGTATTCGCGCAATTTTAGGACGCAATTGGAAGCGGCGCGTGACCCTTCGGGTTATGTCGGGTTTATGACGCGGATAGCAAGGGATATGATGTTTACGCGGGGCACGCATCACCGCAACGACTGGTTTTTATTGGTGCACCCCGGCGTGGTGCCGCAACACCTGGACAGCTTTATACCCGCTTTTGAACGGCGTATGGGGCTTGACGGGCTGGCCTTGGCTGATATGGGTGATTTTATAACCGAAAGCATCCACAGAAGGAACCAAGTAGACAGGGAACATTCACGCTTGATTGCCGAATCACAGCTCGAACGGCTGACGGATAGCTTCTCAAACTTGGTGGTGTTCGGCGGGAACGATTATTCCTTGGCCTTTGCGTCCCATATCGTGGACGCTCCGGTTGAATCGGATGTATTCTTCATTATCGATTACGAAGTCCCCTTCTTCCCCATGGTGGTGCACGGGTTTATCGAGTTCGCCGGGCGCCCCGCCAACATACGGGAGGACTTCCACCCCACAAGCGTATTGCTCAACAGCATGGCTACGGGCGCAAGCCCGCGGTACATGTTTACCGGACAGCCCACACGGGCCGCGGTATTTTCCCCACACGAACGCTTTTATTCCACCCATTATGTCAATTGGATGGAACAGGCCGTAGACCATTACCGTATGTTTAACGACGTATACCGCCACTTGCGCGGCGAACGTATCGTGGACTTTATAGTGCTGGCCAACAGGGGATCGGATATCATGACCTCGCGGCAAGTGACGGTGACGGTATTTTCCAACGGTACGCGGATCTATGTAAATAACACAAACGATACGTTCGAATACGGCGGCGTAACCATTCCGCCCCGTTGGTTTACCGTAACAGGGGGTGCGCGATAATGGAAAATGAAAAAAAACCCAAGCGCAAGGGCTTGAGTCTGCGGGGCAGGCAAACGGTTTCGGGGTATTTGTTTATCGCCCCCTGGCTGGTAGGGATTACGGTTTTCTTCCTGTATAATATAATTGAGGCGTGGCGGTACAGCTTTAATGTTTTGGTCATGGAAGACGGAAAGAGAATTTTCACTTGGGTCGGGTTGGATAATTACTATTTCATATTCCGTGAGCATACGACCTTCTTTGTGGAAATGTTTGAATCCATATTCCAAATGATCGTAAACGTGCCGCTGATTATCTTCTTCGCGCTGTTTATGGCGATACTGCTTAACAGGCAGTTTATGGGGCGCGGGATGGTGCGGGCGATTTTTTTCCTGCCGGTCATCATGGCGTCCGCAGCCATCGCCGACACCATAGAAATGAGTTACGGCATGTTATTCGGCGGGGTGGAGTATATACCGCCCGAAGTCATGCGGGAGCAAACGGGCTTTAACGTGGGTTCCATTATTATGCTGCTGGCCAACTTCCAAGTACCCCCGCAAGTGGTGGAATTCATCGTCGAGGCCATAGCAAACCTGCACGAAATCATCCGCTCGGCGGGTGTGCAGATACTTATATTCTTGGCGGCGCTACAATCCATACCCCCTTCCATGTACGAAGTAGCGCAAATCGAAGGGGCCACAAGCTACGAAACCTTTTGGAAGATAACGATCCCCATGGTGTCGCCGCTGATTATCACAAACGTTGTGTATACCGTGGTGGATACCTACGCCAACTCCGAAGTGGTGGAAACCGCCCGCGACATGTACGTCATGGAAAATAACTTCGGCGCTTCGTCGGCTATGTCGTTATCTACGGCGTTGTTGGTTTGCCTGGTGTTGTTTGCGATTTGCTGGCTCATATCCAGGCGCGTGTTCTATTATGATTAGGGGGGCGGGTCAATGAACATCAAATCGCGCTTTAACGAATGGGCGAATTCCCCCATGGCGAAAAACAACGTGCAAAAATGGGGGGGCCGGACAAAAAACTTTATTTTTAATATTGTCATGGCTATTATTATCGTTGGCGTATGCTATACTATACTGGCTCCCGTAATAGCGATTATTTCGCGCACGTTTATGTCGCCGCAGGATATCGGCAACCCGCTGGTGTTCCTGTTCCCGCAGGAGCCTACGATGTACAACCTGCAAATGGCGGTACGTTATATGGATTACGTAAGCACGTTGACGCGTACGTTTATCCACGCGGGCGCGTTTGCGGTGTTGTCGGTGGTGGTGGCATCCTTCGTCGGTTACGGGTTCGCAAGGTTCAAGTTCCCCGGGGTAGGTATATTGTTCGGATTGGTCATACTTTCCATTGTAGTACCGGTGCAATCGTATATGATACCCATGTTCCTGAACTTCCGCTTCTTTTTGGGACAGTCAGACTGGAACTTGATTAATCCGAACTACCCGATACCGCTGCTGTTATTGACGCTGACGGGGGTGGGGATACGTTCGGGGCTGTATATATTCATTTTCCGTCAATTCTTCCGCGGTATCCCCAAAGATATTGAGGAAGCCGCTTTCATTGACGGAGCCGGAACGTTCGGCACGTACATGAAGATTATGTTACCCAACGCCATACCCGCGGTCACCACGGTATTCCTGTTCGCGTTTGTATGGCATTACAACGACACGTATTACGGAGGCTTGTTGATGACGGGTAACAGCTTGATGGCCGCGCAATTGGGTTCGGTAGGGTGGACGTATTCCGAGGACCAAGATACGCGCAACCCCATCTTTATCCAGTTGGTTGTGTTCGCAGCCGTGTCGCTGGCTATCGCGCCCATATTGACTCTCTACCTATTCTTGCAACGCTTCTTTGTAGAAGGATTGGAGCGGAGCGGGATCGTAGGTTGATTGTATAAAAAAACAACATAAAAAAAGGAGGAAATGTAAATGCATGCATTTACACGCAAGACAGGTAAAATGATTATTTTGTTACTGGCCGCCGCCGCGGTACTTTTCGCGGTTGCAGCCTGTAACAGGGGTGGGGGCGACTCCGGCGAAACCATTCCGGGCGTTGACCACTCTCAACCCCCGCGCCTTATCCGCCTCGCTTCCTGGCACGATTACGGCCCGGGGCTTGGTATCAGAGCCGAAAGACCCGATCCGAACGAAGAAGACGACTACGAAGTTGCGATGATGCAATGGAACAACGCCAACGCCGTAGCGGAACGTTTTAACGTTAGGTTCGAATCCTTCACCGTAGGCGAATACCATGAGTTCCATGAAGCGTTCCTGGCGCACCAATTGGCCAACGACCCCATCGGCGAACTCATCGTAATTTCCGGCTCGTACATGCAAGCCGCTTTGGCGGGTAACCACATCATAGACATCGCCACGCTCCAATACCCGGGCAGCAACCTGTTCGGATCGCAAACGGTCGTAAGGCCCGGTCTCCAAATGGGCGGCTCGATCTATTCACTTGACACGGGCGCACCCTCAAGGCAGCACTTCTGGTTGGGCGTCAACTGGGACATGGTGCAGCGCCTTGGCTTGCAAGACCCCGTAGCGTTGTTTGACGCAGGCAACTGGACGTGGGATGCGTTCCTCAGCATGACACGCGCCGCCGGTGCCGCGGGATATTGGGGCGTAGCCGGATGGGTACGTGACTTTGCCCAAGGCATCATCGCCATGAACGACGGGCAAATCGCAACCGACAACTTTATGTACGCGCTGGACTCCCCCAATACATTGGCAGCCATCGAACTGCTGGAAACCTTGTGGAACGAAGAGCTGTACTGGCATGAGCCCGGCAACGTCGATTCCATTTGGGACTGGTGGGGTCTGTCAACGGCCTTCCACGGCAACGATGTATTATTCTGGGCCGCAGAATTCTGGCACGCGGGCATGGTAGGTTATGACTGGTCCGATCCCCCGTACGAATTCCGCGTTGTACCCTTCCCGCGCGGACCGCAAGGCAGCGGCAGATACCACGGCCTTCGCGGCTTCCAAGGCGGATGGGCTATCCCCACCGGTGTACAGGATCCCGAATTGGTCTTCCGCGTATTTGAGGCATTGAACGAATGGCCCGGCGATGATCTGTGGATACTGACCGACGCCGACGACTCCGACACCCGTCAAATGGTTTGGACAGAAAAATGCGTTGAAATCAACAACCTCGTTGCCCGTAACACACGCTTCGACGCAGGCAGCGCAGCCGGTATCGGCGACATACCGGGTAACGTAGCCGACTGGGTATTCCAGGGCGTACGTACCGCGGCGGAAGCAGCCGAATACCTGCGCGGTGAAAGCCAAGAAACATTGGATAACGCGGCAAGGGTTATGGGTATCAGGTAGGCTGTACGTGATACCAAGTAATGAATTGTAAATGATTAATAGAAACGTAAAGGGAACCGGCTCGTGAGGGTCGGTTCTTTTTATAGAGAATCGATAAAAACGCAACAGGGGGGCTGTCTTACCTGTTCTAATTCCGTGGGTCAGTTCAAGGTTTACGTGTACTGTTAAATATATAATAACATAAATCGACAACGGTCGACAAAAGTGATAAAATAAAAGCATGGCATATGACGCGAAATTTCGGGGTCGTGTGTTGAAATACATCGACAAAGGTCACACAGTACAGGAAGCAC
>WQZS01000022.1 GCA_009780585.1 Defluviitaleaceae bacterium | reverse complement strand
GAGGCGTTCTTGTCGTCCATTATCTTTACTATAAAATATAAAAATCCCGCTTCTTTTCCACTTCTTCCACACGTTCCCATCAAAAATGGAGCTGCCTTGCTTCTTCCTTAGCAAGACAGCCCCGTTTTTTATGAAAAAGAAACGATTGATCAGATTGCTGTGTTGGATACTATTCATCGTTATTTTTATGGTGTGGATAACATTGGCTAATCCATGGCCGCCTTTACGTGACCCCGTACCCGAAAACTTGAATCATCTTTTAAACAATGGTATATTTGTCCAATAGGTTATTTATAATCGGAAGCCTTGTGAAAACAACGCTTGATTTCTTTACATACTCGAAGAATCGTAAAATATATAATGAACCTTATCGATAAGGAGACATATATGGATACTGTCAAAAAGAAGATACTCGCCGTTGACGACAACCCGAGCATCCTAAAAGCCGTCCATTTCGCGTTGAAGGAACTATACGAAGTATACGCCATCAGCGAACCGGGGAAGGTCAAGGGATTCCTAAAGGAAACGACCCCCGACCTTTTTTTGCTGGATTGCATAATGCACGGACTGACCGGATTGGACTTGGTTAATATCATACGGGAACATCCCGACCACGAGAAAACCCCGATAATCTTCCTCACTACGAAGGACGCGGAGGATTCCATCACCGCCGCGTTCAGCATGGGGGTTTGCGATTATATTATCAAACCCATCAACGAGGATTTTCTGCGGGATAAAATCGCCCTTTATTTACGTCAGACAAAGGAAAACGGTTAATAATCCTTAAAGGGGTTGAATATATGGTCAAACCTTACGAACCTATGCCGGACGGCGATGTTTTGTTGATCCGCGACAATCAGCCCCCATCAAACGGGGACGCAAACGGGGAAATGATGCTGATCGAATCATTTCTGCGCGACGCGGGCAAAGCGATGCCCCTATTCGAGGAAATCTACAACGGCGATGAAGGAAACGCCGAACGTTTCCTCGTTTCCATACATGGGATGAAAAGTTCATTGGCCATCATTGGCGAAAACGATTTGTCGAATGTTGCGTACGAAATGGAAAAAGCCGGGCGCCAAGGCAGTACGGATTTGATTTCATGCATGATGCCGCCGTTTTATGACAACATGCTGACACTTATGGAAAAGTTGAATAAAAAGCTCGCGGAACATCGGGCACAAGAAGATGAAGCCGTATCGGTTACCAATGATATGACTGCGATAAAGACGCGCCTTCATGGCAAGCACGCGGAGGGTATCGATATCGCCAAGGGATTGGCGCGTTACGGCGGCAATGAGGAAACCTACATCCTCATCCTGCGCTCGTACGCGGCGGGTGTGCGCTCCATGCTTGGTACGGTTGAAAACGTGAACCAAAAAACCCTCACGGATTATGAAATCAAGGTCCACGCTATAAAAGGGATGAGCTTGGACATTTACGCGAATCATATAGGTTACGCGGCAGCCGACTTGGAAAACGCGGCGAAGGATAAAAACTTAGGCTTTATCGATAAGCATAACGCGGCTTTTTTGGAATCCGTCAAAAAACTCATAACGGAACTGGAAAATTTGCTCCGCGTTTTGGATGAAGAAAATCCCAAAACGTTGAAAGCCAAACCGGACGAAGCCGCGCTTAAAAAGCTACTGGCCGCCTGCCAATCCTACAACATGGACGACGCTGACGCGGCTATGGCGGAAATTGACCGATACCGGTACGACGATGACGGCGGGCTCGCGTTATGGCTGACAGACAGGTACGATATAATGGACTACAACAGCATCGTAAAACGATTGGGAGGTGAATCATGAAGATAATCTATGTGGACGACGTAGTTTATCACCTTAAAACGACGAAGGAACGTTTGAAAAATTATTTCGACATCATCCCCGCGCAATCCGCGGACGAGCTTTTCGAAAAGCTGGAGACCATGACGCCGGACTTGATTTTGCTGGACATCAACATGCCCGAAGTGGATGGGTACGAAACGATCAAACGCATGATGGAAAACGAACGATACGCGAAAATCCCGGTCATCTTCCTTACGGCCAAAGCCGAAAGGAAGGCGATCCTAAAGGGTTTGGAACTCGGCGCGGTGGATTTCGTGATAAAACCGTACGAGGACAATGCGTTGATTGAACGGATCACTTACTATTTGTACCCCGAAACCCGCCCCGAAAGCAAACCCATCGTGCTTGCGGTGGATGACAGCCCGAGTATATTAAAAGCCATTAATTTCCTTTTAAACAAGGACTGTGTCATTTATACGCTTAATGAACCGGATAAGATCAAATCCGTATTAAAGATCGCTTCGCCCGACTTGTTCTTGCTGGATTGCAAGATGCCCGTCATGAGCGGCTTCGAATTAATACCCACTATACGCGACCATAAGGACCATAAAGAAACGCCGATCATTTTCCTTACTTCCGAGGCAAACTTCGATACGATAGCCGTGGCGCGCAGTTTGGGTGCGTGTGATTTTATCGTTAAACCGATCGACGACGAAATCCTTTATAATAAGGTCATGGCGCATTTGGATGGATTCGAAATCAAACGGCGGCTGCGCGGATTATAATCTTATGTTGGGGGACGACAATGGATCATAAGGAATACACCGTCCTGATCATCGACGACCAGGAGACGAGCATTACGGCCCTATCGCGGATACTTGAAACGCAATACACCATCCGAAAGGCAAACAACGGCATTGACGGCATAGGGATGGCAGAAGCCTTCCAACCGGACGTGATCCTTTTGGATATCATGATGATCGATATGGACGGCTATGCCGTAATCACCCAATTGAAAAAAAACACCGCGACGAAGGATATCCCCGTCATATTCATCACAGCGTTGTATGGCGACGAAAATGAAGAAAAAGGACTGGCGCTCGGCGCGGCGGATTACATAATCAAGCCGTTTTCCCCCGCGATCGTAAAGCTGCGTATACGCAACCAAATCAAGATGCTGGACCAATTCCGCGAAATCCAACACCTGAGTATGCACGACCAATTGACGCGATTGCCCAACCGCCGCAATTTCGAGAACCGCTTATGCCTCGAATGGCGGAGGTCACACCGCGAAGGTACGCCCCTGTCTCTGATGATGATCGACATCGACAGGTTTAAGAATTACAACGACACCTACGGCCACCAGCAAGGGGACGTCGCCTTGCAAACGATGAAGGATATCTTCGATAAAACCCTAAAGCGCCCCACGGACATGGCGGCGCGTTGGGGCGGCGAGGAATTTATCGCGTTGTTGCCCAATACGGACTTGGAAGGTTCGTCCAAGATCGCGGAGGAACTGCGCGGCAACACAGAAGCAAGCGAAATCATGTGTCCGATGAAAAACACCGTCACAAGGATAACTGTAAGCATCGGCTTGTGCGTATGGACACCGGACAAGGATTACAACCTGGACGAGTTCATATCCCAAGCGGATACGTTGCTGTATAACGCGAAGAATATGGGACGCAACCAAGTCTGTTTTTAATTACTTCCACGCTTTATAAAGCCCCGCGATCACCTGCTCGATCGGGGCTTTTTTAATTACGACGGTTTGCGTCTCGATACCGTACGCCTCGGAAAGCGCACGCAGGCCGTCAAAACTACCGTCATAAGCGATCTTACCGTTCGAAATCATCAATATCCGCTCGGCCATTTCCTCCAGGTCATCCATATCGTGGCTGGTGACGACGATCGTCACGCCGTTTTCGCGGTTGACTTTCTTTAGGAAGTCGATCATTTGCCGCTTGGCTACCACATCCAACCCGAGCGTGGGTTCATCCAATAAGATCAACGTGGGGCTGTGCAGGAGCATCATAGCCAGGTCGGCCCTCATGCGCTGGCC
Source organism: Defluviitaleaceae bacterium (assembly GCA_009780585.1). Taxonomy (GTDB): domain Bacteria; phylum Bacillota; class Clostridia; order Lachnospirales; family WQUN01; genus WQRX01. The sequence goes on along the minus strand of WQZS01000022.1, from coordinate 48,723 downwards.
GAGGGATAATTCACGCGCGAAGGTCTTTTGCAATTCGCCGATGTCGAGCAAGTCGGTCACCATTTCCAGGTTGCGTTTGTACACATCGTCGGGGATGTCCCACACCACGCGCTTCCATTCGAAGCTCTGCGAAATGGGATGGTCCCACCATAATTCCGTACGGTTGCCGAAAAGGACACCCAGCTTTTTCATCAGGCGTATGCGGTCCTTATCGGGCGACATACCCAGTACGGAAACGGTGCCTTGCGTGGGCTGGAGCATCCCCGCGAGGAGCTTCATCGTGGTGGACTTGCCCGCGCCGTTGGGCCCGGCATAAGCGACGAACTCGCCGGGGTTGATCGTAAAGGATACGTCGTCCAGCGCGTGGACGGTTTTCTTTTGCGGTTTAAGCAGATTCCTAAGTATCCCCTTCCCCGCGTTTTCACGCTGCCATTGGGTGAAGGTTTTGGTTACGCATTGGACATGGACACCCCCGTTCAAGGGACTTCCCGCGGACGGGGTGAACATGGCGGGGGCTTTGCGCCTTCTACCGGCGGTGACCCATGGGGTGGTATCGGTTGATGCCTGTCTTGACATAATAATGCAGTCCTTTCCTGAAGAAGTGGGCGGCGAAGAGCCATAAGATTATCGCGATCAAAAGCGGGTACCACGCGCTTAAGCCGAAGGGAGCCTTGCCGAACAGCGCAAGCGTGGGAAACCACGCGAGCAAACCCGTAGGGATAAACGTAATAAGCGGAAATTGTAAATACCTCGGCATCCCCGACAGCGGGAACGTGCTGATATGGCCGAAGGTGTCGATGACGAACGTCGAAATCTCCTCGGCCTGCACCGGCGCGTAGAACGCCAGGCTGGAAGCGAAGTACGAATTACCCAAGATAATCGCCACCGTCACGATGAGGTTGCCAATGAGGGACAGCACCCACCACCAGGGTAATACGATATCAAGGCCGTTTAACGCCACGGCCATGATCACCGTACCCGAAATCAAATTGCTGCTGCCCGAAAAAGGGATGAACCCCTCGGTAGCGAGTTGCATGGGTAGGGATACGGGCTGGTTAAACATGTGTTCAAGCTGTCCCCGCCCTATCCTTCTGCTGATATGCCCCGTATTCGCGCCCGAGCAGAAGGTTTGGAAAATCCCCGTGACGATGGTCGTATACGCCAGCATGAACAACACTTCGAAGCGGTTCATGCCGCCAAGCCCGTCAAACCGCTACGCCAGCAGGAATATCCCCGTAACCGAGGAAAGGTTGGATATCACGTCCGCCAAAACCGCGAGGACGGCGAAGGTACGGTCGCGCAGCAGCCACGCCAAGTCCATCTTCGCGTACAAGGCGTAGAGGGAAAAAATCTGTTTTATCTTGTATGCCGCGTTACCCGCCATAACTCACCTGCCTTTCCTTTGAACGGGCGAACCAAATAATCGCAACCGGCCAAAGGATGATGTTCCATGCTATTTGCACGGCGATAACCCGCGTCGGGTCCGCCGAACCTACAAACAACGACAAGGGTGCGCCTCCCAAACTCCCGAAGGGCTGCGCTTCGAAAAAACGCGTCAACCCGAAGGGCAGGATACGGAACGGTATCACCGTACCCGTAAACAGCGAAACGATCGCCATGCGTATCGAATGTCCCAGCCACGCCATACCGCGCAAACGGATGGTTACGCAAGCGAAGATGAAATCCAGCGCGAACCCCAGCGATATACATAAAAGCAACGACGGGAAAAACCACGGCGTGACGGGTATAACCGATATCCCGAACAAGGGCGCAACCGCCAGCATCGGCAATGAAAAAACCAACAGCATGGGAGCCCACCCGCCGACGGTCTGCGCGATCAACTGACCGAAGATCGGGTACGGACGCGCGTAGAGGTTGATCAACTCCCCTTCGTAGTTCCACGCGGATGCCATCGTACGGACGACCAGCATTTCCGACAGCAGCGCGTTTACATAGGTGTAGGTAAGCAATTGGGTCAATGTCATGCCCGCGTCGGTTTCGCCGCTTGCGATGACCCGCCACAAAAACATCAACGGCAACAAGTACATCAACCGCACGACAATGTTAGGGAGCAGGTAGATCAACCCGCCGTTGGTTTGCCCGCGCAAGGCGGTAACGGCGGTGACGGTGTATTTACGCATATGTTGCGCCCCCGGAAATCGCGCTCCCGGTTTTCGTGCTTCCAATCTTCGTACCTCCGGTTGTTGTGCCTCCGGTTGTTATGCCTCCGGTTGTTGCGCCCCCGGTTGTTGTGCCTCCGGTTGTTATGCCTCCGGCCGTCGCACTTAAAGCGGCGGTTTCCGCCGTTCCTTCGGTTTCTATTTCCGTTATCGCGCCGTTTGCCATATGCCATATCCGCGCGGCGAACTTGTTAATGAAGTAACGGTCGTGGGAAATCATCAGCAGCGTCCCGTCGAAGTCCGCCACCGCTTCCTCGATCCATTCCCGCGATTCGATATCGAGGTGGTTGGTCGGTTCGTCGAGGATAAGAAAGTTGATCTTTTCCTGCATTAAAAGGCATAGCTTCAAACGGCTCTTTTCCCCGCCGGACAGCGACGAAACCTTTTTAACAATGTCGGGCGTACGAAAATTAAATTTCATAAGCAGCGCGCGCGCTTTGTCCTCGGGTAAGCCCGTCGCGCCGCGGATTGTTTCAAGTACGGTCGCGTTTACGTTATCGAAATGAACAATCTGCGGAAGGTAGGCGAACTTAATATTTCCGCTTACTTTAACGTTGCCGCCGTCACATTCCTCCTCGCCCGTAATCAATTTGATCAAGGTCGTTTTGCCGCAACCGTTCGCGCCGATAAGGGCAATGCGGTCGTTGCGCAGGATATTGTGCGTGATTCCGTCCATCAGCACATTGTCGCCGTAGCTTTTGCGTACGTTGTCCAACGAAACGACGACCTTCGCCGCGTAGCCGCCGCTCTTGAAGTCCTCCACTACCCTGCGCGTCGTGTTGGGTTTGTCGATTTTTACCATATGGTCGATGCGCGAAAGGATGGCATGGTGCTTGGTGGTATAGCGGTCGTTTTGTAAGAACCACTTGGCGCGGTCTTCGATGCGCTTAATTTCCCGTTGCTGGCGTTCGTACTGCTCCGAATGTTTTAAATAGCGGCGTATCCGCTCCACGGCGTAGAACGAATAGCTCCCGCTGTAAAAGTTTACCTTCCCGTAATCGATTTCGATAATGCGCTTGACGACATTGTCCAGGAACACCCTATCGTGGGAAATGCACACCACCGTACCCTTAAAATCACGCAGGAACTGCTCCAGCCACGCCAGCGACGGCAAGTCGAGGTGGTTGGTCGGTTCGTCCAGCAGGAGGATATCGCACTCACGCAGGAGGATACGGGCCAGGTTGACCCGCGTCTTCTCCCCGCCGCTGAGCAGCGAGAAAAGGCTTGATTTCATATGCTCGCTTATGTTCATCCCGTTGCAGATCTTGTCGATCTTGTAATCCACGTCGTAGCCGCCCAGCCGTTCGTAGTCCTCCATGAATTTGCCGTAGCGTTTGAGCGCGGCGGGGTCGGGATCGCCCTCGACCTTCTTCATCGCGTGGAAGATTTCGGTGACTTCCGCGAAGGACGAACGCAGGATGTCCTCCACGGTTTCGCTTTCGCCGAATACGGGTATCTGCGCAAGAATCTCCACTTTCTTACCCGTCGCCTTTGACAGCGTACCGCTTTCATAGTCCTCATCCTCGGCCAAAATACGGAACAGCGTCGTCTTGCCGGAGCCGTTGCGGCCCAGCAGGCCGATTTTTTCCCCGCTGTAGACTTCCAGGCTGATGCCGTGCAGTACGTGGTTGGCCCCGTAGTACTTGTTCAATTCGTGTACGGAAATGTCGATCATGTGAATCATCCTTTCTGTTATTGCGTCGGTCGCCGCACGGCTAATAAAAAACCCTGTGCGATTGTTGACCTCCGCACAGGGTTATAAGCGTGATATGCTTATAGTTTACGAATTAATCGGTTAATTCGTGTGTGGTTACGGGCATCAAACAATCTAAAAATGGGCATACTACCCCCTTGTTTGAAACCGCGCTCATCGAAAGATGGAAGATATGCGCCATCCAAGTAAATTGTTTCATGCTTTTCACCACCTTTCTTATTAAACCGTGGGATACGCTAGCACAGCGTTTGCCGGAAGTCAAAACATTTCGCCATTCGTGTTAATATCCATGTCAATGTTTTCGCCTCGCCGCTTTTTTATGTTGCCTTATGTGTATTTGGTGTTTTTTCCAATGCGCGGCGTCTTCCCTGTGGTATGCGCTTCGGTCGTCCGCGTATTTATTTTCGCGCTGTTGTTTATGGTATTGCTCCCAGCGGACATGGGTTAGTGTCCCGCTCCTTAAAGCGGCTTGGATCGCGCAGCCGGGTTCATTCGTGTGGCGGCAATCGGAGAAGCGGCATTGCGCAAACAATTCCTCTACATCCCCGAAGCCGATGCTGATCCCCTCTTCCGCGTCCAATAAGCCCAATTCGCGCATCCCCGGCGTGTCGATGACCATCGCCCCCTGCGGTAACGTGAAAAGCTGCCGATGGGTGGTGGTGTGCTGACCCTTCGAAGCGTCCTCCTTGCGGGTTTCCTTCACCGTCATGACCTCTTCATCGGCCAAGGTGTTAAGCAAACTCGATTTGCCCACGCCCGACATACCCAGGAAAACGACAGTTTTACCCGGTTGCAAGTATCCCTCCAGCGCGTAAAGCCCAAACCTCGTACGGCTGGAAATGGCATGGACGGGAATATCCGGCGCGGCGGTTTTCACCTCGTCGATTTGCGGCGTAAAGTCATCTACCAAATCCGCTTTTGTCAGGATCACCACGGGTTGCCCGCCGCTTTGACGCGCCTGCGTAAGGTAACGCAGGATGCGGTGTACGTTAAAGTCCCGGTTCAAGGACGTGAGGATGAACACGTAGTCGAAATTGGCGGCAACCACCTGTTCCTTGATATGCTTGGCGTACCCCGCCAAATGACCGGAAAAATCCGCCCGTGAAAATTTCGTGCGGCGGGGCAATAATTCCGTAATCATCGACGGCCCGTTATCGTTGTATTGCAAAAGCACGAAGTCCCCCACGCAAGGCATGTCAGCCCGTACGACCGCGCCATGCATGAACGATCCTTTTAACTTCGCCGTCAATTCCCCGCGCTCGGTGATGACGGTGTATTGCTCGCGCTGCTGTTCGGTTATCCGCGCGGGCAGGAGCCCTTCGGAAATCATTCCGTCGTAACCATATGCTTGTAAGGTTGTCATTCTCTTCTCCTTTTAACCGGCTATAATTTTGGACATAAAAATACCGCGGACAAGTAGCCTTTAATAAGGCATTGTCTGCGGCATCCATTCGTATAAATACTACGTATTTACACGCAAAGAAATCCGACACACATTGTGCGTCTTACGAAAAGGGTACGGTATGGTACGTATGCGGTTTAGGCTTCGGCAGCCACCCCGTCAATTTTGTTATGTGCCATACAACAGTACACCCTTTCGGAAAATTTAGTTTTATTTACAAGCGAAGCGTACCACCACGGCTTGCGGTTGTCAAACACCTTTTTACTTCATCCAATTGCGCCAATGTCGGCGGTTGCGTATCGGTGAGCTTGTACGGGATGTTAAGCCCTTCCCATTTATGTTCGCCTTGCTTGTGGAAGGGAAGGACTTCGATTTTGTTTATATTATTAAATACCTTGAAAAATTCGGCCATTTTGGTTAAATCATTCGCATCGTCGGTCAAACCGGGGACGAGTACGTAATTGATTTGCGTCGGGATGCCAAGGCGCTGCGCGGTTTTTAAAGTCAAAATAGGCCGTTCGACCTTCGAACGGGTGATGCGGTGATACAAATCGGGATCGTATGCCTTAAAGTCCAATAACAATAAATCCACATAGGGCAGTACGGCTTCGGCATCGGCTTCCGTTGAAAACCCCGATGTATCCAATACCGTGTGTACGCCGCTTTTTTTACATTCCTTTAACAGTTCGCGTAAAAATTCCGGTTGGTCCGTCGGTTCGCCGCCGGATACGGTAATCCCTCCGCCGGAAAATTTATAAAAGGAAGTGTATTTCAACACTTCCTTCATGATTTCCGCGGTCGTTTTTCTTTCGCCGCGCGTACGCGACCACGTATCGGGGTTGTGGCAATAGAGGCAACGCAACGAACACCCCGCGAAGAAAACCACGGTGCGGATGCCCGGCCCGTCCACCATACCGCCGGTATAAACCGAATGGACGAAGCCTTCCGTCCCTTCGCTATTGGGAGTCGAATAGTTAAACCCCTCCACGGGCTACATGCTTTCGTGGAAGGTACGGTGGATGACCTCCAATTGCTGCTCGCGCGTCAGGCGTACGAAGTTGACCGCGTACCCGCTTACGCGCACGGTAAGCTGCGGGTATTTTTCGGGTTGCTCCATCGCGTCCAACAGCGTTTCCTTATCAAAGACGTTGATATTGATGTGGTGCCCCTTATCATGGAAGAAGCCGTCCAGTAAATTGGATAGGTTGGTTACGCGTTCGTCCCCGGTACGCCCGAGTGCCTTGGGTATCACCGAAAAGGTATAGGAGATACCGTCCAGCGCGTATTCGTAAGGAATCTTCGCCACGGAGGACATGGAGGCGATTGCGCCCTTGGATTCCCGCCCGTGCATGGGGTTGGCACCCGGCGCGAAGGGTTGGCCCGCCACACGCCCGTCGGGGGTTGCGCCCGTAGCCTTGCCGTAGACGACGTTCGACGTTATCGTCAAAACCGAAAGGGTCGGCATGGCATCGCGGTACGCGCGGTGTTTCTTTAATTTTTCCATAAACAGTTTAACCAAATCGTTTGCGATCCTGTCCACACGCTCGTCATTATTGCCGAATGCGGGGTAATCGCCCTCAATTTCATAGTCCACGACAAGGTCGTCATCATTGCGGATGGCTTTCACTTTCGCGTATTTGATCGCCGAAAGGGAATCCACCACGACGGAAAGCCCCGCGATACCGCACGCGTGGGTGCGGAGGACTTCCATGTCGTGCAAGGCCATTTGTAAGGACTCATAGTTATACTTGTCATGCATATAATGGATGATGTTGAGCGTGCTGATATAGAGCTGCGCGAGCCAGTCCATCACTTGGTTGAGCTTGCGGTACACTTCGTCAAATTCGAGGTATTCCGATTTAACGGGCGCGAACTCGGGCGCGACTTGCTTGCCGCTTTTTTCGTCCCGCCCGCCGTTGATGGCGTAGGTCAACGCTTTCGCCAAATTCGCGCGTGCGCCGAAAAACTGCATCTGCTTACCGATACGCATCGCCGATACACAGCAAGCAATGGCGTAATCGTCGCCCCAGTGGCCGCGCATCAGGTCATCGTTTTCGTATTGCAGGGAGCTCGTTTCGATGGACATCTTCGCGCAGTATTTTTTAAAGCTGTCGGGTAAATTATTACTCCAAAGCACCGTCAAGTTAGGCTCGGGCGCGGGGCCCAGCGTCGTGAGGGTGTGGATCATGCGGAAGGAATTCTTGGTGACGAGCGTTTTGCCGCTTTCCGACATGCCGCCGATGGCCTCCGTCACCCATGTCGGGTCGCCGGAGAATAACGCGTTATATTCCGGCGTACGCAGGAAACGTATGATCCTTAATTTGATCGCGAAGTGGTCGATCAATTCCTGCGCTTCGCGTTCCGTGAGCGTACCGTTTTTTATATCACGTTCAATGAAGATATCCAAAAACGAAGCCACACGCCCCAGCGATGTCGCCGCGCCGTCCTGTTGTTTGGCCGCGGCCAGGAAGGCGAAATACGTCCATTGGATCGCTTCCTTCGCGTTAGCTGCGGGCTGTGAAACGTCGCAGCCGTAGTTTGCGGCCATTTCCTCCAATTGCTTCAACGCGCGTAACTGCTCGTTGATTTCCTCCCGCAGTTGGATTTCTTCGCGTATGCCGATTAATTTGCCCGAAAGCCGCATGAGGTTTTCGTGTTGTAATTGGCTTTTTTTATCTTCCATTAGAAAAGCCGTGCCGTACAACGCCAAACGGCGGTAATCCCCGATGATCCGCCCGCGCCCGTACGCGTCGGGCAAGCCCGTGATAATCCCCGAGGATCGCGCGGCACGCATGTCGTCGGTATACGCGTCGAAGACGCCGTCGTTGTGGGTCTTACGATGATTCGTATAGATATCGACGATGGCGGGGTCGAGTTCGTAGCCAAAGGCTTTTAAAGCGTTCTTAATCACGCGGACACCGCCCTTGGGCATGATCCCGCGTTTTAACGGTTTATCGGTTTGTAAGCCGACGATTTGCTCCAGGTTTTTATTGATGTACCCCGGGCCATACGCGTTTACGCCGGACGGTTTTTTCGTTTCCACGTCCAGAACGCCCACTTTCGCTTCTTCCTTCAATAAAACGCGAACCTCCGCCCACAACGCGTCCGTGCGTTCTGTCGCGTCGGCGAGGAAAGCGGCATCCCCTTCGTAGGGCGTGATATTACGCTGGATAAAATCGCGCACGTTCACTTCTTCCGTCCATGCGCCGTCGTTAAAGCCGTGCCATTGTCCTTTGATCATCGGGCCCTCTTTACGATTCGAATTTGTACGCGGTAAAGCTCTTGAAGGGTTTATCCTTCGTCACGATACAGCCGGGGAAGCCGGGTTGGTTGACCGTATCCGGGTAAAGCTGCGTCTCCAGGCAGAATCCGCTGTGTTTTTGATAGGTAGTACCCTTGCCCGTCACCGATCCGTCGATAAAGTTGCCCGAATAGAATTGCATCCCCGGCATATCGGTGGTGACGGTCATCTTAATGCCGCTTTCGGGTGCATGGACGATTGCGGCGTATGAAGGCGCTTCCCCGCCGTTAAGCACGTAGCAATGGTCGTATCCCCCCGTACCGTTGACCGCCGCCGCCGCTTCGATGTCTTGGCCGATGGCCTTCGGCGTGTTGAAGTCGAAGGGTGTACCCGCTACGGCGTAATATTCGCCCGTGGGGATCAAACCTTCGTCCACGGCGGTGAGCTTATCGGAATTGATTTGCATCACATGGCCGTAGATATCCTTCGCGTCGAAGCCTTCCAAGTTAAAGTAGCTGTGGTTCGTCAGGTTGCAGATCGTTTTTGTGGGGGTTTCGGCCAGATAGTCCATACGCAGGGTATTGTCTTCGGTAAGAGTGTACGTACAGCGTACCGTTAATTGCCCGGGGTAATTTTCTTCCCCGCAGGGGCTTACGTATTCAAAAATAATTTTAGTGGATTCCCCCGAAATTACCGTCCATACCTTTTTATCGAAGCCCTCGATGCCGCCGTGCAGGTGATGGTCGCCGTCGTTTTGGGCCAGTTGGTACTCCTTGCCGTCCAGCGTGAACTTGCCGTAGCCGATGCGGTTACCCACCCGTCCGACGATCACGCCGAGGTAATAGTGCTTGCTCAGGTAATCCTCCGCTTTGTCCAAGCCCAGCACCACATCGCGCAATTGGCCGTTCTTGTCCGGCACTTTAATGGAAATGATCCCACAGCCCGCATTGGTTACGGTAACCTTCATGCCGTTTTCATTAGAAAGCTCATACGTGTTGATTTGCATCGCGATCCACACCTTTTTTGCTTGCGATTATAGCATAAACCCCGATCCGCACACATATATTTCTTTGCATACGGAGGTGGGTAGACATGAATGTCAAGGAAAAATTAGCGAGCGCACTTGCCCTTCCCAAGGAAATCGCCTTGGACATGCCGTTGATCGTCGCCGCGGGCCGGGGCGAATTGAATATAGAAAACTATAAAAACCTGCTGGAATTTTCGGAAAACAAGATACGCGTACATACGTCCGCGGGATTGCTGAACATTGAGGGAACGCGGCTGTGCCTGAAGCAAATCACGACGGAAAATTTGCTCATCACGGGGAGTATCAACGGCATCTATTGGTAGAATGTCTTTTGGAGGCAGTATTTATCCATGTTCCTACGATTGTGGAATTTTTTGCGCGGTTATGTGCGCGTGGCGGTTACGGGCTTCCAGGTAGAACGGTTCCTTAACATGGCCGTTTACCGGGGCATTTTTTTGTGGGACGTACTGCGTACCGATGAAGGGATCGAAATGAACGTAAGCATCAAGGGCTTCAAGATGCTCCGTACCTACAGCCGCAAAACGAAATGCCGCACCCGTATCGTAAAAAAAACCGGCCTACCCTTCATTATATTCCGCTACCGTAAGCGCAAGCTGCTGCTTGGCGGCGTGCTTTTCTTCGCGTTGTCGCTGTACGCGCTTTCTTCCTTTATATGGCGGGTGGATATCATCGGGACCGAAACCCTCGACCACGATGAGGTACGCGCTTTCCTCGCAGAACAGGGTTTGGGTGTGGGAAGTTTTAAATATTTTATCAATTACAAGGAATTGACGCGTGAATTGATCGCCAACTTCGCGGAAATCGGCTTTGCGGACATCTACACGCGCGGCACGCGTACGGCGGTACTCCTAGCCGAAGCCATCCCCGCGCAGCACCTCATTGATCGGGCAACGCCCACGCACGTCATCGCCGACCGCGACGGTTTGATCACCAACGTAACCGCCGGGGCGGGCGCACCCATGGCCCGCGCGGGTGATATCGTACAAGCGGGCGAAATGCTCGTAAGCGGTATGTTGCAAATCCAATCCGAAACCGAAGGCCCCGCGATCATCTATGTGCACGCCTACGCCGAGGTGTGGGCGCGGCGTTATTATCCCATCGAATTCATTGTCCCGCTGGAATATCAACAGCGCGTCTTTACCGGGCGTACGGCAAACCGCCACGGCATCCAATTCCTGTTTGGCGCGAGGCGGGAGTTCCGCTTCCCCGGAACTGGCATTACCTTCACGGATTATGATAGAATAAGCACGCAGCACCAGCCGGGTTCGAACGGTGACTATCCCCTGCCCTTCGTATGGCTCACGACGCATTACGCGGAATTTACGCTCGTTGACCGCACCCGTACGATGGCGCAAGCCTACGATTACGCCGACCGCCAGCTTACGACACGCATCCTGCGCGAATTCGACCTGGGTATCGACATCATCGAAAAACGTTTTATCTACGAAGAAACGCCAAACGCGCTGTTGGTTTACGCGCTCGTCATCACCAACGAACGGATAGACCGAATCATACCCATAGAGGATGTGACGCAATGGACTCCCCCAACACCCCCCGACGGAACATAGATATCCCCAATGCCTTAATGGTCAACATTTTCGGTAAGCTCGACGACAACGTGAAGAAAATCGAGCGTGCCTTCCAAGTCACCGTCATCAACCGTGACGATTCCATTTCCATCATGGGGCTCGGCCCCGCTTCCCGCGCGGATAAGGCCGAAGCCGTTATCAACAAACTCGTCGCCTTCGCCAAGAAAGGTGAGGTAATCTCCGACCAAAAGGTCAATTATTTGATTGCGGCGCTGGAGGACGAGCATTCGCCAACCGCCAGGGGCGAGTTCAACGAAATCGAGAAAATCAGCGACGACACCGTGTGCGTCAGTATTTCCGGCAAGCCCGTCAAGCCCAAGACCGTCGGGCAGAAAAAATACATCGATTTAATCCGTACAAACACGATCACTTTTTCTATCGGGCCCGCCGGGACGGGTAAAACCTACCTTGCCATGGCGATGGCGATTACGGCCTTTCGGACGGGACAAGTCAACCGTATTATCCTAACCCGCCCCGCCATCGAAGCGGGTGAAAAACTCGGCTTCCTCCCCGGCGACTTACAACAAAAAGTTGACCCCTATCTGCGCCCGTTGTATGATGCGTTGCATGACATCATGGGCGCGGAAACCTTTATGCGCAATTTCGAACGGCACCTCATCGAAGTCGCGCCGCTGGCATACATGCGCGGCCGTACGCTGGACAACTCCTTCATCGTATTGGACGAAGCGCAAAACACGACCCCCGAGCAGATGAAGATGTTCCTCACACGCTTGGGTAATAATTCGAAGGCTGTCATCACGGGCGATATCACGCAAATAGACCTGCCCGACGGCAAACTGTCGGGTCTTAACGAAGCGATAAAAATACTCGACGGCATCCCCGACATCGGCATCATCCAACTCAGCGCGCGCGACGTGGTACGCCATCCGCTCGTGCAAAAGATCATACATGCCTACGACAAGCAGGAAGCGAAAATGAAATACAAGGATAAACGCCGCACCCTAAAGAGTTGATTCAAATGCGCAAACGATTTATTAATTACTTGATGGTGGCCCTGGCCTTTCTGCTGACGTGCGGAGCGATAGCGAGCGGGGCTTATTTTCGTGCGGGAGAAGAAACGTATGCCCTGCACGTCGGCTTGCCTTCCGATGTAACGATTTTCGCCCCGCGGGAAATCCCCGACCCCGTCACCACGGAGGAAAACCGTTTATATGCGCTTAACTTCGCGCTGGAACGTTTTGGCACCCCCATTTTTGAACGGGACCACGGCGTATGGTTGACGGTGGAACGCAATTTGCAATCGAGGTTCGCCGAATTGGGCGAAATACGTATCGCCTACCATGAAGAAAAGGAACGCATCAACGACGATCATCGGCTTTGGGAGCGGTGGTATACCGAGCAAGTGGAACGTGTGGAAGAATTGCAACGGTTATGGGATATCAACCGCGACGCTTACGTGGAAGACGGCGGCGACGAAGCGCATCTCTTGCCCCGCCCCTCCGATTTCGAGTTAACGGCCGAACAGGAATGGGTAGACCCTTCCATCGAGACCCTTACGCGATTCAGGGAAATGCCCATATCCTTTACCGAAGCGGAACGTCAATACCTTTTGTATATGCCCGAATTCGAGTTTACGCACCTTTGGGAAACCGTATGGGCGGCCGCGTACGCCGTGCAAATCCGTGACATCAATGAAGGGGATGAAACCAGCGGCCACGTCTTGACGGACATACGCAGATATTTAGATGAACACGAACACAACCGTATCATCAATGAAATCGCCTATCAAATCGTTTCCCGCCATATGCTGCCCAACCGTTTTATCGACCACGAAGCTACCGAAAACCGCCGCCGCGACGATGAGGACAACTACGTCCGCGCCGTGGTGCTTTCGGGCGAACGTATCGTGTCCGAGGGTGAAATCGTTACCTACCGCGCGTTCCGCTTGTTGGAATACTTGGGCTATATCGGCGGGGAAACCGATTGGCGCATAGCCCTGCGCGACGCGATCGCTCCCTTGGCGGGAATGTTTGTCCTCACGCTCGCGTTATTTTGCGCCGTGATTATGTACCTTTCGTTCTACCGTCCGGCTATTTCCACCACGCAAAAGGAAGCTGGACTCCTTTTTATCCTGTATGTGCTGGTGTTGGCCCTCATTTGGGTATTGCGGGAGCAAAATTACCCCTTCCTGCCGGTACTGGTCTTCCCCATGCTGGTGTCGGTGCTGATCGACCGGCGATGCGCGATCATCTTTTCCACGTCGTTGATCCTTATCGGGTATTTTATCGTGGACGGTTCATTGCCGTATCTGTTGTTTTATTTTGTATCCTCCATTTTGATTTGCCTGTTGTCGCGCTATACAACCGAGCGCAACAAAATTATATTGGTTGGTTTCCTCGTTACGGTGATCCAATTTTCGCTGTCGTTGGCGATCGCTTTAACGCTGGAGCGTAACCTCGTGATGAATAATTTGCAAACGCATTTAATAACCGCGGGGTTTGCGGCCGTTAACGGGTTGTTAACAGTTATCATTTGCGTGGGCAGTTTGCCGTTTTGGGAAGCGTTGTTCGGGGTGGTAACGCCGATTAAATTGCTCGATCTAACCAACCCGACGAATCTGCTCCTGCGGAGGCTCACCATTGAAGCACCCGGCACATACCACCATTCCCTTATGGTAGCCAACCTGGCGGAATCCGCAGCCTATGACATCGGCGCGAACGCCCACGCCGCACGAGTCGGCGGCTATTACCACGACGTGGGCAAATTAAAATTCCCGCACTTCTTCGCAGAAAATATTAATGGCGAAAACCCGCACGAACACCTCGAACCCATCAATTCGGCGGGTTTGATCATCAGCCATGTCACATACGGCCTGACGTTGGCCGCCCAGCACCGTTTGCCGCAATTCGTACGCGATATCATTAGGGAACACCACGGCACTTCGCTGATGCAATTCTTCTACGTAAAGGCCAAGGAAGCCGACCCCGACGTGACCGAGGACGATTACCGTTATCCCTACACCATCCCCCAATCGCGCGAATCCGCGTGCGTGATGCTGGCGGATACCGTCGAAGCCGCCGTACGCGCCATGATCCCCAGGATGAAATCCGTCGGCGAAGTGGAAAAGGTCATCCGCGATTTGGTGCGCAATAAATTTAACGACGGGCAGCTTGTGGACAGTCAATTGAGCATTAAAGACTTGGATACGATCGAAGCGTCGTTCATCCGCGTGTTAAAGAGCGCGCACCACGAACGCATCGCCTACCCCAAGCTGGAACCCGAACCGAAGGACCCGCGCGATACGCGCGATTCGTTGGTGATACGCGGTATGGTACGTAAAGAGTGAATTGGGAATTATGAATTTGGGCGATATGAATTCTGAATTAGGAGCAAAGGGTTGTCATGACGATTTATTGGGATGACGTTAATTTCGGGGGAATCCACCAAAATTTAATTGAGCGGGTGTTGGTTGCCGGCGCGGAATGCTTGAATTTGGATGAACGGTGCGAAGTGAGCGTCATCCTCGCTTCGTCGGAGGAGATTTGCAGGATTAATCATAATTACCGCGGTACGGACAGCGAAACGGATGTATTGAGTTTTCCCGGCTTCCCCGGGAGCCTTGCGTTGGGCGATATCGTTATCTGCTTGGAAGCGGCCGAACGGCAAGCGAAGGAATACGGACATTCCTTTGAACGGGAGCTTGCGTTCCTGGCGGTACACGGCTTCCTTCATTTATCGGGGTACGGTCACGACACACCCGAAGAAGAGGAAAGCATGTGCGCGTTACAGGAAAAAATATTGCAAAGCATCGGGGTGGGACGATGAATAAAAATAAAAAATTCCTTTCGGCGTTCGGTTACGCGTTTACGGGCATACGACGCACCGCCGCCCGCGAGCGCAATTTCCGCATACAAATCATTTTGGGAATTACGGCCGTGGCGGCGTGCATTATTTTTCAAGTGGATACGTGGCACTTCCTGGCCGTGGTGCTGTCCATTTTTTTCGTACTTGCGATGGAATTGGTGAATACCGCAATCGAAGCCGTAATCGACCTCGTATGCAAGAACCAAGTCCACCCGCTTGCTAAGATCGCAAAGGACGCGGCGGCGGGCGCGGTATTGCTCGCGTCGTTCCAGGCGATCATCGTCGCGCTGATCGTGGCGTATTCCGTTTTAAGGAGATATATGTGAAAAATTTTTATTCCGGCTTCGTGTCGTTGATCGGGCGGCCCAACGTGGGCAAGTCCACACTCATGAACCATCTTATCGGCGAAAAGATTTCCATCGTCACCGCCAAGCCCCAAACCACGCGCAACCAAATCCGCACGATCCTTACCGGCGAGGATTATCAGATCGTCTTCATCGACACGCCGGGGGTACACATACCCAAGACGAAGTTGGGTACATTTATGGTAAAGAGTGCCTTAAATACGCTTAACGAGGTCGATGCCGTCATTTACATGGTCGAACCCAAGCTGCATAAGGGAGGCATACCCGAAGGCGACAAGGCGATACTGGACAAGCTGGGCAGCGTAAAAACCCCCGTTTTCCTTGCGATCAACAAAACCGATATTACCGCCAAGCCCGAATTGTTAAACGTCATTTCCGCGTACAGCCAAGCGTATTCGTTTAGGGAAATCGTACCCCTGTCCGCATTGACCGGGGATAATACGGCTGCGCTGCTCACGGCCTTGCGCGGCGTACTTGAAGTCGGGCCGATGTACTTCCCCGAAGACCAAATCACCGACCAGCCCGAACGTCAAATCACCGCCGAAATCATCCGCGAAAAGGTGCTGACATTTCTACAGGAAGAAATCCCCCACGGCGTAGCGGTTGAAATCATGAAATTTAAGGAACGCGCCGCCAAGGGAAAAACGCCGCCGCTTGTGACCATCGAGGCGACCCTGTATTGCGAACGTGACAGCCATAAGGCCATCATCATCGGCAAGCAAGGCGCGATGCTTAAAAAAATCGGCCAAACCGCTCGCCGCGATATCGAAGCCCTGCTCGGGTCACCCGTTTTCCTCGAATTATGGGTAAAGGTAAAGAAAAATTGGCGCGACAGCGATTTTTTGTTGAAAAATTTTGGGTACAATGAGCTTAATTAGTTTCCATATATTTGATAACATATGTACAAGCGGTGAGGGAAAACTATGGTTATAAAAATTACAGGGGGTTATTTATGAACCATCGTGAAAAATTATGGCGGCACTTCATCGAATCGGGCAACCCCATGTCCTATATCGCGTACCGCCAACTCTTAAAAAGGGATGCCGCGCGACCGCATCCAACCGATGAATCCGAAATAACCCATGAAAACCTTTAAAGCTCGCGGCTTGGTGCTGCGGGAATATGAAGCGGGAGAGTCTGACAAGCGTCTTTTGTTATTATGCAAAGGCGTCGGCAGGCTCTTCGTTTATGCTAGAGGCGCGCGCAAGCCCAAATCAAAGTTCATCGCGGCGGCGCAGTTATTTACTTATGCTGACCTCGTGATCGCCGAAGGGCGCGGCTTCCATTCGTTGGCGCAAGCGTCGGTCATCGAAAGTTTTTACGACTTGCGCACCGACTACGACGCGCTTTGCTGTGCCCATGTCATTGCGGAGATATGCGAAAGGACCGTGCTGGAAAGCGAAAATTGCGACGAATTGTTACAGCTCACGCTTAAGGCACTCGGTTACCTACATAAAAAAGAACCGCCATTGCCCCTCTTACAGGTTTTGGCGGTTTTTATGTTGCGGTTCTTTTTATGGTACGGGGTCGCGCCGACGTTGGATGCCTGCTGCATATGCGGCGTGATTTGCGATGAAAAAACAAAAACCCTCGTTTTATACGCCGAGGGCTTGGTGTGCGATGATCACAAGGCAACGGCTTCCGGGGAGTATATCCCCATTTCCCCCCCTACCCTTTCCGCTTTGCACTACATATACGACAATGCTTTACCGAAAGCGTTTTTATTTACCGTCGGTGACGGTATCGTACGTGAAATGCAAAACGCCGCCCGAATGTTTTGGCGGCATCATTTTGATTGGGAATTGCGCTCATTGACATACCTCTCCGCTTGAGCGTCCCACATTTCCGTATATTTACCCCCGGCGGCATATAATTCATCGTGTGTGCCGCTTTCTGTTATTCTTCCGCCGTCCATAACCAATATCCTGTCGGCGATGCGCGCCGAGCCTAAGCGATGCGTGACGAGTATCGAGGTCTTGCCGAAGGACGAAGCCGCGAATTGTTTGTACAGGCGCGTTTCTTCCAACGGGTCGATGGCGGCGGTGGGTTCGTCCAACACGATAAATCGGTGTTCGCGGTACATGCCCCGCGCCATGGCCACGCGCTGCCATTGGCCGCCGGAAATTTCAACGCCGCCGAAGTCACGGCCCAGTACCGTATCGATGCCCTTGGGGAAAGTGGCGGTGTCGGTATAATCCACCCCCGCGGCGGTGAGCTTTTCTCGTACATTCTTTTCCACTTCGTCAGCATCTTTATATTTGCCCGTGACGATTTGCCTTGCCACACCCTCTTCATCGTATTGGGATCCCGTTTCCTGCGTCATTTCGCCGCCCTTATCATAGTCGCTGATGAACACGTTCTCCGCCAAGGTGAAGATATATTGCATATAACCTTGGAAAACCGCCGAGGTCTGCGAAAAAAGCGCGGATTCATTTGTAGCGGTGGGGTCACACCCGCCGACCAAAACTTGACCGCTCTCCGCTTTATACAGCCCCATCAGGAGCTTGACCAAGGTCGTTTTGCCGCTACCGTTTTCGCCCACAAGGGCAACCGTTTCGCCGGGGCGTATACGCAGGGAAACGCCGTCCACCGCGGGTTTATCCGCTTTTGGGTAGGAGAAGGAAATGTCCGTCGCTTCGATGCCCTTGTTTAAATCAACTTGTACCCCATTGGGGGACAAGTTCGCCTCGGGCATTTCCAATACATTCATTAGGTTGTGGGTCTTGCCCAGCGTACCCGATACGTTCCATTTGATGCGGTTAAAGATTTCCTCTAACATACCGAAAAGCATCCCCACCGATGCGAACACCGCCGCGAACGCGCCCACGGTGATATAACCATCCATCAGCGAAATGAACAATAACGCCATAATCCCCACCCAACCGAGGGCCTTGATCCCGTTAAGGGTGAGGGTGATGACCGTGATCTTTTTATGCACGCCCCATTCCTTTTGTTGTAATAGGGTTAGGGTATCCATATACAAACGGCGGAAGAAGTGAAACACGCCGAACAGCCGCGTTTCCTTGATTTTATCGCGGGCAATCAACGCGCCTTCGTAGTGGTCGAAGCGGCGGCGGATGGGCGCGGATTCCTTTTCCAATTTGTCCCACAGCTTGGCTTCGATGATTTGAGAGAGTGCCACGGGTACGAAGATAAGCGCGAGAGCGAGGAGCAGTAGCGGCCGCATACTCCACAGGTATGCGCTCATCACGATGTAATACGTGCCGTAGAAGAAAATAATATCGCTGAAGGTTGTGAGCAGGTACGGGGTTCCCCCGCAAGCCTCAATGGCTTTGTGCATATCATCCAACGCTTCCTTATCCTCAAACGCTTTCGCGTTTAACCGCCCTACCTTTCGCAAAGCTGACATGCGAAGCACCGCGCCGTCGGTTTTCCGGTTGATAACATCTGAGGCAAAATAATTATGCACCCCGTTAAGGATTTGTTGGCTTACCACTACTAACGCCACATAGAAAGCACCTATAAAAACATACCGCATGTTTCCATCCACGCCGATTAGGGCCAAATCAGCCAGCGCGTCGTACAGGATTTGGTTGACAGGGGCGACAATACCCCACGAAGCGCCGTGTATGATGCCCAGTAAAATATATACCGACCATAAAACGGGCATCTTTTTGAAAACCATCGGTACGATGCGGCGGATGACTTTTATCAACGACAGGGATTTCTTCTTTTCCTTCACGCGTACCACCCCCGCTGGCTTTCAAACATTTCGGCGTAGAGACCGCTTTTTTTCATTAACGTGCCGTGGTTTCCCTGTTCCGTGACCTTTCCGCCGTCCAGCACATAGATGATGTCCGCCATTTTGGCCGACGCCAAACGGTGGCTGATAAAAATCGTGGTAAAGCCCTTGCTGATGGATTCGAATTTTTCGTAGACTTGGCTTTCCGCCACGGGGTCAAGGGCGGCGGTGGGTTCGTCCAATATCTTTACGGCGGCGGGGGAGATAATCGCGCGGGCGAAGGCCAACCGTTGCCACTCCCCGCCGGAAAGGTCAACGCCGTTGTCGTGGGTTTTGCCCAGCAGGGTATTTTTACCCTCCTTTAACGACTCCGCTTTGGCGTCGAAACCCGACAACGATAACGCGCGATCGATTTCCTCATCCGCCGCGCCGTTGGCTTTTCCGATGGCGGCGTTTTCCGCCACGGTTATATCGTACCGCACAAAATCTTGGAATAATGCACAAAACATCGCCTTGATTACGGGGATTTCCCATTCGCGCAATTCCTTGCCGTTAAGCAGGATTTCCCCGTCGTAGTCGTCGTACAGGCGGGTGATGAGCTTGGTGATTGTCGTCTTCCCCGCGCCGTTGATACCCACGAAGGCGTAGTGTTTACCGTTTTCTATCGTTAGGTTCAAGCCGTTTAATATCACCTTTTCCGTACCGGGATAGGTAAAGGATACGTTTTTGAATTCCAGCTTTTCGAAGTTCGGGGGTGGCGTAACGGGCAAAGCCTCCGCGTCACGGGCTTCCGTTAATTCCAAAAATCGGTTAAATTCCTTTAAATATTCCCGCTCCGTGGTAAATTGCCGGAAATAATACGGTAACGACCAGCTCATGCTATGAACCGTGCTGAACAACGCCCCGATTAAAGCGATGTACAAACCCACGGTCAAACTGCCGTTAGCCACCGACGGAGCCAGCATAAACAACGCTGCCGTGGAGAGCAACCCCAAGATAACCGACGCGCTTTTCGATCGGGCGAACCACAGGGCACCGATCCGCAGTTGCCATTTGCGCACATCCTCGAAGCCCGCCAGATATTTGTCCGCCATTTTCTCCGCGTAGCAGAAGAGGCTGCGTTCACCCGCGGGTTCACGTCCGTGTATAAACCAACCGACGGTACCCACATAGCGGTCGCGTTCGGTTTTATCGCGTTGCGCTTGGTAGGTGGCTTTACCCGATTTAATGGCCAGCCAAAATATGGGTACGCTCAATACAATCAGCATCGACCCCGCCAGCGGCGCGTGGGCTAACAAGATAACCGCATAGCTTGCGGTAACGCCCATCTCCCGCAGGAATTGCGTCAAGGTATTAAACATACCGCTCAGCTTGCCTTCGGGGTTGTCCCATACGCGGTTTAACAGATCAACCGTTTCGTTGTTTTCCAAATGCTTAAATTCCAAGCGGGCGCGTTTCTCCACCAACGGGACGCGCATTTTTAATTGCGTCTTCATGCGGCCCTTCGTATTCGCAAGCCCCATCAGCGGCCATAAAATATAATTGTAAATTTGGAACACGCCCAGCGCGATCAGCGGCGGTACGATACGCGACGCGCCCAGCCCTTCCCCCACCACCACCAGCGCCGTGTCAATAAAATAAGCCGTTACCAGTACGCTGATTGGCGCGATGGCAAGGCCGATGATTTGCTGCAAAAGCCCCAACAACGTATAGAAGGGTATCACGCGGAACGGCAACGACAACGCACGCGGATACGTCATTTTACGGGACAAGTCCATATGTATTCCACCTTTTTTGCATTATACTATGCTATACTGACGATGCCAACAAATAACAAAGGATGTGCGCGGCATTGACGGCATACGAAAACATAATAGAGATGTGGAATGGCTATACGATTATCACGGCGGCGGACTTGGATTTGCGCCTCAATCATTTCCGCATCCAATTCGCGTATAATTCCGCAAAAATTGAAAATCCCGAAGTAACCTACCATACGACAAGGGAGGTTTTTGAGGACGGCCTGGTTAAAGCTTTCCGCGGAACCCCAAAAACCCTGACTGAAATCAATAACCAACGGATATGTTATGATTTCCTGTTACCCAAAATAATCGAACGCGAACCGTTGACGGTTGCGCTAATTAAAGAAGCACATGAAATCACCACGATGGGAACGTACGATGACCGCCGCTTCTTCGAATTGGGGGAACGCCCCGGCGTATTCAAGAAGCATGACTTCGTCGTGGGCCGTCATGAAGTCGGCTCCTTACCGGACGATGTTGAAACCGACATAGCGGCTCTTTTGAGTGAAATAAACCAAATAAACAACCCCCCCGATCCCGCCAAAATCCTTAAAGCCGCCGCCTATTTCCATTCGCGCTTCGAGTTTATCCACGCCTTCGCCGACGGTAACGGACGCGTGGGGCGTACCATGATGAATTACTACCTTATGATAAACAACCACCCGCCTTTAATCGTTTATGATGAAGACAGGACCGAATATTACAACGCATTGGAAGCCTATGACGCAAACGAAGACATTAAGCCTTTGTTTGCTTTTTTAGTTTACCAACTTGAAAAAACCTGGCAAAAGGCGTTAAACAAACCCCATATAACCCCACAAGGAGGAGCAAAATGAACACACAGGAATTAATGGACATCGCTTTACAAGCCGCGGGCTTGGACAAAATGCCCGTAGACTCGGACATCATGGTACCCGGTGAAAACATCAAGAAGGTATTGATGGGCGTGGACATGGACACGGCGGAAATCATGCTGGGCAAGCAATTGGGCTACGACTGCGTAATCAGCCACCACCCCAGGAATACGAACAAGGATATGCTGGACTTGCTCCACACGCATATCTTTAACTTGGAAAAATTGGGCGTACCCCGCAACAAAGGCCAAAAATTGCTGGCCGCCCGTAAGAAAGAACTCAGCTTCAACCAGCACGTATCCAACTCGCGCCGCTCGGAAAGCGCGGCGAAATTGCTCAACATGCCCTACATGTGCATCCACACCCCCGCCGATATCATCAGCCAAGGCATGGTGCAAGCCTTCCTGGATGAAAGGTTCGCGGGTAAACCCGACACCACCGTGCAGGAAATCGTGGACGCGCTGGACGAAATGCCCGAATACAAAAACGCCCACCGCAAGCCCGTCATCCGTGCCGGCGGCAAGGAAAGCTACGCGGGCAAAATATATGTACTGATGGCCGGCTTAACCGGGCCGGGTGCCGCGATATTAAAGGAATACTTTGAAGCGGGTGTCGGCACGCTGGTACTCATGCACATCCCCGAAAAGGACGCGAAGGAAGTCGAGGAACAAGGCATCGGCAACGTGATCGTGGCGGGCCATATGTCCAGCGATTCCTTCGGTATGAACAAGATCGCAAAGTTGTGGGCGGAAAAAGGCGTTGAAACCACAATGATGTCGGGGGTCATTGAAGATAAATAAGACCGTTCTTCATTGATTTCGCTTTACCCCACCAGCAATTGCGCCAGGTAAAGCATCATAAAACCGGGAAGCCCCAGCACCCCCACCACCATAGCGGTGATGGCGTTAACCCCCACAGCCAAGCCGATACCCGCAAGTAACGCGTTGGCAGCCAGGATCCCCGCCGCGCCCAATACCATGTTGCGCCCCACCCTCAATAACCATTTAAATTGGCGCGTGTATAACAAAAACGCAACGAAACACAAGCACAAGACCAGGATAACCCACGTCAAGGTATCCATATGTAACCATCCTCCCCATACAAAAATCCCGCCGCTCTTGCGTGCGGGATTTTATTTTATTTTCCGAACACGATGCCCTTCGCCTTGATTTGGTTATGGTAATATTTATGCCGCAATCCGGCGGCCTTTAATTCGAAGGTAAGGGCATCGATGAGGGTTTCGTCGGTGGTTTGGTCGAAGCGGCTATGTATATACGCCAGTTCGTTATTTACCGACTCCAAGCCGACGATCAACTCCATGTCCTCCGCCGATAAGGTTCGGGAAAGGTTTTTTGCTTTTTTCGATTCGGTTTTACGTTTAAATATCTGTGTATGGATCGCCGCCGGTAACGCGTATTGCAATGTTTGGGTCATGATATCCCGCCTTCCGTGATGCTATACCATAAGCATAGTCAAAAAAAGACGGGTTTATTCCTTTAATTGGGAATTATTTTCCATTCGTTTACATAAGCGAAGATACGGCACGGCGCGGGCGGTATATTTGATTGAATCCTCGTACCCATCAGGACAGCCGAATGTCGGAATGCCAGCCCCAACACGGGTACCCGTTCGATGAACGCGTGCTGCAATTGCGACACGGCTTCGATATACGCGCTTTCGGTGGCGGCGACGCGCGTGGCGGCCAACAATTCCTGTAATGCCGTATCGTGATCAATCAAAAAAGCGAAATCGGGTACGAAGCCGAGTTCCGCCCACCCGACAAACAGATCATAATCGTTGTTATCCGCCAGCCGTTCAATGAATTCTTCATCGGATAAAACGTGTACCTCCGCGGTCAAACCCGCTTCTTCCAACCCATCTGCCAAACGATAAGCGACGGCTACGCGTTCACGGCTGTTTTCGCTTACGATGATGATCAGCGGATATTCTTCGTCACGGGGGACATCACGCAGCAAAAGACGCGCGCGGTCGGGGTCATGGGGCAGCCCAAGCGCCGTAGGGTCATGCATCCAAGCGTGGGGGTGTATGGGCGTCGCCGCGCGCGCGGCATACTGTAAATAAAAAGTGGCCACCGCTTCGTTTACGTCAAACGCGTGCGCGATACCTTTCCGTACATCCAAATCATGGAATACTTCCCGCGAAAAATTAAAACCGACGAATTCGAAATACATAACGGGGAATTCGGCGGTGTGGATTTCCTTGGCGGTGGGGTTGCGTACCCATTCGGGCAACGAAAGGCGGATCGCGTCCACCAATCCCCTGTCGAAGGCATATAAATCGATTTGCCTGTCGGGGAAGAACAAAACCTCAACGCGTTCTATCGAAGGCATTGTGCGGAAGGTGTTGGGGTTACGCAGCAGGGTAAGGGATTGCAGGGGAATCATCCGCTCGAAAAGGTATGGCCCGTTTCCCAAGGGGGAGAGGTTACGCAGGCTGGCGGGATTCGTTTCATTACGGTAATAATGCCGCGGTATTAACGGGAAAAGCAACGCGTACCCCGCGGCGGGATTCGCGTCAACGAATGTAACATGTACGGTACGGTCGTCAATGCGCTGTACGGACCCGATATTCTCGACGGTTGAGCGGTATATCGCATCCCCGGGGGCGTGCCGCAGTACATCGAGTGAAAAAGTAAAGTCGTCGGAGGACACGGGCAAACCATCCGACCATATGGCGTCGTATTTAATGGTCACTTCCACACCGGAGAAGTCAATCGCGAAGTCAAGCTCCGCCAAATGGCCGGTCACACGCAGGTTTTCGTCCAGCACGGCTAACGGCTCAAAGATAAGCGCTAATATCCGCGCGACCGTTTGGTCACGGTTTAACAAGGGGTTGAGCGTTAAAGGCGGGCGCATGGGAAGGCGCAGAATACCGTCGTCCATCCGGTCCGACGCGTACACGGCGGGGTCGGGTAAACGTGGGTCGGGGGAATCGGGGAGCGGATCGTCGAGATAATTCGGAATTGGAAGTTCGGGATTCGGAGTTGGGGTGGGATCGGGAGGGTCGTCAAATGAACCGCCGCAAGATGACAGGATTAACATCACGGCGAATAAAAAAGGTAAAAAAAATATATATTTCTTCATTCATTTTCACCCGAATAAAACCGCAGGATAAACGCGTAAATGCGTTGGTTAAATTCCACACGGTTTATATAGTGGTACGTTTCCGGAAAGGGGATGACATCCAGCGTTTGCCCGTCGGCGGAATATTCGGGATTGGCCAGCCAATTGCGCACGTTCCCCTGCCCCGCGTTGTAAGCGGCGAGAACGAGCCGCATATCACCGCCGAAGGTTTCCAGCAATCTGTTTAAATAAAAACCCCCGAGCGCGATGTTCACATCCGGCCGCCAAACGTCCTCCGGCTTAAATTCGCGTAAGCCCATCAATCCCGCGAGCCATTCTGCTGTGGCGGGCATGATTTGCATCAAACCCTGCGCCCCGCGCGGGGATTCCGCGTTTTCCCGAAAGCCGCTTTCCGCCATAATCACCGCAAACACCCACGAAGGGTCGATATTACCCGCATGGGTATTCACATACCCCATGTGATGTACGGGAAAGCGGACGCGTATGCCCATGAAACCTACGCCCGCGGCAAGTAACAAAGCGATGATTAAAATAATAGGGAACCTTAAACGGCGCCGCTTCATAGGGTTACGGCACCCCCGACTTTTTCCCGTAAAATTTCCAACGCCCCGTCGTTTTCAATAATCACATCCGCGTACGGCTTCAACGCTTCGTCCCCTACCCTGCCGGCTAATCGGCGGGCGGCGTCTTCGGGCGTCAGGCCGTCACGCGCGATAATGCGCTCGGCGCGGAGGGTATCGCTTGCGGTAATGAGGATCACCGTATCGCAGAGCATATGCATACCCGACTCAATCAAGAGGGGTGCGTCGATCACCACGAAGGGGTATTTGCCCGATTCGCGCGCTTTATTTATTAACAACAGAGAATCATTCCATACCTGCGGATGGATGATGCGTTCCAATAAAGCCATTTTATCCATTTGGGTCCGAATCCCCCCGGGGGATTCGTCATTGCCGAAAGCGAGCGCGCCCAACGCCTTGCGGTCAATTTCACCGCTTGGGCCGATAATCCCTTCGCCAAAGGCTTCGATGATTTGGTCATAAGCGGTTTTACCTTTTAAAATGGCCTCGTGCGCCAATTTATCCGCGCTGATGATAAAACCGTTATATTCCTTTTCCAATATCTTGGCGGCGGTGCTTGTCCCGCTGCCCGAGATACCCGTTACGCCGATAATCCTCATTTCGCTTCGTACCAGCTTTCGCCCGCGTTTATGTCCGCCACAAGCGGTACGGCCAATGCCGCCGCTCCCTCCATTTCGGTTCTGACGAGTGTTTTTACCGCGTCGAGTTCACCGTGCGGCACTTCAAGGAGCAGTTCGTCGTGTACTTGTAATATCAGGCTCGCGGCGAGCTTTTCCGATTGCAAACGATTCGCCACGCGGATCATCGCGATTTTGATGATATCCGCCGCCGTCCCTTGGATGGGCATATTCATAGCCACGCGCGCGCCGAAGGAACGGATATTAAAGTTATGGGATTTTAATTCGGGGAGCGCGCGGCGCCGATTGTATAAGGTTGACGCGAATCCCGTTTCCTTGGCCTTTTGTACGCAACCGTCCATAAAGGCCTTCACCCGCGGGTATTGGACGAAATAACCCGCGATATAATCCTCCGCTTCCCAAATGGGGATCCCGAGGTCTTCACTTAACCCAAACGCGCTGATGCCGTAAATAATGCCGAAATTCACCGCCTTCGCGTTACCGCGCTGCGCGGGGGTCACATCCTCGGGTGCGATACCCAGCACTTGCGACGCCGTAATCCGGTGGATATCCTCATTTTCCCGAAAGGCTTTGATCAATACGGGATCACCCGACATGTGCGCCAGCACGCGCAGCTCGATTTGGCTGTAGTCGGCGTCGATGAATACGCATCCCGACCGCGGCACAAACGCTTTACGCAGTTCGCGCCCCAAGGGCATACGTACGGGAATATTTTGCAAGTTGGGTTCCGCGCTGGAAAGCCGCCCCGTAGCGGTCAAGGCTTGGCGGAAGGTCGAATGGATACGGTTGGTGAAGGGATTGATCAAAGGAAGCAAGCCGTCGATGTACGTCGATTTCAACTTTGCGTGGGCGCGGTATTCCAATACTTCCCCCACGATGGGGTGCGCGGGCTTTAGTTTTTCCAACACATCAGCGGCGGTGGAATAGCCTTGCGTGGTTTTCTTCCCGCCTTTAAGGCCCAATTTTTCAAAGAGGATTACGCCCAATTGCGCGGGGGATTGGATGTTGAATTCCTCGCCCGCGTGATTATGGATGGCCTCCGTAAGCAGCGTGAGGCGCTTGGCCAACTTTTCCCCATAAGCGATAAGGATGCCGTTGTCCACTTGGATGCCGATGTTTTCCATGTCCGCCAGCACGGTTGTAAGAGGGTGTTCGATGATTTCATACAGGCATTGGGTATCGTTATTATTTAACGCTTCGTACATTAGGGGTTGCAGCCGTGCCAGCGCGTCGGCATAACCTACCGCGAAGCCGGCGGCATCCCGTACGGGTAAATCGCCGAACGATTTTTTATTAATGATTTCCTTTTCCGTCGGTAAAACTTCCTTTAAATACATAGCGGCGAGGTCGGGCAGGGATTTTTCCGCGTTGAGCGTATCCAGCGTATAGGCCGCCAACATAACGTCGAAAGCGATATTGCGCGGGTTGACCCCATGCGTACGAAAACGTTGTATTTCGTGCTTCGCATCGTATACCCATTTGGGCGCGGCGGATTCGAACCACGGTTTAGCGGCCTTTATAAAATCGCAGGTAATATAATAAGGTTCCCACCCATTTGCGGAGATTGCCATACCGACAGGTTGCATGTCGTCCCATAAAATGTACAACGCCGTACCCTCCGCGGATTCCATCAGAATCTTAAACAGCGATTCCGCTTCGGGTAACGCGTCGATTATTTTGATCGCTTTTTCTTCTTCGGCGGGTTTTTCCTGCGTGATAATTTTGGGGGAATCACTCGAAATTTCCTTTACAAACCGTTTCGCCGTTTGCCTGAGTTCCAAGCGTGTGATTTCGTCCAGCGCGTCTTGATTCCACATACCCTGCGCGGGAGTCAGCGTCAAATCAATCGGCACATCCGTTGCAATGGCCGCCAACATTTGGCTGATACGTGCTTGTTCTTCAAATTCGATGAGGTTTTCCGACGCTTTTTTGGGCTTAACTTCCGCGGCGTTTGCGATCGCGTTTTCCAACGACCCGTATGCGGTGATGATCTTCGTTGCCGTTACCTCGCCGATGCCCGGTACGCCGGGTATATTGTCGGACGCATCCCCCATCAACGCCTTAACATCGATATAAGCGGCGGGCGAAACACCGTATTTCGCCAGCACATCGGCAGCGTAATATGTCTCCACCTCCGTTTTACCCGCTTTCGTTTTGGGCAATCGGATACATACCGTTTCGGTTGCGAGTTGTAATAAATCACGGTCGCCGGAGACGATGACGGCCTTTAACCCCGCGGCTTCCGCTTTTAACGACAGCGTACCGATCACGTCGTCGGCTTCATAGCCCGCGTATTCCGCCGGAGGCAAGCCCATTTTAACCAAAAGGCTCTTAAGCGTCGGCACTTGCTCGCGCAATTCGTCGGGCATGGCGCGCCTCGTTCCTTTGTACGCGCCATATAGCTCGTGGCGGAAGGTGGGTACGGGCAAGTCGAACGCAACGGTTATATAATCGGGCTTTTCTTCATCGATAAAACGGAACAAAATACTCATAAAACCGAAAATCGCGCCCGTATGCTCCCCCGCGGCTGTCGTCAGCGGTGGGAGCGCGTAAAATGCGCGATTTAATATACTAAAACCGTCGATTAATAAAATCTTTTTCAAGCGGAACGCCCCATTCGGGTTGTAGTTTAGCCAGTATACCATATAATTCCTGATAAACATAAATGAAATGGGGAGGAAACCGTGAAAGCAAACATTAAAATGAAAATCGATTTCCGCAGGGAAATCTCCGGCATCATCGTAAACATGGTGAAAAGCCACGAAGAAATCATCAACGAAAAGATCGCTTTCGACGCCAAGATGCGGGAAGCGGTTGATATGTATAAAAAATTACCGCCGGAAGAACTGGGTATAAAATTACGTCAAATCCGCGAAGCGCACAACCTAACCCAAGGGGATATGGCCTACCGGCTGGGTATGGCCGAAACAAGCATACGCAAAATGGAAAGCGGAAGCGATGCCGTACTCGCCGATACGATAACCCGCCTGGTGCGTAATTTTGACCAAAGCCGTTTTTTATTGCAATCCGCTCCGGCGGTCCTTGATGGGGACGATATTATATACCGGATGCAGACATTGGCCGAAAATACCCTCGCGGCCGCGGTGGAGTTTTTTGTATCCGAAGATATCGCCCATATTGAGGAATATACGGATATTTGCGTGGAACTGTTGTACGCAAAAAAGCAAATCTATGAAGATATTTCATTTACGCAAATCATCGAATTCCTCCACGATATCAATCCCGGTACGGTTGACATCGACTTGTGGATATCCGCCAATGAAATTAATCCCCCCAAACTCGTACGCGATTTAATCAAACGATACGAAAACGACTTGGGGAACGTGAATTATTTAATCGGCTTCCTTAAAAAAATAAAGACCGTTTGGCGACACCACAAACGTAGTAAAAAAGAAAAAAATAATATTAAAGTCAACAAGCTGATAAAAAAGTTAAACGAAAAGAAAGAAGGGCTCAAGCATAACATCAAAGAATTGAACATGCTCTGCGTCACACGCAAGGACGATATCTCCGGCATTAACGAATGGTTCTTTAACCTTAAGCCCCATTTACGGCATTACGTACGGTCGCTAAGCCGTAACCATACACCGTAATTATAAACCGACTATCCATGGATAAAGCCCCGCAGAGCAACGATTCGCGGGGCTTTTTGTATTGTTTTAATCGATACGGGAAAATTTACGGAACAACTTTTTAAAGGAGTGAACACGAAATTTTCCCGTTTTATCTTATGGGTGAAAGGACAGACGGCGCGCCGAAATCCTTATCACATCGGTCTTGTTTGCGGACGCTGCGGCCGCGGCTCCGCGGACAAGCCCGGGAAAGGAAGGTATCCGGCATGGGAAAATCAACAAAAACAAAAAGAGCGTATTCCATCCTCGTTGCAATCGTTATGGCGTTCACCCTCTTTATTGCCGCACCGGTTTACACGGTATACCAAACGATTACCGAAGTACAAGCCGAATTGCCGAAAGACCGGGACGGTAAGCGTCCCTAGTACAAGTAATTAAATTACCGGAAGCGTTATGCCGAATTCCTTTTCTAAATATTTTGTAATCATATCGAGTTCGGCATAACGTTCCATCCCTTTAAACAATAAAATAGCACGATAAACATGTGTATTTCCCTCGTCGATATTGTTGATACGGTACAGACAAAGCGATTTGTAATATAAAAACATCGGCAAATACGTATAATTAAATCCATCGGCGTCACACAATCGGATACCCTTGTCACACATAGACATGCATCTATCATACTGTTTTAATTTAAATAAATCATTTGCCGTGTTGTAAAGCAATGTTACGTAAAATTTTAACTTTTCATCTTCATCATGATAACTTTTATCCATTGATGCGATCAATTTTTTTTGTATTTCCAATGATTTTTCGTTAAATGACAACTCCGCGTATGCAATGGCAATGATATTTATCAACCGCACTTCATCCATCGAAAGGATATAGGTGTCGATTTTATCCTCATCGAAGTGGGGTACGGTTACCCGTATACCTCTAACGGCTAAGGAAAGGGATTTATTATGCTGCCCGCGGTGGGACGCCAGCGACGCCTTCACGTACAAAGCGTACTGCCGCACCAAATTGTTTGCCCCCCTCTGTTCTAATTGTATTAGAAACGTTTCCGCTTCCTTAAACCCCTCTTCCGTTTTCATCAGCAAGCACTTATGAATTTTTTCCTTCAAATCGATAATCTGTTTGTCTTCAATATTCACAATGTCGGTGTAATATTTAATCGGGTCTTCGCCCAACCGCTGCATCAGCCGCTCGAAGGTGAACCAATCGGGACGGCGCAGCCCGCGCTCGATGCGTGACAGCGTCCCCTTTTCGCAAATCCCTTCGCAAAGCTGCTCCTGCGTCAAGTTCCTCGCCTTGCGCAATTCCTTAATCAGCACATCCCCGCGGTATAACGGCATATCCCTTCACCCCTTCATGCAAATAATAGCCAAAGTTGCAAAATAAGTCCACAAAATCAAGGATGTTGCAAAAAATGCTTATTTACCAACCCGCGCGGAATTGCTACATTTGCCGCGCTTTTGCATTTTAACGGAGGTTATCATGCAATGACCCGAACCCCAAAACGATTAATATTTATCTTTCTTTTTTTATTGTCCGCCGTACCGCTCACCGTTATAGGCCGATACGATTTTCCGGCGGAGCGCATATCCATCCACGGCACACTTCCGTCGGAGCGGCTACCTTCCCCTGCCGTGCCCCATCCGTTCGCTGTTTTATTTTCCCACGAGCCCGGTTTTTACGACGAATCCTTTTATTTGACGCTCACCGCCCCGGAGGGTGCCGTTATTTTTTATACCCTCAACGGCTCCTACCCGACGACGCGCTCAATACGTTATACCGGACCCATACGTATCAACGCCCCCGAACCCGCACGCGCCATAGCCCGCTTCGACCGGGAAACCATATCGCGCGTGGCCGCGTTCAGCATCCGCGCGGTCGCGTTTTTGGACGGAAGGTTTACGGAAACGGCTACCCGCAGCTTTATCACGGGTACCGACGTGCATACGCGCTTTTGCGCCGATACGCTTATCTTCGCGCTCAATTCCGACCCGCACGGCCTGTATGACCATTACGACGGTATTTTCGTCGCCGGAGTTGACCGCGAATCCTTCATAGAAAATTATTATGAAGCCCACGGCGAACCACCCCGCGTAATACGCTCATCCCCCGCCAATTTTAACCGGAGGGGGGTGGAGTCGGAACGCGCGGTGCACGTCGAAATGTTTGACCATACGGGTACGCTGCATATTTCACAACGGGCGGGGATGCGGGTAAAGGGCGGATTCTCGCGGGCACACGAGCCGCAGAAATCGTTGGAGCTGTATGCGCGGGAGGAATACGGCGACCTTAACCAATTCCGCTTCGCTTTCTTCGGCGATGAGCTTACCCACGACGGCGTCCTGATGGATCGGTACCGACGTATTCGCTTACGTAACGGCGGTACCGACCGCTATTCGGGCTTTATACGCGACGAATTGAGCCAAACGCTGTTCCGCCGAGCGGGCTTCCCCACTACGCAAAGCCACCGTCCCGCGGCCGTCTTCCTCAACGGTGAATATTACGGCGCGGCGTGGCTAAAATCGCCGCGGACGGAAAACCATCTGCGCCGGGTGTACGGTGGTGAAAGCGAACGGTTCGAAATCGTATCCGGCGGCGAAACGAGGAACCGTAGCTGGTGGGGCGGCGAACGCAGCGCAACCGCCGACTTGCGCCAAGTACATGCCTTGGCGGCCGCGGGCTTTACCGGGCCAAGGGGTGATGAACGGTTTATAGAGTTCAGCCGCCGTATTTGCGTGGAATCCTTGGTTATGTACTACGCTATGCAGATCTATATCAATAACCTTGACTGGCCCAACCATAATATAGAAATGTGGCGGTACTTCCCCACCGATGAGGAAAGGGACGACCCCAACCTCCATACATACCTGAGGGACGGCAAGTGGCGCGTCTTTACCCATGACCTGGAAGCCTCGTGGGGCATAGGGGGTAACGCACAGGTATACCACGACACCATCAACGACATATTAAACAGGCGGCGCGGGCGTTGGAACAGTTATCAGGGCTCCGCGTTCCTAACCGCTTTGGTTGCGCGCGATTGTACCCGCGCCATGATGGCCAACGTATTCATGGATTTGATAAGCGGCGCCTTCGCGCCCGAAAACGTGCTGGATACGCTGGATACGTTACTGGCGCAAATTGACAACGAATTCAACTACGCCCTGCGTGCCAATACCTTCCGCCCCCATACCCCGTCGTGGCCTACCCCTTCCGTATATGAAACGCACCACGAACGCATCCGCTATTTCGCCGTCAACCGCCCGCAGGCGATCCTTACGTCCATTGAACGCAACCTCGGCTTTGACCGGAACGCAACCTTTTCCGTTACCCTTACGGTGGGGCCAAACGGTAGCGCGGTTATGAACACCCGCACAACGGACGCGCGCCAAACCGTAACGGGCAGCTATTACAACGGCACCCGCATAACACTCACCGCACGCCCCAACGAAGGGTACACGGTGGACCATTGGCTGGTTAACGGTACGCGGTATACCGGCGAAGCCGTTTCGGTTGACCGCTGCGCGGAAATTACGCTGGCGTTCCGCCATAAATCGCATTACATACCAAACCCGTTTCCTTTCGATATAAACGTTTGATCAATATAAAGTTGCAAATAATGCTTACTGATTTGCACGCGAAGTATGGATATACTTGTTAAAAATAATAAGGAGCGTGTTTTATGAAGGGCAAAGCAAGGAAGAACATGATGGATATTTTTAGAAAAGGGTTATGCCTATTTATCAGCGCGGTCATTTTATCGCTGGGGATACCCTTTACGGCAACCGCGCAGCCCGCGCCACACGGGGTATTTAAAGACATGGTAATAACAAGCCCCAATGGTTATGTTTACCATTTTAACGTCGAGCATCCCGATTTAATTAGTATTGAGCAGGATGTTTTGATATTTGTAACCGGCGAAGGTGAGTTTAATGTTTCCGTACATTTTACGAAGGTTGTAACACCTGCCGGTGTTGCCCAAGATATTAATATAACGGTTGATTATACCCCTGAAGGCAGTTGGGATTCACATTCCTTGAATAGGTATGTACACCCGCTAAGGATGGAAAACCGCTCTTTCGGCAGATATTATTGGCATGAGGTTGTTTATAATACATCTCTTCGAACGGGCGGTTACTATACAGCAGGGTTGATGGGTGATAACTACGGAAGAGTATGGGCCGAACCCGCTCCCTCCATTTTTTATCTAGCCGTACATCCTCTCGTAATTGAAAAAGGAATTGAAAACGGTGAAATATTTTACGGCGAACGGTGGAACGATGTCGAAGAGATTGACGGCGAATGGATTTTCCATGGAGTGGTTTACAACGGGGTCACCCTTGACATAAGCAGCCTTCTCCAAGCCGCGTTGGATAGCGGCCAAATCGAGTTGATCGGTCCGCCAGAGCCTGTCACAAAGGTGACCTTTGACGGTTCGGTGGTATCATGGGATGCAGTTCAAGCAGAGAATACTTACCATTTATATATAGAAAGTGTAAATTGGATGATAAGAAGTCCGAATAAATTTGAAGTTGGTGCCATAAATCAAATTGACCTTTATACAGCTACAACCTACGACGAAGATGGGAATATTATTCCTCATGTTTGGGAAGCAGGTGAATACCTTTTATTCTTTTTAACTTATAGAAATGACAGAGCTTCCATGAGTGAAGGTTTCAACTTCACCTACCCCTTTTCCGTTTCGAGTGGGGTTGGCGCGGCTCCTGTGCCAACTCCCACTCCTCCTTCACCCACACCTACCCCCGCACCCGAATTGCCCATGCCTTCACCTACCCCCGCGCCGCAACCCACCCCGTCACCCTCTCCCGCGCCTACCCCGCAACCCACGCCGCAACCCACGCCGCAACCCGTATCCACCCCTGCACCCCCCGTTACGGTTACGGGTACAACCACCGGACTAGTCACCACCGAACGTCTCGTACGTACGGTTCCCCCTTCGCCCGTAACGGGCCAAAATTTACGCTATACCGTCCAACCGGGCGAAACGTTGTGGAGCATCGCGTTCAACTACTACGGGTCGATGCAGGCGGCCGCCGTCAACAGGATCGTCGCCGCCAACCGTGACATACTGCCCAACAGCCGAGCATTGGAAGCAGGCATGGTACTCACCCTTCCCGCGCAAGGCTTGCGCCAACCCGTCATACAAACGCACTTGGCCGACGCCGCGGGCATATACCTTGTGCAATCGGGTGATACGCTGTCAAACATTGCGGCGTATTTCTACGGCGACGCAACGTTATGGAGGCGCATCCGCGAAGCCAACAGCCCCCGCGTCGGTACGGATAACATGATTTTCGCGGGGCAATGGCTGGTAATA
This sequence comes from Defluviitaleaceae bacterium, assembly GCA_009780585.1. Classification (GTDB taxonomy): domain Bacteria; phylum Bacillota; class Clostridia; order Lachnospirales; family WQUN01; genus WQRX01. The sequence goes on along the minus strand of WQZS01000022.1, from coordinate 13,731 downwards.
CCTTAATATTTCGTAACGTATATGTATAATAACGGGGGTCGGTATATCCGACCCTTATTTTATTATAGGATCATGTACTTAAATATGTTATGATGATGATTATAAAAATTAATTCTTTTTATAGAAAGGAATTAAAATGTTTGACATAGAAAGTATCCAATCATTGTATAATGGCAATGCCGTCAAGCACAGAGAGCATTTTATACTGCGTATCAAAGAACGAAGCATCCGAAGAAAGGAAATATCCCATGCAATACTAACAGGTAAAATTATAGAACAATATCCCGATGATGAACCGTTACCCAGTATTTTAATACTCGGGTATACTAAGGATAACAAACCGTTACATGTTGCTGTAAGTATAGATGACGATATAATTTGGTTGGTTACGGCGTACTACCCGGCGCTTGATATATGGGAAACGGATTATAAAACGAAAAAGGTGATATAAATGAAATGCTATTCGTGCAGGGGAAAAATGGAAGACCATTTGTATTCGGAATTTGAGGATTACGGAGTGTGCGCTATAATCGTCCGCGGTGTACCTTGCCATAAGTGTTCAATGTGCGGGGAAATTGCTTATGATTTAAAAGTTGGCGTAAGGGTCGAAGAAATAATGGAAGCAATCAAAGAATCATTATCAAAAGAAATAGCCGTCATACAATACTCGCCAACAGAAATTGAAGTTGTAAAATATACGGACAAAGCGGCTTAATCATGCAAATGGCTTCCTGGAACGTCAACGGCCTCCGCGCTTGCATGAATAAGGGTTTCTCCGATTTCCTGCGCCGCGGATTTGATTTGGTTGCCGTGCAGGAAACGAAGATGCACCCCGACCAAGCGGATTTCACCTTCCCCGGCTACTATGCGTATTGGAATTGGGCCGAAAAGAAGGGCTATTCCGGCACGCTGGTACTCACGAAAAAAGAACCGATAACCGTCACGCGCGGCATAAATATACCCGAGCACGATACCGAGGGCCGCGTCCTTACGCTAGAATTCCCCGATTTTTATCTTGTAAACGTATACACCCCCAACTCGCAGCGCGAACTGGCGCGGCTGGGTTACCGCATGGCTTGGGAGGACGCCTTCCGGGCCTTTTTATGTGCTTTTGATAAACCCGTGGTGGTATGCGGCGATTTGAACGTGGCGCATAAGGAAATCGACCTTGCCAATCCCAAGAGTAACGCGGGTAGCGCGGGCTTTTCCCCGCAGGAGCGCGGTAAGATGACCGAACTCTTGGCCGAAGGCTTTACCGATACGTTTAGGCATTCGCACCCCTACGAAAAGGGTGCCTACACATGGTGGACATACATCGGCAAGGCTCGGGAAAAGAACGTCGGCTGGCGCATCGATTATTTTTTGGTCTCCGATTCGCTTAAAAATAATATAAAAGAAGCGGCGATTTACCCCGAGGTGATGGGCTCCGACCACTGCCCCGTTGGATTGGTGCTGGCATGATCGATATAAAACCCGCGGCGGACGCCCCGTACAATGACCCGGCTGCCTTAAAAAAAACCGAGGCCGCCGCGCCCCCGCTTCCCTTGATTCCGAATTCCGAACTACGAACTCCCCATTCACCCCCATCTTCCATCGACCGTGAAATGCTCATCGAAATCCTTTTAAACGCGGGATTCAAATCCACGGAAGAAAACCTCGCTATGCTCAAACTACTCATGGATAACGGCATCCCCCTCACCAAAGAAAATATCCTGCGTATGAACCAAGCGTTAAAACTAACTGCTGTCACCGAAAGCACCGTCGATGGCCCAAATCCCGCAACCGCAGCCCACCACGGTAAAGCGTTGTTCATGATACTCAATAATATAAAATTAACCACCGCCAACGCCGCCCAATTGGAAGGGTTCGTATCCGGCAAGCTAAAGATCACCGGGCAAATCGACAACCTGTTGCAAGCCGTCCGTCAAATAAACGATCCCGCGTTGGCATCGCAAATCACACGGATATTGGCAAGCGTGTCCGCCGCCGAAACCGCGCAACCCCAACCCACGACCGGAACCTTCCAAACCACCAATCATACCCAAGCCGCTCCCCGGCAACCGGTCCAACAACCGATTCAACAGCCGTCCGTACCGGCACAATCCACCGTATTCATACAAACCACCCCACAACAGCAGTCCACCCCGCTGCAATCTTCTTTGCAGCAATCCGCTTTACCCGGTCAACCCCCGACGCAATCAACCGTCGCCCCGCAGCACCCCCCCATGCCCGTACAATCGGCGGCATCGCCTCCCACCCAAAATTCCGCGCAAGCACCGACAAATACAACGGAGCAAAACGCAACCCAACAAAACCCCACCCAAACTTCCGTACAACCTACCCCACCGCAACCTACCGCATCGCAGCCGCTTCCGCCGCCGTTTCAACCGCCGAATCCTTTAATTCCGAGTCCCGTATTACAACCACCGAACTCCGAATCCCCATCCCCGAATCCTTCCATTCCAAATTCCGGATTCCAAACCCCAAACGCCGAATCCCCGCCCCCACTCACTTTCCGCTTAACCGAAAGCACTCCCGCCGACATCGACCGATTCCTTAATAACCTGCGGGACGCTTTAACCCAAATCCGTCAAGCGATAACCCTAAGTTCCGAGCTTCGGACCCCGAATCCCGAAATTTCCCGCGTATTGCAAGAAGTCCGCACCTTTTCCAATACCATTGACTTTACCGCGCAAATACGCAACCAATTATATGTACAGCTTCCCCTTTACTATAACGGGCAGGAACACCAACTGGCCCTGCATGTTTACAAGGATACAAAAAAAACGGCCGACGGCAAAAAGGACACCGCTTCCGCGCTCATTTCGCTGGACACCGCTTCCCTCGGTCGGTTTGAAACGTATATCCAAAAGAGCGACGCCTCCGTGCATTGCCAATTCCGATTGGATACCCCCGGCATCGAAGGGCTGGTACGCGACCATATAAATGAATTGGAAACCTTGCTAAGAAACCATAACCTATCGCTCGGCGGGTTTTCCTTCGCCAAGCCCGGCAAGCCGTACACCTTATTGGATTCCCCTTCCCTGTTCGATGACGAAGCCCGCATAACCGAACCACTCGGCGCGCGCCCCCGCTTCGATAAAAAAGCATAAACCAACCATGAAAGGATTTTGAGATGTTTAAATTGGCCAAATACCTAAAACCCTACCGATGGCCGCTGATGCTGACGCTCCTGCTTTTGCTGGGGCAAGCGTTGGCGGAGTTGTCCCTGCCTACGCTGATGGCGGATATCGTCAACAACGGTGTTGTGTATTCCGTCCTTAACGAAACCTCCCGAACCTATTACATAATACAAACGGGGGGTATCATGCTTGCCATCGCTTTGCTTGCGGGTCTGGCATCCATCGGTTCCAGCTACATCGCCCAGCGTATGGCTGCGGGTATGGCACGCAACCTGCGGCGGGACTTGTTCGTTAAAGTCGAGAGCTTTTCGCAGTCGGAATTCGACGCCTTTTCCTCCGCGTCGTTGATCACGCGGTGCACCAACGACGTTTCGCAGGTGCAAAACCTCGTTAACATGAGCGCGCGGATGCTGGTATACGCGCCTATTTTGGGGATCGGCGGCGTTATCATGGCGTTGACGCGCTCCGTCAGCATGTCGTGGATCATCGCGCTGGCGGTAATTTTGCTGGTTTGCTTCGTTGTCCTTATTACTTCAATCGTGATGCCCAAGTTTCGGATTTTGCAGGAAATGGTGGACAGGCTTAACAAGGTCTCGCGGGAAATCCTGCACGGTTTGATGGTCATCCGCGCGTTCGGCACGCAAAAGCACGAAAAAAAGCGGTTCGACGGCGTCAACACCGACCTGCGGGATATGGGCCTGTTCATCGGGCGCGTGATGGCGGTCGTCGGCCCGTTGATCACGTTTATGCTGGCGGGTACGCAGCTACTCGTTATTTTTATGGGCGCGCGGCACATCGCGCACTCGGGGCTTGCGATCGGCGATATGATGGCGTTCATGCAATACGCCGTGCAGGTGATCTTCGCGTTTATGATGGTGTCGATGGTACTCGTTATGGTGCCGAGGGCGCAGGTTTCCGCCGCGCGTATCGCCGAAGTGCTGGAAAAGGAGCTGTCGATCAACGATCCGGACGAGCCGAAGGCGTTCCCCGACTTGTCCCCCATTGGAGGACAGGTTACGTTCAATAACGTCCGCTTCCGTTATCCCGGCGCGGAGGAGGACGTACTGGAAGGCATTACCTTCACCGCCAAGCCCGGGCAAACCACAGCCATCATCGGCCCTACCGGGTCGGGTAAATCGACGATCGCGTCGTTGCTGCTGCGCTTTTACGACGTTGTCGAAGGAAGCGTAACCGTGGACGGCTTGGATATACGCGGCGTCCGCCAAAAGGACTTGCGCGATAAGATCGGCTTCGTCCCGCAAAAGGGGCAATTGTTAACGGGCACCATCGAGTCCAACATCAAATACGGCAACCCAAGCGCAACCGAAGAGGAAATGGTTAAAATCGCCGAAGTCGCGCAAGCCTTCGATTTTATACAAGAACGCGAGGAAAAATTTGAGTCCGAAATCACCCAAGGCGGCGGCAACGTTTCGGGCGGCCAGCGGCAACGCCTTTCGATCGCGCGCGCGCTGGCGAAGAAGCCCGAAATCATCGTCTTCGACGACAGCTTTTCCGCGCTTGACTTCACCACGGACGCGAAGCTGCGCCGCGCGCTAAAAGAGCATACGGCAAACGCGACGGTCATCGTCATCGCCCAGCGCATCGGCACGATCATGAACGCCGAGCAAATTATCGTGCTGGACGAAGGTAGGATCGTAGGCATCGGCACGCACGAGGAATTGCTCGCATCCTGCCCCGCCTACCACGAAATCGCGTCCTCGCAGGATGTCCTTACATCGGAGGTGGACCATGCCCGATAAAAAGCAAGAAAACCAAAGACCGCGGCAAGGCGGGGGCGGAGGTCCATGGGGCCGCCGCGGCGTACCTACGGAAAAAGCCAAGGACTTCAAAGGTTCGATGCGGCGTTTAATCGCTTACCTCGGGGCGGAAAAAACGGCGATAACCATGATCATATCCATGGCGGTGGCCTCCACGGTATTGGCCGTATCCGGTCCGCTTATCCTGGGCAAAGCCACGGATACGATATTCGCGGGGTTTGTCACGAGCATTGACTTTCAACGGTTGGGGACGATCCTCGGGATTTACGCCGCGATACAAATCGTTAATATCACATTCAACTATTTCCAAGGCTTCGTCATGGCTGGCGTAAGCACGCGCATTACCTATAAATTACGCAATGAGTTAAGCGGAAAAATCCACCGTTTACCCCTGCGCTATTTTGATAAGACCCCGCACGGTGACGTCCTTTCCCGCATTACCAACGACGTGGACACAATCAGCAATACGCTCAGCAGCGGCTTGGTGTCCATGATTTCGAGCGCGACGGCGGTATTGGGCATCATCGTGATGATGCTGACCATCAGCCCGCTCCTTACGCTTGTGGCGATCACGATACTCCCCATGTCGGGTGTAATCGTAGGCATCATCGTAAAAATATCGCAGAAATACTTCAAACAGCAAGCCGAAAACCTCGGCAAGCTCAACGGCCATATTGAGGAAATGTTCACCTCACACGCCATCGTCAAGTCCTTTAACGGTGAGGATGCCAGCGCGGCCGCTTTTGACGAACACAACCAACGCCTGTACCGCGCGGGGTGGAAGGCTAATTTCCTTTCGGGCATCATGTGGCCGATTATCGCGTTCGTCGGAAACCTGGGTTATGTGGCCGTCGTGGTCATCGGTGGGATGATGGCGGTACAGGGGCGCATTTCCATCGGTAACATACAAGCCTTCATCCAGTATACACGCCAATTCGGCCAGCCCATGGCGCAGCTTTCCGGTGTGGCGGGTATGCTCCAGCAAACCGCCGCCGCCGCCGAGCGCGTGTTCGTATTCCTAAGCGAAGAAGAGGAACCACCCGACGCGGATATGCCTGTGGTCCGCGATAAAACACAGGGGCATATCAAATTCGAACGCGTGCATTTCGCTTACGAACCCGACAAGCCGGTTATCAAGGATTTCTCCGCCGAAATAAAGCCCGGGCAAAAGATCGCCATCGTCGGTCACACAGGCGCGGGCAAGACAACCATCGTAAAATTACTCATGCGCTTCTACGACGTTAACCAAGGTAAAATCACCTTGGACAACACAAACATAAACAGCTACACCCGCGACAGCCTGCGCAGGCATTTCGGCATGGTACTGCAAGATACGTGGCTCTTTAACGGTACGATCGAGGAGAATATCCGTTACGGTAGATTGGACGCCGCAAGCGACGACATTAAAAAATCCGCCAAGGCCGCGCAAGCGCATCACTTCATACGCGCGCTGCCCGACGGTTATCGGATGATGATTAACGAAGAGGCCGACAATATTTCCGCCGGGCAAAAGCAATTGCTTACCATTGCGCGTACGATCCTTGCCGACCCGGATATCTTGATATTGGATGAAGCGACCAGTAACGTGGACACCCGCACCGAGGTGCTGATCCAACAAGCGATGGACAACCTGATGCAAGGGCGTACATGCTTCGTCATCGCGCATCGGCTATCGACCATCCGCAGCGCGGATTTAATCCTCGTTATGCGCGAGGGCGACATCGTGGAGCAGGGCAACCATAAAGAACTGCTGGCGGCGGACGGCGTATATACCGCGCTGTACAACAGCCAGTTCGACGTGGTTGATTAATTATAGGAAGAGAGCGCGCTTTTTAACCGCGGATTTGTTTAACCGCACGCTCCCACCCCTTGATTAACCCCTTTGCTATTTCTTGTTCCATTTGCGGGATAAATACCCTTTCCGCCCCGCGGTTGGCGATGATATCGTCCGTGCCTTCCCAGTAGCCGACCGCCAAGCCCGCAAGGTATGCCGCACCCAAAGCGGTCGTTTCGATGACCGAAGGACGCTCCACGGGTACGCCGAGGATATCGGCCTGGAATTGCATAAGGAAGTCGTTCGCACAAGCTCCCCCGTCAACGGGGAGCTTTTTTAATACGGCACCGGGCGCGGAAACGAACGTGTTCCCGTCAACGGCATGTATGTCGGATATCATGGCCTCAACGATTGCGTATGTTTGGTAGGCCATGCTTTCCAGCGCCGCGCGTACGATGTGCGTCCGAGTGACGCCCCGCGTCAGCCCGACGATCGCGCCGCGGGCGTGGGCGTCCCAATAGGGTGCGCCGAGTCCGACGAACGCGGGTACAATGTACGCGCCCAACGTGTCGGGTACGCTTGCCGCCAAGGCTTCGGTTTCGGCCGCGTGCGTGATGAGCTTTAACTCATCACGTAACCATTGCACGACCGCGCCGCCGATGAAGACGCTCCCCTCAAGTGCGTACTGCGGCTTGCCGCCGTAGGAAGCGGCCATCGTCGTAATCAATCCATGGCGTGAACGGACGGGTTGGCCGCCTGTGTTCATCAATAAAAAGCATCCCGTGCCGTATGTATTCTTCGCTTGTCCGGATAAAAAACACCCTTGCCCAAACAACGAGGACTGCTGGTCGCCAGCGATGCCCGCGACGGGGATTTTCCCGCCGAAAAGGGCGGTATGCGCGACGACCCCGGAAGAGGATTTGACCGACGGCAGCATCGTTCGCGGGATGTTAAGCAACCGTAGGATGTCTTCGTCCCATTCGCAGGTATGTATGTTATATAAAAGCGTCCGCGAAGCGTTCGTATGGTCGGTGACGTGCGCCGTACCTCCCGTCAGGTTCCAAATCAACCACGTATCCACCGTGCCGAACAGTAAATCCCCGCGTTCGGCCTTATCGCGCGCGCCGGGGACGTTGTCCAGCAGCCACGCCAGCTTCGTCGCGGAAAAATACGCGTCCAGCTTTAACCCGGTTTTGGACGCGAAAAGGGATTCGTATCCCGAGTCCCGTAAATCATCGCACATGGGCGCGGTGCGGCGGCATTGCCACACGATGGCGTTATGTATGGGTTGGCCGGTGGCTCTGTCCCACACCAGCGTCGTTTCCCGCTGGTTGGTGATACCCAGCGCGGCGATATCTTCCGCCGTTATACCCGCCTTTTGTATGGCTTCCTTTCCCACGCCGTACTGCGATTCCCATATGGCATTGGGGTCGTGCTCCACCCAACCGGGCCGCGGGTAAATTTGCGTAAATTCCCGTTGGGCCTTCGCTACGGCTTGCCCCTTCTTATCGAATATGATACAGCGCGAACTCGTTGTCCCTTGGTCAAAAGCCATGATATAGGACATAAAGCACGTTCCTTTCTACGAACCGTAATCCTGTAAGATACGCGCGAGGGCTTCCTCGGTGTAAATGCGGATGCCTTCCTGTAAACGTTCGATATCCGCCGCGGGTAAAGCGTTGGCGGGGGTTGTCGTGGCTTCCTTGATACGTCCGCCGTTATGGTCGGCATAAAAAACCGTGATGTAGCCGTCCACGACCGTCACGACATACCGATGGTTCGGCAACTCATCATCGTTACCCGACTGTACGGCGGGTAGGATTTCGTTTATCGTACCCGAAACCGCGGGTACGGTACTGTAAACCGCCGTACCCGGGTATATGCTCGCGTTAACGCTGGCACCGCCGAATAGCAGATACCCGAACCCGATACCCAGCAAAACCGATATAAAACAAGAGCCTATGATCAATACATACAATTTTTTTCCCATATTCATGTCAATGCCTCCTTTTTATAGGAAGGATTGACATAATCAGGGAATTTTATTCCGTTATCTTCGCGTCGCCCCAAACGCGCTCAAGGTTATAGAACTGACGGTTCTCGTTATCGAATAAATGCACGATTACCGAACCGAAGTCCAATAACACCCAATTGCCCGTATTCATCCCCTCGGTATGGCTCAGGCGTAATCCGTGGGCGGTTAGGGTTTCCTCCGCCGTCTTTGCCAAAGCCGCCAATTGGGGCTGGCTCGTACCCGTTGCAATCACGAAATAATCCGCCACGGTGGATATGCCGCGCAAATCCATTACCACGATATCCTTACCGAATTTTAAATCCAATGCTTTCTTTAACGCGGTCACAGCCGCGCCTTCGTTAACCGATTCCTTCATCTAATCCTCCTTGATATGGGTATTGCGGTTATTTTAATGCCTTTAGCGCTTCGTAACTGATGGGGTGTACGGGGTTTTTGGCTTGTTTTTCTTCCTTGATGGTAAATTTGATGCCGACGCGCAGCGCCTTGTTGATATCCGTATACGCCAGTTTTCGCATTTGCGCAAGCGGCGGGTAGTCGTCGCGGTAAGGCTCGATAAAATCGGCCAGCATGATCACCTTGTCCAGGACCGTCATCGCTTGATGGCCCGTGGAATGGTAGCGGATGGCTTGCAATATTTCGGCGTCGTTCACGCGGTAATCGCGCTTGGCCGATTCCGCGCCCATCGGGCCGTGGGTGAGGTCGATCTGCGCGGTGTGCGCGCCGTCGAAGGGAATACCCCATTTTTTGCACAAGATCATCTTTTTATCGGTCGAATACTCTTTCGCGCAGTCGTGCAACAGCGCCGCCCAACGCGCCTTTTCCACGTCCGCGCCGTAATGCCGCGCAAGGGCGTCCGCTTCCTTCATCACGCCCAACGTATGGACGAAGCGCTTGGGGGAAAGGCGTTTTTGCAAATCCCCCTTAACCGCGTCGAACGTATACGGCGCGCGGTACAAGTTATACGCGTGGGCGTACTCCTCCACGGCACGCGGTACATACGCGCGTACGCTTTTACCCTCAGACATACGCTTGCGTATCTGCGTGCCGGAGATATCGACCTTCTCCATATCCAGCAAAGCTATACGCTCACCGGATAATCCCCCGCCGCCGCCGAATTTTTCGTTCAATTTGCTGATGGTTTCCATGGATTGCTTTTTACCGTACCCGGGGCGCGGCACGGCGATGAAACGGCACAGCGTAAGGAGCGTTCCGGCGTCCTTCCAAGTCAGCAATTGCTCAAGGCTGTCCGCGCCGATGATGAAATAAACCTTCGCGTCCGCCGGGCAAACCGCCAATAACTGACGCGCGGTATCGACCGTAAAGGACGCGCCCGGGCGGTCAAGCTCCATACGCGATACGTCGAAGCCGGGATAATCGCACGTAGCAAGGAGCGTCATTTGATACCGATGCTCGGCGGGGCTGACGTTCACGCCTTCCTTATGCGGGGGTTGGCCGCACGGCATAAACAGCACGCGCTGGGGCGAAAAACGCGCCAGCACCGCTTCCGCCACGGCCAAATGCCCGTAATGGATCGGGTCGAACGTGCCGCCCAATACGGCCAAGCTGTGGCAACGGTCCAAATAATCACGATGATCCGTTTTCATAATGGGTCAAGTTTAACATAACATGAAACGGCTTTACAATTGGCACACATAAACGAGTTGTACATATAATGCTGTAGAATCTGCGTTTATCCAAGGAGGCAACGAAAGTGGGAGCATTTGAACTTCAAACTGTTGAACCCGAAGAATCCTTAGCCGGCCATAGCCATAAGAGGATAAAAGACGAATGTATTGTGGCATACAAGGTATACGATAGCTGTCGGCGTCAGAATTGCCTGTCTTATAAGGATTTGGGCCCGCCGCTGGTAGCGAAGGGATTAAACGAACACGGCGAATGTGGGAAAACCGACATGCCCGTAAAAGCGCCCGAGGGTTCGGCCTCCGTTTCGATCGATAAACTCACGATTACCAAGATCACCGTGCTTAACAAGCAACCCAGCCCCTTCCGCGCAGGATACTGGGACGTGGACGTAAAGTTCGAGTTCGAATATGTCCTTACCTTCCGTTGCGCCGCGGGCGAAATCATTTGCGAAATCAGGGCGAAGAGCTTCTTTAAGATGAAGACGACGCTGTTCGGCTCGCTGGGGTCGGATTTGGTTATCGGGACGGACCTGTATATCGGCAAGACGAATACGTTCCAAGCCGTGCCCTTCATTTGGACGGAAGCCAAGGCTGTCGCGCTGGACGCGAAATTGCAGCACGGCCACGGCAGACCGCCCGAAATCCACCTGACGATCGGATTGTTCGCGATCCTTAAGCTGTTCCGCTTGGTCCACCTCAACGTCCAATCCACGGGCTTTTGCATACCCGAAGCCTGTAAGGAAAGCAATGACATTAACCCCTGCGAATATTTCGCGGACCTCGAATTCCCCATCGACATCTTTTCGCCGCCGCAAAAACCGGATTTCAAACCTTGCAAATGACCGTAAAATGACCGATAAGCGTTACGGATCCCCTCCGGTGAAATTCGCCCAAAGGGGATTCGTAACGCTCTTACAAAAGCCGTTAGTGAATATGATATAATGATAACGCTGTATAAACGGGAGGTTTTGGTTATATATGGGTAGATTATTCGGGACGGACGGCGTACGCGGCGTAGCCAACCGCGGGTTGACGGCGGAGCTGGCGCTAAGGCTGGGACGCGCGGGCGCGTACATATTGACAAGGGAAAACGACCACGCGCCCAAAATCCTGTTGGCGAAGGATACGCGGCGGTCGGGTGACATGCTGGAAGCCGCGCTTACCGCGGGGTTATGCTCGTTGGGCGCGGAGGTTTATACGGCGGGAACGATACCCACCCCCGCGGTGGCGTATTTGATAAAAAAATACGGGTTTGACGCGGGCGTGATGATTTCCGCCTCGCATAACCCCATGCCCGACAATGGGATAAAATTCTTTAACCGCGTAGGGCAAAAGCTCCCCGATGCGTTGGAGGATGAAATAGAAGCGGCGGTATTTCAAATCGAAAGGGATGATACCCTGCCCCGCCCGCAAGGGGCAGGTGTAGGCATTGTCCGACCCTGTCCGGATGCCGAACGGGATTATATGGATTTCCTGCTTTCCACCGTCCCCGGTTTAAAACTGCCCGACGGCTTTACAGTCGCGCTCGATTGCGCCAACGGCGCAACCGCACGGATCGCCCCAAAGGTGTTCACGGCCTTGGGCGCGAAGGTCTATGCCTTGCACGACAACCCCAACGGGATCAATATAAACGATGACTGCGGATCAACGCATATGGATTCGCTGCTCGCGTTCGTGAGGGAAAAAGGCGCGCATGTCGGATTCGCCTTCGACGGCGACGGCGACAGGATGCTAGCGGCGGACGAACGCGGTGAAATATTGGACGGCGACGCGATAATGGCCATATGCGCACAGGATATGCACCACCGCGGCTTGCTTGCGAAATCGACCCTCGTGGGGACGGTCATGTCCAACCAAGGTTTGGATGTCTTTTGCCGCGGGCAAGGTATACGGCTACTCCGTACAAACGTCGGCGACCGCTATGTATTGGAAAAAATGCTGCAGGAGGATTATACCCTCGGCGGCGAACAATCGGGGCATGTGATCTTCCGACGGTTCGCCGATACGGGGGACGGCATCCTTATGGGCTTGCAAATGGCGGCTGCCGCGGTACGCTCGGGCAAACCCCTTTCGGAACTGCGTAAAATCCTGACGGTATACCCGCAAGTATTGGTTAACGCGACCGTAAAAAACGAACGCAAAGCGGAACATAAATCCCATCCCGCCATCGTTTCCGTCCAAACCGAGATAGAAGCCGATTTGGCGGACGAGGGACGCATCCTCGTACGCCCCTCCGGTACGGAGCCGTTGATACGCGTAATGATCGAAGGCAAGGACCAAGCGAAAATAACCGAACAGGCGAATCGGTTGGCGCGGGTCATCGCGGATACATTGGGATAAAACTATTGGTATTTTTACAATTTTATGGTATATTAAACGCGTATCGTAAAGTCGCAGACGTACAAGGGAGGGAAAACGATCATGACCGTTAAAGGTTTAGCCAATAACCAAATGTCCAACGCCATGATGCGCGTGGCAAGCGGCAAGCGCATTAATTCCGCGGCGGACGACGCGGCGGGTTTGGCCATCTCCAACAAATTGGAAACCCAAATCCGCGGATACGAGCAAGGCATCGCCAACACGCGCGATATGCAAAACCTAACCAAGGTCGCCGAAGGCGGCTTGGCGTCCATTGGCGGCGCGTTGGGCCGTATCCGCGACTTAAGCCTCCAGGCTTCCAACGGTATCTACACGGACGCGGACCGCCAAATCATCCAAAACGAGATTTCCCAGTTGGCGGACCATATCCAAGCCACGGTACGTAATACGGAATTCAACACCATGCCCCTTTTGGACGGCTCGGCTCAAAGCCTGCACACCGCTTCCAATCCGGACGGGTCGGGGGCGACGGTCAACATTAACGACATGAGCGGCTTGGCAAAAGCGATAGCCAACTTTAACGTTACCGGAGAATTTAACATCGGTGACATCGACGCCGCGATGGCCGAAGTCAACGGCCAACGCGCCAACCTCGGCGCAATGTCCAACCGCTTCGACTTTACCGCCGACGCCCATTCAATCACCGCGCTTAACCTGGCCGACGCCCGCAGCCGCATCGCCGACGCGGACATGGTTAAGGAAATAATGAACGTACGGAAGGAAGAAACATTAACCCAAATCCAAATCCTCATGCAGTATAACGAACAGGCACGCATGAGGAACGAGCAAATCAGTCCCATCGTCGCCCTCGCACAATAATAAAATCCTTGGTTTTATAAAACCCACCCTTTTTCACTGTACTGCACCAGTAAAAACGGACGGGGAAAGAAAAGCCTCCTATCGTATAATAAAAACGATGGGAGGTTTTTACATGGCAAGGGGATATACACACATGAAAGTGTTGGAAGCGCAGTTATTG
>WQZS01000021.1 GCA_009780585.1 Defluviitaleaceae bacterium | reverse complement strand
ATAACTGCGCTTCCAACACTTTCATGTGTGTATATCCCCTTGCCATGTAAAAACCTCCCATCGTTTTTATTATACGATAGGAGGCTTTTCTTTCCCCGTCCGTTTTTACTGGTGCAGTACAACATTTTGCCACCGACGGGGCTTTTCATTTTGTTTCCGCTGTCGAAGGTATGTTTAACGATGAATTCGCTATATTTAAGCATTTAGATATTGGTGCGGATATAGCCGGAAGCGTACTCGGCGGCTTGCTAGGGCAAATTCCTATATTCGGCGGGGCTTTGGGCACATTAACCGTACGGGAAATACAAAACGACCCCGTGCTAAACAGAAGGTCATGGCAAGGACTTACCACCATCAGCATTAACACCACTTATATAAAAGTGGAGGAATGTGGGCAACGCGCTACGCTGCTGCTCGATTGGCATATGTACGCAAACTTTTCCGCTTTCCGCAACAGTCATATACTAAACCTTACAGGCATTTCCCTTGCCGATGAAACATTTGACGAATACATGACCCTCGAGGCAACAATGCAAAAACAACCCAACGGCGCATGGTTATTTACGACGATTGGGATATAAAATATCCTCTGCCACAACACCCCGTAAACAAGGATAGACCAATGTTTGCGGGGGTTTATTTTTTTATTATTCGTTTACGTATACGCAGGCGGCGCGGGGGAATGTGACGCGCGCCTACGGAAAATCGGGTGAAAATCGGCGAACGGCCGCGTTACGTGCTTGGCGTCGGGCTGCTTCCCAAGACCGACGCAAGCATTACGCGGACGGAGCCGATTTTCACCCGATTCCGTGAGCGCGCGTCACATTCCCCCGCGCCGCCGTCCGGAGTACGGAAGAACGAATCTTATTTTTTTTGCCGCCCCAACCTCAACGCCAGCAATGCTCCGATAACGAACGCCGCAACCGCCGCGACAACGGAAAGCGCGGTAACCTCACCGCTCTGATACGTGCGCTCATCGGCGAACAGCGCGAAGACCGTCCCCAGCACCAAGCCGATGATAAAAAAATAGGTGAGTGTAAAATATTTTTCCAATAACAAGGAAATCCCCTTACCGGCCAGCAGAATCCCGGGGATGATTCCCAGGACAATGGGGATTACGACTTGTAGGATCGGCGGGAGCAGTTCGAAGGAAAACGGGGCGGAAAGGTATTCGCGGATGCGGTTGATCGTGTCCATCGCCAGCGGGTAAATCCCCAGTAGAATCAGAACCATCGCGCCGCTTACGCCGGGTACGACCATGGCCGCCGCGGCCAGCAAGCCGCCGAAGAATAATAAAACCATCGCGCCGAAGCCGAGCGACCCTTCGATGTAAAGTTCCGGCGTGGGTACGGCAACGGCGAGCAGGGCGATGATCAGCGCGGCGCACGCCGCGGAGGCGAAATACGGGGCTTTGGATTGGCGCGGGCGGCTGTCCCCGCTTTTGTTGGATATGGCCGTGCCGTATAAAAAGGGGATGCTGCCCGCCATCAATCCGGCGATAAAACCCGCCGATTGGAACGAGAACATCCCGATCAATATACTGATTACCGAACCGACGGCCACAATCCCCAGCACCATGCCCAGCCCGAACGGCACCAGGAATTGTAGTGACCCTTTAAAATCCTTAAACAACCCGTTAATCGACGCGATCAGCCGGTCATACACCCGAAAGATCACCGCCAGCGTCGCGCCGCTGATGCCGGGCATAACGTTGGCTGCGCCGACCGCGATACCTTTTAAAGTTAAAAATAAAAACGGCATATAACACTTCCTATACGAACCGCCCCGATCGGGGAATTCCCGCGTCGCTTGTACGCCTGACCGCGCAAAAAACGCGCGATGATGCGCAATCGCTCCTTAGGGAAGCCCTTCACTCGGGGCGGACGGATGTCTACGATATTTTATGCGTTGCTTGGATGTATTTAGTACCTGCGGTACAGGCCGATGACCTTGCCCAAGATACTGCACTCCTTCGTCTTGATCGGCGAGAAGGCGGCGTTGGCGGGGGTCAGGCACACATAGTCGCCATCGCGGGAGAAGGTCTTGACCGTGGCGTCTTCACCCAGCAGGGCGATGACGATGTCGCCGTTTGTCGCGTCCTGTTGTTGGCGCACCAGCACGAGGTCGCCGTCCAGGATGCCCTCGTCCATCATACTGTCACCCTTTACGTGCAGCATGAAGCAGGTGTCGTTCTTTACGTAGTCGATGGGGATGGGGAAGGTGTCCTCGATATTTTCGTCGGCGAGGATCGGCACGCCCGCGGCCACGCGCCCCACGATGGGTACGTTGACCAGTTCGCGCGCGCTTTGGTAGAAGTCTTCCTCCAGGATTTCGGTCGCGCGGTTCTTGGCGGGGGAACGGCGGATGTAGCCCTTGCGTTCCAGCGTTTCCAAGTGGGCGTGGACCGTGGAGGTGGAACTGAGGTTTACCGCGTCGCATATCTCGCGCACGGTGGGCGGGTAGCCGTTTTGCTTGATTTCCGTTTTAAGGAATTCCAGAATCATCTGTTGCTTGGAGGTCAAATTATCGTTCATAATCAACATCCCTTCCTGCGGTTTGCGCGAGTGTAACACAACCATAACCAAATTGCAAACAAATGTTCATATTAATAAAGTGCCTTCGTCAAATGTTCGAAAAAAAGGAACCGTATATTGTAAACGGTTCCCTTTTATCTTTTGATTATTTGTTACAACTTATTTATTACAACGATTTAATAATTTTTTCGTCCAGCGTTTTTATCACCGCCGCCGCCAGCTTTACGCATTGCTTGTAATCCGCCAGCGCCGCCATCGAATGGGGGCTGTGGGCGTAGCGCACGGGGACTGAAATAACAAGCGTGGGTATGCCCAAGCCCGCAACATGGTACCATGAGCCGTTGGTCGAGCCGCGGCTGCGCACGGCTTCCTGTACGGGGATATTTTCGCGGGCGGCGATATCCAGCGCAAAGCGCAGTAACCGCGGGTTGGTGATCATACCCCCGTCGATGTGGCGCAGCATCGGGCCCTTGCCCAGCGCGGTTTGGACGAGCTGCGGTTCCACCAGCGTATCGTCAGCGGGCGCGCCTTCGAAACAAATGGCGAGATCGGGCTTGACGCGGCTCGCCACGGTCTTCGCCCCGCGGATGCCCACTTCCTCCTGGGAGGAAAACGCCCCCGCCAGGTTAATGGGGAGGTCGGTATCCCTTAGCTTATCCAATACCTCCAGCACGGCGGCGCAACCCAAGCGGTCGTCAAAAGCCTTGGCGATGAGCGTATCGCCCTGTTGTTCGAACACCGAATGGGGGACGACGGGGCAGCCCGGGGTTATCTTATATTTTTCGATGACTTCTTCCATCGACTTTGCGCCGATGTCGATGACCATCCCGTCCAGTTTAAGCGGCGGTTCCTCCGCGCCGCCGAAGTGGTGCATCTTTGCGGCGATCACGCCCGAAATCAATTGGCCGTCACGGTTGCGGACGCACACGCGCTGCGCCGAAAGCGTCGCGGGGATCCATCCGCCCAGCGGCAAAAACGACATCGTGCCGTTAGCCTTTACGGCTTGCACGATCAGGCCGATTTCGTCGGAGTGGGCCTCGATCAAAACGGTGGGCTTGCTTTCATCGCGCGCCGGCTTTTGCATGTATAAATTAAGAAGATGATCCCGCGAAGTTTCGTACCCCGGCGGGATATATTTTTGCGCGGCGGCGTGTACGTCCTCCTCGAAGCCCGACGGCCCGAACGCGCAGGATAAATCTTTGATGAGTTGTAGTGAGTCCATTATTATTTCCCCTCTGCTTTTTGCTCCTCTTCCTGCTTCCTGCTGTTCTGCCGTTGCGCCATCACCAGGTTGTAATACATTCCTTTTTTCTTCAACAATTCCATATGCGTTCCCACTTCCTCCACGCCGCCTTCGGATAATACGATGAGGCGGTCGGCGTTACGCAGGGTGGACAGGCGGTGCGCGATCGCGATGGTTGTGCGGCCTTGGGTGATGCGGTTCAGGCTTTCCTGTATCGAGGCTTCGGTTTCCACGTCGAGGGAGCTGGTGGCTTCGTCCAATATTAGTATGTCGGGGTTTTTGATGATCGCGCGGGCGATGGAAAGGCGTTGGCGTTCGCCGCCGGAGAGGGTCTGCCCGCCTTCGCCGATGTGCGTATTGTAACCGTCGGAGGTCTGCGTGATGAAGTCGTGGGCGTTGGCTACCTTGCAGGCGGCGATGACCTCTTCGAAGGTCGCGTCGGGCTTGCCGTATACGATATTGTCGTAGAAGCTGCCCGCGAACAGGAAGCTGTCCTGGAAGACCACGCCCATACTTTCATGCAAGTGGTCGGAATCCATGTCGCGCAGGTCGGTATTGTTAATGGTGATTTTACCCGTGTTGGGGTCGTACAGGCGCATGGCGAGGTTGATCATGGTGGATTTGCCCACACCGGACTTGCCCACAAGGCCGATCATTTCGCCGGGCTTGATGTCCACGGTGATGTTCTTCAGTACGGGTTCGTAGGATTTGTAGCCGAAGAATACACCGTTAAAGTCCACGTTGCCCGAGATGGGTATATTTACCGGGTTGGCGACGGGTTTCAGCTCCGATTCGTCGTCCAGCACTTCGAATACTTTTACCAAGCTGGTGGTAGTGTTCGCCAGCCAGCGGGGGAAGTGGACCATCCAGCGCAGCGGCCCGTAGATAACGCCCAGATACATGGTGAATATCATCAGGTCGCCTATTTGCATATTGCCGGAGAGAATCCACCAGTTGCCGTTAAGTACCATCCATCCGCCCACGAACAGGATGATGAATTCGCCCATGCCCATTACGAAGCCGATGGGCGGGAACAATAAAGACCAAAGCACCTCGTTATTTTCGCCGATGTCGGCGAGGCGGCGGTTTGCCTTGGAAAATTTATCGATTTCCTGCTTTTCGTTGCCGAAGGCTTTTACCGTGCGGATACCCTTGATGATGTCATGCAGGATCGAGTTGCAACGCGAGCCCTGCCGCCATTGGCGTTCGAAACGCGCCATCATCATACCCCAAAAACGGCGCAGCAAGAATATAACGATCGGCACGGGTACGAATACCAGTATCGCCAATTGCCAATTGATAAAAAGCAGTACCGCGAACGCGATGCCGAAATTGAAGAACATATCGATAACCCAGCGCCCCAGGTCGGTCACGAATTCGTTGATCGTGCTTGTGTCGTCCATGATGCGCCGTATCAAGTCGCCCGGCGTGCGCTTGGCGAAGAGTGACATGGAATGGCTTTGCAATTTGGCGTAGGCGTGTATACGCAGGTCGTTGGTGACGGCGATTGTGGCGCGGTTAAAGATACGCGCGGTGATGATAACCAACACATCGCCGATGACGCGCACCGTTAACATCCCCGCCGCGATAAAAAGGATTTGCCCCCAGGTACCGATTTGCGGTTCGAGGTGGTTATTGATCAGGTAACGGATGAATAACGGCGAAATCAGGAACATAAGGCGCGGGATAATCCCCGCCACTTGTGAAATCGTGATTTGTTTGACATACGGCTTGGCGAAGCTGAGGGCGCGTTTCATTACGCCCAGCTTGGAATAGCAGAACACGCAGACGTTGATTTCGGACATCATTGGCCGCCCGCAGGAGTCGCATACGCGCTTTTCTTCCTTTTCGGGGAAGGCCGCCGTTCCGCTGCTGATAAAGAAGTTGACGATTTTGCAAAATTCCCCGGCTTGCTTGAGCCCCGTCATGGTAAAGCGGCACAGGATACGGTCGTCCTTGCCTTCCGCCTTGACGAAGAGCAGCCCGCATCCCACCCCGGCCTTGACCACGGCTTCCTTGATTTCGGAAGCGTAGAAGCGGAAGAATTCCTTGCCTTCCGCGGTTGAGGTTATGCTTCCGTCCTCGGAAAAGGTTAATTCCCCCTGTAAGGGGTTCATGTCCATGCCCAAGTCGTACTCGAATATAAATTGCTTCATGGATACCCTCCGGTTCAGCGCTCCATTGGTTTTTTAGAATAAATACGCGTCTAGCCTTTTTTGGCTGGGTTTGCTCATGTCCTTGATTTGCGGGATGGTGTAGCGGTTGCCGTCCACGTCGAAAATTAAAACGGAATTGTTGGGCAGGGTGCGGATGTTGCGGCTTACGTCCTTGATGGCGCAGCTCTTGTCGTATATACGGCCCTGCATGTTCTTCAGCTTCATTTCCATATAGACGTAGCCCAGTTTATCCTTCACGCTCAGCACCTCGATAACCTGCGGCGAATAGTAGCGGTTGTCCAGCTCCGTCTGCACGATTTCGCGCTGGTTTTGCGCAAGGGCGGAGACGTCGCGCAGGATGCCGATTTCCTTGTTTTCGTGATCGGCGATGCTGATGTATTCGTTGGGGAGTTCGATGGGCATGATACGCCGCAGGACGATGTGTTTATAATCCTCGCCCTTGTGCTTAAGCCCTGTGAATCCGCCGTCGGCGGTGTAGAATGTCAAATCCTTGACGTCGAGTACCCCTAAATCCATTTGGGTGTTAATCTCAGACATATTTGCCTCCCCTTTATTCCATGCTGATAACTTTCAAGCCTTCCATTTGTATGGAGTACAGCTTGTGGTATTCGCCTTTTTTGCGCATGAGTTCTTCGTGCGTGCCGGTTTCCACGACTTTGCCGTCCAAAATGACCGCCAGGCTTTCCGCGTCCTTTAGCGTAGAAAGCCTGTGGGCGATGGCAATCGTGGTGCGTCCGGTTTGCAATTGGTTTAACGCGTTTTGGATTTTGCCTTCCGTTTCGGTGTCCATGGCGGCGGTGGCCTCGTCCAAAATCAATATCTTGGGGTTTTGGATGATGGTGCGGGCAATGGAAAGGCGTTGTTTTTCGCCGCCGGAAAGGTCCTGCCCCCCCGCGCCCACACGCGTTTCATAGGCGTCGGGCAGCGCGACGATGAAGTCGTGCGCGCTTGCCATCTTCGCCGCCCAAATAACTTCTTCTATTGTGGCATTAGGGCGCGCGTAGCGGATATTTTCCACGATGGAGCCTATGAACAAGTATATATCCTGGGAAACGATACCGATGGATGAACGTAATTGCGCCAGCGACATATCGCGTACGTTTACGCCGTCCACTTTAATCGTACCCTCGGTCGTGTCGTATAGGCGGGCGATCAGGTTCGCCATGGTGGACTTGCCTGCGCCGGTCTTACCTACGATGCCCAGCGTCTTGCCCGCGGGTACGTTAAGGGTCATGCCCTTAAGCACCGGGGTCGCCGGGTCGTATTGGAACCATACCTCGTTAAGGTCGATTTCGCCTTTAAGGTCTTCGATGATTACTGGGTTTTCGGGTTCCTCGATTTCGGCCTTCGTATCTACCACTTCGAATACACGCTGGGCGGAGTCCACGCACCGCGCCCACCAGTTGGAAACGGTGGAGAGGAACTCCAGCGGGCCGTAGAGCATCCCCAGGTACATAAGGAACGCCATTAATACGCCCAGGGAGATTTCCCCGCGGATGACCATCATGCCGCCGAGCGCCGTGACCGCCACCTGCCCCATAAACATAAACAAGTAAATAATGGGGAAGGCCGTCCAAGCGAGGTTTTGCCCGGCAACGTCCACGGCGGCGTGTTTGTCGCCCATTACATGGAAGCGGCGGGTTTCCTCCCCTTCGCGGGCGAAGGCTTTGATTACGCGCTGCCCGTTGACCGCGTCGGATACCATATTGTTCATTTGGGAATTGATCGTCCATTGCTTGTGCCAAATCCGCCCGAAAAGCGTCCTGAGCATACGGAACATAAGCGCGGCGAAGGGTATGATCGTGATGCAGATAAGCGCCAACTGCCAGTTCATCCACAGCATGACGCCGAAAATCCCCAAAAACATAGCGACGTTGATCACGATAAAGGGTAAGCCGTCCACGAAGAACCAATAAATATTACGCGCGTCGCGGCTTACGCGGTTCATTAAGGCGCCCGTGCGCTTGGAGGTGTAGAACGATACGGAGAGCCGTTGCATCGCTTCGAAGATACGCATTTGCAAGTCATAAATCATCCACGGCATGGTACGCGCCAAAACATATTGGTATAAGATATTAAAGGATGTAGTGACGATACGCATCGCCATGATGGCAAGCACGATATAACCCACCATCCGGTACCATTGCCCGTCGGGGTGGAGGACTTCATCGATTAACAGGCGCGTGCTGACGTAGGGCGCCAATATCGAAAGGATGGTAACGGCCAGCATGGTGACGCTGACGATGGCGACTTTCTTCTTATAATATTTGAAGAAGCTCATGAGACGCATGAAAATGGACATCTTGTCGGTGCATTTGGGGCACAGCTTGCGCTCCGGTTCGGGGTAGCGCGTGCCGCACTTGGGGCAGAAGAGCTCGTCCTGTTCCCTGACTTCCAACAGCGGGTCGTCGCCCTTTTTGATATTGCGGATGACTTTTAGCAAACGGTCAACGAAACCCTGGCAGCCCAGGGAAAATAAGAGGATCAGCGTTTCCTTACCGGAGGCTTTGTTTTTCTTGCCTTCTTCGTCGGAATCGTCTTTTTTATCCCCTTCGGGGCTTTCTTCTTTTTTATCGGGGTCGTTGATCAAGCGGCAGGTGGAAAGAAGGGTCTGCGTGTTTAACCCGTTTAAGTACCTGAGCGGGTGGGTCACCAACTCCTTCGTGGCGTATTCGGATACGATGCGGCGCGCGCCCTCGGTTTTGACGACACGTTCCTCGCCGTACAGGATGTAGAGGTTATTTTTATCCACCCCTACGTAAGCGTCGGAGAAATCCCCGTCCGGCGTCATATCGGTATGGATGGCGAAGAACAAATCGTCCGCCGGCACGCCGTTGGCGATGAAGGCATCCCGCATATATACGGGAATCGCGCCCTTTTTCGTAGTCTTATCCCCCATATGAATCCTCCCGGATGTGTTGCTTTAATTCCTTTGAATTCCCGTGCGAATTTTTTACACACCCCACAAGAATAGCACGCTATTTTTACCGTAGCAATGGTAAAAGATAATTTATACGAAAAGTTTATATGCTTGCGTGATATTACACGAAGACTCCCCCTCCCTTGTGTATGTAGGTTCGCGGGTTGTAACCATTTTTCCCAAGCCCCATACAATGCATTAGGAAATGTACAATCCCTAACTTTTTTAAGGAGGTTTACCATGGGACACCATCTTGACTGCTTGGTAGAGAGCATGTTCCGTCACATCGGCCAAACCGTGACGATCTTCACCACTTCGGGCGGCTTGTCGGGCAGCGGCTTTACGGGCGTACTCTTAAGCGCGGACTGTAATTGCGTACGTTTGCTTTGCGACATCGGCGCGCCCCCGGCTTGCCCCGTAGGCTCCGCCTGCTGCGACACCATGACGCCGATGGGCATCCGCGATAACGAGGAAGGCTTCTTCTGGGGCAACCCGCTTGGGGCTGTTTGCGTTATCCCGACCTGCGCGATCGCCGTGTTTACGCACAACGCTATCTAGGAAGAATAAAAAAGATAAAATACTAAGGAAATTTTGAGTATATGTAAAAACGCCCCTCTCGGGATGAAAATTTTCCCGAAGGCTCTGTGAAAGTCGCCTTCGTGAAAATTTTATCCCTGCGGGGCTTTTTTGCTTACATCGTTTTTCGTTAAAGGATTAAAAGATTAAATGTTTTCCTTTACCATCAGGTGCCATTTGATGCCGTATTTATCGGTTAGGCGGGCGTATAAAGCGCTCCAGAATTGGGGCGCGGGTTCTTCCTCGACGGTTGCGCCGTTTTTTAGGGCTTCGAAGCCGCGGCGCAGGTCGTCGGGGGTGTCGTAGTAGGCACTTAGAGCCAGGTTGTTGCCGGAAACGAGGTTTGGGCTGTCGTCGTCGCAGATGTCGGTGCGGCTGCCCAGGAGGGTTACGGAGGCGTGCATGATTAAGTCACCGTCTTCGGTTTCGGGGTTAAACTCGGGGCTTTCGCGGTAGTAGGAAATGTGGTGTACCTCGGCCGCGAAGGCTTTCTTATACGTTTCGATGGCTTCGGCGCACTTTCCGCCGTGGATGTGTAAAAATGGTGCAATCATGGGGTTGCTCCTTTTCGTTATAACATTATCCAACCCGATATGCCGTCCTTCTTGGCGAAGATGCGATCGGGGAAGGCTTCGACGACGCTTACGGTGTCGCCCGCCGATACGGGCAAGTAATAATCGGTAGCCATATCGCAAATGACGGTGCGGTTTTGGTCGTCCATCCATACTTGTGACTTGGGAACGGTTAAAATCGTGCCGGTTTTGAGGTGTTTGACGCGGCACAGCTTTTCGCCGTCCTCAACCATTTCCACAAAGCGGTCGAGCCAAGTAATGGAGAGGTTGCCGCCGCTTGCGCGTTGTGCTTTTTCGATGCGTTGGATGGGGTGCTTATCCACGGATTCGAAGGAGAATTTACCGTTTTCGATGATGAAGGCGTTAAGTTGGCCGTCGGGTTTGTTGCAATGGCCGCCGTCGATAGAGATAATTTTGCGCTTTTCGTCCACAATGGGGTTGGAACAGGGGATGCCGTGGCAATACATGGCTACGGGCCAATGGCCGACGACCACCCATTGGCTGAAAGGCCATTCTTCGAAGGCGGTCGCGGTCTCCAAAAAATTGTCGTACTTTTTTACCGTGGCGGGTTTGTGGGAAGCGAGGTCGGGGGATTCCAGGCCCGAATGGACGAATATGTATCCTCCGAATGAAGCGGGGCCGGCACTTGCGTCGATGATGTCGGGCAGGTTTTCCAGCCATTCCCTTTCCGTCGGGGAGAGGTAATCCTCCACCCAATCGCAATTGCCGCGCAGTATGTGGATGTTTCCGTTTTTTTCGAATTCCATCAGGTATTTGAGGGTTTCGTGGCATTGGCTGCCCTTGGTGTACAGGTCGCCGAGGATAAACAAGGTATCGCCCGGTTGGTAGTTGATTTTATCCAGCAATTGTTTGAATAAATCCGGTTCGCCGTGGATGTCGGAAATGCAGGTGAACTTCTGACCTATTAGGTCCGAAGTTACTTTCTTAACTTTTGCAAGTTCGTTCATGCGTCTTCTTCCCCTTCCAACCGTTCGCCCATCCGGGTCATGCCGTCGGGGTCGAGGATTTTGCGTATCGAATCCTCCCCGCCCAGGCGTTTCATGAGCGTATCGTCTGTCAGGCAAATGTCCAGCGCGGTTGTATTTTCGGATAAAGCGATCCTTGCTATCGCCCCGGCGCGTTCGTAACCGATGTAGGGGGCGAGCGCGGTGGCGATGATGGGGCTCGAATCCACGTTTTCCTTGATACGCGCGATGTTGCGCTTGGTTAGGCGGATGCGGGATACGCAGCGTTCGCCGAAAACCCGGAAGGCGTTATTCATCATGCCCACGGATTGGATGAGGTTGTAGATGAGTACGGGCTGCATGACGTTGAGTTCGAATTGGCCCGCTTCCGAAGCGAGGGAAACGGTCAAATCGTTGCCGATGACCTGGAAAGCCACTTGGTTGATCAGCTCGGGGATGACGGGGTTCACCTTTTCGGGCATGATGGAGGAGCCGGGCTGGAGCTTTTCCAGCGTGATTTCGCCCAAGCCGCAATGGGGGCCGGATGCCATCAGGCGCAGGTCGTTGGCGATCTTGGACATGTTGACCGCGCAAATCTTCAGCGCGGCGGAAACCTCGGTGAAGCAGTCGGTATTTTGCGTGCCGTCCACCAGGGATTCGCAGCGGCGCAGGTTGGGGATGTCGGAGATTTCGCGCAGGTGCTCGATGACCTCCCTTATATAGCGGGGGTTGGCGTTTAATGCCGTGCCGACGGCGGTGGCACCCAGGTTTACCTCAAACAAATAATTACCCGTATTATTAATACGGGCGATGTCGCGCTCGATGACGCGGCGGTAAGCGTCGAATTCCTGCCCCAAACGGATGGGCACGGCATCTTGCAAATGGGTGCGCCCCATTTTCACGACTTCGTCGAATTCGTCGGATTTTTCGCGGAAAACCGTACAAAGCACGGTCATGGTGGTCAACAGTTCGTCCAGCAGTTTGCGTATGCAAATCCGCGCGGCGGTGGGGATCACGTCGTTGGTGGATTGGGACATGTTCACATGGTCGTTGGGGTGGACGATATCGTGCAGGTGCTTTTCATGGCCCATCCTTACGAGGGCGATGTTGGCGATGACTTCGTTTGCGTTCATGTTAAGCGATGTACCCGCGCCGCCCTGTATGGGGTCCACCACGAAGTGTTCGTGGTACGAGCCGTTGATGATATCGTCGCAGGCGTTGACGATGTACGCGAAGACGCCGGGCGCCTTTTCGTCGAGGTCGTGTTCGTTGGCTTTTGCCGCGGCCTTTTTCACCATGGCGAGCGACTTAATAAGTTCGGGGTGAAGCTGGTAGTTGGTGATCGGGAAGTTTTCCAGCGCGCGGCGGGTATTGATCCCGTAATATACGCTCGAAGGGATATTTACCGTGCCCAGGGAATCCTGCAGGGTGACCATGACGCCCTCCTTAAACGGATTAGTCCATAAAAATGGTGATGCACGTATTATGCACGAAAAACGGGGATTTACAAATATCGGGTGTGCGTATCAACGATCCATAACTCCAAGTGCGTTGACGCTGATTGAACGGCGGAACACAATGGGCGTTAAAGGATGGGGTTGTACATATGATATATCCGCCTGTTTCGCGCGTAAAGGGCGCGGGGCCCGCCGTTTCGATATGGCACAGGGATATCGGGGATTTGCTGCGTAAGGGTGTGACGGCGCATCCGCGTGAATTGGCGGTTTTCTGCAGGAAGGTTTCTTTTTTGTTGGGGGCGGGTGTGCCGATCAAAGACGCCTTGCCCATTTTAATGTCACAAACGAAGGAACGGGTGATGAAGCACGCGCTGCCCGAAGTATATAAGAGGGTTTTGCAAGGGGAAGGGTTCGCGGACGCGATGGCGGCGGCGAAGGTCTTCCCCGTTTTTATGTGCGGTTTTATCGCCATCGGCGAAATGACGGCGCAACTGCCCCGTGTGTGCGGGCAATTGGCCGAATATTACGAGCATCGGGCAAAGGCAGGGGACGAATTGACAGCCGCGTTGTTGTACCCCGCGGCGGTTACGGTAATGATGCTGGGGGTCATTGTTATGGCTGTGGTGGCCGTACTGCCCGGCTATTCGCAGGTGTTCGACCAATCCGGCGTAACGCTGCCCGCGTTGACGCGCGGCTTGTTAAGCGTATCCGCCTTCGTGAGCGGGCATATATGGCGGCTGGCTTTTGGATTGTTTGCGTTGGTGGTTGGCGTTGCCGCTTTTCTCCGCAATGAAAAGGGGAAGGATTTCATCGCTTCGGCGCAATTGAAGTTCGCGCTGTTCCGGCAGGGGTTTAACCTGCGCTTGGTGCAAGCGTTAAATTTAATATTGGGGGCGGGACAGCCGGTATCGAACGCGGTACCTGTCTGCGCGGACGCGATGGACAACGCTAGGTGCAAGCGTGATTTGACGGGGGTCGGCAACGCGCTGGCTTCGGGGCGGCCCTTTTGGGCGTCCTTGGCCGATTTGCCTTATATAGACCCGTTGCTGGTGGGTTTGGCGCGGGTGGGCGAGGAAACGGGCAGCCTGCCCCAAACGATGGCGCAATGCCAGGATTATTTCATGCAGGCATACCAACGCACCTTACGGCGGATGAATAAATTGATCGAACCGGTCATCACTTTGGTGTTGGGGTTGCTGCTGGCGTTGGTGATGCTGGCGATCGTATTGCCGACGTTCGAGATGGCGACGGCGGTATAAATAACGTACATGAAGCGAGGGTTTTATGCGTAACGGGAACGGCTTTACGCTGATGGAATTAACGATTGTGCTGGCGATCTTGGCGATCATCGCCGCAATATTGATACCTACATTTTTGAATACCACCGACCGCGCGCGTTTGCGGAGCGACATACAATCGGCCCAAGTGATACATAACGCCATGGAGCTGTACCGCGCCGAACGCGGCAGGAGCGTACAGGGCTCAACCATGACGGCGATACTCGGTAGCTTGCAAACGGCGGGCTTCTTGAACGCGCAATCCGCGAATATTCAAACCGTGGAGGCGGCTTGGGAACCGCATACCCAACACGGCGTGGTCGTTAACATCACGAACAGCCCGGACGGTGTTCATCGGGCGTACAACGCATTAACCGATGAGGAAAAGAAATTCGTGGTAGGCGGGCGCGCCGCGGGAGCTTCCCCCGCACCGTGATCAACCTTTCGGCAATCGAAATCGATACGGAGGCCGCGCAGTTATTGGGACACGATTACGCTTCGCGGTTCGCCGCCTTGCCCATCAAGCGGGAGGGGAACGTCCTTTACGTGGCCATGGCCGATCCAACCTGCGTAAAGACGGTCAACAACTTGTCCGCGGTCACGAATCACTTCATCCAACCGTTGCGCGCCGCCGATGAGGATATCCGCTATTACATAAACCAAACCTACCAAGACGACGCGATGAAAAGCATCGCCTCGCAATTCGTCGTGGAGAAACGGTTGCAAGACAAGGACCTGCACGACCCGGATTTGCTGGCGCAGCTCAACGCCGCCCCGGCGGTGCGCCTCATCGATTCGCTCATCCATTCGGGCGTGGTCAACCGCGCCAGCGACTTGCACATCGAGCCGTACGGCCGCCAATTAAGGGCGCGTTACCGCGCGGACGGCGATTTGCGGGTGCACGGGGTGGTCGATATCAACCTGTTACCCAATATTATATCGCGCCTGAAAGTGATGGGCGGTATGGATATCGCGGAAAAACGGCTCCCCCAGGACGGACACTTTACCATGCCGGTATCGGGCGAAACGGTGGACTTCCGTTTGTCAACGATCCCTACGATACACGGCGAAAAAGCCGTAATCCGCCTGCTGTACGGCGGGAGCGCGCGTATCGGTAAGGCCGATCTCGGCTTCTCCGCGCCGGATTTGGAGAAGCTCACGAGGTTGTTCAACCAGCCGTACGGGGCAATCATCATCACCGGACCCACGGGCAGCGGCAAATCCACCACGCTCAGCACCTTCCTGGAGGAACTCAATAAAGCGGGTCGCAACATCGTCACCGTGGAGGACCCCGTCGAAAACCCCCTCCTGGGCGTCAATCACATCAACGCGTCCCACAATCCCGGCGGCCTGGGCTTCGCCGCCGCGCTTAAGCACATCCTGCGGCAAGACCCCGACGTGATCATGATCGGCGAAATGCGCGACGAAGAAACCGCCCGCATCGCCATCCAATCCGCGTTGACCGGCCACGTCGTACTCACCACCCTGCACACCAACGACGCCGCAGGCGTAATCGAACGTTTGACCGATATGGGTATCGAGCACTACCTCGCCGCCACCGCGTTGAACGGAATCATTTCCCAACGGCTGGTACGTCGTATCTGCCCGGATTGCCGCGTACCTGTGTCGTTAACCGCCGAACAAGCCGTCCTGCTGGATATACCGCCCGATACGCCCGTATACGAAGGCACCGGTTGCGGGCGTTGCCAGCAAACGCGTTACCGCGGCCGCTTCGCTATATATGAATATATAATCATGAACGAAGACCTCCGCAGGGACTTCTCCATTGACCCGCCGGGATTTGCCATGCGGGTACGTAAAAAACGGGGACTGCGCGAGAACGCCTTGCTCGCGCTGAAGAAAGGGCGAACCACCGCGGATGAAGTGATAAAGGCGTTGCACCGGGATGGGTAGCGACTGTATTTTAGTTGCATTTATTCATTAATATCAGTAAACTCTATACAGGGAGCAGACATATGGGTAAAGCGAACAAATTAATAAAACGGTTTTTGCGGCGTCCGAAGGATTTTACATTCGATGAATTAATAACTTTACTGATGGGGTTTGGGTTTGTTTTATCCGCGTCGGGTGCGGCAAGTGGTTCGGCTGTAAAGTTTGTTAATCACACCAACGGCCATGTCATACGCCTTCACAAACCCCACCCGCGGCCGGAAATCAAACCATATCTGATAAATATAATTATTAATGAATTAAAGAAAGGTGGTTATATAAATGAAAAATAATATGTTAACGTATAAAGATTTTTTAGGTAGCGTCGAATATTCCGCAAGCGACGAATGTTTTTACGGAAAACTTATAGGGACGACGGACCTCGTAACGTATGAAGGGGACAACGTTCAAGGTTTAAAAATCGCTTTCCGTGAAGCGGTGGAGGACTATCTCGTATTATGTAAGGAAGTCGGCAAAATACCGCAAAAGGTTTATAAAGGCTCATTTAACGTCCGTATATCCCCCGATTTGCATAAGGAAGCGGCATTGCTCGCTGTAAGAAAAGGGGTTTCGTTAAATTCGTTGGTTGAAAAAGCGATTTACGATGAAGTGAATGCTTCATAAAAAAACACCCGTCCGCAGCGGCTATACCCTCCTCGAGGTTACGATTGCCTTGGGCGTATGGTTTATCCTTTCGCTGGGGATACTTTCCGTTTGGCGGTACGCGGCCAATGCTTCGGGTAATCTCATCGCGCGGCAGAACGCCTTCGAAAACGCACGCGGAGCGATGGACATCATGCTCATGAATATCCAGTTGTCCGATGTGATTTACTTGGATACGCATACCCACATTGACGGAACGCACACGCACACAAACGTGCTGCGGCAAATGAGCCTGCCCGTGGCACCCTTATTACCCGGGCAGGATGTGCGCCTTATCCCGCCGCGCTTCACGTTCTTCTTCGACGCCGCGCTGCCGCCGGAACATTTGAGATACGGACGGTTGGAACTTGGCGGCCCCGGCAACGAAACCGCCCGCCACCTCGCGTTGGTGCGCGTCACCTACATAGAAGAGCAGCGCATTGAAATCGAAATCCGCACCACCTGCGCCGAACCGATTGTGCTGGAAGGGAGCGTGTGCGTGAAGTATAAAGAAGTGGTGATATTGGAATAAAACAGGGGGTTTCGATGGTGGGGTTGATACAATCCCACAATATACAACGTCCTGTTTACTTTGGATGCATACTGCACACAAATATGTTACACTTTTATGAAAAAATACGAATTTATGAAAAAATGCGAATTAAATTTACATTAAGGTATTATCCTTAAAATTCTAAACGGAGGCAAATATGAAAAGGGTTATGAAAAGCATTATCGCTGTGTTTATGGTTATGTTGCTCAGCTTTACTATGGTCGGTTGCAAGGAACGGGAACGTGGTGTTGCCGGCGAATGTAATACTCCCGGCTGTGAAAATATACAAGTAATACACCGTGATAGGGTTCAAGATTATTGCTTTAACTGCCGGGACCCACGGTAACATATATAACTTGATAATGTATGCCATATAACATACAATAACGACAGAAGGAGATGATTTAATGAAAACAACAGCAATAACTTTCCGCATGGATGATGATTTAAAAAAGCAAACGGAAAAAACATTAGATGAAATTGGCTTAAACATGTCGGCAGCGTTTACCGTATTTGCGAAAGCTATAGTACGCACCGGTACAATTCCCTTTGAATTAACTATTGACCCATTTTATCGGGCAGACAACCAAAAAGAGCTTTCGAGAAGAATAGAACTTTATGAATCCGGCAAAACAAAGGGGAAGCAAGTGTCTGCTACAATCGAAGAATTAGAGGCGCTCGCAAATGTCTAAGTCTGTTAAATTTGAACCGGACGCATGGGAAGATTTTAATTATTGGCTGGGGCAAGACATAAAAACAGCCAAGCGCGTTTGTACATTATTAAGAGACGCTAAGCGCACCCCATTTGAAGGGATTGGTAAACCGGAGCCGTTAAAGCATAGCCATAACGGTTATTGGAGCAGGCGCATTGATAAAGTCAACCGCCTTGTATACAAGGTCGTGGATGATACCATTATCGTGATGTCTTGTAAAAATCATTACGATTAAAATCCATCTTTGCAAGGGGTGAATGTAATGCAGAAAATAGTTTTTGTGCGGCATAGTGAGCCCGATTATTCGTTTGTCAGGGAAAGGAAGTATAAAGGTCATGGGCTTGACTTGGCCCAGCTTACCGAAAACGGCATAAAGATTGCCGAAAATGTTTCGTTTGACGCGAGATTGGACGATGCCGAGATAATCGTATCTTCCCCGTATACACGGGCTTTGCAAACGGCGGCGATTATAGCTAAAAACAGGCAGTTGGATATAAGGGTCGAAGTGGATTTGCATGAGTGGATGCCCGATTTGACTTTCCAATATTCGTCTAAGGAAGAATCAATAAAAGCAAGTGAGCTATGCACCGCATACAAAGGGGTATGTCCGGACGATAGTGAAATAAAATTCGAAAACCTTTCGGATGTATTTAACCGCGCCAAAAACGCGCTTCTGCGTTATAAAAAATACAAGAAAATCATTGCCGTAACGCATGGTGTCGTCATGCGACAATTTTCATTTGCACATGAGATTCCTTTTTGCGGAATATCGGAGGTTGATTTTGACGAGTCATTTTCTTGGATTGGGTTTCAAACGGCTCCGTAAAAATAAGCCGCATCAAAAACCACACCCATTAAAAAGCCGCCCCGTTTTAAGAAGGGCGGCTCGTGTTTTAATACGGCTGCGTTACATACAATTGTTTTACATCATGTCCCTAAGCAGTTCTATTTTGTCATCGTCGTCCATGTGTTCCAGTAACCCGTCGATGTCCACGCCCAAGTGCGATAGGCGTTCGATGGCGCCGTCCTCGCGGAGCAATTCCATCAGGCTGCCGGAATCCATATGCTCCAAAAACCCGTCGATGTCCACCGCGTTTACGAATTGTTCGAGTGCGCCGGGACGCGCTTTGGTGTTATTGCTGTTGTTGTTTGCGTTCCGTCCCGACGGCCCCCAAACGGTAGCCAAATCCGTCGCTTCCTTGCCGAACACCAGATACGACCAGTTTTTGTCCCGCGGGTAGCCGCTTGCGCCGTGGGCGATGTTGTGGCGTTGGGGGATGCGCGGGTCGGGGCGTTCCTCGTCGGGCAGGCCGGCGTATTCGGGTTTGTCGGGCAGGATGGCGCAGTACGCGCGCATGGCTACGAACTGGAGCATTACCCGCACGGTGTCGTTGTACGATTCGCCCGTGTTGAAGGGGATGGCGAAACGGTACCAGCCCTTATGGTATTTAAGCGGTTTAATCACGTCCCTGTTAAGGGGGTAGATCATGGGGTTTTCGCCG
This sequence comes from Defluviitaleaceae bacterium, assembly GCA_009780585.1. Classification (GTDB taxonomy): domain Bacteria; phylum Bacillota; class Clostridia; order Lachnospirales; family WQUN01; genus WQRX01. The sequence continues at coordinate 38,723 of WQZS01000021.1, read as the reverse complement.
TCGCCGTTGAGGTAAACCCGAAACTGGCAGGTTTCCTGTTCGATTTCGGTTTCGCCGCCGTTCAGCCAAAAGGTGATGACGTATTCCGTATTCGCTTGCAGCGACATCATGGGTGAATCGACGGTTGACCAGTTCCAAGCCCAGTCGCCCAGGCAAAGGGCTTCGGTCAGGCCGCTGGTCATATCGGTTACGAAGACGCGGCTGACCTTGTTTGTTTTGTTGTTCCTCGTCCAGTCCACCAGCCACTTGCGCGGTTCGAGGGTGACGGGGATCCCGTTCGGCAGACTTTCGGCCGGCCTTGGGCCGTTGCCTGCGGGTGCTTCCAATGTTACTGCGGTGTTTACGTTATCATTATTATTCATGGTATCCTCCGGATTTTTATGATGTGCGGGAGGACACGCCAGCATCAGGGTCTTATCCTCTATGAAGCGTGCCCTGCCTTTCTTGGCGAGCCCTCTGGCCCGCCGCGGATAGGTTGCTCCATACTCCGTACCCTGCGCGTCTACAACGCGTATGTTTTTTATTATGGGTTTTCGCCCCTCTCCTTTCGAAGCAGTACGTGCAGTTTACGTTTGCAAGCTGCGTTTTTGGTCATGGGTGTCTCCCCCTTAACTTCGTGTCGATTCGACACGAAGTTGCTTGCAACGGGATTGTAACATATTTTTGCGTTTAACGCTAATCTTCTTCCGGCGGTTCTTCCCCGTTGGGTTCCCCTCCGTTTACGGGGGGAACGGGATCGGGCTCAATCGGGGGGGGAGGGTCGGGATCGGGCGGCGGATCGGGATCGATCGGCGGGAGAGGGTCGGCGGGGGGGAGGGGATCGTCGCTTGCCCCGTTCCCGTTGCCTACGGCGGGTTCGTATATCTGTACCTCCAACGCGGGAGGGGGGCCTACCAGCAATAAACCCGCGGGCAGGATGACTTGTAAGGGGATGCGGTGCACGCCGATGGCCCGATTGTGCAGGTTTAAGCGGACGGCGATATCAAAGTGCGTCAGCCGCGCGACAAGGGAAGCGGGGCCGCTGACCCGCACCGCAACATGGGTGGGGTTGTTTATAATGGAATATAGGGCGTTGCCGCCGAACACGCCGATGTTCACCCGTTCGACGTTAAGCGTCCGTTCGTTAATCGGTTCGACCGTTACGTTAAAGTGGACGCCCGACAGTTGCCCTTGCGCCAAGGCCGTGCCTTCGGGGAGGAAATCGTTGATGTCATATACGCGTTCGAAGTCTTCGTTCGCCCGGTCCAAATCCAAAACCGCGGTCACCGATTCGATTTCCGCCAGGCGTTCCGCCGTGCCCGCCAAATATATTTCGGATGGGTTGACGGCGTGATCCGCCACGGCGAAGCCGTCGGCCAACGTCCCGATGATTTCGGGGATGACCGGCACGCGCTTTATGTGCGATACTTCGACGTGCAGCGTCGTCTCCGAAACGCTCATATCAAATTCATGGGTAATGTCATTACCGTGGATATCGTACACCGTAAGCGGAACCGTGCGGGAAAGGCTCTCCGTCAAGCCATGCACCACGGCAGGCACCTGCACGCTAGCGACTTGGTTGATTTGGGAACGGGGCCCCGTTAGCGTGGCGAAGGAATTGGCTGCCCAAACCCTGTCGAGCTGCGTATTCGGGCCCACCATGCCGACCTGCGTGGTATCGACTGTAAAGGATGCCCGTATGCGCGCGTCCAATTGCACGATCACTTCAAACGGCATGGTGTGCAGCAGGGTAAATTCGGGCGGCAGGTTTACGCTTACAGGCAGGGCGATTTCCACCATTCCTTCGGCCGCGTGTACCTCCCACCCCAATATGGCGCGGAAATCGACGCTGGGCCTTATCTCCGCTATATGCAACGGGGTAAGATGGCTGGCCGCGGCGCGAACCCCTACCATGATATCCCTTTCCAATTCATATTGGTTGAGCCATACGACGTTTTCCGCTTCAAGCACGGAAACATTATCAAAGAACAATTGCCTTGGGTGGAATTGGTTCTCCTCCGGGTCGAACACCGTCATGCTCACCAACCAAAGGACGACCGACAAGCCCAAGGCAATCAGCTTCCAAAGGATATCCTTATAAAAAAACGCTAAAACCTTTTTTACCATGCTCTTTACTCCGCACTCCGAATTCCGCGTTCCGCGTCACGCAACGCTGCCGCCTCTTCGCAAAAGGGCTCTATATACGCGCGGGCGAATTGCTCGCGGTCCTTTTGGCAAAACATATCCTTCAACATCTTGTCGCAGATGTATACGTTGTCGGCGACGGCCTCCTGCTCTTGGTCGTCAAGCGTGTATTCTTCCGATAATGAATCATAGACCTTATTGCATATCACCAGCATATCCGCGTTGTCGTCCTGTACGAACAAACCGATGACCTTGTTCGCTGCCGCGCCCGCCACCGCGCCCAAAACACCCGCGCCGACCATCCCCGCAAACAATAATAATATTGCGTTTTCAAGCAGTATGCCCCCCGCGCGGTTGCCCAAGTTCCAACCCAGCGTACCGCCCACCACCAACATCAACGCAAGCGCGATATCAATGAGGTATTGCTTGAGCGAAATCCTCTTGCGGATAAAACTTACCGTGTCTATGGAAAGCAATACGATCGCGGACAGCACCCGCGTGATGATATTGGCGCGCAGCAATTCGAAAGCGGAGCGCAGGATGAGCCTCGGGCCCACCCGAAGCGCGTTGTATACCATGGAAGCGGTCTTCGGCGCGGCAATCTTGAACACATCCGAAATACCGCCGAATTTCTTCTTCTTAACGGTCAGGCGCAGGGCGCAGGATTCCTTCATCTTATTTCACCTTCTTACGGAAGAGGGCGAACCGTTGCTTGTTCGGCTTGCCCCACAACAGCATATCGCGCATTTGGGCTTCGTTGACGTCACGGGTCATTTCGCCCGCAATGGCGATCGACACCGTACCCGTTTCTTCCGAAACCACCACGACCCGCGCGTCCGAGGCTTCGCTCATACCGATGGCGGCGCGGTGCCGCGTACCGATCTCCGCGTCCACATGCTCCGCCGTAAGCGGCAGGATACAAGAAGCCGCCGCTACGCGGTTTTCCCTTACGATAACGGCTCCGTCGTGCAGAGGCGTATTCTTTTCGAATATATTAAGCAAAAGCTGGGCGGAAACCTGCGCGTCCAGTACGATGCCTTCGCGTTCGTAATCGCGCAGGTCTATGTCCTGCTCCAATACGATCAACGCGCCGGTGTTAGCCGCCGACAGGATTTTCGCCGCTTTAATGATTTCGTATATGGTATTCACGTCGGCGTGGCTTTTTTGCTCCGCCTCGTTTTTAAATGAGGAAAGGTATTTGCCTCGGCCGATTTGCTCAAGCGCCTTGCGCAATTCCGGCTGGAAGAGGATGACGATTACCACCAGCCCCATGGCGTAGGCGTTGCGTATCAGCCACATAAGCGCGTACAGGTTAAAGATTTGCGCCAGCAACGCCAATATAACGATGGCGATGATACCCCGAAGCAATATCCACGCGTGGGTACGCCGTATCCAACGCAAAATAACGTATACCACGAAGGCCACGATTAGGATATCCAATATCTCGAACGGGCCGATGTGGGGTACGCTTAAGGGCGGCAGATTCGTATACTCAACGAGCCAACGGTTGACGGCGTTGAACATGCGTGATCCTCCTCCTAGTGGGGGCGGCGGGTGGTTTCATCAAGCCGCGGACGGGGCCTCAGCCGCGGGCGGGGTTCTTCCGGTTCCTCGCGTTTATGCGTGTCTTCCGTGGTATCCTCCGTAGGCCGTATGCGGCGTACGGTACGCTTCGGGCGGGTAAGGATAACCTTGGGCACGACGCGTACGTGGTAGTAATTGTTGTCGTCTTCGAATTGCACCGTTTCCGCCCGTTGGTAATCCAGCACCGAATCGAAGAAGCGGATCACCAGCGCGATCACGCCGCATAACAGCGTAATCCCAATCACCGAACCGATGCGGACGTTGTCGTCGGTCACCAGTACCGACATGATAAAACCGAATACCGTCATCACGCACCCCAGCGCGATGGCGATCTCCTTCGCGAAGTCGATGGCTTGGCGGCTGGCAACGTGTACCAAAATGGTTACGAACGCGAAGATAACGGCCGTGATGATCCACCCCTGCGACATCCCGATACCGGAAAGCAGCGTGGAATATACCCCGCTGAAGATCTCCGGCAATACCGTGGGCAGGTCCGTAAGCTCCACGTCCACAAGCGTTGCCTGCGGGGCCATCAAGCCGAATATAACGGGTAATTGCGCGTGCATGAATACGCCGATGGTCACGGGGATAATCGCCGACACGGGGAAGTACAGGCCCACCAAAAGCGGCACGAGGTACGGCACATTAAGGCGGAAAGCGACCATCACGAATAAAATCAAAAAGCTCTCCCGCGGCGCCATACGCGCGTAAAACAGGAATATAAACAACAGGAACAAAAACACCACCATGGCCAGCTCCACCGTGGCGGATATCTGCACGGCAATCGTCACGATGATCAACAGCCAGCTTAAGCTGGTGGGCATAACCGTAAACAAAAGGGCAAACAGCCATACCACCAGCGTAGAGGTCATTTGCTCCGCGTAATCGGCCAAAGCGGGGTGTACGTGGCCTATGCCGATGATGCCGTTAAAAACATACAACCCTAACAAGAATTTAAGGACGGGCTGTATGAAAACCTCCAGTTGTTTATACGTCTTGACGATGAGTTCCCGTGTTATCAGTATCTGTTCCATGGGTTTCATCCGCGCTCCTTTGCGGTGTGGTTTTTATCGGGGGGAAGGGGTTCCTGTAGATGAGGGGGCTTGTGTGAAGGCGGTGGTCCTCGATGGGCTCAACGCGGCGGGTTTGGGAAAGTTCCTCCTCCGCTTCGCCGATCGTCCTGCGCGGGCGCGACGGGCGTGTCGGCTTCGTTTCCGCGGTTTTCGCCTCTTCCTCTTCGACGGCTTTTTCCCGCGCCGTCCTTTGCGACTGGTCGTTGATACGCTCCAGCTGGCGCACCAGCGCGTGGTAGCGGGTCAAACGTTTTTGCACGAGATAGTATTCCCGTGTGCCCTGTATCGTACCAATTAAAGAATAGACCGCGAGTATGGCCAAAATAAACAGAATGGAATCGTAGAGGTGCGTGGTGAAATCAAGCTCGAACAGGTCCGCGCCGTCGATAAAGATATTGCGCGCCCAGTATAAGCCCAGCATGATAAAACCGCCGAAACCCACGGCAAAGCGGGTCCCGAGGTTTTTGCGGTAGATGTAGTCATGGCGGAAATAATCGTTGGCCAGTTGGTCGGCGTGGCCTTCGTGCTTGTCGTAGAGTGCGAGCTGCGTCATGACGATGATTTTTTGCTGCATGAATGCACTCCCTTTTATGGGAAATCAAGGTTATAATACCATATGCGTTAAAGTCATGCAAAAAAGGGGCGTATATATGCGCGTAAAATTGTACCGCGACCTCTTCCTCGCGTTCCTGCGCAGCGGGATGCTGTGCTGGGGCGGCGGGCCCGCGTCGATCCCTTTCGTGCGGCGGGAGGTCGTGACGCGCTACGCGTGGATGGGCGACGAGGAATTCGCCGAGGTCGTAGCCGTGGGCAACGCCCTGCCCGGGCCCATCAACACGAAGATGGCGGGGTATATCGGGTACAAGGTGGGCGGCGTATTGGGTTTAACGTTGGCGATGGTAGGCATGGTGATTCCCACGGCAACCCTTATGGTCGTACTGCTGACCACACTTTCGCACTTCGCCGACCAGCCGTGGGCGCAGGGGATGGGCCGCGCGATGGTACCCGTGGTGGGCATGATGATGGCGGTGATGGCGTGGCAGTTTATCGCCATCGCGGCGAAGGGCTTGGGTTGGGTTGCGACGGCGATACACGCCGTTATCGTATTCGGGATATTTTGGTTTATCGGCCTGCATCCGGCGATTGTGCTGGGCGGGCTTTTTATTTGGGCCTTCGCGGGGGAAAGGATAATAAACCTCTTTAAAAAAGGCCCTCCTTCGGACGCATCACCTCCTTCGGATGTTACGGGTGGCGGGCTATGATTTACCTGGAATTGCTTTGGGTATTCCTCATCGCCAATTTGCTCGGCTACGGCGGGGGCCCCGCCATTATCCCCCTCATCGAGCATGAAGCCGTAACGGTCTTCGGCTGGCTGACCGAAGCCGAATTTGCCGAGGTACTTGCCATGGGTAACGCCCTGCCCGGCCCCATCGCCCCCAAGATGGCGGCCTTTATCGGCTACACGCAAGCGGGCGTCGGCGGCGCGGGTGCCGCGTTGTTCTCCACCATCGCGCCGTCGCTGGTGATGATGCTCGCGCTCATGGGACTGTTGACCCGTTACAAGGACGCGCCCCAAATAAAAAGGCTGACCCAATACATTAGGCCAACCATTGCGGTACTGCTCGCGGATATCGCGCTGCGTAATTTCATTTCAACGTGGAACGGGATCGGGTGGGTACATTTATTGATATTGGGTGCGGCGAGTTTATTATGTCTGACGAAATTAAAAGTCCATCCCGCGTTAATGGTCGCGGGGGCGCTGGTATACGGAGCCTTTCTGCTGGGATGATCCCTATTATCGGCGGTTAAGCAAAACCGCCATATACAGCGTGCTGTACAACTCGTATAAAAGCAGCCTGCGGTCGTTCCTTTTAACCGAAGCGAGCGCGCCTTCCGATAAAAAAGCCCGATACAAGGTCTCCATACCGCCGGGCGATTGGTAGGTAAGGTGCGAAAGCAAGTCGTCGGGGAACAAATACGTCCCCCGATAGGTCTTATATTGCTCCAAATGCCCCAAACACCTGGTAAACCATTCGGACGCCCGCGCAACCGGGGAAAGGGACGCCGTTTCCAACAGGGACAAAAAGCCCCATGCTTCCTTACCGACGATCCCCCCTTCAAACAGCGGCAGACCGAAGCCGCCGGTGGTCGCGTGGTAGGTCTTTTTGTCCGCGTCCCAATGCCAGCCGTAATCCCCTCGGGTCCTTTGGTATTCGGGTGTGAGGACGAACCGCGTAATGTCGTCGATCTTATCCCGCTCGGCTTTGTCCTTGATATATTCCCGTATATACAGGAACAGCTCCATTACATAAATGATCGGCAGCGGCAGCGCGCCGGTGTAGGGATTGTACATATCCTTAAGTATAAGGAAGCCCTTCCAACGCTTGGGTTGCCGTATGAAAGCCTCGTCCGTTTCGTAAAAATCATATCTGCCCAAGGTTGCGGTTTTATGCATGGCGTCCAATTGCTTTCGCATATGGGTTTCCATTTCGGCGTCGAAGTAACCCGCCTTTAACATTAATTTGGTTACGATGATCCCGTGGAAGGGCATAACATTACCCCGCGCGGGGATTCCGAACAAACGGGGATAGATATTAAACAGGTACGACATACGCTGGTCAAAAACGGTTACACCCGCATGGAAGCCCAGCTTCATCAAGAAGGGCATAAACATTTCCAAGCAATTTTCATAGCAACTGTGGATCAGGTCATACGGATTGTTCCGCATCACGTCAAAGTTATGGAAGGCATAGAAGTACCCCATCGCCTTGCGGATTTTATCATCCTGTAAAAGCGCGTCCGCCAATTTGTTTGCGTCAAAATCGTTTTTACCGGCCAGCGTTTCCTTTATCAATCGCAGCTTTAACGCGGGGCCGCCGTTTTCGGCCAGCCATTGGATGCGATCCATGATAACCGTCCTTTCTATTCCGCGATCAATACGGAATAAGGTTCCATTTCCACGCGCCCTTCCACGGCTTCCCCCGTCATTATATTTTTCATGGGGCGCGGAAGGATGACATACCCTTCCTTCATTTCGATTTCCAACACGATCATGCCCGCGTCTTTACCGTCCGATGTCACGCGTTCGATGGCCAGCACATTCGGGGATGTTTCGGGGCCTTTTTCCAAGCCTTTCTTCGTAAAAGCCAAGGAAACGATCCGCGCGAGCGTTTGCGCCGAAGGGTTCGTCCCCAGCACGATTACCCCGCCGCCCTTATCGCCGACGGGCGCGGAAAACGCCGCCGCCAAGCCTTGCAAGGGGCCGCTGCCGTATATACCCAGCGGTCGGCACCGGTCGGGCAGCTCGAAGGCATCCGCCCACAAGCGCGCGGCTTCCTCCCCGTGATAATCGCCGATATCCCATTTGACCTTGGCCGCGGACATAATCAACGGCTGGGCGTACGCGCCGGATATCGCTTGGTCCACGTCGTCGGCGTTGTTCCGCGCGGGTACGCCGTATTTTAAGTATGCGCCGGTCAATTCCTCCAAATACCCGAGCGGTGTGTGTTCGTACTTCGCGCCGTGGGGGTTGCGTATATCGGTCAGCGGGCCCGCGATCCAAATGCCGCCGTCCTTCATCCAACGGATTATACGCGCCGCGAAGCCGTACTCCTCGATACAGGGCATAAACGGGGAATAGATGACCTTATATTGCGCCAAGTCTCCTTCTTCATCGATGACCGAAGGGCGCAGGCCCGCGCGGAATAAAGCACCGTAAGCCGCGTTGATCCGCGGCTGGTACTTCATCGCGCCGGAAACGGCTTGCCCTTCAAACATCGTCCAAGCCCTGCCGGAATACGTCATGGCAAAGCCCGTATTCTTTACGGCGGTATCCAAAAGGAACTCCCCCGCGCCCTTCAGCAAGGCTGTAATCTCCTTGCTTTCGTCAAAGTTATACTGCGGGCGCCCGTGCGTATTGATAACCCCGCCGAACATCAGCTCATGCCCCGCCGGATGCGCGCGCCACAGCCAATAACAGTTGGCCGCGCCGCCCATCGCGTACGGCAGCATCGTATTGATGCGCGTATAGCCCGGCGGCTGGTATCCGTGCGTCGCCGTCGAACCCGCGTACGAATAATCCGTCTCCATTACCCAAAAGGGTTCGCGTTTTAAACCGCGGATATAATCGTACCAAAAGCACACTTCCCACAAGTTATCCGAGCTGTGATAATGGTTGAATTGCACCACGTCGAGGTTTCTGTTGGTTTCGGTGTAGGATTGTCCGCCCATGGGCATCATGTCCGTACCGATGGGGACGGTTACGCCGTTTTCGCGCAGCGTATCCGCTTGTTCCGCCACAAATTCCGCGTTGGAATCGGAACGGAAATTGTTCCATTCCGTCACCAAGCTCGGATTCATCCACGTACGCGAACGCGGGGGCGGCACATCGCGGAAGCTGTAATACTCCTGGCTCCACAAGCGCAAATGCCACGCGCGGTTCATTTGCTCCGGCGTAATGAATTTATCCTCCAGCCGCTTGTAAAACAAATCCATGCAAACGGGGCATGTGCATCCCCTGTCCGCGTTGCCCACCACGTCGCGGATGTGGGGATAAATCTCATTGTCGATCTGCCAGCCCACCACACCGGGATGGCTGCCGAATTTCTTCGCCATTTCCTTCACGATGCGGTTCGTATATTTGCGCAGGATCGGCGAGTTGGAACAACCGTGCCTACGCGAGCCGTGCTGGAAGCGCGTGCCGTCTTCGCACAGCACCAGCGTTTCCTCGTTACGCAAAGTCAGCCACGAGGGGGATGTGGCCGAAGGCGTACACATAACCGTAAAGATACCGTTCGCGTACATGCGGTCTACCACGGCGTAAAAATCATCAAATTCGAACACGCCGTCGCGCGGCTCCATCGTACTCCACGCGAATTCCGCCATGCGTACGAGGTTAAAGCCGCCTTCCTTCATATACTTTATGTCCTCATCGATAACCTTGGCGTCAAAATACCAAACCTCGGGATAATACGCCGCGCCGAGGTATAACTGTTTGTTTCCCATCCCATATCGCTCCCCGTTGATTTTGTTGCTTCAATATATATGCTTAATGTCTTATTTGACAAGCCTTATCCGCGGCAATACACTTCACGCGGTGATCGAATATGAAGAATGTCCCCCTGCCCGCTTTCTTCCCCGACGGCACCCGCGGCGTCGTACGCTGCGTGGATTCGGCTGACCTTGAAAGCGTCGGCGTGCAAGGCATCGTGATGAATACTTACCATCTGATGACCAAACCCGGCGCGGCTACGGTCAAGGCTCTTGGCGGCTTGCACAACTTTTGCAATTGGCACCGCTCCATCGTTACCGATTCGGGCGGGTTCCAGGTTTTTTCTCTTCTGCGTGAAAATCCGTCCTTCGGTGAAATCCGCAAGGACGGTATCATTTTCCGCCGTGACGGTAAAAAGGTGATCCTTTCCCCCGAGAAATGTATGCAATCGCAACTGGCTTACGGCTCCGATGTGCTGATGGCGCTTGATTACTGCACGCATCCTTCGGACGGGTACGAAACGCAAGCCAAGGCCGTGGATACGACGATACGCTGGGGCAGGCAATCGATGGAGGTTTTTAATAAAAATGCACGACGGGGGGGTTCGGGGGCAGGGATGTCCCAATTGTTTGGCATTATACAGGGTGGGAATGAAAAGTCGCTGCGCAAGGAATGTGCGGACGCGCTTATACAGATGGGGTTTTCTGGCTTTGGGTTTGGCGGGTGGCCGTTGGATGATAAGGGTAATTTGACCGAGGATATACTTGCTTATACGGCGGAGTTAATGCCCGATGATGGGATCAAATATGCTATGGGCGTGGGACGGCCGGAAAATATCGTCGCTTGCGTGCGTATGGGGTATGATTTGTTTGATTGTGTGATTCCCACGCGGGAGGCGCGGCATCATAGGCTTTATGTTTTTAACGAGGAATTCGAAAGGCGCGAGCACATTGATGTGTCGCGCCCTTTTTATCGGTATCATTATATATTGGATGATGTCCATCGGCGTGATGCGCGGCCTGTGTCTACGTTGTGTGATTGCCTTGCCTGTACGCGGTATTCCCGCGCTTATATGCGGCATTTGGTGAGTATTGGAGACAGCTTGGGCAGCCGGCTGGCGACGATCCATAACCTGCGGTTTTATACGATGCTGATGGAGGTGCTGCGGGAAAAAATTTATAAACTATGACATACTGTTGTCACTATAGCACGCTTATGATGGAAAAAGGAGGCGGATAAGCTATGAGTGATTATGAAATTACATGGGATGATAAAAAAATTATCCCTACATTCAAACAATTGGTCTGCGAAAAATTGGGCGTGGAAGCATGGGATGCGTTGATAAAGGACATCTGCGTACCCGAACCCGATACGGAAGGGGAATGTGGTTGTTGCAACATGCGGGTGATCATAAAACGCTTGGAAGAAATGGCGGATATTGAAACGGTTAAAGGTATATTAACACGCGTTCGACATGGTTTTACGCGGGAGCAGTTCGGCGATTTCAAGAAAGAATTAAACGAATGTGGTAACAACATAGATTCATTCCTTGAATACAGCAAAAAGCAAAAGAAGGAAGAATTTCTAAGGCATCACGCCGAGGGGACAACCTATTGGGGTGACTTGATCACCGATGAAGCATTGGATTTCCTGTTGAACACGGAAGGGGTACTATCTGCCGTCCGTAAGGGTTCGGAACTGCATATTTCCAGGCATCCTTATGACATGACAAGCTACTTTAAAGAAACGGACGAACGTAAGAAGCGTTTTCATTTTTGCCATTGCCTTTTTGCGAGAACATCCATTTTAAATGATGAAGGAGCCGTCAGCAAAACGATGTGTTATTGCAGTTTGGGTTTTGCGAAGGCCCAATGGGAGAACACGTTTGGCGTAGAGCTGGACGGAGAGGTTGTCAAATCCGTTCTCGGCGGGGATGGGATTTGCAGTTTTATCATTTATCTGCCGGACGAAATTATTGAAAAATACATATAACGGGAGGCATAACATGCTTTATGATGAACGCGTAAAAACGATGATTTATTTAAAGTATCCGTTGACGGCGAAATACGACTTCGAATGGGTAGAAAATAATGCAATGGGTTCAAATCCCGTATTGCTCGCGGAATCTCTGTCCCGCGTCATTGACCTTAAGCCGGGTATGCGCGTACTGGATATGGGGTGCGGTAAAGCGATCAGTTCGATATTTTTTGCGCGTGAATTTGGCGTTACCGTGTTCGCCACGGATTTGTGGAACGATGCGACAAGCAATTGGAAACGCATCTGCGAAGCGGGTGTACAGGATAAGGTTATCCCGATCAACGCCGATGTGCATAAACTGCCCTATGCGGATCATTTTTTTGACGTGATTATTTGCATTAACTCGTTTAATTTTTATGGCCATTGCGATGTTTTCTTAACCGAGTGTGTCGCAAATATCTTACGGCTGGACGGGGTATTCGGGTTGGCTTTCTGCGGGCCGCCGGATGAATTTGACGGTATTATCCCCGAAGTATTGAAGCCTACTTGGAAGCCCTTCCAAAGTATGTACCGGTCGATTGAATGGCACAAACGGCATTTTGAAAAAACCACTTTATTCGACATAGAAATGGCGGACGATATCGGCGGTGACGGCGGCGGTTTGTTTATGGGGAATATCATGGACGACGGTACGCCGGATGTAAGCAAGGAGCCTTTCGGTTATTTCCGTTGGAACCGCTTGGTTGCCCGGCGCAATCACATCCCGGCGGATAAATTTTGGGAGGGCGGACTATAATGACGGATCAACAATATATAAACGCGATACATGAGGGGCATTATCTCTACTGGGATATGCTCGGAAAATTGCGGGGGATCACCAACCACAAGATTTCATTAGGCGCATGATGTAAAGTTTTTATGACGCAAACGTAAGAATGTACATTCGAAAATAAATATTTGACATTAAATTCTCAATGTGTATAATTAAGTCAAGTTAACGGTCATCTCCTTGAAAGGACAGCACGCATACGTCCCTGACGACAAACGGTAATTCCGTCCCTGCTTCCAAACGTCCTTCGCGCTCCGCTCCCGATTTGACTTCGCCGTTACTTACAATCGGCTTATAAAAGGTTACGTAGCCAAGCCATGGGTAATGCATTTTAATGGGTACCCTCCCAACGCTTTACATGCAGCAAAACAAAGAAAGAGAAACAAAAACAATCAATATAACAACAACGCCTCCTGATGTCGCGGGGAGGCGGGTGACAGCCCTGCGCGGGTGCATCTTATGATGCTTGAGCTTCCCGCGCGGGGTTTTTTATGTATGTAAGGGGTTACCGTTTTTTTCTGTTCCGGATACATTGATAAAAAATGATTTATTCTTTGCATGGATTAAAATTTTCCCTTTCCATCGCCATAATCAAGGTGTATTCACTCTTTGTGGAATCATTATCGCGTACTTTGTATTTTAACGTAAACCCTACTTTTTCAGCTGCTTTTATGCTGCGCGGGTTATAATCGCTCGGCATATAAAAATCTCCCTTGATATTTTACTTTACTTTTCATCTTCTATATCCGCATCTTCGGTTTTTAATTCGTAAAAATAATCAATGTCGCGTTTTATATCTGCGGTAATAAGTTTACGCCTTTCCAAACGCTCTCTTGCCCCCTCGTAAATTTGAGTTATTTTTTGTTCAAATTCTAATTTTGGCGGCAAGTGTGTCCAATATTGAGCAACTGCGATACCTTCTTTATCAAGCTCCATAAGTTCGATTTTGTCACGGCTTCCTCCGGCACATAAAATAATGCCGATAGGAGGATTTTCACCCTCCATCATTTCGTAACGCTCCAGCCATTTAAGATAAAAGCGCATTTGCCCGGAATATTCCGGTTTAAATTTCCCTATCTTCAAATCAATAGCGACAAGCCGTTTCAAAACCCTGTTGTAAAATAGCAAATCCAATTTGTGCGTATCGCCGTCCATTGACATATGCACTTGTTTTCCTGCGTAGGTAAAGCCTCTGCCATTTTCCAAAATAAATTTTTCCAATTCCAACAAAATGGCTTTTTCTAAATCGGCTTCAAGGTAATTGTCTTTCAATCCGTAGACATCAAGTAAATAAGGGTCTTTGAAAGCATTAAACGGTATTCCTGATGATTCAGATAATTGGTAGTTGGCGATTTCCTGTCGTTCATATGCTTTGCGTGAAATCAGTTTTCGCAAATCACGAACACTTAAATTGCGATTTGCCGCATCATGCCCATAATACAAAAATACTTCGTCCGATTTAATCGGTAACAACGCGATAAAATGCGACCACGATAATTGTTGTGACAGTGTCGCAACAATTTCCGTTTCGGGAAAACGAGTTGCCAATTTTATCATTCGGGTTACATTATAATAATCAAAACTGCTCCCATATTTTGCCTGTAATTGTTGTGACAGCGTCACAACAATTCGCTTTCCATATTCAGCACGTTCGCCGCCAAGTAAAACAGAGCCGATATGTTTACCGACTTCCCAAAACATTAAAACACTTTCATTATTTATTTGAGCCTGCGCGCGAAGTTTTCGCTTCTCGATGATTGAAGATATATCATGGAAAAGAGCTGCCTCGTCTATCATAGGCACGATTTGTTTTATCATTTCATTTTTCTTTTTAGGCATTATTATTCTCCTGTTTTTGTTTTATTGGTTTGCGCCCATTCTTGCTGCGCCCATCGGGCGGTTTTTGTGTATCCTTCGGAATGAGCCAAGCCTGTCCCAATCGCATAACATCGGTTATTTGCCCATTGGCGCAAAGGTATTGCACTCTCCTGTCGGATATACCCCATAATTCGGCAGCTTGCTTTGGCGTAATCCAATCAAAAATCATGCTATGCTCCCTTCGCATACAAAATAAACTAACAAGGTAATTATACTACGATTGAACGAATGAATCAAAAAAATTATTTGATATCAAAACGATGTAAAAAAGACATCGTAAAACAAACATTGTTCGCATACCGCCGTTTTGGTAAAATATACATACAAATAAAAAGGAGGCAACCCACATGTGTAAGGGGCAAAAATTTTACAAATGCGGACATTGCGGTAATTTGATGGGGCTTATCAAAGACAAGGGCGTACCCATGATGTGCTGCGGCGAAAAGATGGCGGAGCTCGTGCCCAATACCGTGGAAGCAAGCGCGGAAAAGCACCTGCCCGTCGTCAGTTGTGAAACGGGAACCTGCAGTTGCGGCTGCGAGTGTATTTGCTTGGACGTTAAGGTCGGCGGCGCAGCCCATCCGATGGATGACGGGCACCACATTTCGTTTGTGTATGTGGAAACCGAGCGCGGCGGCCAGCGTAAATGCCTAAAGGCCGGGGAGGAACCGAGGCTTCCGTTCTGTGTTACGGACGACAAACCGGTAGCGGTCTACGCTTATTGCAATCTGCACGGGCTTTGGAAAACAGAAATCGAGTGAAGAAATATCCCAAAGCACCATGAAAAAATATACTTACCTGTACCCGCCGCTCGTCGAGCGTATCCTCGCTGAGGAAGCCGCGCGGAAGGACCCCGATAAAGCCGCGAAAACGCGCCTGCACCAATTGTACGGCGCGTATGTGCAGCCCGCGATGTATAAAAAGGCAAAAACCATCCTATCCGCGGCGGAGCAAGCTAAAGCGGAGGAACGGCATTCCCCTTCGCATGAAGCGGAAAGCCTCCTCCGCTTGCACGCTTCTACCCGCGAACGTTTGCCCCACTGCCTTGATTTCTACCGATTTATCTTTGAGCATGTACCCCCGCCGGAATCCATCGTTGATTTGGGCTGCGGGTTTAATCCCTTTTCGCTTCCTTTCCTATACGAAGCAGGCTCCGGCATCCAAGTGAAGTTAAAAACCTACCGCGCCTACGACATCTGCACCCAACAAGCGGAATTAATCAACCGTTTTTTCATCCTGCACAATCTGCCCCCCGACGCCGAATGTCTGGACCTCGCCGCAACGCCCGATTCCGAATCCTTAATTCTGAGTTCCGAATCTTTGATCCCGAATTCCGAGCTTGTTTTTATGTTCAAACTCCTCCCCGTATTGGAAGCGCAATCATCGGGCGGCGGCTTCCGCGTTGTACGCGGTTTAACGTCCAAGCATCTTGTCATCACCTACCCCTTAAAAAGCCTCGGCGGAAAAGAAAAAGGCATGGCGCGCCATTACCGCCATACCTTTCAAACCGCGTACGACGCGGGTCTTTTGTCGCCCTTTACGCTCATAGCCGAACGGCAAATCGGCACGGAGTGGGTTTGTATATTATCGCTTCGTCATCTCTAATATTAATCTGATTTCGCCTTGCCCGATGCCCAACTCCTTGGCGATGTCGGCTACGGATACACCCTTTTCTTCCAGTTCCCGCACCTTTTCGTGCTTGGGGTTGGCGGTGCGCTTGCGCGGTGCGGGGACGGCGGCTACTTCCTGTATGGATTTGACCGTCTGTTTTTTTGCGGCGGGGGTTTTCTTTTTTACGGGTTTGGGCGGGGCGGGATCGGCTTCGGGTTGTATTTGCAAGGCTGCTTCGATAACCGATTCGTTCACTATCGCTTCGTTGGTTAAGGTTTCATCTGTTGATATCCCCTTGACCGCCGGCAGTTCAATTACGGGTTCGGCTTCCGGCTCGGCAGGGGGTGTGATTTCCTCCGTTTTGGCGGAAACCTCTGTTTTGGCCGAAGCCTCCACTTTGGCTAAGTCCGCCTTGATATTTTCCGGCAGGATAAACTGCGCCTTTTGTTTTTCTTCCAGCAGGTTATATAAAAAGAGCATGGCTTGGTACTTTTCGCTGATTTCCTTTTGTACCAGGTTGCCGATTTTGTTTAATTCCTTCAACGCTTCGTCGAGGGCGTCGTCGAGCGTCGCCAGCGCGTCCGCGCTTTGCAAAACCTGGTCGCGCTCCTGCTCGCGCTTGCGCATCCACACGACCGAACCGATCGCCGCCAACGAAACCGCGCAAATCGCTACAACCAATGTGATGATAATTACCGTAGGTAACATGCTTCATCCACCTATATACGAATATCCAACAGATTCCCTCCCGTTTTCGGCGGGGTTTTCTTTTTTTCTTCTTCCTTTTTTTGCATAGGCTTGCGTTTGGGGTTGTACCCGCCCCCGTGGCCTTTATGGTCGGGGTTGACGTTGGGCCGTTCGGCGGCGTCGTGCCTCTGCACTTGCTCCTGCTGATGGCGGATTTGCTTTTCCAGCCGATCGGCGTGCTGCTGCGCGGCGATTTCGGGACGGCCTTGGTTCTCCGTCGCGCTCATACGCGCCACGTCGGGCGCGTGCTGGATGTTTAAGTTAATATCGATGGGGCGTATCATGGCAAACCTCCCCGCTATATATTCGGCCCGATGGAAATCTTCTCCCCGTTGTTACGCAACCTGCAGTTGGGTATGTCTTCGCGTACCAGCATTTGCGCGCTGCCGATGGTGACGCGTACGCCCGGGCGTATCACGTTGCTGGCCGAAACCGTACCCACGTTAACCGCGAGTATACGGGTGATTTCGTCTATTTCCTCTTGCAACTTGTTCATTTTGGTGCGGTAGTGCATCTTCATGTTCACCATTTTAATGAGCAGGGCTTTCTTGGTTTCGTCCAAGGCGTCGCGCTGTTTGGCTAAGGTGAGCGTGTTGACGGCCTTGTCGGTCTTTTCGAATTCCGCCCGCAGGGTGTTAAATTCCTCCACCAATTCCTTATGTTTGTTCAGCTCCTGCGGGTTGCCGCCTACTTCGATATCGGTCAGCGTACCCATGGGCGAACCGATGGTGCGGGCGACCAGTTTTTGCCCGGCGACCAACGACCCGCCTACCAGCAGGCCGTTCTTACCCGACAGCGTTACCGCGCCGTCGCATTTGACCGTGCTTTTTAAGATGGAATCCGCGTTGACATTGCCGCCCGCCACTACCTTACAGCCTTCTATGAATTTGGCTGTAACGTCCTGCGCGGCGATCAGTTCGGCTTTGTCGCCGCCCTGTGCCCCCAGGTTAATGATAATACTGCCTTTTTCGGAAATGAGCGTCGCCGCCTCGCACACGCCGCCCACCTCGATATTGCCCTTTGACTTTACCGTAAAGCCGGAGGATATGTTCCCGCGGACCGTCACTTCGCCGTTAAAATCGATGTTACCCGTGGAATTATTGACGTCGCCCTGTATTTCCAATTGGGGCGATATGTTGATCTTGCCTTCCAGTATTAAAAGCTGCCCGCTTTCGTCAGCCAGCAGGTGCAGGCCGTCCTCGGACAGGACCGTCCCCTTACCCATGGGTATGGCGGCGGCTTCCTTCGTCTTTTCGGGCAGGACGGGCTTGCCGAATACGTCAAGGCCGGGTACGCCGTCACGCGGGGGTACGGTCGTGATCAGTACGTCGCCGCGGTTGCATAAACGGAACATATCAAGCTGTTTAAAGTTGACCGAGCCGTCCTCCATGATCTTGGGCTTGGGCTTGAGGTTGGACCGGTCGAAGTGGAATTGCAGGAAGCCGTCCGTGCCCGGTACGGGCGCGCGCCCGTGGGCGATGGGCATCTTGCGTTCGTACTTTTTATTCGATAAAACGGCCGCCAACAAACCGGCGTCGTAGTTGATTCCTTCCCTTTCCAGTAAAGCGACCACATCTTCCTGCGTCATTGGCCGCCCGTTTTCAATGGCGGCGACGAAGGTGATCGTCGCTTCCATACGGTCACCCGACACTTCAATGGCGGCCGATTCGTCGTAGCTGTTGACCCCCAAATTTTGTGCGTCCATGTTATCCCCCTTTCAATTGTGATGGGGCGGTGCCCCAAGCCCTACGCCGCGGTTAATTGAATAATAGCGACTTAAACTTACCCAACTTACCTTGCAGCTTGCCGATGGCTTTCGTGTGGATTTGTGAAATACGAGATTCGGATACCTGCATAATGCCCGCGATTTCCTTAAGGGTCAAATCCTCGTAGTAATATAGGGTAACGACTTGCTTTTCCTTGTCCGTTAATTTATCGATGGCTTCGGCCAACATGCCTTGCCGTTCCTGTTTTTCGGCTTGCTCCTCGGGGGAGTCTTGCCGATTCGATACCAAACCGTTAAAAGGCGTTTCGTAATTCTGGTCCAAAAAATCGTCCAAGCTGACCAGCGACAAAACCGTCGATTTCTTCATCAAGTCCCGCGCGGCCTCTATGTCCATGCCCAGGCGTTCGGCCAGCTCCTCCTCGGTGGGTTCGCGCCCGTATTCGTCCTCCAATTGGGTAAAGACCTGCTCCATTTGCTTATTCTTTTGCCTTAACGTGCGGGGCACCCAGTCCAAACGGCGGATGTGGTCGATGATCGCGCCGCGTATGCGCCAAGAAGCGTAGGTTTCGAATTTGATATCCTTGGTGTAGTCGAATTTATCGATCGCGTCCAGCAGGCCGAAGACCCCGTAACCGATCAAATCATCGTATTCCACATGTTGTCCGATGTGCATATGCATACGCCCCGCCACGTACTTAACCAACTGCGCGTGGAGGATGATTAATTTTTCTTTTATTTCGGGGCTTTTGGTTTTGCCGTAAGCCCGCCACAATGACTTTATGTTTTCCATGGAACCTCGCTATTCGCGTGACAGCCGCTCGCTCGCGTGACGGCTATTCGCGTGATAGATAATCGTGCGCCCCGGGGTTGGCCGGGTCGGCATTGGCCGGGTCATCCTCCGCCGTACCGTCGGGGTTGTTTTCGGAGGAATCGGCGGAAAGGTCTTCATTCGCCTCACCTTCCTCCGGCGGCGGCGGGAATACCCGCGTAACGATGTAGTACCTTACAAGATTACCCAATATATAAAAGATTATGATAGCGGCCGAAGCCAATGACGCCATCGTAAACAAAGTCTCGCCGCGGATAATGCAAGCCGCGATAACCGAAGCGGCGGCGACGATACATGCCATCAGATGGATTTTGTTAAACCGTTCGTCTAGGTGCTTGTAATCATTCATCAGACTATTTTTACCCCACGTCCTACCGCTTTAATCACGAAGCGGCCGTCATCCGCGTATAATTCCACCGTTCGGCCGAAGTTTGCCCCCGTTTCCTGCGCCATCAGGGGTATATTGTATTGCCTGAGCAAACGGAGGGTGGCCTCCACGTTGCGGTCGCCGATGCGCAGGTTGTCGTTGGTGGCGTTAAAGGCGAACATTTGCGCGCCGCCCGCGATCTTCGCCTTCATATTCATGCGCGACGCCCCGAGGCGTTCCATGTCTTTGATTAATTGGGCGATCGCCGTGTCCGCGAATTTGGCTATATTCGAATTGTTTTGTATCTGTTTGGAATCCGGCAGCATAAAATGAGCCAAGCCGCCCACCTTGACCCTCGCGTCATACAAGGCGACGCCCACGCAAGAGCCGAGCCCGAGCGTGGTGAGTGAGCCGGGGGCTTTAACGGCGTTTAAGTCTGCCATCCCTACGACGATCATTCCGGCGAGCATATTACTCCACTCCCAAGGCCCTAAGTATGCGGTAGAACGAATGCAAGTTAGGTACTAAAATAAAGCAGCCCGAAAAATCAACGTTTTCCTTGCCTTCTTCGGCCTGCACTTGTATTTGCGATTCCAAAAACAACACGCGGTCGGCCATTTTGCCGAATTCGATGGCGGGTACGGAAAGGATGGCCTGCGCCATATCCACCGAAAGGAAGGGGACGGACGGTTTAAAATTAATGTTCGTAAGGCCCGCGAGGGAGGAAAGATAAGAGCTGATCATGATATTGCCCACTTCCTCGATGACCGAACGCTCCATATCGCCGAAGGCGTATTCGTCCTCGACGGCTCTGTCCGAACCCAGGAACACGTTCGTGACGCTGCGCGCGGACGATATCGGCATAAGGAACATCATCATCCCCTGTATCTGTCCGGTGACGCTCACCAAAAGCCCCACCACGATACTCTCCGGCCCGCCGATAAATTCCGCCACATTCGAGAATTCGATCCATGAAACATTGGGTACCGGCATCGTAACCTTGCGGTTGATGAGCTTGGCAAGTGCCGTGGCCGCATGGGCCGTACCCATACTGCCCAGCTCCTTCATTACGTCTAAATGGGATTCGTTAAAAATCTTATCCGCCGAAAATCCACCCATGTCACTACCTCCGATAAGGAGTCCTTCGGGACTCCGTTTAGTTTGGAATCCTTATGGATTCCGTTTTTAATACCGTTTATCGTTTGCCGTACCTGAATAAGGTCTTTTGGGGCCGTTTCAATAATTTACGTTGTTCGTTGTATACGTAGCGCACGATGCGTTCCTCGTCCGATTCGGGCAGGACCTCGAACCTTATGCCGTATTGGTAGGGGTATTTCACATTTTCCGGCGTGTGTTTGGTCATTAACACATGACCGAACGCCATCACATAGTCGTCATCCAGGAACAAATCGATCCTTAGGAGCGAACCCTGCGGGATACTTATGGTCGTAATCATCTTTATGCCGCCGCTGGAAAGGTCGCGTACGACGCCTTCCGTACGGGTACTTTGCTCGCCGCTGTCGGCTACGACGTTGAAGGTGACCGGTATCGAGCATATGAAGCGGAAGGCGTTGCGCCGTTGGACCTTCTCCCCGTCGCTTACCAGGAAGAAGCGGAGCATTTCAAAGCCTTCCACCCTTTCGTGTTCCATAAACTTGGCGTCGAAATTAACCTGCGCCTCGCCGGAAATAAAGCGGAGGCCGTATACGTTCCGTTCCACCAAGCGTATACGCTTGCCCTTATCAAGCGGGGCGTGTATTAAAATCGTCTTGTCGCTTTCCACTACCTCCACCCGCGTCAGGTACGGGCCTTGCGTCGCGGAGCCTTTATATACGATTTGGACTTGGTCGCCTGTTTTAATATCCTTGATTAGCACGGCGGTTACCCCTTAATTTTTATACCGGCCGATTAACTTTAACACAAACGAGTAGATGCTGTTCTTGTTTTCACGGGTAACCTGCAGCAAGGCGTTGGTAATCCCCTCGATGCTTTTCGCGCTGTCCGATGAAGGGTGTGCTATGGTTACGGGCTTTTGCCTCCGCACGGCACGCGCCAGGTATGTGTCATAGGGTATCGTCCCCAGCGGGACGAGTTTGATCCCCAAAAAGCGTTCGCATACGCCGCTCAATTTATCCTGCACTTCCTCGGCCTCGGCGGAGGAATCGGCGCAGTTGACGATGAGCTTTAACTCGGTGATGTGGGGCGCGGTGTTGCGTATGGATTTGATCAAGGCATAAGCGTCCGCGATCGCCGTCGGGTCGGGGGTGGTGATGATCACGGTTTCGTCCGCGGCTTTGATAAAGTTCAATACCGCGTTTGACAAACCCGCCCGTGTGTCGATGATGATGCAGTCCGCCAAATTGTCCAGCTTGATGAATCCCGAGGTAAGCTGCGCCAATTGCTTATCCGACATTTCGGAAAGGTTAAGCATACCCGTACCGCCGGAAAGGAACATGATGTCCAGCGGGCCTTTGGTGAGGGCGGCTTCGATTTCCGCCGTGCCGTTGAGTACGTCCGCCACGGTATTCTTGGGGTATATGCCCAATAATATCTCCACGTTCGCCAGGCCGAAGTCCGCGTCGATGATCACCACACGCTTGCCCAGCTTGCGCATACATACGGCCAGGTTAATCACGAAGTTGGACTTGCCCACGCCGCCCTTGCCGCTGGCTACGGCGTATACGCGCGCGTTCATGACGGGCTTGGGGGCCTCTTCCTTTTTGCGCTGCATAACGAGGTCACGCAGGGATTTCGCTTGGTCAGTCATGGGATGTCACCCCCCCGTTAAGGCCAAGTAAGGACTTGGCGATGCGGTCGGGTTTAACCGCGTCAAAATCCTCCGGTACGCTTTGGCCGAACGTGATGTAGGCGGGCTTCCTGCCGGTCAGGCAGCAGATATTCACCAGGTTGCCCAGGTTGTCGGATTCGTCCAGCTTGGTGAATATCAAGTTAAAGTCCGTTATCTCCGCGTACGCGTTGACGATACCCGCCAAATCCTTATAGCGCGTGTTGATGCTGAGTACCAAATAACGCACGCTGTCGGGGATTTCGTCCAACAGTAATTTGATATCCGCCAGGTTTCCTTTATTTTTATGCGAGCGTCCCGCCGTATCCATCAGGACCACGTCATGCGGGGGTACGAGGCTGTTCATTTGCGCCAGCATTTCGCTCGCCTTGTATACCGTGCGTATTTCCAGACCCAGGATGTCGGCATATGTCTTCAATTGCTCCACAGCCGCGATGCGGTATGTATCCGCCGTTACCAAACCCACGCTTAGTTCATGCTTAAGCGAAAGGTAGGAGGCCAGCTTGGCGATGGTCGTGGTCTTGCCCACGCCCGTCGGGCCCATAAAGACGACGGCTTGCGGGACGGTTTTGGTTATGTTGATCAACGTGGGGTTGGAAAGTAAATCCACGATGTTGCCGTATACGGTCTTAATGATGTCCGTCACGTCGGTATGGTCGGCGGGCAGCTCCGACAAGTCACCCATTAAACGGGCGGCGACTTCGGGGAGGACATCCTGCGACAAGAGCGTATCGTAGAGCGTTTTTGCCAAGGGGTTTTCGTATGTGTGGGTTGCGTTGTTTTCGTTCCCCGGCGGGGCGGTTTTGGCTTTTACCTTAGTGGCTTCCTTCGGTTTGCTTTCGGGTTTTGCTTCCTCGGCTTTGGCTTCGGTTTGCAAGGTGGCTTTCCGGGCTTCCTGTAACAAGAGGGCCAGGGATTCCTCGATGGAATCATCGGGGTCGGCACCTTCTTTGGGCATGATGTCACGGGCGGTTTGTAAAATGGAAGGCGTTTTCACGGCTTCTTCCCTTTGCGCGAAGGTGTCGTCCACTTCATAGGAAGCGGTGACGATCAGGCGCGGCCTTAAGAACCATCCCAGCGGCGCGGGGTACGGCTTGATGCGTGTACTGACGATGGTGGCGTCGGGGCCCATCTCCTCGCGGATTTGCGCGAGTATCGCCTCTTCTTTTTTCCCCTCGAACCGTTTTACCCTCATGATACGCTAACCATCCCTACCGATTGGAGTTCCGCTTGCTGGTCTATTTCGCCGTAGCTGAGCACGATGAGGTCGGGCGCGACCTCGTCCACCAATTGCTTAAAGTACATGCGCACGAAGGGCGACGTCAATATAATGGGCATAACGCCCAGCGATGTGAGTTTGCTTACTTCCTTTTTCAAGCTGTCGAATATCCTGTGCGATACCTGTTGGTCGAGCGCGACGAAGCTGCCGATTTCGGTCTTTTGGATGTTTCCGGTCAGCATCTGCTCCAACGCGGGGTCGAGGGTGATGACGGTATTCGCGCCCTGGGAAAAGAACTTGCGCGATATGACGCGCTTTAGGTTGGCGCGCACGTATTCGGTCAGCATGTCCGGGTCGCGTGTGATGGGGGCGTGGTCCGCCAAGGTCTCCATGATCGTGACCAAGTCGCGGATGGATACGCCTTCCTTTACGAGCTTCGCAAGTACCTTTTGCACCTCGCCGATGCTCATGTATTTAGGTATGAGTTCATCCACCAATACGGGGTGCGATTCCTTTACGTGGTTGATGCGTTTTTGTACGTCCTGGCGGGATAATAATTCGTGCAGGTGGTTGCGGATAACACCCGTAAGGTGCGTGGCGATGATCGCGGGCGGGTCTACCACGGTATAGCCGAGCGCTTCGGCGCGTTCCCGCTGGGACTCGGATATCCAAAGAGCGGGCTGCCCCATATAGGGCTCCACCGTTTCGATCCCGTCGATTTCCTCCTCGACATAGCCCGAGTTCATGGCCATGTAGTGGTCGAACATGATTTCACCGCCCGCAACCTCGTCGCCCTTGATATAGATGGCGTATTGGTTGGGGGAGAGCTTTATGTTATCCAACAAGCGTATCTGCGGGATGATGACGCCCAACTCCTTGGCGATGTTGCGGCGTATCATGATCACGCGTTCCAGCAAGTCTCCGCCTTGGCTGGCCTCGACCAGCGGGATAAGGCCGTAACCGAAGCAAAGCGAGATCGGGTCCACGTCGATTTGGTTCATCATTTCGTCCATGGGGCGGCGCAATTCGTCGGCCTCCATGTCGTCGGTGGTGATCTCCGACTCGATGTTGGATACCGTTTCCTTACGCTTGATCGATATACCCATAAACATCAAAACGACCCCCGTGGGGATAAAAAACATGGCGGGCAGGGGGGTAAAGCCCATGACGACCAGCGCGCCGCCGGTAATCATCAGCACCATGGGCCGCGCGAATAATTGCTTGGAAAACGCTTGGGTGATGTCTTCCTCGAGAGTGGCCTTGGTGACGATAAGGCCCGTCGCGAACGAGATCAGCACCGCGGGCATTTGCGAGACGAGACCGTCCCCGATGGATAATAAGAAGAATACATTAACCGCGTCGCCGATGGAGTATCCCATTTGCGTCGCGCCGATGATAATACCGCCGATGATATTGATAAACATGAGTATAATACTGAATATCGCGTCGCCTTTTACGAACTTGACCGCGCCGTCCATTGAGCCGTAGAAGTTGGA
This sequence comes from Defluviitaleaceae bacterium, assembly GCA_009780585.1. Lineage (GTDB taxonomy): Bacteria > Bacillota > Clostridia > Lachnospirales > WQUN01 > WQRX01. The sequence continues at coordinate 13,467 of WQZS01000021.1, read as the reverse complement.
CTCGTCCTGGATTTTTTTACGGCGGGCCTTGGCTTCTTCTTCGTCGATGATACCGGAGTTGAGGTCGGCGTCGATGGCCATTTGCTTACCCGGCATGGCATCGAGCGTAAAGCGGGCCGTTACTTCGGCCACACGCTCCGAGCCTTTGGTAATAACGAGGAAGTTGACCAGCACGATGATTAAGAAGAGGATCGTACCCACGACGATATTGTTGCCCGCCACCGTCTCGCCGAAGAAGCCGATGACGTTGCCCGCATAACCCCGGGTTAATATCAAACGGGTAGTCGTAACGCTCAAGACGATGCGGAACATGGTGACAATCAAGAGGATGGTGGGGAAGAGGGACATTTCCAGCGCTTCCTGCGAATAAAGCGCGTTGAGCATGATGATAATCGCGATGGCGATGACGCACATCAAAAGGAAATCCACAAGCCCGACGGGCATGGGCAAGACAAGGACCACGATACAGGCCACAACGAATATGCCGATGAGCGATTCTTTCCTTAGGATGGTTGACACGTTTCCGGCCACCCGCCTTCCTGTCAGAATCTTATAATGCACATGATGAGTATAACCCAACGGACTTGTCTAGGCAATGGCTAATGGTGTATCTTCCGTGGCAAATCGTGGTTATCGGGTAAGGTGACGGAATGGGGAAGAAAAGTATATACATAGAGCTTTGCGCGGATGGTGCGCATGTGCGCGCGGATAACGGCGTAAACGGCGGCGGCGGATTCCTCCGAATCTTCCGGGAGCTGTTTGCGCCGAAGGTCGTTTTAATCGCCAATACGCCGCAAACGATCATCCGCGCGGAAAAATTAAACGACGGGAAACAAAAACTGACCCCCGAAGCCAAGTGGGGGCTGGTAAAGAAAGCCTTTCCGCTGGGCAGGGCGGTCAACGAAGAAAGCCATCTGTTCGACGGATGCGTTTATTCGGCTAAGGAAAGGGACGCGGTTTTCCTCATGGCGGCTTTGCCGTTGGAAACAACCGACGATATTACGCGCCTTGGTACGGAGCAAGCGGGCGGCAAGCGTATCGTACGCTTGGACACGATAGAAAATATGATATTCCGGCGGTTTTGCAACGGGGATACGTCGCAACCCCCGCAATGGGTGATCATCCCGCAGGGGGTGGGGTACCGCGTGCTGGCGATGGCGCAAGGCGTACCCAAGGACGCGCATTACCTGCCGGTCCAACCCGAAATAAGGGAAGGGGCATTGCTCCGTATATACGAAGCCGACGCCCCCGAGGAAGTGATTCTGTTAACCCGTTCCGATTGGGAAGGTTTTTGGGATGATCACGCGGGATGGATAAAAGGCTTCGCCGGGGAGCAGGGCATAAAAGTAAAAATGGACGGATTCAATTACCATTAAATGGTTTGATGATAATGTCAAACCTTTTTCGTCCCTTGTTCCAAGCGGTTTCGTATGGATCTATTTCCGCAAAAGGTTCTTTATGTGCGGTTGTTTTTCGCACAAGCCGATGAGCATCGTCACGAAGAAGACGTTGATCGTCGTGGTGGCGACGCTTTGCACCACGCGCGGCAGCCACACCACCACAAAGGGCAGTACCTGCCACGAGGTTAGGATCGTTTGCCGCATGACCCATGTGTTGTGGGTGGACACCAATATCGCGGGGATCATCATAGCCAGCACAAGCGCGAGCGTATGCGGCAGGGGTTCGTATTTTTTAAGAGCTTTACGTACGGCGATGTCAAGTAAAAGCAAAAGCAGTACAAACCCGCCGACGCCGATCATCGTCCATGTGGTTAAGGTAATGAATTCGCCCAGCACACCCGTTTGCCCGACGGTGCCGAAGGAACGGGTTACCGCCATGCGGGATATCCACCGCAGTCCGGCGGTCGATACGTGGGAGGCGTTTACATCGACGCTCCGCGTGAAGCGGCCCTCGTCGTTGTACCGCTCGACGATGACGCGCAAGCCGGACAAGCCCCATTGCTCGTTCACAATCCTGCCGACGTATATCGTTTCGTATACACGGTAAAATACGTTGCCGTTCGCGTCCGTGTGTTCGGTACGGACGGTATCCACTTCCCAACAGAAGGAGCCGTCCGGCAGGGGTCGGGACGCACCCTCCGGCAATCCGGCGAAGCAAACTTTTTCCTCAATATTTTCGTAAAAATCCCGCGTGATGCCGTCCCGGTTAAGGGCGTACAGGTGATACCCGCCCGTCAGGACCGACACAACCCCCACGCATACCAACACCGTGCGCAGGGTTTTCGTGCCGCGTTTTTTTAAGCCTATCCACAGCCATCCGCGTATGAACCCCCCCGCGGCGGCAACTACGGTTAATTGCGGCAGCCACGCGCCCGTAGGGGAAATGAAATGCCCCATCATATCCGTCAAACCCGAAACCATCGCCCCGTACACCGGCCCGAACAAAATGGACGGCATAATCGAAAATATCCCGTGGAAGCTGATGCGCATACCGCTTTCGCCGAAGATGGGTATATCCACCCGGGCAAAGGTGCGAAGTACAAGCGCGATCGCCAAGAACAACGCGGATATCACGATGCGGCGGGTATGCAGAGACGTTTTTGACATGGATGCCTCCCAAGTTGCAAATTAGGGGCATTATAGGCGATAATCGGGAAAAGACAAGGGAAATAAACACGGCACAATGAATAAGCCTTCGGCGTAGGATATGTATTATCCCATGCAGGAGGCTTTCTTATGGAAATCACCGCCAAGACATTCGAGTACAACACGGGTGTGGTCACGCGCAAGCAATTCGACGACCACATGACCTTGTACAAAGGATATGTTTCCAAGACGAATGAAATCGCCCATACCCTCGCGACCAACCCCGAACTCGCGTCCGCCAACGCCACCCAAAGCCATTACCGCGGATTAAAGCGCGGACAGACGTACGCGCTGGACGGCGTCATCCTGCACGAACTCTACTTCGAGAACCTCGGTTCAACGACCGTACCCATCGGCAAAAAGACGCAGCACTTGATGGACAAATACTTCGGCGGCGTTGATAAATGGAAGGCCGACTTCATCGCGTGCGCGACGTCGGCGCGGGGCTGGTGCGTGCTGGCGTTTGAACAGCGCACGCGGCAATGTACGAATTTCCTCCTCGATTCCCACCACGACGGGCAAGTGATGCTGGCGTATCCGCTCGTCGTACTGGACATGTACGAACACGCGTATTTCCTTGACTACGGCACGGACAAGGCGGCGTATATCAACCGCTTTATTTCGCAAATCCCGTGGGACGCGGTGGAGAAGCGGTCGGCGGCGGTGGCTTAGCCGCCGGATATAACCCGAACGGGCAACGGTAAATCTTTCTTCGCGCGCGTATGTAGTGTATAATAAGGACATTCTACCGCAGGGGATATGCCGATGCTCGAATTCATCGATTATTCTACCCGCCGCGGGGCGATCGTACCCTTGTTGCCCAAGATACACGCCCTGCTGAAGGAAAACGCCGAAAAAGACAAGTTATGCGGATTGGAACCGCCCGAAAACCTCGTCACATGGCGGCAAAAGATCAACCCGATGCTGCTGGACATCAGCCGTCGGTTTGTGTTCGCCATGGAAATCAAGGGCCCGAACAACCGCGATGTGCTGGGTTTTGTCTTCTACCGTTACCCCCCCAACGAAAAAGGCAAATTGTATATAAACGATATGCAGATCGCGTATGCGCAGCGCGGCAATGCCGCCGTCCTAACGGGTCTTGTTGCCAAGCTGGAAGCCGACCCCAACGCGAAGAACGCCGCGTTCTTCGGCGGCGAACGCTTGAAAAAGCCGGTGGATAAAGAAATCCTCGCGGGCGTCGGCTTTATCGAAACCTTCCCCGACGGGTGGGAGCCCCTCGGCAACATGAAGGAAGCCTTGGGCGCGCTCAGGCTGCGCTACGGCAGGGCGAAGGCATAATGTTCGAAGGCATTTCGGCGTTCTTTACGCAATTGTTCGAAACCCTCAACCGTCAGGATAACCACGTGGTTATACTGGCGGTTTATTTTTTTACCGCGTTCGGTTGCGCGTTTTTGCGCATCATCGCGAAGCTGCGTTTCAGCGGCGCGTTACTCGCCTTCCAAAAGGACGCGAAGGAATTAAAGAACCGCGACGACGTGAAAAAAATCCGCAACGTCCTTTTGCGTAATGTTGTGGCGGCTTACAAACATTCGGCGGACAAGGCCGTGGCGCGGATACCGACGGCGCAGTTGGTTGAGCGGCAGGTAGACGGCCTGCGTTTTGCGGGCTGGCGGTATTCAAATTTGGCCAACTTCGTCGAAGGGTTTGAAATGGGCCTGCTTTGGATTGGCTTGATATTGGCGGTTATCTTCAACGATTATGCCCATGTGTACGGCGTTTTCGCGGTTGCGGTTTTTGTTATCCTTAAAATCCTGACCGCTGTATTCGACTTCCGCGGCGCGCGGGCAAGGCTGTGCGAGGAAATGCTCATCTACATCGAACGGGAGGTGGGTCGTTTCTACGCCTCCGACGCGGGCGGCGCGGTGCTGCGGCTCAAATCGGAGCTGGTGGAGGCGCAAGGGCGGCAAACGGAAGTCCTTTCCGCCGCGCTCGCGCAACTTTCCTTGTCCTTGACGGAAAACGCGAAAACCCTGGGCCAATCCATTTCCGAAACCACCAAAGGCATCGGCGCACAAATCGCTGAAGCGGTCAACGAAAAATTCGCCGTAATGAGCGGCGATTTCGATAAAACAGCCAAGAATTGGGAAAAATCCCTGTCCGAAGCCGCCGTCGTGCAAACGGCCATCAACGGTTCCGCCGTCGGCATCGACAAGGCAAGCGGTAAGTTGCAATCCGCCGCCGAGCTGCTGGCATCGCACCTGCAAGGACATTCGAACGCCCTGTCGGAGCAATTAATCCAGCTCGTACGCGCCGTGGATTCGGTCAAGGAAATGCAGGAATCCTTATCCCAACAATCGCAATACATCGACCTCAACCAAATCACGCTGGAAACCGCTTTAAATTCCTACGAAGCCTCCCTGCAAAACCTCGCGCAAAACCTGGGCGACGGGCTGGGCGCGTTCATCAACCTCCACGCGCAAACCTCCGCCCAAGCCGTCAACGACGCTTTGCGGGGTAACCTGGAAAGGATCATGCAGCTTTCGCAAAGGGGGGGCGACGCGTGAACCTCGAGCAACCCCTGCCTGTGCTGGACATAAGCGCGGAAACCTTGCAAATCGAAACCAAGGATTCCGCCGCCGGGGAATTGGCCATCAAGAATATCGGCGGCGGATTGCTGAAGGGCTTTATCACCGCGCGTTCGAACGCCTTTACCTTTACGCCGGACACATGGGAAGGTAACAACCAAGTCGTCGCTTATACGTTTAACCCTTCCCGAACGGGCATCCCCCCGGGCCAAGCGTTCCATACAAAAATCTATGTATGCTCCAACGGCGGCGAAGCGGAAATCCCCACTACGGTCAAGCTCACCAAAATGGCGATTACCACCCGCGAAGGGCAAACCATCGCGAACATCGAGGATTTTTACCAATACTCGATCACGAACCCCCTACAGGCGCAGCGCATCTTTACCGACAGCGAATTTTATATGCTGTTGATGACCGTGGGCTACCCCTACATGGAGGTCTACGAAAACCTCCACAAGGATGCCAACCGCGAACGCGCGATGGACAACTTCTTTATCCTTTCCGGTTTAAAGGAAAAAACGACCCTAACGCTGCCCAACAAATCGTTCGTCTTCGATTGCCCGGGCGATTCAGGAAGGATATACGGGCAAATCGTGGCGGAAAAATCCGACCGCGGCTATTGCGAGGCGCAGATCGTCCCCGAAACCGCGCCCTCCTGGCTTACCCTTTCCGCCAATCGGCTCATTTCATCGGACTTCGACGCCGAAAACCGCGCCCGCGTCAATTTTACGATCGACCCTATGCGCATCCTCCCGCGCTACGCCCGCGAGCGCGTGTTTATCGAAAACAGCGCGGCGGAAATCGTCTTCCGCCGACCCCTACCCCTCACCGCGCGCCTTAACCGCGAGACCTACCGCTACGACGACAAGGGTACAATTGAAATCCTTAACCACACGGGTGGTGACATCGCGGTTGAAGTGTTTTGCCCGGATAATTACGTCCGTTTCGCCGCGCGTACCTACAGCGTAGGCAAGCATTACGAAATCCCGTTTACGGTTAAGCTGTCCGCGTTTATGAATGCGGGGCGTTTGTTCCGTAAAACGCCGTTTATGCGTACGGTCATTGAAGTGAAGGGGCGGAAGCCCGGTGAGGAATACCGGGTAAAGCTGCCGATTACGGTCGGGGAGTGGTGAGGATATGGATTTTTTCACACAAATCAAAAATTATAAACCAAAAAACGAACAGGAAACACAAGACCAAAAGGTGATTGTTAGTTACATGGAATCATTCCCCCATAACGTATTATTGCGGGAAAACGAGATCGCGCACATTACCGCCTCGGGTTTTATCCTTAACAAGGCGTTGGATAAGGTTTTATTCATCCACCACAATATCCGCAACACATGGGCGTGGACGGGCGGCCACGCCGACGGCGATACCGATTTGCCCGAAGTCGCGGCCCGCGAAGCGTTTGAGGAAACAGGCGCGCGCGTAACGCCGATTTCACGGGAAATCGCTTCGCTGGATATCCTGAACGTCACGGCACACACCAAGAACGAGAAGTATATAAACAGCCACCTGCACCTTTCGGTCGCCTACCTGTTCACGGCGGATGAAAACGATTCCCTCATCGTTAAGCCCGATGAAAACAGCGGGGTGGAATGGTTCCCCGTTGATAAAATCAATACGGCTTCATTTACCGAAAGGGACGTGTACCTCTACACGAAGCTCATCGGCCAAGCGAAGGCTTGGATCGGCAAGAGCGGGGAGTGAACCATGCCCGACGCAAATTTATTGATTAAAAAACTCGAATCCCGCTTGTCCCGCCGCGCCGATGTGAAGACGGCCATCGCGCTGGCTTTGCGTTGCTGGCTGGCGTATTCCCTTTCCGACGAAGAGGGTGACCGTACCTATTTGCAAAACGGGTACCATGCCCTCATCACCGCGCAGCGGAGGAACGACGTTCACCTCCCGCTTTTGACCCTCACAATCTTTATCGCCATCGAATCCGGCCATTTCGACACCGCCAACGAATTGTTGGACAAGGCGATGGCCTATAAATCATTCCTTAGGGTTAACGAACCGACGCATAACGGCGAGTTGTGCTATCTGTACGCCTACATGGAAATCAAACAGCGGCGCGTACGTTCGGCGCGCAAACATTGGCGCAACTTGACCGAACTGACCGAAACCCATTCCCTCAGCCAACGCGTGATGCTGGGGCGCTTGCACCTTGAGGCGGGCGAATACGAGGACGCTTACGCCCAATTGATGGGCGCGTACATCAGCGGTTGCCGCAGTCCCTACGTATATGAAGGGTTGTACCGTTATTACCGGACCGCGCCCGCAATCACCGTAAACGAAGCGTTGTTGGGCGTGCTGCATTACGCCGCCGTACGCGGCGCGGATACGATCGGCATTTTTTCCAATATTCATGGGAACGGCGTATTTTCCGCCGTGATCGAAGGGAACCCCGCCGGCGGGGAAAGGCTGTACCGCGCAAGCGGCTACCATCCCTTGCTAAAAGACATTTGCGCCCGCCGCATCCGCAAAAAAGACTACGGCCCCGAGGCGTACGCCTATTACTTGGCGGCGGAACGCAAGCAGGTACATGTCCCCGGCCTGTATACTGCGCTGATTAAAGCCGCCTACGAAAACCGCGCCGACCGCGTCAACCACTACCCCATGCAGCAGTTCTTGCAATCGGCGGAACCGGACGACGACCTCGCCGTGTATGTATACCACTTATTATTGACCGACCCCGCGCTTTCCGACCTACTGCCCGCGTTTACCCAAAGGATATTGCGGCTCGCCGTGCGTTGCCTGGAGCAAAACAAGGAGGGCCGCGAGGCGAACAGCCTGTATTATTATTATTGGGCAAACGGACGCTTGTTGGGTGAAAGCAACGCCTTGATGGAACGCGCGGAGGAAATCATCGAAGCCGACTTGACCCGCTTCGAGCTGACCGCGCCGCCCGAAACGGACGTGCGTTTCGTTTATATCACCGATGCTGCCAAGCGCGGCATGGACGTATACGAAATGCCCGAAGCGGCGAATTCCGATGGAATACGCGCCGATAATAACCGCCTGATCATCGAAGCCGCCGGGGAAGGCATCTCCTACACCTGCCTGGGTGCGGGACGCCGCAGTGTGCTGGACGAAGTGCTTACCGTGCGCCGTATGGTGGAGGGCGTTGATAAAACGGCGTACCGCCATTTCTTCGACAAGGGCGACCGAAGGTTCTATTTGCTGCGTACCCTTTCGGATGCGCATTTGTCCAACCCGGGCAAGGATTCCATCCCCATCCTGGAAACCATGCTGGCGCAAAAGAATATCAACAAAGCCTACCGTATGCGCTTACTGCTTACCTTGGGGCAAATATACTTCGACGCGGGGTGGTACACCGAAGCCCTCGAACATTACAAAGCCGTGGACGAAAACACCCCCAACCTGCCGCGCCAATTGTTACAGATCCGCCTCCACACCGAAGAATATGAAAAAGCCGCCGAACTGATCGACCGCAAGCATCCGCATATCCCCACCGATATCCTGATGGACGCCATTACCCGGTTACTCCCGATCGACAACTGCCGTCCCCTCCTCGCGGGTGCGGCGCACGCGCTTTTATCCGACGGGCGCGGGAAGGATCTGTATGACGAATTACTCGAACTGACACTGGCGCACTTCCCGTTCAGCCAGTCCGAATTGGCCGCGCTCTCCCGCGAGTTGGCGAAACAGGACAAGCATCACCCGAAAGCCTTGGATAAACGTTTGCTCGAAGGCAGCTTGTGGATGGCTACGATCGATGCCGACGCGCAAAAAGCCTTCGCGCGGTTGCAAAACAGCACCCAACAAAGCAGCACCCCGCAAGACGATTCCGACGATTTGTTGCAACCTTTTGTGGATTTATGCGTCTACCATATGCTTACCGCCAACTTTAAACCCGAATACGAAACGCTGGACATTCTGGAAAAATGGTACCTAAAAACCGAACCCGCCGATAATATTTTGGCGCTCGCGCTGGGGCAGGTTTGCCTGCGTCATAACCTTTCCACGTTCCATTCGGAGCGTATCATCGCGGACGCGATCGCCGTACAGAAGCACAACGGCATACTTCTCCCCGCTTTTAAGGAGCATAAACCCGCGCAAATCCCCTTTATCGAAAAACATCAGCCCTTCCTGTATAAAGGATTGCCGGGTAAGGAAGTCTACCTTTATTACCGCATCGACCCGGAGGGCCCCTTCCTCGCCAAGCCCATGGACTACCTGTGCTACGGCATGTACCTCGCTTGCGTACCCTTGTTTTACAACGAGGAGATTACCTATTATTTCAGCGAGGAAATGCCCACCGGCAGCATCACCACCCGCGAAGCCGCCCACCGCAATACCACGCCCTTCCTATATAAAAAATCGGACGAATCCCCCGATTCCTCCGACCCCTTCTTTACGGTCAATAACGCGATTATTTTGGAACAAATGTTTAAGCACGACCAAGTGGAGACGCTGATCACCGGTTTGGTGAAGGACACTACCCCCGTGCGCAGCTCGTTAATGTAAAACCCAAGCCTTCATACAATCGGATCGCCGCCGCGTTGTCCGCGTAGGCGTTTAATACGGGCTTTTTTCCCCTTGAACGGATTATTCCGCACAATGCCGCCACGATGGCCTTTCCGTAACCCTTGCGGCGGTTTTCCTTTGGCACGAATATAAGGTTCAACTTCTCCGTTTCGCCGTCGATAACCGAAACCATCCCCATCGCCGCAATTGGCGCATCCGTTGCGTTCTGCCAAATATATAAAGCCGCGGTCCTTTTGGTTACCGCGGTTAAATTATTGTGTTTAAATTCCGTTAAATCCGGCGGCTTTACCGCGAGTGTTTCTATGTAAAAAGCGTGTATCCATTCCGTCAGTAAGGGGTTGTCGTCCCCGTTAGCGGGACGTAGTACACCCGCCGCGTCCGGAAGCGGAACACCGTCCGGAAGGTAATAGGCGTTCTTCTCCCGTTCGTTCATTCCCGCGCCAGGGCCATGATCCTTTCCGCGATTTTATCCAGCGGCAGTTCATACGTAATCGCGCCCAAATCCTTCGCCACTTTGGGCATACCGTAAACTACGCACGTCGCTTCGTCCTGTCCGATGGTCTTCGCCCCCGCGGCACGCATCGCCTTTAAGCCGCGCGCGCCGTCCGCGCCCATGCCGGTCAATACGACACCGACGGCATCGCCCTTGACCAATTCCGCCACCGATTCGAACAGGATGTCCGCCGCGGGCATAACGCCGTGCAGCTTTTGCCCCACGAAGCACTCCACAGCCAGGCGTCCCTCGCGGCGTACCAGCTTCATGTGCCTGTCGGCGGGGGCGAGCAGGAGCGTGCCGCGCATCAGGTAATCCCCCGTCGAAGCCTCCCGTATCTGTTGCTTATTATTCGCGTTAAGCCGTTCGGCGAACAGCTTCGTAAACCCCGACGTCATATGCTGTACCGCGACGATAGGCGGTATATCCGCGGGCAGTCCCGCCAGCAGAACCTCCAGCGCGCTCGTACCCCCGGTGCTTGAAGCAATAGCGACGATTTTCTGTTTATCATGCTTGGAAACCATTTTGTTCAATTCCCTCATCGCAGGCGTTTTTTGGCGTTGCGCGTACGCGTTTACATGTTTTACGATATTTTCGATAAATTTCATGGTGGAAACGGGTGTGGAGATGGCGGGCTTTAATACGAACTCGTCGCCGCCCGAACGCAGGGATGTGGTGGCGTACGACGCGTTGCCCGAAACGCAGATCACGTACAGTTGGTGGCGGTTCTTGATTTGTTGCAAACGGAAAAGGTCGGTGACGGAGTCCAAATCCACCAACAGCAAATGGCTGCATATGGCGCTTATTTTATGCTCCGCATCCGCCACACGCATCACCCGGGAAACCGTTTCGGCGCATGGAAGCCTCGCCAGCTCATTCCCCACGGCCCGCATCATATCCGTTTGCGACGAAGCGATAATAATCCGTATCATCTACCGCACCCCCTCCGCCAAAGCGGCCGCGACGATCCCTATCCCCCCGGCGATATCCTCCTCCTGCACGGACGCGAAACTGACTTTCAAATAAGGTCGCTCCCCGCGCCGTGAGGAAATGGGCGAAACGATGACCTTCCGCCGCAGGATTCGGCGGCACAATTCGTCTATTTCACCTTCGCTGACCTTTTTTGGGTATACCTTAATGGCAAGGCCGCATTTCGGCTCGTCAAACGACGCGTAATCGGTAAGGTACACCCGAGCCGCCGCGATTAGTTTGCGGTAACGCTTACCGTAAACGATGCGCATGTTGGCGGCGTGCTCGTCAAACCCGCCGTCACGCAAAAACAACCCGAACGCCCGTTGGAGAAACAACGCTGCGGGTGAATGGAGGGGTTCGGCAACCTTACCCGCCAAATCCTTCGGCACAACCATATAAGCCAGCCCGGGTAAAAAAATCTTGGCGTAGCTTTTAATGTAAATAACGTTGCCGTCCGCCCCGCGCAGGGGCCGCCGCACCACGCCGTCATAATAAAAGTCGCCGTACATATCCTCTTCGATACGGGTTTTGGTGCCGATGCCCTTGATCAAATCCAACCCTTGTTGGATGTCGGTCAACGGGATGATGCGCTCGGGGGCGACGCCGTTGATATCCGCAAGCACGTCACGCAGAGGGGGGAAATCGGCGCTGATAATATTGGTAAACGCGATTTTGCCCTGTGTTTTCAACACTTTATCGACGCATTGGGCGAAGGCCTCCGCCGGAAAATGCTCGGCATCGGTTTCACTCCCCGCGAAATTGATGTAGTCCTTGGGGTCATAATCGGTTTCGCCCGCTTGCGGCAGGGATTTCGACACATACGTGCCGCTGCCCATACGCGAATACGCGCGTCCGATATTTTCCAGGTATTTGTACGCGCTGACCGCGGTGGTGTTGTTGACCCCGTGTTCCTTAGCCAATGTACGGATGGGAGGCAAACGGGTATCCGGCGGGAGCTCCCCGGTTTCTATTTTTAATAATAAAGCGTCGGCCAATTGCCGGTATTTAGGTTTCATCGTTATCATCCCCGTCATCGTCTTCTTCCTGTTCGGGTTCCGTTTCGATATGGGCATAAAATACTTCCCGCGTTACTTCGTGCAGTTTTTCAAGGTCGGGGATAAACACCGAACCCGCTCCGCTCCGCCATCCGTCCGTCCCCGGCATGGTAAAAGTAGAGATACCCTCGGTATTGATGGAAGTGATAAAGGGCAGGTAACGAGCGGCGTTCAAGAGGGTCATGTTCGTGTTCACGTCCTCAATAATGACGCGGGCAAGCTCCAAGGGGTTTGACATAATCGCTTCGCGGGTCATTACCTGTTGCAATAGCGCCGTCATAAACTGCATTTGGATTTGGTTGCGCCCGAGGTCGTTGTTGGGGAGGGTTTCGCGGTAGCGCACCAGCCATTCCGCTTCCTGCCCCATAAGGAGTTGGGGACCCGGCTGTAAATCAATGCGCAAGGGCGGGTTTTCTTCGGGGTCGAAGTAGTACATACGGCGGGGTACGTTGAAATGTACGCCGCCGATGGCGTTAACGATACGCCTGAACGCGGGCAGGCGTACCTCAATGTAATAATCCAAGCGGATGCCCAGCATATCGTTTAATTCCTGTATGAGGAGGTGCGCGCCCCATACGCCGCCGCCGTAGGCGCGGAGTTCGTTGATTTTCATTTGGCGGGGTACGTTAAGCCCAAGGGCACGGATTTGCGTGTGGCGGGCGTCGGATAAAACGATATGGGTGTCGCGGGGTACGGACATAAAGCGGACTTCCCCCGAGTCGCGGTAGAAGGTGCCCACCATGATGGCGTCGGCCAAACCAGCGCCTATGTTGTCTATGCCCAACAGCACGAAATTCGTGCGCGCGGGCGGGCGGAAAAACGAACCGTCGTCGGGCTCCCCGGGGGGGAGCGGCTCAAGGAAATGGGAAGGCGGCCCCGTGTCGGTATACCCGCCGTTCCCGATTTCCGGGGGGGGCAATTCGGGCAATTGCGGGTTGGATGCCCTCCGGCCGTCAACCGTCAGCGCCACGACAACGAACGCCGCGGCGAAGAACAAATAACAAGCGGAAACAATGCCGGCCACCAAAGCCAGCCGCTTTATATGTTTTTTACAAAAATTCAACAGTTCAATATAAATAAGTAACCCTCCCGCCATCGTCCCCCATTATATATTGTTGGCCTTTTTTCTTCAACATGTTATAATTTACATGACGAATATAAATAATTGCGAAATGAAAGAACCCAATCTCGAAATGGAATCGGGAGGGGGCGGAGAAGGAAAAGAAACAAAGAAGATATAAAAGGCAATAAAAAGCAATAGAAAGCAAATAAAAATT
>WQZS01000020.1 GCA_009780585.1 Defluviitaleaceae bacterium | reverse complement strand
GAGGCGTTCTTGTCGTCCATTATCTTTACTATAAAATATAAAAATCCCGCTTCTTTTCCACTTCTTCCACACGTTCCCATCAAAAATGGAGCTGCCTTGCTTCTTCCTTAGCAAGACAGCCCCAGGTTACGAATCCTAACGATTCATTTCAGGTGCCACCCGGATTTGAACCGGGGGTAATGGAGTTGCAGTCCAATGCCTTACCACTTGGCCATGGCACCATGCTATGGGAAAACCCGCAGGATATGCGGGTTTTCTTTTGCTTGACCCGTAAGGGAATCGAACCCTTATCTCAGCCGTGAAAGGGCCGTGTCTTAGCCGTTTGACCAACGGGCCTTGCGTTGCGCACGTTGCATTATATGAGAGGGTAGGGGATGTGTCAACCTTTTTTACACCTTTTCACAAAAATATATCGATTTTCATATGATAGGTTTGATATATCCGATTGGAGGGACAAAATGCCTTTTTCGAGCCGGCCGCCGAGTCCGATATTTGCCCGCCGTTTAATGAGAACACGCGGAGAACCGCACGCATACGAACCTACGGAAGCAACGGAACAGCAGGAATTCGCAATGCGGTTTTTCCCATTGGAAGCGGATGGCGGAAAAACACCACCCCCTCATGTTAAGCAACGCACGGTTAACCCCTTGGCGCATCGGCAAAACCCGTTGAGTAATAATCCCGCCAATATGATAGGACAAAGATCGCCGTTATTAAATAATATCCGAACTCCGAATCCCGAGCCTCGGATTCCGAATTCGGAAATCCGAAATCCGAACCTCCCCCCCGAACGCGCCGCGGAGCAATTCTCTCGTATAAATAAGGGCTTGCCCGACGGCGTGCAATATGAACCCCTGGATGAACAAACCCTTAAACTGTTACGCGAAAGGAACCAAGCAGTAGCGCCACCGACCGCGAAGCTGCCTGCGCCGCCGATGCAGCTTCCGACAACCCCATCCATGTTGCCGGACAATCAACCGAATAACCCGTCGGTTAGCTTTGGGGGAATTTCCCCGGAAATCGCCAAAACAATCGAAGGATTATCGCAAAATAGCCGGAACGCGCAAATTTTCTACGGCCATATGGCCAAAATCGCGCCGGACGATGCAGCCGAACGGGTATTCAACGCGCTTTCGATGGAATGTAAAGCTCAAATCGAACAGTATAACGCCGTGCTGGCGAAATATTTTAACCGGGCGTTCACGCCGAACGAATCGGAAATTAATACTTTACTGCCTTACGATAAAGCCCTTTCCTTGGCACTCACGGAAGAAAACAAAGCAATCGGTGTATTATCCGGTTTGTTGTATGACTTTACCGACGCGGAAGCCGAAAGGATGCTGCAACGCATTATTAACAAAAAAATAACGGGATACCACCGAATCCAAATGCTTGAGAACAAAGGAACGGGCAGATAAAGGGGTTTCGCTTGACGGTATGTTCCCTTGCCTCTATAATGCCGTTGTAGAGGGAGGTTATTAACGTGCAGAAAACGAAAATCGGTATCTCCGTGGGCCTTTTCGCGGCGGCTTTATATTTTATAGGATTGATTGGGCCGACTCCGCTGGTGCTTGCCGTTTTATATGTATTCATCGCCGAAGAAGACGCTTGGCTGAAGAGGTCGGCGATCCGCGCGGTAGCCGTCGTGATCGCGTTCGCGGTCTTGTCGTCGCTGTTGGGATTGTTAAACCATATATTTCACAACACGACGGGTTTGGTTAACAATATCGCGTCCCTATTTAACCAAAACGTTAACCTGGTGGAAGTACAGCGCGTAATCAGTATTTGCCAAACCATCCTGCGCATCATCGAAATCATCATCATGGTTACCCTGGGCTTTAAGGCGTTGAAGCAAAGCACCGTAAGCCTGGGTCCCGTGGATAAGATAATCAATAAACACACGTAAGGTGGGGTGCGCAAATGAAGGATTGCCTTTTACTTAACGGGGACTGGGCGTTGCGTTTCTATCCGGAGCAAGGGGAGGACCTTCCCGCTACGCCGAAGGAATTGTACGCGCTAAACCTCCCGCCGATAAACGCAACCGTACCCGGCAATGTGGAAATCGACTTGATGGCGGCGGGGCTTGCGGATGAACCTTACTTCGGGCTTAACTCGCTGTCATACCGAAAATATGAATTCTATTCCTGGTGGTTTGAACGGGAATTCCTTATCCCTGCTGATTACAACGGCAGGGATATTTTTATTCGTTTCGATGGCCTGGATACTTACGGGACGGTTTTTATCAACGGTGAAAAGGCTGGACAAGCCGACAATATGCTGATCCCGCACGAATTCGATATCACCCGTTACGCCAAACCCGGCGAAACGAATGTTATCGTTGTCCATATCGCTTCCGCGGTAAACAAGGCCAGGAACGAAGATTTTCCGGCGGGGGTACGTACTTGGGAAGCTCTTTCCGACGAGCACGCGGTCGTGCGAAAGCCCGCGCATAGCTTCGGTTGGGATATTTCGGCGCGCCTTGTTTCGGCGGGGATGTGGCGGGACGTAATGGTTTATGCCCGTGAAAAAACCTATATAAATGAAGTCTATTATTCCATACCTTCCGTGACCCCATATTCCGCGGGGCTTAACGTATTTTACCGTTTTACAACCGACGATACGTATTTGGACGGCTTTTCCGTAAAAGTGGAAGGGGTTTGCGGTAAAAGCCGATTCAAAGCGGAAGCCCCGACGATTTTCGTATCCAACAAGCTCCATATAAACATTGATAATCCTGAATTATGGTGGCCCGCGGGTTACGGGGACGCGAATTTGTATCATATAACCTTTTCGCTCCTGCACCACGGGAAAGTTATCGCTACCCGCGAGGAACATATCGGTATACGTACGGTTAAGCTGGAACTGGACTTCGGCGGCCCCGATTACGGGAATTTCCGTTTTATCGTAAACAGCCTCCCCATCATGGTAAGGGGGACGAATTGGGTCCATCTCGATTGCCTTCACAGCCGCGACGCGGAGAGGCTTCCCATCGCCCATAAAATGCTGCGCGAAATGAATTGCAATATGGTCCGTATGTGGGGCGGCAACGTGTATGAAAGTGACGCGTTCTACGATCTGTGCGACAGGCACGGTATAATGGTTTGGCAGGATTTCTCTCTAGCTTGCGCTTTGTACAGCCAATATGAGGAATTTGCCAAAACATTGGACGCCGAAGCGGTTTCCGTCATCAAACGCTTGCGCAACCATCCTTCGGTCGTGTTATGGGCAGGTGATAATGAACTCGACGTTATGTACGCGTCCCTTGGCCACGCTTACCCCCATGGGCGGTATAACAGGCTCACACGGGAAACCCTCCCCCGCGCCGTGATGATGCACGATCCGTACCGTGAATACCTACCCAGCTCCCCGTTGATCGAAGGCAATTTCCCGAACGACAGCGAAATGCCCGAACAACATAATTACGGCCCGCGTGATTATTACAAAGGAGATTACCACCGCCATTGCAAGGCGCACTTTATCAGTGAAATCAGTTACCACGGCTGCCCTTCGGCTTCCAGCCTTAAAAAATTTTTACCGGAGGATGAAATTTGGCCGTTTAATGAAGAAAGCACCTCTTGGCGGATGCACAATTCCGAATATATAACGGGGATCAAAAGGGATTATGACCGGAATGTGCTTATGTTTAAGCAGGTTAAGGTTCTGTTCGGCGCGATACCGGAGGAGCTTGGCGAATTTATCGCGGCTTCGCAGATATCCCAAGCCGAGGCGTTAAAATTCCTGATCGAAAACACACGCATCCAAAAATGGCGGAAAACGGGGATGCTTTGGTGGAACCTAGCAGACGGTTGGCCCCAACTTTCCGACGCGGTGGTGGATTATTACGACCGTAAAAAACTCGCCTATTACTACGTGCAAAGAGCACAGCAGCCCCTCCATATCATCATGGGCGAATCGGAAGGTTGGAAGCACAAAGTATGCCTATGCAACGATACCCGTGAAGTACGCGAAGTCGTATATAAAATCACCGATTACGAAGCGGATACCATCGTATCGGAGGGTACGGCCGTGGTTGAAGCCAATGAAAACCGGTTCCTCCCCGCGCTGGATTCGATACCGGGTCAGCAAAAGCTATATTTAATAGAATGGGAATCGGGCGGGGTTCGATACGGCAGCCATTATATCAACGGGTTCCCGCCTTTTGATTTGGATAAACATAAAAATTGGTTAAATGTTATCAGCCGTTTACCGAAGGCATTTGACGCTTGTGAATGCTTTGAATAGTTATGTGTAAATTCAACCTTACATGAGTACATCATGACAATAATTTTATGGAAAACATAATAAAAATCCCCTGTCCGGGGTAAAAAAAGAGAACACAAGTTGAAATACCTGTACTCTCGTGGTTTATCTTGCGGAGGCAGGATTTGAACCTACGACCTTTGGGTTATGAGCCCAACGAGCTACCAAACTGCTCCACTCCGCGGCGCAAAAGGAATTCTAACATAAGTATTCGCGAAGCGCAAGCACTTTTGTAAAAACAGCATATGTACGCCCAAGTGAAGCCGAGCGGTTCCTTGGCAAGCACGTTGGGGTTGGTGGAAATGATTATGTTATTGGTAAAACCATAGCCCGGGCTTACGGTGGTGGGTGCCGCGGCGCGTATGCAACGGGGCTGGTGGCTTGGTTGTTATTATATTATGCTGTAATTCGGTGATTCCCGCGTAATTTGTACGTCGTGGGGATGTGATTCGCGCAGGCCCGCCATGGATACGCGTATAAGTTTGGCGCGTTCGTGCATTTCCCGGATTGTTCGGCAGCCCGCGTAGCTCATGCCGATGGTCAAACCGCCGAGGAGTTGGGTCAAGACGTCGGCGACGGGGCCTTTGTAAGTGATGCGGCCTTCCACGCCTTTGGAAATGATGACCCCCGCGGGGCTGGGGTAACCGAATTCGGACAAGTCGGGTTCGTCGTAATCGGCTGCGGATTCCATATGGCGGTAGGTCTTGTATTTACGGCCTTGGAAGAGTTCGGTCGTGCCGGGGCTTTCCTCGCATCCGGCTAAGAGGTTACCCATCATACAAGCGGACGCACCCGCGGCGATGGCCTTCGAAATGTCACCGGAATAGCGTATGCCGCCGTCGGCGATGACCGTAACACCGGCGGGGCGCGCGACGGCCGCGCAATCGAGTATCGCGCTGATTTGTGGGACGCCGACGCCCGCCACAACACGTTTGGTCGATACGGACGAAGGGCCGATGCCTACCTTAATGATGTCCGCACCGGCGTCTATGAGTGCCTTGGCGGCGGAAGCGGTCGCGATATTACCCGCGATGAGCGCGATATGGGGGAAGTCCGATTTAATGGTGCGGATGGCGTTGAGGACATTTTTCGCCTGGCCGTGGAGGACTTCGAGTACGATGACGTCGGCCTTGCGTTTGGCCAGGGCTTGCACACGCTCCATGTAGTCGTCCTTGATACCGACCGCCGCGCCTACGAGCAGCCGTCCATGGTTATCCTTAGCCGACATGGGGTATTTGATGGATTTATTAATATCTTTTACGGTGATTAAGCCCTTTAGATTGCCTTCCTTATCCACAATCGGGAGCTTTTCGACTTTGTTAAGGACGAGGATTTCCTTGGCTTCCTCCAGCGTCGTGCCCACGGGCGCGGTAATCAAGTTTTCCTTGGTCATGACTTCATAGATTTTTTTGCCGTAATCTTTTTCGAAGCGCAGGTCGCGGTTGGTGATGATGCCGACGAGCTTTTCGTGCTCGGTGATGGGCACGCCCGAAATGTGATAACGGTTCATCAGTTTTTCCGCTTCATATACATAGTGGTTGGGCGAGAGGGAGAAGGGATCGGTGATGACGCCGTGTTCGCTGCGCTTAACGCGGTCCACTTCGCCGGCTTGATCCTCGATGGGCATGTGGCGATGGATAACGCCCAACCCGCCGCAGCGCGCGACGGCGATCGCCATGTTCGCTTCGGTCACCGTGTCCATCCCCGCCGAAATGAAGGGGATACGCAGGGCGATATCCGGCGTTAATTTGAGAGAAACATCGACATGGACGGGTTGCACGTCCGAAAATTCCGGCACGATTAAAACATCGTCGAAGGCCAACCCTTCGGGAAGGGGTTCGTGAAGCATGGCGCACCTCTTTTCTATTGTTTGATAAACAGCTTCCTGCGGGTGAGTACCGTACCTATCGCTTTTAGTAATTTTTCGTTGGGTTCGAAGATGACTTTTATACGCTTGCCGCTTTGCGTCGTAAGAAAAACATAGGTATTTTCACCGGATTCGCCGCTTGAATAATCCCTCGTTTCCTGCGCCGAGGCAAAATCGCCGATATGGACCTTATCATCCACATGGCACATGATTTCGAAGTTGTTGACTTGACCGGTAAAAAGCCGCTTACGGCGCGCTTTGTTATAAATGACGTCGATATCCAAATCCCCGTTGGTAAATACGTATTCGTATTCCACGTTGAGGAAGGACATGCCGTACCACGCGCCGAACATCGCCGCGAACCCGAAGATAACACCGAAGCTCGGCAGGAACATCATCGCCAGGAAGAAGATAAGCCCGGCGGCGGCAACCAATAGGACCCTAAAGACGAAATCCCTCGCGGTTGGCTTGCGTTTTATAATTTGTTCCTTAAACACGTCACCCATGATCGTTACCCCTATTTAATATATGTCATTTTTTCGTAATTTAATTCGTGCGGGGTTTTGCCCTTGTTGGCGATGCCGACGCATACCGACATGCCGAAGGTGTACCCTTCGGGGATTCGCAGGCGCTTCGCCCATTCTTCGCCCCACACGCCTTCCAACGCCAAACGCGCCATGCCGCAGATTACATTGCCCAAACCCAGCGAATGTGCGGCAAGCGCAACGTTTTGGCTTACGATACCGGCATCCAACGCGGCCCATTCGGAATCGTTCTTGGCAATGAGGATCAGGCAGGGGGCGTTATAGAATATCTTGCCGCCGCGTTCCTTCATGCGGTTGTGCCAATCGGGGTTGGTATCCTCGATGTGCTTGATCATGTAGGCGTCCATTTCGTCGAGCATTTCCTTGTCCGTGACGGCGATGACGTGCCAGGGCATGGCGTTCATCGCGCTCGGGGCGGCAAGCGCACTCTTTACGAGTAAGTCAACCTGTTCATCGGTCAGCGGTTCGCCGGAGAAGTCGCGGCAGGAATTGCGTTCGAAGATCGCTTTTAATACATCATTCATAAGAAATCATCCTTTCGTTGGACAACTTTCGGCAATAATAACGGACGCCGTAAAATATACATGTAACCGCCGCAAATGTAAATGCCATATATACAAAACGGTTGTCGACGGTTGACGAATGGTTATGAAAACCACATAATCAAACATAAAAAAAGGAAGGGATTGATTTATATGGCGAAGATAACTTTTATGGGCGCGGGCAGCACCGTTTTCGCGCGGGCTTTGTTGGGCGATTGCATGGCAACGCCCGCCTTGGCGGATTCGGAAATCGCTTTGTACGACATCGACGGCCAACGGCTGAAGGAAAGCGAAGCGATCATCCGCGCCCTTAACGAAGGCTTGGGCGGTAAGGCGCGTATCCTATCTTATTTGGGAGTGGAAAACCGCAGGGAAGCCCTGCGCGGAGCAAATTTTGTGGTCAACGCAATCCAGGTCGGTTTATATGACCCGTGTACGATCACGGACTTTGAGATACCCAACAAATACGGCTTGCGCCAAACCATCGCCGATACGCTGGGTATCGGCGGGATAATGCGCGGATTACGCACGATACCCGTACTGCGCGATTTCGCCCGTGACATGGAGGCGGTCTGCCCCGACGCGTGGTTTTTAAACTATACGAACCCCATGTCCATATTGTGCGGTTATATGCAACGTTATACGGGGGTTAAGACGATCGGTTTATGCCACAGCGTGCAGGGTTGCTCGTACCATTTGCTGGATAACTTGGGTATGGGTGATTTGTGGGAGGGCCGACGCGAGCTTATCGCGGGTATCAACCACATGGGTTGGCTGTTGGAAATCAAGGATAAGCACGGCAAAGACCTGTACCCCGAAATCCGCAAGCGCGCCGCGGAGAAAAACGCCCTCGCGAGCGAAGCGGCGGCGAATAAGCATTGGGATATGGTGCGTTACGACTACATCGCCAAAATGGGTTACTATTGCACCGAATCCAGCGAACACAACGCCGAATATAACCCGTGGTATATCAAATCGAAATACCCCGAGCTTATCGACCGCTTTAACATCCCGTTGGACGAATACCCCCGCCGTTGCATCGAGCAAATCGCGGCATGGGAACGGGATTATAAGGGCCTTGCGGACGCGGTAAGGAGGGAACCGCACCGCCGTTCGGGTGAATACGCTTCCTATATAATGGAATCCCTGGCCGCGGGAACGCTTACGAAGATCGGCGGCAACGTAATCAACAACGGGTTGATCGAAAACCTGCCGCACGAAGCCTGTGTGGAAGTACCCTGCATGGTGGACGCGCACGGCGTCAATCCTTGCCATGTCGGCCGCTTACCCGTCCAACTCGCCGCCATGAACATGACGCACGTTAACGTACACCTAATCACGATAGAAGCGGCGGTAACGGAAAAATTGGAACATGTATACCAAGCGGCTATGCTCGACCCGCATACGGCGGCGGAATTGAGTATTGACGACATCATCAAAATGGTGGACGAATTAATCGAACGCCACGGGGACTGGATGCCGAAGTATAGATAAACTAAAAATAAAAAGATCGGGAGGATATGATGGTTAAAACAAATGTAGACAAATTGCCCGTAATTTCCGTAGGCGGTGTTGTATGGCACCCTAAGATGCGGGAAACGGGACGTACTACCATTGAGGGTAATGTCGTGTGGATACCGGGTACGGGCGGCATTACTTACAACGCCAAGATCGGCGATAATTGCATCGATTGGGCGGCGGACCACCTGGAGCCGGGTGTGACTATCCGGCACAAGGAAACAGACCATAACCACGCGTTGCAAATCCTTTCGTGCGTCGGTAACGAAGCCATCGTAAAA
The DNA here is from genome assembly GCA_009780585.1 of Defluviitaleaceae bacterium. Taxonomy (GTDB): domain Bacteria; phylum Bacillota; class Clostridia; order Lachnospirales; family WQUN01; genus WQRX01. The sequence continues at coordinate 49,221 of WQZS01000020.1, read as the reverse complement.
AGCGGCGACGCAAAAGGCGAAAAGGGGATCGTAACGGGCAAGCACGGCGGTTCGGACCATGTGCTTATTTATTTCCCGCAGGAAGTGCTGGAAAAGATGAGCATCGACGACAACGTGATGGTTAAAGCTGCGGGGCAGGGGATGGAATTGTCCGATTACCCCGATATCATGCTGCGCAACGTATCACCGGCGTTGATCGGGAAGATGAACATAATTGAAGATAACGGCAAATTACGGGTCGGCGTGGCGAAGATCGCACCCGCTTCCATCATGGGCTCGGGGTTGGGTACGGTCAATACGGCGGGTGGTGATTACGACATCACGCTTTTTGATGATGAAATTAAGGAGCGGTACGGACTTGGCGATTTGCGCTTCGGCGATATCGTCGCAATCAAAAACGCCGACACGCGTTACGGACGTTCGTACCGTACGGGAGCGTGTACCATTGGCGTGATCGTACACGGCGATTGCGTGATTTCCGGCCACGGGCCGGGCGTAACGACGCTGATGACGGCCAAGCTACCGTTGATTGAGCCGTTTATCGACCCTAACGCGAACTTGGCGGATTATTTTTTGAATTAGTTACGGCAAATTATCAATGCAGTTGTAATAATAACTAAACGGCTTACCCCAGGGAGGTTATATGTTATGAGTATCGGCAAAAAAATTTCCGTAATCATGGTATGCATCATTTTTGTGAGCGTGCTGGTAACGGTGGGTATTTCGACGTATTTGGCAAACAACAGCATCCGGACGGAGTCTTTGGCAAAATGGCAAAGCGAAATAGCGCGGCAAGCCCTTTTTATGAACGAATGGATCGAGGGTCATATGGCAGCGGTAAACGCCGTGGCGAACGCGATCAAGTTTACCGATATTGTGGATTTGTCGCAGGAGCCCTCGCGTGTGAAGTTAATGGATATATTAACCGCCACGCTGGTTACGAATACCGCCTATGAAGACGTATATATAGGCTTTCCCGATGATACGGCCATATTTGGCAGCGGCTTCCCCATCGAAACGATATATTACCGGTGGCGGGCGACGGAGCGCGGCTGGTATCGTTTGGCGTTGACCGACCCCGGCATCCCGCACGTCACAAAGCCTTATGTGGATTCAAACACGGGCGAGCTGTGTATATCCGTAGTCCGCGCGGTGGTGAGGGACGGCAGGGTAATAGGTGTCGCCGCCATAGATATCCTGCTCCCGTTCTTGAATGAACAGACCCATGCCGCCACGCTGCACCGGGACGGCGTAAGTATGTTGCTTTATACAGACGGGGATATATTGATACACGGTGACCCAAACTTCGCGCCCGACGCCGAGGGCAATTTCATGAATATGAGAACAATTGCCAACGGGGGATATACGGGTGTATGGGCGCAAATAGTAAGTGCCGACGGTGTATACAGGCACAGGAGCCCCGGCGGAGGGTACAGTTATTTCGCTTCGGGCACGATGCATTCCGTAGATTGGCATATGGTGACGGTATTACCCGAGGGGGTAATCGGAGAGGTGATGATGGAGTCCTTCACCGCTATCATGATCCTTATTATCCCCATTTCCATTGCGATATTGCTTATCGCCGCTATCGTCGTCTTATATTCGGTCAAAACGACCGTGATGACCCCGATAAAAAAACTTACAAAGGCGTCCGTTGCTATTTCGATAGGCGATATTGAAATAGAGGGGTTGGATGCCGAAAAGACGCCCACCAAAAACGAGGTTATCCTGTTGGAACGCGCGTTTTCCGATATGCTGGAATGTTTTAAGCAGCAGGCTTATATTTTGGCGCGGGTAGCCGAGGGCGATTACACTTCAAAGATGAGCGTCCGCTCGGATGAAGACGTTATCAACTTATCCATCAATATGATGGTTGAGGAAACGTTGCGCGTATTGCATAAGGTTGCGACGGCGGGCGTGCAGGTGGCGAACGGATCCAAGCAGATTTCCGACGGTTCCCAAATGCTCGCGCAGGGCTCGATTTCCCAAGCCGATACCGTGAAACGCTTATCCGCTTCCATGTCCGAAATAGCGGGTAAAATAAAGGATAACACGGAAAGGACGGGAAAGGCCGCGATTCTTGCCAATACGATTAAGCAAAACGCCGAAAAGGGCAGCAATCAAATGTCCGAAATGATGCAGGCGGTAAACGAAATAAACCAATCCAGCCATAACATCAGCAAGGTCATTGAAATCATCAACGGCATAGCGGAATCCGCCGAAAAGCAATTGACCGTGTCCATGTCCGAAATAGCGGAAAAAACGAAGGAAAACGCAAACAAAGCCGATACGGCCGCGGCGCTGGCGGAAAACATCAAACAAAGTGCCGAAAAAGGCAGCCTTCAAATGTCCGAAATGATGAAAGCCGTTGAAGACATAAACCAATCCAGCCAGGATATAAACAAGGTTATCAAGATGATTGAGGATATATCCTTCCAAACCAATTTGCTTGCCCTTAACGCGTCGGTGGAAGCGGCACGGGCGGGTGAACACGGAAGGGGCTTCGCGGTGGTGGCGGATGAGGTGCGCTCCCTTGCGGCAAAGAGCGCGGACGCCGCAAAGGATACCACAAGCATGATTTCCAACTCCATGGAAAAAGCCCGGCTTGGTTCCCGTATCGCAAACGAAACGGCTTCGAGCCTGAACGAAATCGTAAACGGCATCAAGGAAAGCACCAAGCTAATCAACGAGGTTTCCATTTCGTCGAACGAGCAATACAGAACCATCGAAAAAATAAACGCCAACGAAGTGCGGAGCCTTGTTAACAGCAGCGTACAAGCCGCCCAAGATACCGGCGAAATGGTGTCCACCTCCATTGAAAAGGCGGAGCTGGGCTCGCGCATTGCCGCGGAAACCTCCCAAAGCCTGACGGCAATTGTGTCGGGCATAAACGAAAGCACGTCTATATATAATCAAATCGCCGCGTCCTCCGATGAGCAATACCGCGCCATAGAGGTTATCAATGTCGATGTGGGGAATGTGGCGGAAATCGTGCAAAATACCGCCGCAACGGCGAAGGAAAGCGCCGCCGCATCGTTGAACATGAGCAACCAATCCTCCGTCTTGGAGGAATTGATCGCCCAATTCCAATTAAATGAACAAGTAAATAAGAATAAATAAACTAAAAAGCGAGGTGCTGATATGAACATTCACGCATTTGTGGATAATGTTTCCGTACAGGTCCAAAAAGTACGCAATGCCTTGGCAAAGAAGGATTACAGGCAAGCAACGAATGAGTTGTCGGATATTTGCGATGCGTTGGCTAAAAACGGCCAAAGCGAAGCGGCGGCGAAACACCGCGCCGCCATCGGTACGCTCACGCAAAAAAGCCCCGATGAAATCGAGGCGGTTGCGGAGCAGATTATATTGGACGTCATTTCGTTGACGGTTGATTTGCAATTAGCGGAGTACATGAACAAGCAAAGCAAACAACAAACGCAAAGGGTAAGCGGCATGGGTATATTGGCGGTCGATAACGCCGTCATGTTCCTCAATACATTGAAAAGGCTTTTGGCGAACACAGATTACGAACTGCATTGCGTAACTTCCGGCGACGAAGCGTTAGCGTTTTTGAAAAACAACCAGCCCAACGTCATCCTTTTGGATATCGAAATGCCGGATATGGACGGTTATGAGCTTGCCCGCAAAATCAAGCAGAGCGGCCAAAAGGCACCTATCATCTTCATAACCGCGAACTCCGACAGGGAATACATCGCGAAAGCGGCGGCGGTAGGCGCGGCGGGGTTGCTGATGAAGCCCTTACGGGTGAACCAGTTGCTTGCGAAGCTGAAGGAGTTTATGTGACCTTTTAAGCGCCGAGGTAATGTTTTATATCCGATATCAATGAATAAACGCTTTGTACGAAGGGGGCATTATCGGCGAGTACGCCGTTGATGTCCCCTTCTTTTGCCATTTGTTCCAAGCGCATGGCGGCGTCCGCTGAAGCGCGCGCGCCGATGCCCGAGGCGGAGCCCTTTACGGTATGGACGTTGATGGCGTACAGCGGCAGCGTTTGTTCCGTTACATCGCGTAGTTTTTCCAACTCGGCGGGTATATCCTCGGTAAACGAACGCAGGATGTCCAAATACATTTCAACATCGTTATCGTATATACCCAACCCCAGTTTCGCGTTGATGTTCGGTATCTCGATGCTTACGGGCGGCGAAGCGGCGGAGCCGCCGTCGTTAACGGCTTGTGCCGCTCTGTCGGTCGCTTCCCCGTCCCCCATGAGCCACCGCCTGATAATTAAGTCCAACTTTGAAAGGTTAACGGGCTTGGACAAAAACGCTTGAAAGCCGTTATCCAGGAAGAATTGTTCGTTTCCGGCGACCGCGTTCGCCGTTAACGCGATTATGGGTAAATGTGAAACATAGTCGCTTTCAATGGCGCGGATCAATTTCGTCGCTTCCACGCCGTCCATCCCGGGCATCATATGATCCATAAAAACGGCATCGTACCGTGGTTCGCCCGCTTGTACGCGGTCTATCGCTTCCCGGCCGCTTGTCACGCAATCCACGTTCAGCTTATATTTCCCGAACATCCACTTCGCCACATCCAAGTTTGGTAAATAATCGTCAACCACCAGTACCGACACATGGCGTAAATCCGGCCGCGTAAGTTCGAGGGTAGAATTTTGTTTGTAATTCCTGTAACGCAATCCGCACAATGCCTCCGCCGTTTCCGCGTCTATATATTCTTCGCTAACAAAACCCTGCTTTACGTTTACATGAAAAACAGTCCCCTTGCTGTATTCGCTCTCCACCGTAACCGTTCCGTTCATCAGTTCTACAAGCCCCTTGGTGATGGAAAGCCCAAGCCCCGTCCCCTCTATGGCGCGGTTCGCTTGGGCATCCACTTGGTTATAGTCGGTGAATAATTTGCCCAAATCCTCCTGCCGTATGCCAATACCCGTGTCGCTGACGGAAAAGGAAAGGATTACGTCGTTTTCGCTTTCGCGCGTACAGCCGATGGTTAGCGTTATCGTACCGCTGTGCGTGTACTTGAACGCATTGCTGAGCAAATTGTTAATGATTTGCCCGACGCGCAAATCATCGCCGTAAAAATAATTGTACAGATTATCATCAATGTGGAGTTTAAAAACCAACGCTTTGTCGCTGAAGCGGGTAAGGTTCATCGATACGGCGTTGTGGAGCATACTCGCAATGTCATACTTCACAGGCGTAAGGGTTAGCTTGCCCGATTCTATCTTTGAAATGTCCAAAATCTGATTGATGATGAGCAGCAGCATGTCGCTCGCCATGTTGATTTTCGTTAGATGCTCCCTCAACGAATCTTCCAATCCGTTGTCTTCCAAAATCATTTGCGTTAATCCGACGATTACGTTCATCGGCGAGCGAATCTCATGGCTCATGTTTGCCAAAAATGACGACTTCGCATGGTTTGCCATTTGCGCGGATACTACCGCCGCTTCCAAATCGCGCTTCATTACCTTCAACGTGACCTGGTTGCGGACCCTTAATTTTACGATGGCTTCGATATACGGCTTGGTTATGTAATCCGCCGCACCTAATGCCAAACCTTTTTCCTCCGCGTCCCTGCAATCCATCGAGGTTACGAAAATAACGGGTATGTCTTTCGTTTCTTCGGAAGCCTTTAATGCTTTTATCACATCGTAGCCGTCCATTTCCGGCATTAAAACGTCAAGCAGGATAACGTCCGGATGGAACTTGTGCGCGCATTGTATGCCGGCGCGCCCGTTGTTTGCCGAATATACGGTGTATTCTTTTTGTAAAATATGCTCGAGGGTGCGAAGGTTTGTAACTTGGTCATCAACAATCAAAACTTTGTATGGTTGAGGCATATATATCCATCCTTTTTATATGGTTAAACGCTTCATATTACTTAACGCGTTTGCGATATGCTTTTTAATCGGCACACGCAAACTAAAAAAACCGCAGCCTCCCGCTCTTTGCGTCTGTGAAGGGTTGACGGTTTTTTATATGTTCGAATTCCGGCAGGCGCGCAAGGGTGTTGCGCATGACGTAAACGGGGATTTCGCAGCCTCCGTCCCTGTTTAAAAAGCTGCGGCTGAGTTGTTCGACAATCGCGTCCCGTTGGCGCAGGATTTGCGGTTCGGCGTATTCGTAGGGCATTTGCGAAAGGATGAACCAAAAATATTTTTGCACACCGCTGTGGCGCTTATGGTCGGCGAAGTGCTTGTTGTACATGGTGAGCTGCTTGTCCAGCCAAGGTTCGTCCACGGGTTCGTTAATGGAAACGAAGCGCAGCACCGACAACCCCGCTTCAAAACATTCCGCGTAGTGGCAGGATTGGTAGCCGAAGCAGGTTTGTTTTAAACGGGCGGCGGTCATTTCGAACATGCGGGAAAGCTCGCCGCGGTCGATTAAATCGGGGTACGTTCCGTTTTTTGTAAAGTCGGCGGAAAATAGTTGAAGAAGCCGCAGGATTTCAAACTCGTAGGCGTTGTCGGCGAAGATGTGCGTCTTAGGCGACGCGGGGACGACAGTTTGCAATTTCTTCTTAACGTAGGGCGGCGCGAAGAAGATGGGGTACGCGGTTCGCGCCTCCATCCATTGTCCGGTATATTTACGTTTTTCCTTTTCAGCGAGGAGGAAGCGGGTGATTTTCGCCTTTTGCGCGTCGTTTAACGTCCCGCCCTTGATTAAGTGGTGGTTGGTTTTAATCATAGCTTCATAAGCGGTCATGGGTATTATCCTTTCTTATTGGCGTACCGGGTATCGCGTTTCTCCGCGCGGAAGATAAAGAAATCGCCGTTTTGAATCACCTTTACGCCGCCGAATATGGCGGTTAGTTTGTTTTTATACCATTCCAGCCGCTTGGTGACCATGTAAAATTGACCGCCTGTTTCCAAGCGGTTAAAACCTTTTTCGATAAAATGCTTGGGTACGGAAAAATCCGCGTGGTACGGCGGATTGGATAATATGTGCGTGAAGCCCGTATCATCCACGGACTTAAAGCCGTCGCTGTAGATGATCTTCACCCCCGGGACGCCGTTAAGCGCAGCGTTTTTTATGGAAAGGGCGACCGCGTTTTTGTCGATGTCGCTCATGACAACATTTTCCTCTCCGATTAACTTGGCGGCGTAGATGCCGACAACGCCGTAGCCGCAGCCCAAGTCAAGGATTTTTGACTTCGTGTCGAATTGACACGAAGTTAACATCGCCAGCGTTCCCTTGTCGATATTATTGGGGGAGAAAACGCCGCGCGTCGTTTCGAATTTCATTTCCACGCCGCCAACCGATTCCGTAAACACCACAGTCCCGCCCTTCTTATGGTATTATAATACAAAAACCGCCGAGGTAAAAATATCCATGCTTGAACTCAACGGCAAACACAATAACGCCAAGGTATTCACAAACCACGCCGAACCATCAGCCATCGCGCAAATTGAACACCTGTTGGACCAACCCTTCATCGCGGGCAGCAAAATCTGTATTATGCCCGACGTACACGCGGGGATGGGCTGCACCATCGGTACGACCATGACCATCAAGGATAAGATCGTACCCAACCTCGTGGGGGTGGACATCGGCTGCGGTATGGAAACCGCGTTGCTTAAGGATAAGCGCGTCGAATTAGCGCAATTGGACAAGGCTATCCATCAATACATCCCCGCGGGCTTTCATATAAGGAAGGAGCCGCACCACTTCGCCAACGAAATTGATTTAAACGAAATGCGCTGCGCCAAGCATATAGACATTGAACGCGGGGTGCTTTCCATTGGCACGCTGGGCGGGGGCAACCATTTCATCGAGCTGGGCACGGACGAAGAAGGGCAGTTGTACCTGGTCGTACACTCCGGCAGCCGCAACCCCGGCAAGCAGGTATGCGAATGGTACCAAAAAATTGCCGCCGACAATTTGGGGCGCAAGGGTAAAGGCATGGACCGTGTGTTGGCTTACCTCGAAGACCAACCCATGTTGGACTACCTGCACGATATGGAAATCATGCAGCGTTACGCCGACATCAACCGTAAGGCGATTATCAGGGAGTTGGAAAAACGCGTTAAATTTAAAATCACCGACCAATTCACCACCACGCATAACTATATTGACACAAAAAAAATGATATTACGCAAGGGCGCGGTATCCGCCGAAAAAGGCGAACGGCTGCTCATCCCTATGAACATGCGGGACGGCAGCCTGCTTTGCGTGGGTAAGGGCAACGCGGATTGGAACTATTCCGCACCCCACGGAGCGGGGCGCATCATGAGCCGTACCGAGGCTAAGGCGAGCATCACGCTTAGCGCGTTCCAAAAAACGATGAAGGGCGTTTATTCCTCCACAATTAACGCAAGCACCCTGGACGAAGCTCCCTTCGCGTACCAAGCCATGGAAAATATCGTCGCCAATATCGGGGACACGGCGGAGATTATCAAAACGATTAAGCCGATGTACAATTTTAAATCGGCGGAATAGATTAAAAGGTAATGTCGGTGGAATAGATTAAGAAGCAATATTGTTGTAATATTCAACTTGTCCCCTATTAGGGGACAAGTTGGAATGAATAAAATAGCGGGAGAGGGTTTCAATGGAAAAGGGTAAACCGATACTTGTAATTCTGGCGGCGGGGATGGGGAGCCGCTTCGGGGGGTTGAAGCAAATCGCGCCCGTGGACGATGAGGGGCATATCATTATCAATTATTCGCTGTATGACGCGTACCGCGCGGGCTTCCGCGAAGTGGTGTGCATCATTAACCCGCAATACGAAGCGGAATTCGAAGCGCGATTTAAAAACGTGCCTTCGGACATGAATATCCGTTACGCCCATCAATTATTGACGGACATCCCCGAAGGCTTCGAAATCCCCCCCGACCGTGTAAAACCTTGGGGCACGGCCCACGCCTTGGTGTGCGCGAAGGATATGATAAACGCACCATTTGCGGTCATAAACGCGGATGATTTTTACGGAGCCAACGCGTACAAATTGCTGTATGATTTCCTAAAAAATGAAGCCGCCGACACCTGCCACGCCATGGTCGCTTACCGCGTGGAAAATACCCTGTCGGAAAACGGGACGGTATCGCGGGGCGTATGCACCGAAAAAGACGGCATGTTAGTTAAAATCGTCGAAAGGCTTGCCATCAAGCCCGCACCCGGCGGCGCCGTTTTCGAGGATGCCCTCCCTGCGGATACGGAGGAGGAAAGGTTCCTCCCCGACGGCACGCCCGTTTCCATGAATATGTGGGGCTTCGGGCAAACGTTGCCGCATGAGTTGGCAAGCGGTTTTCCGGTTTTCCTAAATGAAAACCTCGGTAAAAACCCATTGAAATGTGAGTTCCTTTTACCCATGGAAGTAGGGAAGCTCTTGGATAAAGGGCGTTTTACCGTGAAGGTGCTTACCTCGGCGGATAAATGGTACGGCGTAACCAACGCCGAGGATATGCCCGGCGTGCGTGCCGCCATTAAGGAAATGAGGCAACGCGGTGAATACTCATGGTAACGGAACCCAAGCAAATCCATGCGTTTAAAACCGACGCCGAACCAATTTTCATCACAAAGTACGGCAACGGGCATATCAACGATACTTACCTGGTCGTGGACGGTACGGCACGGCAGTACATCTTACAAAAAATAAACAAGAATATCTTCCGCGCCACGCGCGAACTGATGGAGAACATAAAAGCCGTAACAGACCACCTAAGGAAACGCGCCAAACAAAACCGCGAAGCCCTTTCCCTCATCCCCACGAAGAACGGCAAGGATTGGCTGGTGGATGAGGACGGCGAATATTGGCGGCTGTATCCCTTCATCAGCGACACGGTTTGCCTGCAACTGGTGGAAAACCCCGAGGACTTTAAGGAAAGCGGCGCGGCTTTCGGAAATTTCCAGCGTACGATGGCGGACTTCGACGCGGTTTCGCTGTTCGAAACAATTCCGCGCTTCCACGACACACCCAATCGGTATACCAACTTCAAGAACGCTCTGCGCGCCGACCCCCTCGGGCGGGCAAAGGACGTAAAGCGTGAAATTGACTTCGCGCTGGCGCGGGAGGAATACGCGGGCACGCTAATCAAATTGTACGAATCCGGCGACATGCCCCTACGCGTAACCCATAACGATACCAAGCTCAATAACGTGCTGTTCGACCGTGAAACGCGCAAAGCCTTATGCGTGATTGACCTGGACACGGTAATGCCGGGTTTGGCGGTCAACGATTTCGGTTGCTCGGTACGGTTCGGCGCGTCCACCGCGGCGGAGGATGAAACCGATTTGTCGAAGGTTTCCTTTTCGCTGCCCCTGATGGAGGCGTTCACGGAAGGCTTCCTGGGTACCTGCGGCGAAAGTCTGACGGAATGTGAACTGCACCACTTGCGCGACGGCGCGAAGATGATGACCCTGGAGGACGGCTTGCGCTTCCTTACCGATTATATCGAGGGGGACGTGTACTACCGTATAAAGCGGGAGAACCATAACATCGACCGTTGCCGCACGCAGTTTAAGCTGGTGGGCGAAATGGAAACGAAGTGGGACGCGATGCAAGCTATAATCCTAAAGGCGGTGAAGTAATGGTACTGGTAACGGGCGGAGCGGGTTACATCGGCAGCCATACCTGCGTGGAGTTGTTAAATAAAGGCTATGAAATTGCCGTCGTCGATAATCTTTCCAACAGCCATCCGCTGGCAATCGAGCGAATGAAAGCGATAACGGGGAAGGATTTCCCGTTTTACACAGCGGATGTGTGCGACGAAAGCGCGTTGGATAAGATATTTTCCGCGCACTCCATCGATTGCGTCATCCATTTCGCGGGATTAAAGGCTGTCGGCGAATCCGTGGCAATCCCCATCGCGTATTATAAAAATAATTTGCTGTCCACCCTGGCGTTGTTGGAAGCCATGAAGCGGCACAAAGTACGCAATTTCATTTTTTCATCCTCGGCGACTGTGTACAGCGGGGATAATACGATGCCCCTGACGGAAGAAGCGAACCTCGGCAATTGTTCCTGCCCCTACGGCTGGACGAAATATATGAATGAGCAAATCATCACCGATTGCGTTAACGCCGAAAAAAACATGTCCGCCGTTCTTTTACGTTACTTCAACCCCATCGGCGCGCACGAAAGCGGGCTTATCGGCGAGGACCCGACGGGCATTCCGAACAATCTGCTCCCCTTCATCGCGCAGACGGCGGTGGGTAAGCACAAGGAAGTAGCCGTACACGGCGACGATTACGATACCCCCGACGGTACGGGCGTACGCGATTATATCCATGTTAATGATCTTGCGACTGGGCATGTGGCGGCAATCAAGTTTTGCAAATCGGCGAAGGGTACGCACGCCTTTAATTTGGGCAGCGGTAAAGGCGTGTCGGTGCTTGAAATGATTCATACCTTCGAAAAGGTAAGCGGCGTAAAAATCCCGTACCGCATCGCGCCGCGCCGCTCGGGTGACCTTGCCGTGGGTTATGCCGACCCTTCAAAAGCGGCGGAAATTTTGAATTGGCGCACGGTAAAGACCCTAGAGGACGGCTTGGCGGACTCCTGGCGCTGGCAGTCGAGGAACCCGGAGGGGTATAGGGGTTAGGAATTTGGAACAATAATTCGGAGTTAAAAACTCGGAGTTAATAAGTTTGGAATAAAAGGATTGATTAATTATTTACGCAAGTGTATTATGTGATTAATACACTTGCTTTTTTATTGGGGGTGCGTTTTTTGCTTGACTTGTTTGTAAAACCCACCCCGGGTAATGAACCTGTTTATTTACAAATAATTAAACAGTTTAAGTTATTAGTATTGCAAAGGCATTTTAAGGATGGGGATGAAATACCCTCGCGGCGTATGCTGGCGGTGCAAATGGGGGTTAACCCCATGACCGTACAAAAGGCTTTTGCGGAGCTTGAAACCGGCGGGCTGGTACAAACGCCGCCCAATGCGAAGAGCGTGGCGTTTGTGGATGAAGCCAAGCTAAACACTATCCGCAGGGAGTTATTGGAAGGTCAAATTGACGCGTTAGTGGAAACGGCTGTCGGTGTGGGGGTAGGGGAAGCGGATTTGATGAAAATGGTAAAGGCGATTTTCGAGCGGAAGGATGGGGTTAAATGAAGAAATTTTTAATGCTGGTGCGATGGGAATATAGTGGAATGTTTGGGTGGCTTTGCGCGATTGCCGGGGGGATGGCGGCGTTGCAATTCATTTTGATAAACCTGCGGATATACGACGGCGGAGTGGTCGTTCCCTTATCCCAAGCGATACGGGAAAGCCGCGCGTCCGTCGTATTTTTTATTGCGTTCGCGGTGTTGATGGGGTTGATTGCCGCGCGGCTTTTTATGGGCTTTGCAACCTCCAAAAGTATATACGTCTTGCTTGCCTTGCCCGGCAAACGGAAACACATATACCAGTCAAAACTGGCGGCTGCGGGGGTTGCCGCGGGGGTGCTGGTCGCGGCGCAAATGGCGGTTGTTAAGGCTGCCGAAATCAGGATGGGCTTGACAGGGGATTCCCTTCGGCGCGGCGCGGATTTTTACCTCACGTTGTTGGATATACCTTTTTTACGGATGATTTATCCGGCCACAGGCTTGACTGTGTTTGCCGCGCTCACGGTTTTGTTCGGTTCGGTTTGCGTGGTACTTTATGCGGCAACAGCGGTTAAAGCAAAAAGGTACAAAGGCTCTATAATCGCAACGGTTTTATGGATGGGAACGCTGCTTCTCTCCTTCCCGCTGCATGAAAACCTTCGGAGCATTAATACATTCCGATTAACGGTGATGCTTGTAATCGCGGTTGCCGTTACCAAAATGGGGATGGCGTTGTTTGAAAGCGGGGAGGTGGCGGGATGAAAAAATTGGCGGCAAGCGTCGCGTTTATCGTAATCATGTTTGTAATGTTCTTCGCCACGGCGTCCGCTTCGCGGCGGAATATACCCGTGGGATTGTCGGATATATACGGTGATACCTCGGGCTTACGCTGCCTTACGGTCGAAGGGACGGTCGTTAATTGGGAAAGCCGATACGCCTATCAATTTTCCGTCAGCCCCGATAAGTCAACGGTTGACATGCATGTATTCACCCACCGCGGCGACGAACAATCATATTCGTGGTCGTCGTGGCCCTTCCCCCATTGGCAGGACTCGTGGCATCCGTCGTTTTTCGAAGCGGTGTTCACCCCCGGCGAGCCGTACGAAGTTTTGGCATACGACAGCAGTCGGCGGGCGGTGATGGTTAACGCGGACGGTACGGAAACGTTCTTCCCTGAGTACCGGATTTACGGCGATGTGTTCGCGGTGGAAACGCGGATGCACGGGTTTACCGTTTTAACGGCTACGTCCCACAGCTTGTTCGCGGATGCGGGAACGGACGGTTATATTTACGCCTTTACCGAGAACGCGCCCTATTTTCATTTTTCTGCCTTTTTCAACGGAAGGGAGCGCCATCATTCGTTTCACAATATTTTTCCCATCACCAACAGCCTTGTTATAGGGGATTTGCGCATTTTCGTACACACGGGACCGGATTTGTTCGGCGAAACGGCGGTGTACGGTGTTTGTGTGCGCGAGGGAAGGGTTCCGACGGTGCCGCTCCCGAACCCCGACGATGGAATCGCGGTCGAAGCCTTAACCCTGCTTCCCGTTACATTGGCACGCGGTGAGGATGAAATCATCGGCTTGTTGGGTACGGATGAAGGATTCCTGTTAATCATCCAACGCGCCGATCGCTTGGAAATCACGCACTATATCATCGAAAGCGGCGAAGCGATTACAGCGGAAATCGGCGGGGTGTTCCGTTTCGACAATACCTTCCAACGTAGCGATGCGGCGGTGTTCTTCGTCATGCATTGGAACGGGGATAAAATGGCATGGGAAGAAGCGCAACTTGTCTTTAATATTAAACAAAATGCGTTTATGTCCGATGTACGCGCTTTCGCGCTGGGCGGCGAGCAAGCCGCGGCGGGGACCCACCGGATGCGGGTATACGACGCGTTTGCCCGGGACGGAATGGTTTATTTCATCTATACCCTGGAAGCAAATCCCTGGGCAGTCATGAACACAAGCGTGGAAACCTTCATTTCCGCTTTCGACATGCAGGGGCGGCTTATCGGGCGGGCACAGGTGCTTAACGGCGTGGAAGACGACCGCTACTGGCTGCGGCGCGGCGGAGGGATGGAGCAAGCCTTCGCGCGGCGGATACAATCGCTTTCGATAAAGTAGGGAGAGAATTATGTTAAGCGTTCAAGGCATTTGGAAATATTACGGTAGCCGTGTCGCGTTGCGCAACGTTACGCTGACCCTGAAGCGGGGCGAAGTCGTCGGCTTGTTCGGCGCGAACGGCGCGGGCAAATCCACCCTGCTTAAAACCGTCATGGGTTTGCTTAACCTAAGCAACGGTTGGGTGACGTTGGACGACAGCCCGATAAAGGGTAATACCTACGGAAAAATCGCCTTCATCACCGAAGAGGGGAGCTTCTTCCCCGACATGACCCCGCGCGACCACGGCGAATTCTACGCGGCCATGCTCCCCCGCTTCAACGCGGCGCGTTACGGCAAGCTGCTGGAATTCTTCGCGCTCGAACCCGATAAAAAAGCGCGCACCCTTTCTAAAGGGCAGCGCGCCAAGCTGGAAATCGCCGTCGGCATGAGCCGGGGCGCGGATTATATCCTGATGGACGAACCCTTCCTCGGTAAGGATTTATTCACCCGCCGCGATTTCCTTAAGCTGATGATATCGATTATCCAACCCCATGAAGCCGTACTCATCGCCACCCACCAAATCGAGGAAATCGAAATGTTCATCACCCGCGCGGTGGTACTGCACGAGGGTGTCGTAGTAGGGGATATTTTAATGGACGCCCTCGGCGAACGCGGGGAAGGGTTGGTGGAGTTTATAAAAAAAGCGTGCGGCTACAAGGAGCCGAACGCCGCCGATTGGTTAATCGGTTTATGAACCGTTAAAGAACGCCATCAGCACTATTTTATATTAAATACGCATTGTCAATACCTTTTTATCTTAAAAAACGCAATCATATTCTTTAGCATCTCCGCTTGCGAACTTAATTCTTCCGACGAAGCCGCACATTCCTCGCTTGTGGCGGAATTAGCTTGGACGACGTTGTTTATGGTGTTCATCCCCGCGCCGACTTCGCCGACATCGTGTTTTTGGCTGTTGGACGCCTCGTAAATATTGCCGATTACGTCCGACATATAAATTACGTTGTCTACGATGTTCCGTAAACTGCTCGCGGTGTCCTCGGCGCATTTCGAGCCGTCGTTTACCTTAACGATGGCATCCTCTATCAACTCACCCGTTTCACGCGCGGCGTTGGAGCTTTTACCCGCGAGGTTACGGACTTCCTCCGCGACGACCGAAAACCCCTTCCCGTGCTCACCCGCGCGTGCGGCCTCAACCGCGGCGTTAAGGGCGAGGAGGTTGGTTTGGAAGGAAATGTCTTCGATTACCCTGATTATATTGCTGATTTTCTTTGACGATTGGGCGATACCGTCCATCGCTTCCAGCAGCTTCGCCATTTCGCGGTTGCCGATTTCGGCGTTGGACTTCGATGTTTCCGCTATCTGTTTCGCTTCCTGCGCGCTGCTTGCGTTGCTCTGTGATTTTTCGTTGATTACCGTAACCAAAGCGGTCAATTCCTGTATGGAACTGGCCTGTGTGGTCGCACCCTGCGCCAACACGGTCGCGCTTTTGGATATTTGCCGTGAGCCTACCAATACGTTTTCGGAGGAGTTGCTGATTTCATCCATCGTTTTGGTAAGGGCCTGGAGGATAATACCCAACGAATCTTTAATCGGGGCGTAGCTTCCGGCAAACGCGCGGTTTACCGAAACCGTCAAATCCCCGTTTGCCATCGCGCCAAGCACCCGCGTTATTTCGTTGATATAGGCAAGGGTCGTTTCCTGCGTTTGGTTTACGGCGATTTTTAACGAACCGAATTTCCCTTTATAATCACCGTTTACGCGTTTGTTGAATTCGCCTTCCGACATGGCGAGATTTGCCTGCTCCACTTCAAGGAGCGGCTGTTCCACGGCGTTTACGAGGGTATTCAATTCATTAAGCATGATTTTCCAATTCCCCTTGTGGTTGTCGGCATTGGAACGTGTGTCGAGCCTGCCGTCGGACGCAAATACCGCAAGGGTTTCGATTTCGTTTTGGATGGCGCGGAGCTCCGTTTGCAATTCCATGAAACGGTCGTACAACACGATTTTCTTGCCGGGGAGTTTGTTTACCTTCGAATTGAAATTCCCGTCGGCTATCTCGGTCAAAGCGTTTAATACGGCGAGAACATCATTGATAAAACCTTCGGTCAGGTCATTAATGCCCGATATAACTTCCCGGTACGAGCCTTTGTATTTTTCGGGTTTTAAACGGAAATCAATGTCGCCGTTAATGTTTACCTCCCGTTTAATCGCCGTCAAGTCATCCATCAGTACGTTGATGACGTTGATTACATCGGAAAAAGCCTTCGACAGCTTACCGATTTCATCGTCAACCGAAGCGTCGGTTTGTACGGCGAGGTTGCCGTCAGCAACGCTTTGTGCCACGGTGACCAGCTTCTTAATGGGTTTGAGTATGCTTCTGGTTACCGTAACGATTAAGATGACGCTTAATAAAACAGCCGAAACAAGCAACACAATGATCACGGTATACGCCTGCGCTTGTGCCGCGTCAATCGAATCGTTATGCGCGTCCAGCATTTTCTCATATTCCGTTGTTATATCGTTAAGCAATGAAATCGACAAGTCGGCGCTCGGCAGTACCCGACTCCAAAAGATTGCGTAGGCTTCGTCGGTGTTCCCCGCTGCCACATGATTTAATACCAGTTCGGCGTCGACATGGATAATCCTATGCGGTTCTTCTATTTTTTCCAAAAGGTTCCGTACATTTCTGTTGGCGTGTGCTGTCGCCCCGTCGCTGTGCAGCCATTGGCCGAGGGTGCAGGTATCCGGATTGACGGACCCGGTAAACGACCTGCCGCCGAATACGGCGTTGTACAGGTTCTGCTGCCAATTGTAATGAGCGATTAAAACCTGATCAATTTCCTTGTATGCCAATTGCAAGTCATCGAGGCGTTCAAGCATCGTTGAAAGCCGGCGGGCGGACGCAAGGCTGTATACACCCATCGTCATGCCGATTAAGAATATCATCAGAAACCCGCTGATTATTTTTGTGCGGATACTTAGTTTCATATGAATCCAGCTCCTTCTATAATACTTCTCTATTATCATTATGCAGTAACCCTCCATATAGCGACTTTGCACCGGCGCCGAATTTATTTGCGTAGTTAAAAAAGCGTGCGGCTATCCTTGCAATCCCGCGTTCGGTATAATAGAATGTCTTTAATTGTATAAAAACACCGCATCCCGATGGGAAAGGCAGAATAGGGTGAAAATCCCTGCGAGCGGGTCACTGTGATGCGGCACGGGTAAAACCGCCGCCGATAAGTCAGATATGCCGCGGTGTAAAATTACCGCTTCCCCGAACGGAGCGAGAGGAGAATCGCAATGAAAAAAGTAAGGTTTTTTGTGTTGGCGCTCACATTGTTGGCGGCCTTTTTTTATGGGGCTTTGCAAGTGCGTGCCGAATCGGAACCGATGATAAGGGTGTACATCACCTTTGAAGGGTACAACCTGGGGCATGGCTTCTATGTGGTGCTGTTGGAAACGGATGTACCCGCCGGTACGAATGTGCTGGATTTCACGACCGATACGCTGAGGGAATGGGGATACGAATATGACCTGACCCCCTGGGGCGGGCTTGACCGAATCCACGGCATATATTTGGACCGTGAGCCGAACCCGCCGCCGTATATAACGGTCGAGTTGGGTGCGGGCGCGGGCGACGGTTCGCTGGGGAGCTTCGATTATACGGAATACAGCGGCTGGATATTTACCGTCAACCATGTCATGGCTGACGTCGGCGCAAGCGATTATATTTTGCAAGACGGCGATGTGGTGCGCTGGCAATTCTCCATCGAGGGATGGGGCGCGGATTTGGGCTTGGGCGAGGATAGGGGCTTTTGGACG
The DNA here is from genome assembly GCA_009780585.1 of Defluviitaleaceae bacterium. GTDB lineage: Bacteria > Bacillota > Clostridia > Lachnospirales > WQUN01 > WQRX01. Next base: position 31,253 of record WQZS01000020.1, on the reverse strand, counting down.
GACCCGTTGTATGAACACGCGGATAAAACGGAAATGATCCGCGCGTTGTTTACATCCGGGCTGGACGAATATTTCCAAGATGTCATGCTTTCGTTCATCATCGACCCCCATACGACGGACGAAATGGTCGAAGACGTGCTTAGTTACCTGCCGGAATTTATCATTGATCCGTTCACTATAACGATGCCCGTGTGGGAAAATCCGTTTACGGATGTTGACGAGGATGATTGGTTCTTTGTACCCGTGTGGTTTATGCATATCATCGGACTGATGGTGGGCGTAGAAGAGGACCGATTCGACCCGCATACGGAATTTACACGTGCGATGGCGGTGACGGTGGCTTGGCGCTTGGAAGGCCGTCCCGTAACGGAAAGCGGGCATGTATTCAAGGATGTACCGGAACGGCGTTGGTTCTCTAACGCGGCGGTATGGGCGGTAGCGATTGGGATCATTGAAGCGGGGGAATATTTTGACCCGCAACGGCCCGTTACCGATGTCGAATTCCTGGGTATGCTGGGCTTCGATGTCGCTTGGGAGGATTCGGATGTACTGACCCGTGCGGAAGCCGCGGAAATGATTTATAGCCTAATGGTCGCTTGGTAAAATGAACAAAAAAATAACAGGTTTAATCCTCGCGTTTTTATTGGCGGTTGGCTTTGCCGTGCCTGTCGGTGCGGCAAGGCCCGCCATGGATGCTTCAATCCCCGCCATGGATGCTTCGCTCGATTGGTTACTGGAAGCCACCCCCAACGGCCCGCAGGTAGGCGGCGTAGTAGGAGAATGGGCGGTTCGCGCCCTCGCCCGCGCGGGGAGGATAAACGCGGATGACCCGTGGGCGGCGGCGTGGCTTGCCGATTTGGAAAGTGTGCTGTCGGAAATCGACGCGGGTTTAACGCCGCCGTCGCTGCGCCGCTGGACGGACTACCAGCGCATAACGTTGGCTTTGGATGAATTGGGTTTAAACTCGGCAAATCATCACGGGCATAACTTGATCGAGCCGTTTCGGTGGTTTGTCCCCACGTCGCACAGACACGCCATCAACCGTACCGTGCTGGTGGATATCTACGCGTTGATCACTTTGGAAACCGTGGGAATCAGCAGCCGTTTATATTTATTGAGCCTATACAACGCGCAGCGCGCGGACGGTACGTGGAGCCTAAACCCCGCGCAACCCGCATCGGTCTTTGACATTGACGTAACCGCGATGGCCTTACAAGCGATCGCGCCGCATTATCGGCGGGGTGACGAACGCGCCGCGCGTACGGTTAATTTGGCATTGGATTGGCTCGAAGCGCAAACCTTCCGCGACGCGGAAAGCACCGCGCAGATGATCATCGCTTTAACCCTGTTGGGGGATGATTACGCGGATAGGGCGGCCTATTACGTGCAAGTCTTGTTGCAATGGTTTAATCCCGAACTCGGCGGTTTCATTCGCGATACCCATCCTAATCGGATAAACGCGTTGGCTACGGTGCAAGCCGCGTATGCGCTGACCGTTTATCACGCGCGATGAAGGATAGTATAAATAAGATAAAAAGAGCATTGCCGATAATATCGGCGGTGCTTTTTATTTTTATATTGACTTCCTGCGGCGGAAAGCCCTACAAAACGGATGACGATTTTTCCGTCACATTTTCCATCCGCGTGGATAACCTCGTAAAGAACATGGACATGTTGGACAGGGACAAACACGAACTCGTCCCCGATGACGGCGTCCTTATCCCCGAATTACAGATTGCGGCATACGAGGGTGACAGCGTTTTCGACTTGCTCCAACGGGTAACGCGCGATAACCGTATGCACATGGCCGCACGCTTTACGCCTGTCATCGGGGACGCATACATTGAGGCTATTCATAATATCTACGCTTACGACGCCGGACCGTTGTCTGGTTGGAAATATATCGTCAACGGCGAAATCCCCAACGTCAGCGCGTCGTCGTATATCGTCAGGGCGGGGGATGTAATCGTGTGGGCGTATACGCTCGACTTAGGGCGTGACCTCGGGATGGACGATGACGCATGGTAAGGGACGCGTTCGCGTTTTATCATCCGATCGTAAATTTCCTATACTTCGCGGCGGTTATCGGATGCGCGATGTTTTTCCTCCACCCGATACTGTTGGGGATTTCTTTTTTGTGCGCGGCGTGTTACGCGTTATATTTAAAAGGGAAAAAAGCCCTTTTTTTTGGTTTGGTATTCATGCTGCCGCTGCTTATTATCACGGCGGCGATGAATCCGTTGTTTAACCACCAAGGCGCGACGATTCTTTCGTATTTGCCCAACGGTAACCCCGTCACGCTGGAATCCGTGCTGTACGGGTTCGCCGCCGCGGGGATGCTCGTGACCGTTATCGCGTGGTTTATGTGCTTTAACGCCGTGATTACAGGCGAAAAAATGATTTATCTCTTCGGCCGAATCGCACCCGTGTTGTCGCTGGTGCTTTCCATGTCGATGCGCTTCGTGCCGCGTTTTGCCGCGCAAGCAAAGGTGATCCGCAACGCGCAAAGGGGTATGGGACAAAAGCCCGGCTTGGTAAAAACCCTTTCGATCCTGGTCACATGGGCGTTGGAAAACGCCATCGAAACCGCGGACAGCATGAAAGCGCGGGGCTACGGCTTGCCCGGACGTACGGCCTTTTCGATTTTTTCCTTTAATCGGCGCGACGGTTATGCGCTGGCGTATATTACGCTTTGCGCCGCGGTAATTTTTACGGGCGCGGCGACGGGCGCGTTGCGGTTCCGTTATTTTCCCGCCATACAAGTCCATGAAGTGACGACCTCAACTTATATTTTTTTCGGCGTATATTTCGCGCTGTGCGCATTTCCGCTCATCCTTAACATGAAAGAGGCGTTCCGTTGGAAATACTCCGCATCGACGGCTTAACATTCACCTATCCCACGCGGGACACACCCGCGATTGCCGACGTAAACCTGCGTATAAACCGGGGTGAATTCGTCGTCCTTTGCGGTCCGTCGGGCTGCGGTAAGACGACGCTGCTCAGGCATATAAAACCCTCCATCGTGCCGCACGGTAAAAAAACGGGGGTTATCTTATTAGAAGGCACCCCCTTCGATGAATTGCCCGCGCGGGACGCCGCCGTCAAAATCGGCTTCGTGTCCCAATCGGCGGAAAACCAAATAGTAACCGACAAGGTATGGCATGAACTGGCGTTCGGTTTGGAATCGCTGGGATTGCCTTCGGAAGCGATTCGTTTGCGCGTGGCTGAAATGGCGAGCTTTTTCGGGATACATACATGGTTCCATAAAAACGTAGAGGAACTTTCCGGCGGCCAAAAGCAAATCCTTGTATTGGCTTCGATCATGGCGATGCAGCCGGACGTACTGGTTTTGGACGAACCGACCGCGCAGCTTGACCCCATCGCGGCGGGGGAATTACTTTCGACCATAGCCGGAATACACCGGAATTTGGGTGTGACGGTCATCATGACCGAACATCGTTTGGAAGAAGCGTATCCGATGGCGTCGCGCGCGGTGGTAATGGATGGCGGACGCGTCATCGCGGACGGGGAACCGCGCAAGGTAGGCTTGCAGCTCCGTGATAAAAAACGGGGGATGTTCCTCGCGATGCCCGCGCCTATGCGCGTGTGGGGTGGGGTGGAGGAGTTCGGAATAAACGGCGCAAAAGACGCTGATTGCCCCATTACCGTGCAGGAAGGCGCGGCTTGGTTAGCGGAGAAAGTAAAAGCAACCCACGGTTGTTTGTCGACCGCCCCTACTCATTTTATTCCGAATTCCAAATTCCGAACTCCGAATTCAACCGCGCTTGTTTTGCGCGATATTTGGTTCCGTTATGAAAAGAACCTCCCCGATGTTTTGAAAGGAACCTCGTTTACGGCCCATTACGGTGAAATTACCGCTGTCCTCGGCGGCAACGGCACGGGTAAGACGACGGCGTTGTCCGTCGCCGCGGGGATATATAAACCCCAACGCGGAAAAGTCATCGCAGATAAAAAGGTGTACATGCTTTCGCAAAACCCGCAAGCGTTGTTTATCGGCAAAACCGTTGGTGAAGATATAAACGAAATGAAAGGTACGCCGGAGGAAATGCTCCGCGTAATTTCCCTATGTAAATTGGACAGGCTCCTCGATTGCCACCCCTATGACCTATCCGGCGGGGAACAGCAACGTGCGGCGCTGGCAAAGCTGCTCCTTGCGAAACCGGAGGTATTGCTGCTTGACGAGCCGACGAAGGGATTGGACGCGGAATACAAGCAAATATTCGCGGGGATATTACGTGAACTGGCAAACGCGGGCGCGGCGATCGTCCTCGTAAGCCACGATATCGAGTTTTGCGCGGAATACGCCGACCGCTGCGCGTTATTCTTCGATGGCGCAATTATAGCGCACAGCGATACGCGGAGCTTCTTCGGCGGAAATTATTTTTATACCACAAACGCGAACCGCATGGCGCGGAATGTTTTACCCCATGCCGTAACGGTTAATGACATCATTCGGGCGTTGGGCGGGGATACCCGATGAAATACACCTTCCCCCTTTTGCTTACCGTACCGTTGACGGTTTTTGCGGGTATATATTTGTTCGGTGACCGCCAATTCCTTTTTATTTCCGTATTAATTCTTATACAAGCCATGGTGCCGTTCTTTTTTTTATTCGAAAAACGCAAACCCGCCGCGCGTGAATTGGTGATCATCGCCGTCCTATGCGCGATCGGCGTGGCAGGGCGCGGCGCGTTTTTTATGTTCCCGCAATTTAAACCCGTTGTCGCGGTTGTTATCATCAGTGGGGTTGCGTTGGGGAAGGAACGGGGATTCCTTGTCGGCGCGATGACGGTCTTCGTCAGTAACATGTTCTTCGGGCAGGGGCCATGGACGCCTTGGCAAATGTTCGCGATGGGGTTTATCGGACTCCTGGCGGGCGCTGTCTTTTACCAAAGGAAGCGCAATACCGTAATATTAGTAATTTTCGGCGCGTTAACGACGCTGATTATTTTCGGCGGTATCATGAATCCCGCGGGGGTACTTATGTTCCAACCCCAACCCACGCGTGAAATGTTTTTACTTTCCTATATCGTTGGATTTCCGTTTGATTTAATCCATGCCTTTGCCACGGCGGTCTTTTTATTCTTAATTTCACGCCCCATGTTGGACAAGCTCGACAGGATAAAAACAAAATATGGAATATAACCCCGTCATTGTTGACACCCTTTTACAAAACCTCTACAATTAAGACAATTTAAGCATTTACATAACGATCGGGGGAGGAACATCTTGAATCCAAGGGATATAAACGATTACGAAGCCGATAACCAATCGGTTGAAACGGCAACAGAAGACCCATCGGATTATAAAGATTCATACGACGAAAAAATGGCGCGAAACGCGGTAAGCAGGCTCTTTGCCGACGACGATTCCGACGATGGCAACGACGATTATAGACCGCCTTCCGTACGTTTGACGCCGCGCGGGGCGTCCTCATCCGAAGCGAGCGACGACGATTATTACGCGGCACTTAACAACAACCGACAGGCACGGGGGGATCGCTCCCGCCCGATGCAAACCTCTCCCGCGGTTTCCGCAATCCATAAACCCGATCGTCCCATCCGAACAAACCCCGAACCCAAGCCCGCCATGAAAGCCCGTGTACCCGTCGTACGTGAACCCATCGCGGCGCGGCGCGTGGAACGGATTGAGGAACCCGATCATTCCGCCCCCATTGAGGACGACGTCAATAGTTTTAAGGCGCGATACACCAGCCGCGACGCCCTGGCGACGGCAACCAACCCCGGCAAGTCAGAGTCGGACGACCGTGTATTGCATCCCGTGGGTACACGGACGCGCCCGCGCGCGACCCCCGCACCTCCGTCGGAATATAACGCTTACCAAGTCATCAGCCCCGTACGCTGGGTGGCTTTAGCGGGCGTCGTTTTGGTACTGGTACTTATGATCGTCTTGGCGTTCCAAAACAGGAGCCTTAGGAACGAGCGGAACGAATTGCTCGCCGCCGCCGAAAACGCGCCGCCGCCCACGCCAACTACCGGTCCGCAACAGGATACCGGTACCCCCGGTGCCGACGTGATCGGCTTGCAATTGCAAATTAACGAATTAAACGAAACCATCGAAATCGCCAACGGAAATATCCGTATATTGGAAACATGGCTGCGCAACCGGGGATATGATCCCGAGCATATTTACAACCCGCCGCCGCCGGAAACAACCCCGCCTCCAACTACCCCCGACCCGCCGCCCCCGCCTCCGCCGCCGGCATACGATGTATATACAGTCGTACAAGGGGACAGCCTCTCCAGGATTGCCCAGCAATTCTATGGAAGCTCGGCAGAAGTGCATTGGCGGCGCATCATGGAATTTAACGGACTGACAAGCGACAGGATCAGTATCAATCAGGAATTAAAAATCCCAAGGATATAAAAGGGTATAAACTCGTCCTATACGGCATATGATACAGTACATTAATTGATAGAAGTGGGAATGCCATGAGCTTAAATGAACTGACCCTGGCGGAATTAAAGGAGCGGGCGAAGTCGTACGGTATAAAAAACGTAACCAAATACCGCAAAGCGGAATTGGTCGATTTAATAACCGAACACGAAAAAACCGCAAAAACGGCCGCTCCACCCCCCGCGGAACCCCCAAATGCACCCGTCCCCCCACCGCCGAAAGCCGAACACCGAACGCCAACCCCTTCGGAGCCTCCCAAGCGCGATTGCGAAGCAACCGTCCCCCAAGAGTTTACCGAAGGGATACTGGAAATCATGCCCGATGGATACGGCTTCCTGCGGACGGAGAATTTTTTGCCCGGGGCGGGGGATATCTACGTTTCGCCTTCGCAGATACGGCGCTTTCATTTAAAGACGGGCGATTTAATCAACGGCCCCATCCGCAACAACCCCACCGAAAAATTCAACGCCATCATGTATATAAAGGAAGTGAACGGCAACGCACCTGACGCGATCGTACGCCGTCCTTCCTTCGAATCCCTAACCCCCATTTTCCCCGACAAACGCATCACCCTTGAGCTGCCTTACGGCGCGCCCACCGCGCGGCACACACTCGCCCCGCGGTTGATTGATTTGCTTTCGCCTATCGGGTTCGGCCAGCGGGGGATGATCGTATCGCCGCCCAAGGCGGGCAAGACCATGCTGCTTAAACAAATCGCGAACGCGATCACCAAGAACCATCCGCATGTCCACCTCATTGTTCTGTTGATCGACGAACGCCCCGAGGAAGTCACCGATATGCAGCGTTCCATCGTGGGTAAGAATTGCTCGGTCGTATACTCTACCTTCGATGAACAACCGGAGAACCATAAACGCTTGGCCGAAATGGTGCTGGAGCGGGCAAAGCGTATGGTGGAACAAAAAAAGGACTTGGTGATCCTGCTCGACTCGATTACGCGGTTGTCGCGGGCGTATAACCTGTTGATACCCGCGGGGGGGCGCACGCTGTCGGGCGGGCTCGATCCCGCGGCGTTGTACATGCCTAAGAAATTCTTCGGCGCGGCGCGCAATGTGGAAAACGGCGGCTCGTTAACGATATTAGCGACCGCGCTCGTAGAAACAGGCAGCAAAATGGACGACGTCATCTTCGAGGAATTTAAAGGGACGGGTAACATGGAACTCGTGCTGGACCGCAAGATGGCTGACAGGCGCGTGTTCCCCGCGATCGACGTACTCAAATCCGGTACGCGGCGGGAGGATCTGTTGCTGTCGCTGGAGGAATTGGACGCCATGTACACCCTGCGCGAAATGTCCGGCCGCGTTACCAGCTCCGAATTTACCGAGCAAGTCATCGATATATTGGCCAAAACGAGGAATAATAAGGAATTCGTGGGGAGCATCGCGGATTTGAGGCCGGTTATCAGTAAATAACCGGAAGAATTAATAACCGGAAGAATTAATAACCGAAAGAATTAATAACCGAAAGAATTAATTTTCGGCGGAATCCACCGATACTACGCAACATATTTTAATGTGATATTCATATCGTTTTCGGGTAACCGAATCATCACTTCAGCACCGGGGCTAATGATTAGCCCCTTTTTTGCGTCCGTTTCCATAAAATCCTTGCGGAAGGTGATTTGCGGGGTTTTACAGGTTAGTAATAATTGCGGCCTATGGGACGGCGTATTCGGTGAAGGGGTCAAAACGATTTTATCCAATCGCGCGTCGCCGCCGTGCAGGGCGCGCAGAGTCGTGCGTTTCCCGTAAGCGATCAGGTTGTGATGACGGGGATTGCGGTCGGGTGATTCCAGGATCAGCCTGCCCGTAAATACGCGGCTGCGTCTGCGAAGAAAAAAAAGGAAAACGACCGCTTTGGAAAGGATCGATCCGGTTATTAAGAATAACGGTAATAAACGGGAGGGGAGGGATTGGAATTCGGAATCAGGAATTAAGGATTCGGAATTCAGAATTAAGGATTCGGAATTAGAAATTAATGATAAAGAATCAGAATTTGCAAATGAAGAAACGGGATTAACAAATGAGAAATCGGGGGTTGAAAATAATAAATCGTAGATTTTATATTCGGTATTGGGGATAGGAAACGGCTGGGGTAAGGGCATAGGGATAGGCGGGGTTATGTAAGGGGTTAGGATTTTGCCGATGATATCGGATAGGGCTTCCGCGCTTGTCGTTTCGAAGGATTGTCCGCCCGTTGCTTGGGCTATATTGTCGATGAAGGCACGGTTGAGCGTGCCGTTATCATTGAGCCCGATGGTATATATCGTTATATCGGCGGCGTATGAAAGGATTCTGTCAATGTCGTTGTCCGCGTCCGCGTGGGTGCGTATGGACGCGGGGGGGATTTCGGTGTTGCCGTCGGTCAACAGGAGGATGATCGGCGTATGGACGGAAAAATCACCGTCCTCGGTTAAGATACGCAAGGCTTTGTCCAAGCCCAGGCTGTGGTCCGTCCATCCGGCATACCCCAATGCGGTGATGAACGCTTTGATGGCGTTTACATCATCCGTATCGTTAATGGCCGTCATGGGCAGGTAATCGATGACTTCCCCCGCATATGCCACGACGCCTATGCGGTCGCCGTTATCCGTCCCCAGCATGTCGATGAACAGACCCATCGCCTCCCGCGCCAGGTTATTAGGGTCGGTATAGCGCATCGAATTGCTGACGTCCAGCACCAATACCGCGGAGATGGGAGTACGTTCCGCCCGTACGTGCGCGGCGGCGAAATATAAAAGCAATAAAAAAACGAATACCGTTTTTATCCGCATCGTTTTCACAAAAAACACCCCCGATCATTTTAGCGGCATATAAACACCACCCGTGCGGTATCGGCCTTCGGCGGTTCGTGCGTGTAGCCGTCCCGCAGCCGTATTGATGAAAAGCCCGCGTCCATCAGCCAATTGCTTATTTCTCCGATGTCGTACGCGCGTTGGCGGTGGATTTCATTTTCGAAGGAGCGCAGCCCCGGATCGCGTCTCAACGATGAAAAGGACAAACGATATTCGTTGATCATCGTCTTTGCGTCGTATACGTTATCCCATTGGTATTCCGCGCCTTCAAACGAATCGCCGAACGTGCCTTCCGCCAGCACCTCCTTAAATTTATATTCCGTATTCATGTCAAAAATGAAAACCCCGCCCGGATTCAAAAAAAGCCGCACGCGCTTAAACACCTCTTTGAGTTCGTCCGATTCCAATATGTAGTTCATCCCGTCGCATACGCAGGTTACCGCGTCCACCGTGCCGTACAAATCCAACGCCCGCATATCCTGCGCCAACCACAACACGCGGCGGTCTGCTTCGAACGCCTTATCCTGCGCTAACGCCAGCATGTCCTCCGAAGCGTCCGTACCGATCATATCATACCCGCGTTCGGCCAGGCGCAGGGTCATGTTGCCCGTCCCGCAGGCTAAATCGAGGATGATTTCGCATTTGTCTAAGTTATTTATTATTTCGCATATGTAGTCCGCCCACGCGTCATACGGGATATCCCGCACCATAAAGGTATCGTACACGGCGGCGAAACCTTTGTAACATTCCATACCTGTTCACCCTTTTTCCAAAGCCTCGGCAGCCATTTTTTTGCGCCGTCTTGCCATGATCCCACCGATGCGGCCGCTTTCCTTGGCGGAAAGGCTCTTCCAGCCGCCTTCGCGTACCTTATCCAGCAGGCCCAATTCTTCCGCGATTTCGTATTTTAGGATATCGTTGATTATATCATCATGTACCATAAATCGATCACCGTTTATCATTATGGCAAAAACGATGCGGTTTTATGCAATTTTCTACCAAAAAGATTGTTTATTTCGAAACGATGGAGTAAAATGAACGGGAACGATGAACCGTACACGAATGGAGGAGGACAGTATGTCCGATTCGAAGATACGCATTGCTTCTTCCGTTCCCGGTTTAAAGAATAAAATAAAAACCGACATATCCGGCCCCACCGACGTGATACATTGGTACATCCGCTTTAATATACCCTTGGACGAACTGACCGTAAACGACCAAACCATGCAGGTAACGGATACCGACGGTTATATCATGCGGACGGACATTTCCTACCAATCCAACCAAAACCGCATATGCATCTCCCCCTTGGATACATATGAGGAAAACCGATACTACTTGCTTAACATATCCAAAAAAGTATGCTCGGCGCGCGGGCAGCCGTTAAAGACCAAAATCCATATCCTTTTTAAGCTGTACAAGGCGCAGGTATCGGAATATAAGGTGCTTAAACGCGACGTGGTGCTGCCCAAGCCCAGGAATCGCCCTGCCGACTACGATGCCCGCCAAGCCAACCGCGTACCCAACGCCATCGACACCGTGTACGGCGACGGTGTAAGCAGAGCGACGGTTGAGCGCATGGATACGGTTCAAATAAAGGTTAACATGGTGTTGGGATTATTTGGGCTTGTGTTGGTTTTGTTGGGCTTCGCGTTATCTCAATTATGGTTGGTGGCCCTTGCGGCGGGGGTATGCATTATCGGCGCGCTGCACTTGGGCGCGCAACTGCGCAACAGGGAAACCGCGGGTAAAATCCATTACAACAGGGGCGTGCGTTGTTATAACCGGGCGCGTTACCAAGCGGCACGGGATGCATTTGAAAAAAGCGAACGCACAAACCCGGGTAACAACTTGGCTAAGTACGGCTTGTACAAGATAGGACAACATACAAAAAACTAACCGCAGGGAGAATGTATATGAATCTGCTTACAAGATCTGACTTTGACGGCTTGGCATGTGCCGTCCTGTTGCGTGAAATCGGCTTGATAGGGACGTGGACGTTCGTCCACCCCAAGGATTTGCAAGATGGCTTGGTGAAGGTAACACCCAACGACATCCTGGCCAATGTACCCTACGTGAAGGGTTGCGGTATGTGGTTCGACCACCATACCAGCGAATGGACACGCACGGGCCGCCCCGAAGGTTTCGTGGGGTCGTTGCGTGAAGTAGACAGCGCGGCGCGCGTGGTCTACGACTACTTCAAGGACCGCCATGACCTTTCCAAATTCGATACGATGCTCGACATCGTAGACCGCGTGGACGCGGGCAAGCTGACCGCCGAGGAATTACTGCATCCCACGGGGTGGGTTCTTTTGGGTTTTATCATGGACCCGCGAACGGGGCTCGGCCGTTTCCGCGACTTTAAGATCAGCAACTACCAACTGATGGAGGCGTTGATCGAATACTGCCGTACGATGAACATCGAGGAAATCATGGAAATACCCGACGTGAAGGAACGCGCGGAATTCTACCTGGCGCAGGCCGAGCTGTTTGTGCAAATGGTTAAGAAGCATACCGCAATACACGGCAATGTAATCGTTAATGACTTGCGCGGCGTGGAAACGATATACGTAGGCAACCGTTTTATCGTGTACAGCTTGTATCCGGAGCAAAACATATCCATGTGGATCGTGGATGGCCGTAACAAGATCAATTGCGCCATCGCCGTGGGGTACAGCATCCTTAACCGCACCGCTACCGTAAACGTGGGTGATTTGCTCCTGGGCTACGGCGGGGGCGGCCACAAGCAAGTGGGTACGTGCCAGGTACCCTATGAGGAAAGCGACAAAGTAATCGCCGAATTAATCGAAAAATTACAATAAGGCGCAAGCCGATAAAAAGGAATGGTTAACATGGAGCACATTAAAAGTATCATCACGGGAAAGATGAACGAAGCAAACGAGCAAATGGGTTGCGGCGAATGTCAAACCTCCTGCCAGTCGGCATGTAAGACCTCCTGCACCGTAGCGAACCAAATCTGCGAAAATAATAATTAATAGCGGATGGTTCATTCGTTTCGCATGGGCGGGCTGCGTCTTGCGTTGGATGTGGAAAGCGGCGCGCTTCACGCGTTGGATGAAGCGGCCTTTTCTGTATTAGAGGTGTTGTGCGATACGGCAGATGATTTCGTACCGGACCCGCAAAACCAACGAATCTTCGACGAATTGAAAAAGCTAAAGGAATCGGGGCAGCTTTTCTCCCCGCCCGCGGACGGGCGGATACATACACATATGCAAAACCGCCGGCCCGTCATTAAGGCGTTGTGCCTTCATATGGCGCACGAATGTAACCTTACATGCAAGTATTGCTTCGCGGGGCAGGGGAATTACGGCTTTAATGACCGCGGCTTGATGTCCTATGAAACGGGCAAGAAGGCGCTTGATTTCATCATCGCGCGTTCGGGAAACCGCGGGAATTTGGAAATCGACTTCTTCGGCGGGGAACCGATGCTCAATTTTAATACGGTAAAGGAACTGGTTTCATACGGAAGATCGCGGGAGGCCGAAACGGGCAAGCGGTTTCGTTTTACGCTAACCACCAACGGGACGTTGTTGACGGATGAAAATATCCCTTATATCAACGAAACCTTCGATAATATCGTACTCAGCCTGGACGGGCGCCCGCATGTAAACGACCGTATGCGCGGAAAAGGAACTTCTGACCTAGTAGGTCAGAAGTTGAAAAAAATGTCCGAAGCCCGTGGTGAAGCGAGCCATTACATAAGGGGGACTTATACGCGGTACAACCTCGACTTCGTGGCTGATGTGTTGTATTTGGCGGACGCGGGCTTTAAATACATATCCATCGAACCCGTCGTCGCCCCGCCCGAAGAAGAATACGCCCTGCGTGATGAAGACCTGCCCGCGCTCTTCGCAGAATACGAAAAATTGGCGGATGCGTTGCTGGCTCGGGAAAAAGAAGGAAGAGGGATCCGATTCTTCCATTTCGAGATAGACCTCGAGGGCGGCCCGTGTATCGCCAAACGCGTTACGGGATGCGGCGCGGGGTCGGAATACTTGGCGGTGACGCCCGCGGGACGTCTCTTTCCTTGCCACCAATTCGTCGGGGACGAGGCGTTTTGTATAGGCGATTTTGATACGGGGATAAAAGAAAGCACGATAATAAACAATTTTTCAAACTGCCACGTATTATCCAAACCCGAATGTGCCGAATGTTGGGCAAAATACTACTGCAGCGGGGGTTGCATGGCCACCGCGCACTACGCGAACGGAAGCATCCTCGCGCCCGATACGATAAGCTGCCAACTCATGCGCAAACGCGTTGAGTGCGCGTTATATATGATCGCCAAACGCAAACTATAAATTCTTTATTCCAAATTACGAATTAATTCCAAGGGGTTGACTTCATGGCGGGACATTCGAAATTTGCCAACATCAAGCACCGCAAAGGAAAGAACGACGCGGCCCGCGGGCGTATTTTCACGCGTTTGGGGCGGGAACTCGCCATGGCGGTCAAATTCGGCGGCCCCGACCCCGCGGCTAACGGCCGCCTGCGTGACGCCATCGCCAAAGCGAAGTCCGAAAACATGCCCAACGACACCATCGAGCGGAGCGTCAAAAAAGCCGCGGGCGACATTTCGGCGGTCAACTACGAATCCGCGACCTACGAAGGTTACGGGCCCGGCGGTGTCGCTGTTATCGTTGAGGTATTGACCGACAACCGCAACCGCGCGGCATCCAACGTAAGGAACGCCTTTACCAAAGGGGGCGGAAGCCTGGGCACACAGGGCTGCGTCTCTTTTTTGTTTGACGAAATCGGGCAATTGTTGATCGAACGCGACGCGATACCCAAGCATGTTACCGAAGATGACCTAATAATGCTGACCGCCGACGCGGGCGCGCAGGACTTTATCGCGCAGGACGAAGGGTACGAAATCGTTACCGCACCTGAAGACTTCAACGCGGTGCGGGAGGCTTTGCAAAAGGCGAATATCCCCGCTATCAGCGCGGAGGTAACGAAGAAACCGCAAAACACGGTAACGCTGACCGAACCGGAACAGTTGAAGCAAATGAATAAAATGTTGGATTTGCTCGACGACGAAGATGACGTGCAAAACGTCTATCACAATTGGGATAATCCGGCGGGGGAATAGAAAGGGAGCGATAACATGAAAATCGGCGCGCAGTTGTACACGGTGAGGGAATATACCCAAAATGTCACCGATTTTACGGCCACGATTCAAAAGATAGCGGACATCGGTTACAAATATGTGCAAGTTTCCGGTATCGGGCCGATACCCGCGAAAGAAGTAGCGGACATATGCGCCGCGCACGGGGTAAAGATCGTGATCACGCATACCCCGCCCGCCCGCGTAAAGGACGAAACGCTAAGCGTCATCGAGGAACATTGTGCCATGGGGGCCAAGTACATCGGCATCGGGGCCATGCCCGGGGAATACCCGCGGAACGCGGACGGGGTTAAGCGGTTTATCGAGGACTTTTCGCCGGCGGTTGAACAAATCAGGCACGCGGGTATGTTCTTTATGTACCATAACCACGCGTTTGAGTTTGAAAAATACGGCGGTAAGCGCATGATCGAATTCCTGATGGAAGGATGGCCTCATGCGGGCTTCACGCTCGACACCTATTGGGTGCAGTACGCGGGCGGCGCACCCGCCGCGTGGCTGAGAAAACTAAAGGGCCGCGTCCCCGTCATCCATTTAAAGGATATGGCGTTCGTGCAGGATCAACAACGCATGTGTGAAGTGGGGGAAGGTAACCTTAACTGGCCGGTGATTTTTTCATCCTGCATTGAAGCGGGGGTGGAATACGCCATGGTGGAACAGGACGATTGCTACGGCGCGGATCCGTTTGAGTGTTTGCGTACGAGCTTTGGACATTTGGAAGGGGTAATATAATGGTACGGTTTGGTATCACAGGCGTAGGCGTAATGGGAACGGGCCATGCGCGCAGTTTATTGGAAGGCAAAGTACCCGGCGGCGTATTGGCGGCGGTATGCGACGTTGATCCGGCGAAGTTGGAATGGGTAAAAACCGAGCAGCCCGAAATCGCGGTATATGAAAACGCCGCGGAAATGTTCGCGAGCGGAAAGATCGACGCGGTGATCGTCGCCACGCCGCATTACGGCCACCCGCCCATCGCGCGCGAAGCCTTCGCGGCCAACATACACGTAATGATTGAAAAACCCGCCGGGGTATATACCAAGCAGGTACGCGAAATGATCGATGATCATAAAAAACGCGCACCTAATTTGGTTTTCGGCATCATGTACAACCAACGTACAGAGCCTATGTACCGCAAGATGTATGAAATTACGCAAAGCGGCGAATTGGGCGAACTTAAGCGTACGAGCTGGCTCATCACCGACTGGTATCGTTCGCAAGCCTATTATAATTCGGGCGGCTGGCGCGCCACTTGGAAGGGTGAAGGCGGCGGCGTTCTGATCAATCAATGCCCGCACAACCTCGACTTGTGGCAATGGATATGCGGGATGCCCAAACGGGTTACGGCGTTCGTACACGAAGGCAAATGGCACGATATCGAAGTGGAGGACGACGTGACCGCTTATGTGGAATATGAAAACGGCGCTACGGGTATCTTTGTCACTTCCACGGCGGATTGCCCGGGTAATAACCGCTTCGAGGTGCTGGGCGATAAGGGTAAACTGGTGTGCGAGCACGGAAAGCTCGTGCATTACAGGCTTTCGGCGGGGGAACGTGAATTTAACCGCACCAACAAGGAAATGTGGGGCGCGCCCAAGTGGGAACGGATCGAAGTCGATTGTCCCGGCGAATATACGCAGCATGTGGGTGTACTGATCGATTTCGTAAAGACAATCAACGGAGAAGGAAAATTGATTGCTCGCGGGGAAGAAGGCATCAACGGCCTCACGATTTCCAACGCCATGCATTTATCAAGCTGGACGGGGAAGACCATCGAATTGCCCTTGGATGAAGACCTGTTTTTGGAAGAACTAAACAAACGCGCGAACAATCCGGCATAGACCACTCAAAATAAACTACCTAATATAAATAACCAGCCCAAAAGGAGTACGGACGTAATGAAAAGAATCAAGAACCTAAGCGTTAAGGGAAAGATTTTAATTACGACCTGTTTGGTTGTGCTTGCCGCGATCATCAGCTTCAGCGTGATCAATTTCAACCGCTACCAAACCAACGCCATCCGCGAAATGACGGACATCCTGCACGCAAACTACGTACTGACCACCGGCGTGTCAAACACGATCCTGGAATATACCGAAGCGAAGTTGAATACCATACACGATTTGCCCCAAGTGCAAGCCGTTGTACGCGGCGGTGACGTGGAGGAATCCAACGCGACGCTGCTGGCATTGCACAGGAACATCAACTACCGCGTACCCAGGGAAGACGGCGGTACCGCGCTTATGTATAACAACATCCAAGTCTTCAATTCCGATTTCCAATTAATATCGAGCGCGAACCCTTCCCCTATGCAGGATGCCCGTACCAGCCCCAATACCGAAAACCTCCGCCAAGCGGAAATGGGCAATTCATGGGTATCCAACGTCACCATAAGCCCCGTGACGGGGTTGGCGCAATTCTGGTATTCGAAGCCCATCATGGACGGCAGCCAATTCCTGGGTATGATCGTCATCCCCACGAATACATTGCCCTTTGGCCACTTTATGAACCGCAACGCCAGCGACCGCTATAATATCAATATCGCCATTGCCGACCAAGCGGGAACGATTTTCTACGCATCCAGGGACGAATACATGGGCAACAACATTGAAGCGTTGGGCGATGTACCGTTTAACACCCTAATGACGCTTACTTCACCGTTTACGGGTATCGATAAATACGCCTATGTTACCGTGGACCGTAATTTAGGTTGGACGGTCATCAACTTCATTGACTATGTCGATGTGGATAATATCCTGGTGGCTGCGCTGATTTCCGTCATCCCCACGATTTTGGGGCTTATGGCGGGGGCGTCGGTTATGATTATCGTCTTCATCAGTATATTAAAGCGTTTGACCGGCATCGTGGGTGCGGCAAAAGAAGTAGCCGCGGGTAACATCAGCGTCAACCTAAGGACCGACAGCGCGGACGAAATCGGCCAACTTTCCCGTGCCTTCTCCGAAATCGTAAGCAGTATGAACACGCTGGAGGATTGTTTCCTGGAAGGGGAACGCCAGCACAGCCGCGGTAACGTGCTGTATAAAATGGAGGATTCCCGCCTTAAGGGTGCCTTCTCGGGTATATTGACGCGGGCAAATAATATCGCGAATGAGTTCCTCCTCAGCTTCGATGTCTTGACGGAACCCTTCATCTATTTGGACAACGATTGCAAGGTCCTGTACGTAAATAAAATCGTTGGGGAACTTACCGGAAAACAAAGCAAGGATATCATCGGCATACACATAAATGACTTAGTGAACGGTGATTTGGCGGGGCATCCGTCAATCCGTAGCGCGTTGCAATTGGGTATACCCCAGCACGGGACTGACTTACAGTTGGAATTGTCGCCCGGTAAAATCTACGACTTCGAATTCGGCTGCGCGCCCTTCGCCGTTAACGGTGTGGTTGCGTGTCTGCTCGTCTTTATGGTAAACACCAGCCATATCCGCGAAATGCAAAAACTTACGGACAAGCTCAACGCTTACCGCAACGAGCGCAGCGAAAAATTAAACAAAACCATCGTCAGCGCGTTCGAGCGCGGCAACCTTTCCGTCAACATCGAAAAGAGCGACTACGACAACGACACCCGGGAAATCGCGCTGGAGCAAGACGCCGTGGAGAAAATCGTACAAAACGCCACGGGCACGATTAAATCCTACGTGGACGAAATCACTAAGACCCTGCGCGAAATCGGCAACAACGACTTTACCGTAAGCATCAGCCGCCCCTACATTGGCGACTTCAGCTCGATACGCGATTCAATCGGCATGATCACCGGCTCCGTAAGCGGGCTCATCACCGAAATCAAATCCACCGCGTCGCACCTTGAAATGGGCGCGGGGCAAATCGCGGGCTCCACACAAACCTTGATGAGCAACATCGACGAACAAGCGGCCTCCATGTCGGAAGTGCGCCGCGCGGTTGATATCTTGACCGATAAAACGCAAAAAACCGCCGAAAGCGCGAGGTCCGCCAACGGACTTTCCGGCAAGGTGCAGGATGTGGCCAACGAAGGAAGCCAGCACATGCGCGACATGTCCGCCGTGATGGAAGAAATCAAGCAATCCTCCGAAGACATTGCCAAAGTAGCGGATATAATTGAAGAAATCGCGTTCCAAACAAACCTGCTCGCGCTTAACGCATCCGTTGAAGCGGCCCGCGCCGGCGAACACGGCAAGGGCTTCATGGTCGTGGCCGAAGAAGTACGCAACCTGGCGGGCCGCAGTTCCAACGCCGCGCGTGACGCGTCAGAAATGATCACGAAGTCCCTCGCGCGCGTGGACGACGGCGTGGCGAAATCCGAGCAAACCGCGGCTGCGCTGGACGAAATCGTGAAAGCGACTTCCAGCGTATCGAAGGCCGTGTCCAACATTGCCTTGGTTTCGGGTGAGCAAGCGGACGAAATCTCCCGCATCCAACACAGCATAGAAGCCATACACCAAGGCACGACCGACAACGCCAACGCCGTACAAAATTCCGCGTCCGTAAGCCAGGAACTCTCTAACCAAGCCAATATGCTCACGTCGTTGGTAGGCAGGTTTAGGACACGATAAATACTCCGTACACCCAAAAGGGTAATTGTTGCACGCATGGGTGTCTGATAGAATGAAAAAAATCCAAAGGCGCGAGAGGAGTGACCGTTAATGAAGCGAAACCGTGTACCGCTCTTTAGGGGAATAATCTTTACCGCGCAGGGGTTTTTATCAAAATGCGTAAAGTACCTAAGCTCTCGACGGTATTAATCGTTACGGGCGGTGTATTGGCGGCCTTCGCTTTGGCGATGGAACTGATCGCTTACCCGTGGCTTCCGGGGGGGAACGATACGGAACTGCCCGACCCGCCTCCGCCCCGGATAGACGTAATCAGCTACGCGGAATATATTGAAAGCACACGGGAAGAAATTATAGAAGAAGAAATAACGGAACATATGGTATTACCCGGCTGGGATTATGCCGACGAAGGGCCGCACAGGGATATATTCCGCAATGAAATACCGCCCGAACAGGCATTGCCCAACATAGAACCGCCCGAAGAAGCCTTCCCCGAAGCGGTCGTGCCCGCGGATAATAACCCGATGGTAAGGTATGTATTGCTGGGTTCGGTAAAGATACCGAGGCTCAACGTGTCGGAAAACCTGTTTATGGGTACCGAAAGCCAAGTCAATTTCGGTGTCGGGCATTTGATAGGAACACCCCTGCCGGGTGAGGCGGGTAACAGCGTGATCGCGGCGCACCGCACCGCGAGGAACGGTATACAACCATTCAGGCATTTGGATTTGTTGAGTGTTGGGGATGCCGTCATCGTTAATGTTAACGGCGAGGTTTTCACTTATACGGTGTACGAGAGTTTTATCGTGCATGAACTTGAAACTTGGGTTTTACACTCCATAGCGGACGAAACCCATGTGCTGACCATGGTGACCTGCGACCCTGTCGTCGTTGTTACACGCCGTGATAACAGGCTGATTGTCAGGGCAAGGTTGTAAAAGAAAGGATGATTGCCATGAAGAGGATTATTGTTGCGTCATTGGTTTTGTTATTCCTGCTGGTGGCGTCGGGCTGTGCCGTGGATGAGAACCTGCAAGAACTGTACAACCCGGAAAAATCGGCGCACGCGTTGTTTTGCGATTGCGGGTGCGACGACGAGCTGATAGACATCACGCCCGAAATGGTTCCCCTCACCAATGCGCCGGCGATTTTTTCCATCCCCATGCCTGCTGCGCCGGGCACGAACGTACAGCAAAACGATAAGGCCGTCATCGATTATTCAAACGCGAGAGACGGTTACATTATGGCGAAGTATATCCCCCAAACCACCAAGTCCATTCGGGTGATAATCAAGGGGCCGAGCGGAGCCCAATACCAATACACACTTAAACCGGGCGGAGTGTTTGAAGTATTCCCCCTGTCAGACGGGAACGGCCAATATTCGGTCGGCGTATTCGAGCAGGTTGAGGGGACAAAGTACGCAACCGTCGTGTCCAAAAATATAACCGTTACCTTGGCGGATGAGTTCGCGCCTTTTATCCGTCCCAACCAATACGTGAATTATTCCGCCGACAGCCAAGCCGTCATTAAAGCGGGGGAATTGGTTAAGGACGCGAAGACGATCATCGATAAGATATCCGCCATTTACAACTTTGTGATAACGAGCTTGGAATATGACAAGGACAAAGCCAAAACGGTGCAAAGCGGATACTTGCCCGATATCGACGATGTATTGCGGCGGGGCAGGGGTATTTGCTTCGATTACGCCGCGGTGATGGCCGCCATGCTGCGCAGCCAAAACATCCCGACCAAGCTGGTGGTGGGTTATACAGGCGACGTATTGCACGCGTGGGTGGACGTTTATTCGAGGGAAACGGGCTGGATCAACAGCGTGATTTATTTCGACGGCAAAAGCTGGAAGCTGATGGACCCCACCTTCGCGTCGTCGGGCAACCAAAGCGCAGAGGTAATGAAGTTTATCGGGGACGGTAAGAATTACGTCGTAAAATTTATCTATTAAGCGAGGGGAGTGGCGGCACATGCGTAAAAGACAGCTTACAAATACCTATTTGTCCATGCTGTGTACGGAATACGCCATGCTTTTCCAATCCGGTATTACGGTAAACGAAGGTACCGCGATGATGCTGGACGACGAAACCGATTCGGAGCGTAAGTTCGTTTTGCAAAACCTGATGACAACGCTGGAAAAAGGGAACCATTTATCGGAAGCCCTAAAGGAATCGGGTTGCTTCCCTTCTTATATGGTTACGATGGTGGACATCGGCGAGAAAACAGGCCGCTTACCCGAAACGTTAACCTCCCTTTCCGAGCATTACGACAGGAAGGACCGCTTGGCGTCGGCCGTTAGGAACGCGACGCTGTACCCGGCCATTTTGCTGGCCATGATGATCGCGGTCGTACTTATCCTGGTCGTGCAGGTATTGCCGATATTTAACGCCACTTTCAGTAGGTTGGGGACGCAAATGTCCCCCATGGCCGTCCGTTTTATGCAGTTCGGTAACTGGCTAAAGGGTGTATCGGCGGGGATCGCGTTGGTTTTCGGCGTGCTTTTCGTGATCGCGTTCCTGCTTTGGGTGATCCCCGAACTGCGTGAGGGTATTACCAAGGCGTTTAACAATCGGATGGGCAACAAGGGGATATTCAGGAAAGTCGCTTCAGCGCATTTCGTATCGGGCGTAACGCTCGGGATGGCAAGCGGGTTGGATATGGAAAAAGCGTTGGAAATGGCTGTTTCCATCAGCGGTGACGTTAAAGCCGTGAAGGAACAGCAGGAAAAGTGCGTGCAATTGATCATTAAAGGTACTGCCCTTTCAACGGCGTTGCGTGATTCGGGCATTATTTCCGCCCGCGATTCCAGGGTACTGGCTATCGGGGAGCGAAGCGGTATGTCGGATGCGGTAATGTCAGACATCGCCAAGCGGAGCGAACGGGAAGCCCAGGACGAAATCAATCACATCGTCGCGCGGATCGAACCCACATTGGTGGTCATCACCACGGCCATCATCGGGGTTATTTTATTATCCGTCATGTTGCCGATGATGGGCATTATGACGGCTATCGGGTAAAGGCCATGAAGATCAGGACATTTAAAAGGAATACCTTGCAAATGTTGTTTTCCGCCGCCGCCCCCATTTTATTGACGATGGCGGTTATATTGGCGGTCGCCTTCGGTATGCGCCAAGCGGATGAGTCAAGCCGTGCGGAGGGCGCGCGGTTCCTGGAGGAAAGCATCTTGCGGGCGGCGGTCCATTGCTATGCCACTTCGGGGCAGTATCCCGAAACCCTGTCCTATATCATTCAAAATTACGGGATTTATATCGACCGCACACGGTACGCCGTCCACTATACGATCATCGCCTCCAATATATTACCCGATATTACGGTCGTCACGCTTAACCGATGAAGGGGGGACATGATTATTTATGTCAAATCGGAAATCGTCCCTAAAAACCGAAGCGGTTTTTTCCGTTTTGCTTTTCACCGCTTTTGCCATCGCGGTGTTAATGACGTTGATGCTGGGCGCGAGCTTTTATCAGCGTATGAACGAGATGTCCCAGAGCGGACATGAGGAACGCACCTCCCTTTCCTATATATGGTCGAAAATAAAGAACAACGACAAGATCGACATGATTTCCGTGGGTGACTTTGAAGAAATCCCCGCGTTACTTTTATTTCAAGTGTATGGCGACACCAAGTATGTAACGCGGATATATGTATACGAGGGCTGGATTTACGAGCTTTTCAGCGAATACGGCTTGGAAATGCTGCCGGAAAACGGTACGCCGATTCTCGAAGCGCCGTCCCTGTCCTTTGCCCAAACGGGAAACGGGATGATCAGGGTGACGGCGGGCTTAGGCAGCGTCCTCATCTACCCTCGCAGCGGAAGCGAATTCGTGAGGGGGTCGTTTGAATGAACGGACATTCACGCTCCAATTTATTTTTAATCGAGCAATTGGTGGTCATTTTAATCTTCGCCGTTTGCTCGGCGGTATGCGTAAGCATTTTCGTGGAATCGTATTTAATGAGCAAACGTACGCTGGAGGTTAATTACGCTATCCGCGTGGCGGGGAACGCCGCGGAAAGCTATAAAGCGTCAGGTGGCGTTGACGGGGTAATATATTACGACAGCAATTGGAATGTAAGCGATACAGACGGGGCTTACTTTGTTTTACAGATTACGACGCTTGATAACCCCGCGCCGTCATTGACCCGTGCGGAAATTGTTGTCAGCCGTATAAGCGGGGATGAGCTTTACCGCTTGACGGTCGCCGCAAGGGGGGATAAGCGATGAAGAAGGGTATCGGCATCGGGAGCGCATCCATCGTATTGGTGTTCGCGGTTTTGTGCTTGACGATATTCGCGGTCATTACTTACGCCTCGGCGATTACCGATAAAGCATTGGCGGACGTGGAGGCAAGGCTGGTACAGCAATATTACGAAGCGGATACGCTGGCAGAATTGATCCTCGCGGAGTTGCTGGCGTCGGAGGAAATCCCCGATATGGTACGCGGCGTACCGATCAATTCCGACTGGGATTGGGATTTGTGGCTGGAAACGCTGTCCTTCGTTTGCAGGATTTCAGACAAAATGGAACTGCATGTTGTGCTGGGCGTGAACGATGATTCCCTAAGCATCTTGACGTGGCAAATGCGGGATACCGGAGGATGGGAGCGGGACGAAACGCTGATCCTCTTCGACGGCGACCCATGGAACATATGGCAGGGTAATTGGTAGTCATACTTATATGAAGTTGGGTGAAAAATGAAGGAAGTAAAAGATTGGTTGCAAATGGCAGTGGAATGCGGGGCTTCCGATATTTTTATCGGCGCGGGCCGCAACATAACGTTTAAAGTTAACGGCTTGATCGTTTCCAAGGGTGACAGAATCAACGCCGAGGAATCGGAAAGTTTGATAAAAAGCCTGTATGTGCTGGGGCGCAGGGATGTAACCAAGTTTGAGCGGACCGGCGACGACGATTTTTCCATGGCGGTACCGGAGTTGGCGCGTTTTCGTGTAAGCGCGTTGCGTCAGCGGGGGACGGTAGCGGCGGTAATCCGCGTCGTTTTGTTTGAGTTACCCGATTATAAAAAGCTGGGTATACCCGAAGGGGTAATGAAAATCGCCTCGCAAAAGCACGGGATCGCCCTCGTAACAGGCCCCGCGGGCAGCGGAAAAACCACAACGCTCGCCTGTATCATCGACGAAATCAACAAAAACAAGCGCAACCACATCATCACGCTGGAAGACCCCATCGAATACCTGCACAAAGATATACAAAGCCTGATCACCCAACGCGAGGTATCGCTGGATACGGAATCCTATTTGACGGCTCTGCGCGCCTGTTTGCGCCAAGCTCCGGACATCGTCCTCCTGGGCGAAATGCGCGACCACGAAACCATTCAAACCGCTATGACGGCGGCCGAAACGGGTCACCTTATTATTTCCACCCTGCACACGGTCGGCGCGGTCAATACCATCGACCGCATCGTGGATGTTTTCCCCCCGGGGCAGCAACAGCAAATAAGGGTACAGCTTTCCATGTTATTAAGCATCGTGGTCACCCAACGGCTAATACCCGGCAAAACGGGCGGATCCGTACCCGCTTTCGAAATCATGCACGTCAACAGCGCAATCCGCAACCTCATACGCGAATCCAAGACCCACCAAATCGACAATACCATCCAAACCTCTTCGGGCGAGGGGATGATCAGTATGGACGCTTATATTAATATGCTGTACCAAAAGGGCTTGATTACGAGCGAAGCCGCCGTCAGCCACGCCACCAACCCCGACCAAATGGCAAAGAAAGTCAACGTGTAATTTATCCCGTACTTCCATATCCGCCGTCGCCTCGTATGCTTTCCGGCAGTTCGTCGGTTTCTACGAGGTTGTCCATTTCCACCCGCGCGATTACCAACTGCGCGATCCTGTCCCCACGCTTCACTATGTAGTCTTCATCCCCCAAATTGATTAATAATACGCATAACTCCCCGCGGTAATCCGCGTCCACCGTACCCGGGGTATTTAATACCGTTATGCCAAAACGAAAGGCCAAACCGCTGCGCGGCCTGACCTGTGCTTCATATCCATAAGGGAGCGCGATCTTAATTCCGGTAGGGATTAAGACCCGCGCCCCTTTTTTTATGACGGTTTCTTCATGCACATTAGCGTGCAAATCCATTCCCGCCGCTTGTGGCGATTGTCGGGCGGGCAGGGGAAGGTCTTGCGCGTCTTTGGTTCGTTTACATAAAAATGCCGCCACGGTATCAACCCATTTACGCTATTTATTAAGCAGCTTTTCCCCGTCCAATTCATCCACGCCGCGCCCCACCAGCGAAAGGCTCATTTCGTCGAGCTTAAATACACGCTCGCATACCGCGTACAAGCTGTCCAACGTGATCGCGTCGATCTTAGCTACGGTTTCGTCGGGGGTGCTTACTCTGTCCAGCATCAGGAGGTTTGCCCCGATGGAGTTCATGCGGCTGCCCGTACTTTCCAGGCTTAACAATGTCGTACTTTTCAATTGTTCCCGCGTTTTGGCCAATTGCCCTTCGGTAACGCGGTCGGTAAACATGCGGCGCACCTCTTCGGTGATCAATCCCAGCGCGTCGTACAAATGCGCGGGGTTTAACGCCGCGTAAATCATAAAAATGCCCGTATCCGCGTACCCGATATTATGGGAATACACGGAATATACCAGCCCGCGTTCCTCACGTAATTTTTGGAACAAACGCGAACTCATGCCGCCGCCGAAAATCGTGTTGACCGCCGCAAGCGCGTAGTATTCTTCCGAGGGCGTCCACCGTAACCCGGGGAAACCCAGCGCCAAATGTACCTGCTCGATATCCTTTTCGCGCAGGCTGAAACCGGGTGCGTACAGGGTAGGGGATACCTTCTTCGGCTTTGCCCCGCCCTTAAAATCGGCAAACGCAGCGGAAATCTTGTCCAACACCGCTTGTTCATCGATATTGCCGGCTATGGCGATGACTGTGTTGTGCGGCAGGTAATTAGCCCCCATATATTTCATAAAACTGTCCCGCTTGAATTTGGTGATCGTGTTCGGTTCACCCAATATTGATTTACCCAGCGGGTTTTTTTGAAAGGTATGGTATTGCAACAAATCCACGGCCAAATCGCTTGGCGTGTCTTCGTACATGTTGATTTCTTCCAGGATGACGTTCCGTTCCTTTTCGATTTCCGCTTCGTCGAACTTCGAATTGAAGAACATATCCGTCAGCACATCCAATGCCACATCGAAATGGGTATCCAGCGTCCGCGCGAAATAACAGGTATATTCCTTGGAAGTAAACGCATTAAGCTGTCCGCCGACAGCGTCCATCGTTTCGGCTATTTCGGTGGCGGTGCGTTTTCCCGTCCCTTTAAACAGCATATGCTCGATGAAGTGGGACATACCGTTTTGGCGCGCGCTTTCGTTGCGCGAACCGTTACGTACCCATATACCGAAGCTGACCGAGCGTACGAAGGGAATCGCCTCCGTTACCACGCGCAAGCCGCCGGGCAGGGTATGGGCTTTAATGGAAAGGGGGGCATTGCCCCCCCCGTTTGATTTATTTGATTTTTTCACCTGCGTCCTCCGCCTCCCGGTGCCGAAGAGCGGTCTCCGCCGCCGTGCCGTCTGTCACCACCGCCGCCCGTCGTCCTCGAAGAGGAACGGAATCCTCCTCCGCCTCCTTCACGGGGCCTCGGTGGCGGACGCTTTACGATACCGTCGCCCAATTCCGGCGCGAGCACCGCTTTGCGGGACAGGTTGATACGCCCTTGGTCGTCGAGCTCGGTAACCTTGACCGTAATCACGTCGCCTACGGCTACGACATCCTCTACTTTTTCTACACGTTCAACGGCGAGTTGTGAAATATGCACAAGCCCTTCTTTTTCGGGAGCGATCTCCACGAACGCGCCGAACGACATTAAACGCGTTACCTTGCCGGTGTAATGCTTGCCCACTTCGGGCGGGTTGACGATGGCTTTGATGATATCCACGGCATGGTTGATCTTTTCCTGGTCTTTACTGACGATGAAAATACGTCCGTCGTCCTCGGTGTCGATCTTGTCTACGCCGGTTTCGTCGATGATGCGGTGGATCACTTTACCGCGCGGCCCGATAACCTCGCCGATTTGCTCCACGTTGATGCGGATAATCGCGATCTTGGGTGCGTGGGGGCTGATTTCCGGCCTCGGTTCGGCTATAACCGGAAGCATGGATTCTTCCAAAATCCGCATCCGCGCACCTTTGGTTTGCTCCAGGGAAGCGCGGATGATTTCCGGGGTAAGACCGTTGATCTTGATGTCCATTTGAATGGCGGTGATGCCTTCGGAAGTACCCGCCACTTTAAAGTCCATGTCGCCGAAAAAGTCTTCCAGCCCTTGGATATCGGTTAATAATACGAAGTCGTCTTCGGTTTCGCCTGTTACAAGACCCACGGAAATACCCGCGACGGGCCGTTTGATCGGTACGCCAGCCGCCATCAGCGACAAGGTCGAACCGCAAACCGCCGCCTGCGAAGTCGAACCGTTGGAGCTCACCACTTCGGAAACGAGGCGGATTACATACGGGAAGTCGTCTTCACTGGGGAGTACGGGCAGGAGCGCGCGTTCCGCCAACGCGCCGTGGCCGATTTCGCGTCGTCCGGGCCCGCGGGATGGGCGCGTTTCGCCCACCGAATAGCTGGGGAAGTTGTAATGGTGCATGTAACGCTTGTCTTCTTCGGCTTCGTCCAAGCCGTCAAGGCGTTGGGTGTCGCCGCTGGAACCGAGCGTCGTGACCGTCAACACTTGCGTTTGCCCGCGGCTGAATATCGCCGAACCGTGGGTACGCGGCAAGATATCCACATGGGATTCCAACCTGCGGATGTCGCCCAGCTTACGCCCGTCGGGACGCTTGTGGTCACGGAAGATCATGCGGCGTACGGTTTCCTTCTCGAATTTGTAAATCGCGCCGCCTATTTTGGCGGTGTATTCCTCGGCGACGTCCTCCGCGAAGGTAGGAATCAGCGCGGCGGTACATTCGTCGGTCAGCGCGCGCACCTTTTCGTCACGGATTTGCTTTTGGTCTTGGAAGACGGCTTCCTCCATACGGGCATCGGTAATATAGTTCTTGACCGCTTGGTGCAGCCCTTCGGGGATTATATGCTTTTCGTATTCGCGCTTGGGTTTAGCGTGTTCGCTGACGATTCCGTCAATGAAAGCGATGATCTTCTTATTTTCCTCGTGCGCCAGCATGATGGCGTCGAACATGGTTTGTTCGTCCACTTCGTCCGCGCCGGCTTCGATCATCATAACCTTGTCGCGGGTTGAAGAAACGGTCAGCGTGAGTTTACTCGCTTCGCGCTGCTCCGCGTTGGGGTTAACGACCAATTGCCCGTCCACCAAGCCGATATTGACGGCTGCCGTCGGCCCGTCGAAGGGGATGTCGGAGATACAAAGCGCGATTGACGAACCGATCATCGCCGCGATTTCCGCCGAAGCGTCCTGGTCAACCGAAAGCACTGTTGCGACAACACCCACATCATTGCGGTAGTCGTCGGGGAAGAGGGGGCGGATAGGCCGGTCAATCAGCCGTGAGGCTAAAATCGCCCGTTCCATGGGACGCCCTTCGCGCCTGAACCAATTGCCGGGTATCTTACCCACGGCGTACAGCCGTTCCTCAAAGTCGCAGGAAAGCGGGAACCAATCGATGCCTTGCCTGGGCTTGTCCGATGTGGTGGCCGTTACCAGCACCACCGTTTCGCCGTAGGTCATCATCGCCGCGCCGCCGGCAAGTTCGGCTACTTTGCCAATTTCACACTTGAGCGTTCTTCCGCCCAGTTCCATCGTATACGTTTTTATCATCCGTTTCCTACTTTCTCAAGCCAAGCTCGCCGATGAGTGCGCGATACTTTACGATGTCCTGCCTGCGGATATAATCCAAAAGCCCGCGGCGTTGGCCTACTAATTTAAGCAGCCCACGGCGGGAATGGAAGTCCTTCTTGTGTTCACGCAGGTGTTCGGTGAGGTGATTGATGCGGGCGGTCAAAAGCGCCACTTGTACCTCGGGTGAGCCGGTGTCGTTCTCCGCCCGGCCATGCTTGGCGATGATTTCCTTTTTGCTGATCATGACAAATTGCCTCCTCATAGAATAGTATGCGCAATTAACCGCGCATGTATGAACTCCGCACGCCAAGGCAAGGCCGGAGCAGCCGTCACCATCGCGTGGGTTATTTGAGAAGCGAGTATAACACAGAATGGGGGTTAGTCAAACTATGCGGCATCGTATGTGGCTTCGTATTATTTGATACTGTTAAAATAAAGTGGACAGTTTACAACAAAAAAGAGCTTACATTTAAAAACTCTTTTTTATTACGTTCGAATATTTTGATAAATTTTCCAAATTAATTACAAGCCTTGATAACCGTTCCGTATTTTCGGAATGACATACTACGGCAACATCATGCCGTCCATAATGCGGACGGGGTTGCTACGATTTGTTGTTGTACCGTCACCGACTTGACCCCATTCATTATAACCCCACGTCCACAAAACACCGTCTTGCGTGATTGCCATTGGGCTAAGTCCCGACGAAACGGCGGCCACATTGTTCATTATACGGATAGGGCTGTGGCGGTCTGTTGTTGTGCCGTCACCGACTTGACCCCTTTCATTATAACCCCACGACCACAAAACGCCGTCTTGCGTGATTGCCATTGTGTTATTTATGCTGGCTGAAACAGTAATTACATTATCCATAATGCGGATAGGGTCGCGGTTGCCTATTATTGTGCTTGTACCGTCACCGAGTTGTCCAAAAAAATTTGCACCCCATGCCCACAAAACGCCGTCTTGCGTGATTGCCATAGTGTGAGCTCCGCCAGCAGAAACGGCGGCTACGTTATCCATAATGTGATAATGGTCACGAGTGGGTGTTGTTGTGCCTAACTGACCAAAGCTGTTATCACCCCACGCCCACAAAGCACCGTTTTGTTTGATAACCATTGTGTGCCAGTCACCAGCCGAAACGGTAACCACATTGTCCATAACGCGGAGAGGGTTATAATGACCTCTATATTCCCCTATTCGGAGGATGCCTTGTTGACCCGTATTATTGTTACCCCACGCCCACAAAACGCCGTCTTGTGTGATTGCCATTATATGCGCCCAACCGGCCGAAACAGCAGCCACATTATCCATAATGCGGATAGGTCTGTGGCGGTCAATTGTTGTGCTATCGCCGACTTGGTATGAATGGTTACTACCCCACGCCCACAAAACACCGTCTTGCGTTATTGCTGCCATTGTTAATCCCGCCGCTATTGTTATTGCCTCTGTATTAATTTCTCCGACAAAAACCGGTGGCGGTTCGGGTGTTGGTGTCGCTGGGGTTGGCGTAGGTGTTGCATCGGGTGGAAGCGGTGTGGGTGTTGTTGCGGGAGGTGTTGCCGTAGGTGTAGGAATTGCAATAGTCGGCGGTGTAGTGGGCGCAAGCGTTTCTTGTGCTGTCGTGCCGCTGCCACATGCGGTAATAAATATGACAGCGAAAAAGACGATAACAAAAAATAACAATATAATCTTTTTCATTGTAATTATTTAACCCTCCAACCTTGCAATACCACCCGTTTTATCCAACCATTTTTTAGAATCATGTTTTGTTATAGTGCTTAATTGCGTTTGCACAAAAATTTAACCCCCTTTTTAATTATAAGTGTGCCGCATGTGCCGACGATATCCACCGCAGCAAGGTTTTTGTGTCAGTGTATATTAAAATAGAGTATAAGTCAATATTCAAATTGACTTTAACTCAATTAAATAGCCATAACCAACCCTATATTATATTTATAGGAGTGGTTGTGTATGGAGCATAAATATAAGTTAGATTATCCAATTATCGCCAAGCGGATAAAAGAAGCTCGAAAAATCACGGGTTTAACCCAAGCGGGGTTGGCGGAAAAAATTAATATATCCGAAAACGCTGTAGCCAAATTAGAAAACAACCTAATGACGGCAAGTTTGCAAACCCTTATAAATACAGCAAATGCGTTAGATGTGGATATTAACTACCTCCTTAATAGCGATATGCCGTTGGTGAAGGAAGAAACGAATATCGACACTTTTTTAAACGGTCTTATATTAGGATTAAAACAAAAAGATAAAGAATTTATTATACACATAATAAACGCTTTAAAAATCCATACTTGCTCATAAAGTCATGAAAAGAACGCAAATAAAAATGCAGTTTAGGGGAGTGTCGCAGCAAGTGTGTAAATGGAATAATCTCACAAATTAATGGTGAAACTATTGAAGCGGCATAATCAGAGCAATGCCGGAGGGCAACTCAACGCTTGCCGTGGCTTTATACGAT
>WQZS01000019.1 GCA_009780585.1 Defluviitaleaceae bacterium | reverse complement strand
CCCACCCCCGCCCCCATCGTAACCGCGTCCTTCGGCGGGCGGTTGACGTACGACGACGGTACACCCATGGCGAACGTCATCGTGGCGTTGTTTTCCGACCCCCTCGTTACCGCTACCGATGATGACGGGTATTTCACCTTTGCCAACGCACCCATAGGGGCGCACACCCTGCGGGTTTACCTAACGCAAGCCGACTACGACAACAACAACCCCGTGCTGGAGCAAAGCGTTACCGTTTCATCGAATACCGCCGCAAATACCGTAGCCCTTACCGTAGCGGCACCCGAACCCGAGCCAACCCCCGAACCGTCACCCGAACCCGACCCAACGCCAACCCCCGAGCCGTCCCCCGAACCCGAGCCAACTCCCGACGCAACTCCTGCGCCTGCGCCAACCACCACCCCCCAATCACCCCCCGCACCCCAACCCGAACCAACCAACGGCAACGATTTGTTATGGTTGTGGATATTGTTAGGCGTTCTCGCTGTAAGCGGGGTAATTGCCGCGATAATCATTACCAAACGGAAAAATAAATAACCGCCGAAAATGGCGGCAAGTGGTTTCATACGCTTCTTCCGTTAACTTCTGACCTACTAGGTCAGAAGTTAACGCCCAAAAGTAACTTCTTTTTCTTCCGGCAACTTGTCCCCTACTAGGGGACAAGTTAACTTTTGCCCGCGACGGCGTGGTGTATCTAAACAACCGGCTTCTTGCTGTTTATTCATTCCCAAATTATATTGTTTTTTCTTTTGCGTTTGCGATTATTTTGAAGCCGTATTTTTTTGCGGTAGCTTCACCGCTCTTGCGATAATACTCCGCTCTTTGTGCTTGGGTCATGTCCTTTATTTCCTCATATATCGCAAGGCGGATTTGATCGACCTCTTGCTCAATTTTGCTAATCGTTTTCATCTTCAACCACCTTGGTTGATTACCTTCTATTATTATATTGTTCTTTCTTTCGCGTTTGCGATTATTTTGAAGCCGTATTTTTTTGCGGTAGCTTCACCGCTCTTGCGATAATATTCTGTAACTTGCGCGGGGGTCATGTCTTTTATTTTTTCATAAATCGCAAGACGGATTTGATTAACTTCTTGCTCAATTTTGCTAATCGTTTTCATCTTCAACCACCTCCATCGGCGAATAGATTTCCACAGCACGGTAGCCGTTCAATGCGTTAATGTTTCCTGTTCCGATTTTTGTTTTGCGTTTGACGATATGTTGAAAGTTCATACTGATTATCATATCCAAATCGTTCACCGTTGCGATGGCGATATGCAAGCCATCGGTGAAATATTTTTTAGGTATTATTCCCTCGTTGGTATAAAGGTTGGCTATCTTCACTATATCATCGTTGGGTGCAAGAACGGAAATGTCGTATTGCGTAATCAACCCAAGCATTTTTTCACTTTTTTCTTTCGAAGCGTTTTCCAATTCATCGGTCACATAGGTTGAAGTAAACGCTTCATACTTCCCCGCCGCAATCTCATTGAAAAGTTTTACGGTAGCGGCATGGGCTTCCCTGTCTTTGTCAAAATAAAAGTTGAACAAAGTCGTTTCGATATAGATTTTTTGTTTCCTCATAAATCGTTACACCACCTTGATTGATTATCTTCCATTATTATATCAAAAAAATAAAACCTTTGCTCGCGGCGAGCAAAAGTTTAAAACGGATATACAAAAAACCGGGATGCCAACACACCGGACACCAGTGGGGCGGGGGCGGGCGAATGTTCCATAAGCAGCGCCTACGCAATCGGACGATTAACGGCGAACAGGCGCGTTACGTGGTTGGCATCGGGTGCTTGCAACCGATGCAACCACTTCGCGGACGGAGCCGTTCATCGCCCGATTGCGTTCAGCGCGGCGTTGGAACATCCGCCCGCCTCCGCCCCACGGAACTATTCCACCCAAACTTCCCCCCCAACACTCCGCAACGCCTCCGGCAACCCCTCATACCCCCGTGCGACATACCCCTTATCCAGCACAACCGTCTCCCCCTCCGCAGCCAATCCCGCAAGAATCAACGCCGCGCCTCCGCGCAAATCCTTGGACTCCACAACCGCGCCGTGCAAACGGGGCCGCCCCTTAATGACGAAAACGCTTTCATCGGCTGCCATCGTAATGTTCGCGCCCATGCGGACAAGCTCGGCGGCGTGCGCGGCACGGGATTCAAAAATGCGTTCCTCGATTACGCTGGTACCCTTCGCGCCGGACAGCGCGGCAACAAAAGGCGCTTGCATGTCGGTAGGGAAGCCGGGGTGCGCTTCGGTCAGCAAATAAGGTAAAGCGGAAAGCACACGGGGCGCGCGCAAACGCAGGGAAGCGGGCTTCTCGTCGATAATACAGCCCATGGCGCGTAAATAAGCCAACACAATCTTTACGTCGTGCGGGTTTACGCCGCTTAATAAAATATCACCGACATTCATGGCCGCCGCCATCAGATACGTGCCGGTAACGATGCGGTCGGGCATAATGCGGTGCGTGGCCCCGTGGAGCTTTTTAACGCCCGTGACGCGGACGGTGGATGTCCCCGCGCCGCGGACAATCGCGCCCATCGAATTAAGGAAACGCGCGAGGTCCATGATTTCCGGTTCGCGGGCGGCGTTGGTGAGGATGGTTTCGCCATCGGCCAAAACGGCGGCGAGCATCAGGTTTTCCGTCGCACCCACGCTGGCTTCCCGCAAGGATATCGGCTTGCCTTTGAGCGTACTTGCCTTCGCGTGCATGAAAGTGCCGTCGTCCTCGATGGCCGCCCCCATGGCTTGCAATCCTTTTAAGTGCAGATCAATGGGGCGCGACCCGATGTTGCAGCCGCCCGGGCTGCATACCCTAACCTCACGCAAACGCCCCAACAGCGCCCCCATAAATAATATGGACGAACGCATCTTGCACGCCAGATGGGAAGGGATGGCGCTTACGTTGGCTCCGTGCGCGTTGACGGTCAGGGTATTTTCCGTAAAATCCACGCGGCAGCCCAAATGCCGCAGTATTTCCATGGAAACGTCTATGTCCGCGATACGGGGACAGTTGTGGATCACGCTTTCGCCTTCGGACAATACGGTCGCGGCGAGTATCGGGAGCGCGGCGTTCTTTCCCCCGCACACGCCAAGCGCGCCGCGTATCCGATTTCCTCCTCGGATGCGGTATTTATACACAGCCCTCATCTCCCATATTTATGTTAAGGCATGTCGTATACTATGTGGGAAAATGAAAAGGGTGAAAAAGGATGGGATATTTACATAATGTACAAGGCGTGTTATGATGCGTAGCCCGCGCGGTGCGCGGGAAATCCTTGCGCGGGGAAAGACCCGTGCCAAAGACCAAAAGGAGGTGCAACAAACGATGATCAAGTATGAAATGGGCGTAATCGTTCGTGTGGATTTGCCCGAAGACGGCTTCACCGTGGAAATGGACAAGGTGAAGGCCCTGATCGAACGCTTCGGCGGTACGATCGACAAGATCGACGAATGGGGCCGCAGGCGGTTGGCCTACCCCATCGAAAAGCAGACCGAGGGTATGTATACCTTCATCACCTACACGGCGCCGCCCGCCGCCCCGAAGGAAATCGAAAGCCGCGTGCGGTTGATCGAAAACGTCCTGCGTTTCCTTACGGTGCGTAAGGACGAGGTGGAGGCAAGTGTAATCGCCGCCCCGCCCGCCGTATCCGAAGAAGACGAACCGGTCCCCGCGCCCGCGGAGGAACCCGCCGCCGTTGAGGAACCCGTTGAAGCGGAAGAACCTGCCGTAGCGGAACCCGCTGTCACGGAAGAACCCGCCGAAGCGGACGAACCGGCGGTTGCGGAAAGCGCCGAGGAAGAAACGCCCGCCGACGCGCCCGAAGGGCAAGAGGAAGCGGAGGCGCAGGATGAATAAGGTTATCCTGATGGGGCGCTTAACCAAAGACCCCGAAATCCGCTATTCACAAGCCGCCGAACCGGTATGCGTGGCCAAGTACACCTTGGCCGTCAACAGGCGCTTTAAAAAGGAAGGCGAACCCGACGCGGACTTTATCAATTGCGTATGCTTCCGTAAGGTGGCCGAATTCGCCGAGCGTTACCTCAAACGGGGTATGCAAATATGCGTATGCGGCAGTTTGCAAGTGCGTTCCTTCGACGATGCGAACGGCCAACGCAAGTGGTTTACCGACGTGGTCGTTGAAGAAGCGCAATTCGCCGAAAGCAAAGCCGCGTACGAAACGCGTATGTCCAAGGAGGGCGGCGGATTTGGCGGCGGCGATTATAACGCGCCCCCGTCCGCGCCTTCGAACTACGAGCCGGAAGGCTTTTCGGCCATCACCCAAAGCATTGACGACGACGATTTGCCATTCTAACCGTTATATGAAGGAGGAATATATATGATGCAAAAAAGACGCGGACGGCGCAAAAAGCGCGTCTGCCAATACTGTGTGGACAAGATTACCGTCATCGATTACAAGGATATCGGCAAGCTGCGCAAGTTTACGTCCGAACGCGGCAAGATCCTGCCCCGCCGCGTATCCGGCAACTGCGCCAAACACCAACGCGCCATGACCCAAAGCGTAAAGCGGGCCAGGCATATGGCGTTGATGGTGTACACGGCGGAATAAAAAAACGCGTAATAAAAATAAAGGAGCTCGCCCGTAAAAAAGGCGGCTCCTTTTTGTTAACCCATGATTGTCATTTATTTTGTATGCAGGATACCTCTTTTTCAAGCCATGCTTTTACGGCTTCGCTGATATCCATGAAGGATTCGTTCAACGGGATGCGGTAGCCGCGGCAACCGCCGTCGCAGGAATCGGTTAACCCCATTTTCTTTCCGCAGCCGTATCCCTTTTCGATTTTGGCTTGCAGCCACGCGGGCAATTTTTTTATAATATCGGGGTATTTTTCCGTATTGTTTGCCTTTATGGTGATATTGTGGCCGTTATTTAGGGACAGATTAAACCGCCAAAGCTCCTTGCTTCGGCAAAAATATTCAAAGCGGGTGCTGCTGCCTACATAGGTGTCGCATTTGTACCCGAGGCCCATGTAGTCCGTATGGAGCTTGAGTATAAACGCCTGCACATCCGCGGGCAGGGGGGCGGTCAAATCCTTTAATAACGGTAAAATCTCGGCTTTCCTGTTTGCCAATACCCTGTAGTCGCAGCGCAGAAGGATATCATTTACGTACTTTGAGCTTACATCCCGCTGTACCGTCGCCATGACCTTTAAGCCGGTCAGCATTTCGGGGTTTTCGGGATAAGTGACCACCAAAGGCGCAAGGGCCGCTGCCTTTTTTCCGCTTAGGTCCAGCCCTTCGAAGCGGATACCGCAATCCGTCAGGAAGCGCAGGCAGTCCACTTTCCCCGTTTCGGATATTTTCGCGTTGGACACGATATTTTCGGCGGTAAGCATTTCGATGCCGTCAAGCAGCAGCGCGTCGCGGTTATCGCTTAGCGTGCCGTGTACGCCCATGTTCGATAACAATACCGCGATATTGCTGATAAACGGGTACGACGTGGTTATGTTCGCGCTGTCCGAAAATTCGTGGGCCTCCTTTTTGGGCTTGTCGAACGCGCTCCCCTCGGCAATCAAACGGCTGTACAGTTGATACATAAAATCTTTGAAAGACGGAACGCCTTTTCTTATGATTTCCTCGGTTGCGATGGTGCGGAACTTGCCGTCAATTTCAAATGCCTCGGGTATTTGCGGCGGAAGCATTCTTTGTAAGAATCCCGCCATTTCCCTTAGGGGCTTTTGCATGGTGAACCTCCTTGTGTGCATAAAATATGAAATTTATTTTTTGACATAATACGATGGAAGATATGACAACAGCATGTCAAGTTTAAATAAAAAATCGCCCGTGCCGCGGAGGAACGGCGGGGGCGATTGAGTATATTCCTTTATGAGCGGCGCACCCGAAAATTTCCGTTGGGCATTTCCTCAATGAAAAAACCGGGATTCGGGACAAATTCCCAATTGTCACCAAAGGCGCGGTTGCCGTCAAACCGGATATTTGTGATAGGGATTGCGTACGTTAGTTGAAACAAACGATTGCCTTCCCTGCGTATCGGGACGTTGCTTACCGTTAACCGCCCGGAAAGATTTAGGATGTTTACATCCCCATATATGATAAAACCCAAATCCGGAATACGTAAAAATTCGGGGTTAATATTATCGTCGTGCATGGCACCCATGCAGGGCATGGTTAGTGTGGGGTAATTTGCAAAGGCGTATAACGCAAATTCCGCTATTGCGGCGCGGTTTTCTTCCCTTTGTGTGATTCGCGTTACGATTTCATTGTAACCGTATTTTTCAAAGCAAAGCTCCGTGAAAGGGGTAACGGTGGTTATTCCCGCCGCGTCCAAAAGCAGGCTCCCCAAATCGGAATGGGGGAAGCGCAAACCGCTTCGCCAATCCGTACCGAGTTCGTCCAGTAACACGCACATTAACGCACCGATGGTATAGGTTGCAAGCCCTCTGTTGCCGGTTTGTGCCACCCGTGCTTCAAGCACGGTAAAACGTACGGCGGGGTCGGGGTTAGCCAATACGATTTCGGTGTATCGTGCCGTACCCTCGATCAATTCAATTTCAACATCACTTTGGTTGTGTTGCCCTCTGTGCCTGCGTTCGTTACGTACGGATGCCGCATCGCGGATGGCTTGGCGGCGGGTTTCTTCGTCTTGTGCGGCTAAGGCGTACAATAATATTTCCATTTCAAGCCATATTAATTTTAACGCGTCGTTTTCGTTTTCATCGTCCGCAGCGGGGACACCCTTGTTTTCGGACGGGCCAAAAATCGCGTCATCCCATACATGGCGGCTTTTATGAACCATAACGCCTACGGCCCAATCGCCGTACCTGTGTACATCCGTCCACAACATGAATGCCCAAAGCGTTCCGCCGAATTCCTCAACGGATGCGCTGATATTTTGCCCTTCGGGGAAAATACCCACGTACAAATCACCCCGGCGCACGAGCATACCCTGCGCGTCGGGTTGGTTGGCTACGATATGGAGCGTAAGCGGGTCAACGAACATAAACGGCCCGCGCAAGTTCATACCCCACATCGCGCCGTCATCCTCATCAAGAATGTCATTCATTTTATTTATGTAATACAGCGCCGCATCCAAAGGGATTGACGGTTCAAAACATTCGGAAAGGGGGACGTGAAGCGGCGCAT
Organism: Defluviitaleaceae bacterium; assembly: GCA_009780585.1. Lineage (GTDB taxonomy): Bacteria > Bacillota > Clostridia > Lachnospirales > WQUN01 > WQRX01. The sequence continues at coordinate 53,308 of WQZS01000019.1, read as the reverse complement.
CTTCGATAAAAGGGGGAGGGGATACGGCAGGTGAAATTACTTCCGCCGGGGGGGCTTCATAATCGGTGTGGGCTGTGTCGTTGTTCCGTTTATTTGAACACCCCGTAAAAATGATTGCAAACGCGATTAGAAAAAAAGCGCATACCTTTTTCACGGATATCAGTCCCCTTTAACCGAAATGCTGCCCACAATATTGCCTTCCATATTAAGATACGTTATACCCATCCCGCGGTTTGTCCCGCAGTAATAGTGTGATATACTTTTTTACAACGAAAATACATAAACCATTCTTAGGAGGACTTTGCATGAAAACCTACCCCGCCGAACCGTACCGCATTAAGGTCGTGGAAATGCCGAACATCTTAACCCGTGAGGAGCGCGTGGAGGCGATAAAAACCGCCGGTTACAACACTTTCCAATTAAAAAGCGAGGATTGTTATATCGATTTGCTGACCGACAGCGGCACCAACGCCATGTCTGACCGCCAATGGGCGGGGCTGATGATCGGCGACGAGGCCTACGCCGGTTCGCGCAACTGGGCGCACCTCGAGGCCACCGTTAAGGAATATTACGGCTTTAAGCACGTAGTCCCCACCCACCAGGGGCGGGGCGCGGAAAATATCCTTTCCCGGATCATGATTACACCCGGCACATATATACCCGGCAATATGTATTTCACCACCACCCGCTTCCACCAAGAAGCTAACGGGGCTGCCTTCCGCGACGTGATCATCGACGAAGCCCATGACCCCGAGGTGGATTTGCCGTTTAAGGGGAACGTTTGCCTTGATAAACTGCAAGCGTTGATTACCGAGGTGGGCGCGGACAAAATCCCCTACGTGTGCCTTGCCGTAACGGTCAACATGGCGGGCGGGCAGCCCGTTTCCATGGCAAACATGCGTGACGTGAAAAACCTGTGCGCCAAATACGGTATCCCCATCTATTCCGACTGCACACGCTGCATTGAAAACGCGTACTTCATTAAAACCCGCGAAGAAGGCTACGCCGATAAGACCATCCGCGAAATCCTGCTGGAAATGTTCTCCTATACCGACGGCGCCACCATGAGCGGCAAGAAGGACGGGCTGGTGAATATCGGCGGCTTCCTGGCGACCAACGACGACGAACTGTTTACCCGCGCGCGGGAATTGGTCGTCGTCTACGAAGGGATGCCCTCCTACGGCGGCATGACGGGGCGCGACATGGAAGCCTTCGCCATCGGCATCAAGGAAAGCTGCCGTTACGAATATATCCGCCACCGCGTGGAGCAAGTGGCATATCTCGGTGACAAGCTCATTGCGGCGGGCGTACCCGTGGTTAAGCCGATCGGCGGGCATGGGGTTTTCCTCGACGCCCGCGCCTTCCTGCCGCACCTTTCACAGGAGCAGCTCCCCGCGCAGAGCCTCGCCGCGCATCTCTTTATCGAAAGCGGCGTACGCGCCATGGAACGCGGGATGGTTTCCGCCGGGCGAAACAAGGAAACGGGCGAAAACCACAAGCCGAAGTTGGAAACGGTACGCTTGACAATCCCGAGAAGGGTATACACCTACGCGCATATGGACGTAGTGGCGGAGGGAATTATCAAGCTGTACGGGGAAAGGGAAAAGATACCGGGGCTGAAGTTCGTGTACGAACCGCCGATGCTGCGGTTCTTTAACGCAAGGTTTGAGGTGGAGTGATGCCAACTTTATCGATGTTCTTGGGTATACTGATAAAAATGAATTGGAAGGACACAGGGCAGCATAATATGCCTCACTTCCATGCGTACTACGGTGATTTTGAAGCTGTGTTCGGCTTGGACGGTGAAATTATCGCGGGTAAATTCCCGCGGAAGCAAAGTGCTTTTGTAAAAGCATGGACTTTGCTGCACGAAGACGAATTAGCGGCGAATTGGAAATTGGCTGTTAACGGCGAAGTTATTTTCCGCATCGAACCGTTGAGATAGGAGAAGCGCATGATGGATAATTTTATTTCCGGCAAGCCCTTGGGACCGCGTGTGAAAAAAGTCGAACCTACAGGCGATTATGAATTGCGGTTATTATTCACCAACGGTGAACGTCGTATTTTTAACGCAAAGCCTTTACTTAATATAGAAGTATTTAAACCGCTTGTTGATATATCGTTATTCTTAGGGGTTAAAGTGGCGTACGGGTCTATATTGTGGGAAGGCGACATTGACTATTGCCCCGATACCCTGTATGCAGAAAGTACGCTGATATAAACTATCCTCTCCAAACGCAAATCCCCCCGCATGAACGTCAGCCCTGCGGGGGGATGTTTTGTTAATTTAACAATTATACCGCCACGATCGCGTCGATTTCGATATTCGCCCCGCGGGGCAGCGCGGAAACCTGATAACAAATCCGCGCGGGCGGGTCGGCGGGGAAGTAGGCAAGGTATGCTTCGTTCATCTGCGCGAAGTCGGCCATGTCGGTAAGCAGTACCGTACACTTGAGGATGTCTTCCATTTTTGCGCCGGCGGCTTCTACGATGGCGGCGATGTTTTTCATTACCGCTTGCGTTTGCTCCGTGATGTTCCCGGTGCATAATTCGCCCGTTACGGGATCGACGGGAAGCTGGCCGGAAACGTAGAGCGTGCCGTTATGGATGGTGCCTTGCGAATACGGCACGGATGCCGTCTTGTTTACGTTGATTGTTTTTTTCATGCGGATACCCCTTTTTTGCCAAGTATAACACATTGCGGTATAATCTTTGGAGAATGTCCGATATTATGGAGGCGCATACAATGGTAAATAAACGCTTTTATTTAATAATGATCATGATTTTTATAGGAGTGTTAACGATGGCAGGATGCAACAACGCGCAGGTGTCACCGCAGGAATCCCCGCAGGTTACGTTAACGGCGGCCAGCCCTTCACCCACGCCCGGTCAACCACCCGCGATCGCGCCGTGGCCTTACGCGAATGAACTGCTGGCCCGGCGGCCGGTTATATTACAGCTCACACCCCTCACCGCGGGGGAGGAGTTGGTAATACTGCACACCAACCATGGGGATATCACGCTCCGCCTCTTCCCCAAAGCCGCACCCGTGGCGGTCGAGAACTTCATCACCCACGCCCGTAACGGTTATTATGACGGATTGATTTTCCACCGGGTTATCGAGGATTTCATGATACAGGGCGGCTGTTCACGGGGGGACGGCCGCGGCGGCGAATCGATTTGGGGTACGGGCTTCGGGCCCGAGCATAACTATGATTTATGGCATTTTAACGGGGCGTTGGCGATGGCGCAGACCAACCAGGCCAATTCCATCGGGTCGCAGTTCTACATCGTACACGATTCCAACCTGGACGCGCGTTTTACGAGGGATTTTAACCGCTTATTGGAAGGCCGGGACGACGTTATGTGGCCGGAGGATTGGGACGGCACTTCCCCGCATTTGAAGGTCGGCGATATCTACCTGCGCGAAATGCTGGAGCATTACCTCGCCGTGGGCGGCAGGCCGATGCTGGACTTCCCCTTTAATCCGCAAGGCCCCAACTTCGGCCATACGGTCTTCGGCCATGTGGTGGAGGGCATGGATGTCGTGAATTCGATCGCGGCGACACCGGTCGATTCAAACGACCGCCCGTTGGCGAATGTCATCATCGAACGGGCTTCGGTCATCGTCTACGAAGGTTGACCCATGGACACGCTCTATCTTGACAACGCGGCGACGACCCCCTTGCACCCGAAGGCGCTCGCCGCTATGATGCCCTTTTTGGAAGGGAAATTCCACAACCCCAACAGCGTATACGGCCCCGCGCGGGCGGTACGGCAAGCCATCGACGAGGCGCGTGCCGTCGTCGCGTCCGCAATCGGTGCGCGCCCCGATGAAATATTCTTTACCGGTTCGGGTACGGAAGCGGACAATTGGGCGTTAAACGGTGTTATGACGGCTTCGCCCGAAAAACGGCATGTTATTACTTCCTCGGTGGAGCATCATGGTGTGCTGTACACTTGCCGCGCATTGGAAAAACGCGGCTACGACGTCACCTATCTGCCCGTGGATGCGGACGGTTTGGTCAATCCCGATGATTTACGGGAAGCCCTGCGCCCCGACACGGCGTTGGTTTCCGTAATCATGGCTAACAACGAAGTAGGAACGATCCAACCCTTGACAGCGTTAACCGAAATCACGCGCCGTAACAACATCCCCTTCCATACCGACGCGATCCAAGCCGTGGGGCACATTCCCGTGGATGTTAACGCGCTGGGTGTGGATATGCTGGCGTTGAGCGCGCATAAGTTCGGCGGGCCCAACGGTGTGGGCGCGTTGTATATCCGTAAGGGGACGCCCGTTTCCCCGCTTATCTACGGCGGGGCGCAGGAACGGGGCCGCCGCGCCGGTACGGAAAATGCTGCCGGAATCGTAGGCATGGCGGAAGCCCTCTCCCTAACCATGAAAGAAATGCCGCATGAGAACCCCCGCGTTTCCGCTCTGCGCGATAAACTCATCGCGCAAATCACAAGTAAAATCCCCCATGTAAAGCTCAACGGCCACCCCACGCAACGGCTGCCCGGCAACGTGAATATCTCCTTTAAGTTTATCGAAGGGGAGTCCTTGCTGTTGCATTTGGATATGCAGGGCTGTTGCGCTTCCACGGGGTCGGCGTGTTCGAGCGGTGCCCTTGAGCCTTCGCATGTATTGATGGCGATGGGCTTGCCGCACGCCATGGCGAACGGGGCGATACGGTTTTCCTTCGGGTGCGGTAATACGGACGCGGATATCGGGCGGTTGATGGCGATGCTTGTGCCGTCGGTTGAACGGTTGCGGGCGATGTCACCGTTGTACGACGATTATATCGCCGCATCTATATAAATCGATATTAATGAAATCTATTATTTTTTAAGGATGTCGGATAACAATGGAGTACAGCGAAAAAGTGATCGATCATTTCATGAACCCGCGCAACGTAGGCGAAATCGAGGACGCCGACGGCGTGGGTACGGTCGGCAATGAAAAATGTGGCGATATCATGCGGTTTTATATCAGAGTGGAGGACGGCGTCATTACCGACGCGCGTTTTAAGACCTTCGGCTGCGGCGCGGCGGTAGCGACTTCCAGCATCGCGACCGAAATGGTGCGCGGCAAAACGCTGCAGGAAGCGGTGCGGATTTCAAACAAGGCCGTAATGGATGCGCTGGACGGCTTACCCGCGGCTAAGGCCCATTGCTCCTGCCTGGCCGAGGAAGCGCTGCACGCGGCATTGCGGGATTACGCGCAAAAAACGGGGATCGTGATTGACGGGTTAAAGGCACCGGAAGAACATAAACATTGATTGAATAATCCCCGTCCTTGTGCCATACTATGCTTGTATACGGCGGTTTGGGGGGTTATACATAACATGTTCGAAACCGACAAAAAAATCATCCGCGAACTGGCGAAACGAACAGCCGAAATCGCGGCGTTGCCCGTCCAAGCCGATAAACGCGCGTTTTGGCGCGGGTTAAACGGTTTAAACCCCACCCGCGCAATGGTGATGATCGACCAGGTCTGCTGGAACGAAATGCATGTTGACGATGAGTTGAAATTGCAATGCGAAGACCCCGCGCTGCGCGGATGGGAGTCGGAACTTAGGAGACAATTGTATCAATGGAAGCATTTCCCCGTGGACATGGTGGTCGGCGGGGTTTTTTACGTGCCGAAAGCGGTATGGGATACGGGCAACGGGATACAAACGGTGGTGCATCACTTAAAAGAGGACGAAACCGGCGATGTTTCCTCCCAGGCGTATGAAAACCAAATCACATCCATGGAGGACGTGGAACGGATAAAAACCCCGCAAATCATCCACGACGGAGCGGAGACGGCACGGCGGAAAGCCCTCGCGGAGGAAGTATTCGACAGCATTATGCCCGTATGCATGGAAGGCATGAAGGAGGCCGAAATCGCGCTGGATGTGTGGGACCAAATATCCTTTATGATGGGCGTGGAAAACGCGTGCTTCGCCTTGGCGGACAAACCGGAAATGATGCACGCCTTGGCGTCGCGTTTGGTTGAGATAAAAATGGCGCGGTTCGACCAATTAGAGCGTATGGATTTATTATGCGGGCCGCAAAGCCTCATCCATTGCACGGGCGCGTGGAACGATGACTTGCCGAAGGAACGGAACGCGCCGTGGACGACGAAGCAGATTTGGACGTTCGGCTTAGCGCAGATGTTCTCGACCGTATCGCCGAGGATGTTCGGGGAATATGAAGTGGACATTTGTATGCCGTTGTACGAGCGTTTCGGGCTGCTGTATTACGGTTGCTGCGACCCGTTGGATTTAAAGATGAAGCAAGTGCGCCGCATCCCCAACGTCCGCAAGGTTTCGATGAGCCCGTGGGCAAGCAAGGAGCGGGGTGCTTCGGAAATCGGCGGGGATTACGTGTTTTCGCATAAGCCCAACCCCGCGTACCTCGCGCATTTCGATGAGGATTTGATCCGCGGCGATATCAGGGAAACCGTTCAAATATGCAAAGCCAACGGCTGCCCGTTGGAATTAATCCTAAAAGACGTAAGCACGGTCATGTACAAGCCGCAAAACCTGTGGCGGTGGGCACAAATCGCCATGGAAGAAGCGAGTAAATAAACGATTTCATAAGGAGGGCATCACATGCCAATCGGATTAGCGCCGTTCAGCATCAGGCACCATGTATTCGACAAGGAAACGGGTACCGCCGCGTACCGCAAGCTAAAGGAGCTGGGCTTCGACGGCTTGGAAAACGGCTTAAGCCGCGGCGCGGGCTTTACGCCGGAGGAGGATAAGGCCGTCCGCGAGGAGCTGGGCTTACAGGTCTGCGATATTTGGGGCGACCCCAACGACCCTGACGGAGCCATGAAACGCGCCGAGGCGTTGGGCGTAAAGCTCATATGTGTAGGCACGATGCCCGGCGACATGATGCGCTCATTGGAAGGCTTCAAGGCGTACGCGAAGTGGCTTAACGAAAAGGCGAAGCCCTTCGCGGCGGCGGGGTATAAATTGTCCTACCATAACCACGCGCAGGAATTCCGCAATTTCGCGCAGATAAACGGCAAGTCGGGCTACGAAATCCTCATCGAGGAAACCTGCCCCGAGGGCGTCGTATTTTGCCTCGACACCTTTTGGGCGAGCGCGGCGGGCGCCGACCCGGCGTATTGGCTGCGCCGCATCAAGGGCCGCAACTCAACGGTGGTGCATTTCAAGGAATACGCCATGGATGACCGCTCGTATGATTTCGGCATCGGCAACATCCCGTGGCGCTTCGCCGAAGTAGGGCAGGGCAACATCAACTGGCACGCCGTCGCCGAAGCCTGCCGCGAAATCGGCATCGAATGGTATTGCATTGAGCAAGACTTGCACCGCGGCTGCGCTTTCGACAGCTTAAAAATCAGCATCGATTACATGCGGAATGTATTAAAAATTGTGTGACAAAATTTAACTTCGGCCCTAATAAGTCCGAAGTTAACTTCGTCTCAATTTGAGACAAAGTTGAAATGGGAGGGGTTATATGAAAAAAGTAAAGGTTGCCCTCATCGGCAGCGGCAACATCAGTTACATCTATTTGAATACGCTGGTTAACGGCGGGTTTTCGATCGTGGAGGTCGTGGGTTGTTCGGACATCGTGCCGGAAAAAAGCAAGGCCCGGGCGGAGCTGTTCGGTATCCGTGACATGACGAATGAGGAAATACTAAACGACCCGGAAATCGAAATCGTATTAAACACCACGCAAGGCTTCGCGCACCACGAAGTAACCGAGCAAATCCTTAAAGCGGGCAAGCATGTCTATTCCGAAAAGGCTCTCGATACGAGCTTCGCCGCCGCTAAGGAACTTTACGACCTCGCCGCCTCGAAGAACCTACGCATCGGCGCGGCACCCGATTGTTATATGGGCAGCGCATACCAAACCGCGCGCAAGCTGGTGGATGACGGCTGGCTGGGCGTACCGCTCTTCGCGAACGCCTTCTGCTACCGCGGCTACGGGATGCACGAGCGCGACGGTGAACCCGCCAACCCCAAATTCGGCATGAGGGGTACGACCATCCACTACGATATGTCGGGGTATTATTACAACGTATTGATCAGTTTACTGGGGCCGGTCAAGCGCGTGTCGGGTTATTCCCGCCATTTTAACCGCGTGCATACCAACCCGCGCCACGAAAATTACAAGAAGCCCGTGCGCAAATTGGAAGGTTCGTCCGTAAGCATGGGCGCGCTCGAGTTCCATGAAGGCTGTTACGCCAACGTCGTGATGACCTCCGAAGGTATGGGGCCGGAAATCCCCCGGGTGGAAATCTTCGGTACGCAGGGGAATCTTTACCTGCCCGACCCCAACTGCTTCGGCGGATGGGGCAACGACATCTACGCCCAGCGCATCGGCTCCATGGAGAAATTTAAGATACCCTTCACGCACGGATTTTCCGATACGGACCCGTCCGTTATGCCGCGTTCGGGTAAATATGAGGCGTGCTTCAATTCGCACCGCGGCGTGGCTGTGGTGGATATGGCGTGGGCGATACGGCGCGAACGTCCGCACCGTTCAAGCGCGGAGCTTGCCCTGCACGCGGTGGAAATCGCCGACGCGATCGATAAAAGCGAGGCGACGAACCAAACAATCGTCCTTACGTCGAAGCCAGAACGCCCCGCGCCGCTGGCGGCGGGATTGTTCAACCGTTCGGCGGAGGCAAGTATCGATAATTTGTAATTCGAAATAAAAAAGAGGAGGAAATTTTATGAGCCAAGCAAATGAATTAAAAACGTTGGTATCCGCGTTGGAAGCGAAGAAGGGCTTTAAGCTGAACATGGTTATCGGCCTCGACGGCTTCGTGGACGAAATCGTGCATTTGGTCGACAAGCGGCAGGATTACGCCAACTTCACCCGCATCCCCACGATCGCCGAATGGGGTGCACGTATCAGCCGCGCGGCGGGGCTTTCCACCAACATGGAAATGGTGACCGTACAGACAAAGCTGGGCGGCAACGGGCCGATATTGTCCAACGCTTTACTTGAATACGGCGTGGAACTGACCTATGTAGGAAATTTGGGCGTGCCCGATATCCACCCCGTATTCAAACCCATGGCGGAAAAGGCGAAGGCCGTATATTCCATCGCCAACCCCGGCCATACCGACGCAGCGGAATTTGAGGACGGCAAAGTGATGCTGGGCAAGCATTTCACGCTTAAGGAAATCACTTGGGACGCGATGAAAAACGCTATGGGCGGCGCGGAAGGCATCGCCGCAATCGTGGACGAATGTCATTTGCTGGGTATGGAAAACTGGACGATGCTGCCCCACATGTCAAGCATTTGGGAAAGCATGATATTGGAAATGTTCCCCCTAATGAAGGACCGTGCGGAAAAGCCCCTCGCCTTCTTCGACCTGGCCGACCCGGAAAAACGCACCAAGGAAGACATCCGCCACGCCATGAACCTGATCGGTAAATTCGAGCAAAAGTTCCGTGCCGTGTTAGGGCTGAACGAAAAAGAACTCTACGAAATCGCGGATGTATACGGTATCGCGTACGACGCCGATAAATCCCCCGCGGTACTGGAAAAAACCACAAAAGCCGTGTTTAACGCGCTGGGTATTTATTGCCTGGTGGTGCATCCCGTGCATACGGCTTGCTGTGTGGTGGGCGGCGAATATTACAACGTATCCGGCCCGTACTGCGCCAAACCCGTACTTACCACCGGTGCGGGCGACAACTTTAATTCGGGCTTCTGCCTGGGCTTAAGCCTTGGCCTTGCCCCGTTGCAAGCGTTGCTGTTGGGTGTGAGTACCTCGGGCTTCTACGTGCGCAACGCCCACAGCCCCACCTTCGAACAGGTTATCGGCTTCATTGAGAATTGGGCCGACGGAAAAATCCCCGAATAAACCGCGTAAGGAAACGGAGGGATTTGTATGAACGATGACTGTATCTTTTGTAAAATAGCCGGGGGGCAACTCCCGGCTGCCGTTTTATACGATGATGAGATGTTGATCGCCATCATGGACGCCTTCCCCGCCACGAAGGGCCATGTGCTGATCATCCCCAAGGCCCACGCGGAAAATCTTTACGATTTGCCCGTGGAAACCGCCGCGGCGATCCTCCCGCTGGCGCAAAGGATCGCCATTAAAATGGCGTGTACGTTAAAACCCGACGGTTTAAATATCATGCAAAACAACGGCAAAGCCGCCGGGCAAGCCGTCTTCCATTATCACCTGCACATCCTCCCCCGCTACGAAAATGACGGCGTTGTATTCAAAAGCACCCCCTACCTCTCAACGCCCGAGGAACGCGCGGAAATCGCCAGGCAAATATTACAATAAGGTTACCAAACCTATTGACAACGCCTATTTAAAGGCGCATGATATGCTGGGGGAGAAGTTGTTAAACCCCGCCAAAATCATCTGAAAGGGATGAGCAGTATGAATTTCCAACTGGCCTTTGCCTTAGGCTTAGGCGGGGCGTTAATCGCCCTTTGCTTTGCGTATTTGCAAAGCAGAAAGGTAATGAAATTTTCCGAAGGAACGCCGGCTATGCAGAAGATTGCCGCCGCCATCAGGAAAGGCGCGGGCGCGTACCTCAAGCGTCAATTAAGGGTTGTGTCGATGGTATATGTCATCGTGATTGCCGCGTTGGCCGTATTGGCAATCCTGGGCCATGTGTCGCCGTTCATACCCGTTGCGTTTCTCACGGGCGGTATCCTCTCCCAGCTTTCTGCCTACATAGGCATGAAAATCGCCACCAAAGCCAACGTGCGCACAGCCAACGCCGCCGGGGAGAGCTTAAACCAAGGGTTAAAAGTAGCGTTCGCATCCGGTACGGTGCTCAGCTTCACCGTAGTCGGGTTGTCCATTTTGGACGTTTCCCTTTGGTTCCTCGTTCTGCGTTTCATTTTCGACCTGGGCCCGCGTGAAATCGCCGAAAATATGGTTATGTTCGGTGTGGGCGTCGCCATGTTCGCGTTGTTCGCGCGCGTGGGCGGCGGTATCTTCACCAAGGCCGCCGATGTGGGCGCGGATTTGGTGGGTAAGGTTGAAGCCGGCATCCCCGAAGACGACCCGCGCAATCCCGCTACCATCGCCGATAACGTAGGCGACAACGTAGGCGACGTCGCGGGTATGGGTGCCGACCTCTACGAAAGCTATATCAAGTCCATGCACGCGGGTATCGCTTTAGGTTTCGCCGCTTTTGCCGGCAACGAAAAGCTGGTATGGGCGGCTATGTTCTTGCCGATCGCCATCGCCATCATAGGCATGGTTGCTTCCGTGGCGGGTACGTTCCTGATCCGCACCGGCGAAAAAGCGACGCAAGCACAGTTGTTAAAAACCTTGCGTACCGGTACTTATACTGCCGCCGGATTGGCGACGGTGGCATCGATTCCCGTTGTTTTGTTTGTTATGGACGGTTTCAACGGACGCTGGGGATTGGTTTTATCAATTTTTATCGGCGTTTTGGCGGGTACGTTAATCGCTTACTTTACCGAATATTATACCTCCGCCCATTACAAACCCACCAAGGATTTGGCCGCGTCGTCCGAAACGGGTGCCGCCACCCTCATCATCGGCGGGATATCCCTGGGTATGAAGTCCACGATTGCCCCGATTATTATTGTGGTATTGGCCATTGTGGGCAGCTTTTTGGCCGCGGGTGGTCAAATGGGTACATTTGCCTTCTATACGGCGGAAATTGCCGGGGGCGGCGCGACTGACGCGTTTACCCACGGCTTGTTCGGCATCGGCTTGGCCGCCGTGGGAATGCTTTCCACGTTGGGTATCACGCTGGCGACCGACGCGTACGGACCCGTGGCTGATAACGCGGGCGGCATCGCCGAAATGACGGGTATGCCCCCCGAAGTGCGGGAACGTACCGATGCGCTGGACGCGCTGGGCAACACCACCGCCGCTACGGGTAAGGGCTTTGCGGTAGGTTCCGCCGCGTTGACCTCATTGGCGTTGTTGGTTTCCTACATTAAAATAGCCACAAATTATGTGGCGTATCACGGCGGTTATATCACGGACTTGGACGCTCCGATTCCCGAAAGTTTTGCCGGGTTAAACCTAAGCAAAGACAATCCGTCGGTGCTTATCGGCCTCTTCTTAGGCGTTATGCTGGTCTTCATTTTCTCCGCGCTGACCATGAGCGCGGTACAAAAGGCAGCCCAAAGCATCGTAAAAGAGGTTCGCCGCCAGTTCCGTGAAATTAAGGGCATCATGGAAGGCACCACCGACCCCGACTACGAAGCCTGTGTTGACCTGTGTACCCGGGGCGCCTTGCGTGAAATGGTAGCGCCTACCCTGTCCGCGGTAATATTGCCGATCATCACCGGCTTGATATGGGGCGTTGAAGGTGTCGTGGGCTTTATCGGCGGCGCGACGGTCATGGGCTTCGTCCTTGCCGTGTTCATGAACAACGCCGGCGGCGCTTGGGATAACGCCAAAAAATACATCGAAAGCGGCCATTTGGGCGGCAAGGGTTCCGATTGCCACAAGGCCGCCGTTATCGGCGACACCGTAGGCGACCCCTTTAAGGATACCTCCGGCCCGTCCATGAATACGATGTTTAAGTTGGTTTCCACGGTATCGATTACCGTCGTAAGCATCGTGGCGGCGTTTTCAATCTTCTAGGATTTCCTCCAAGCGGTTGAGCAAGCCCGCGGGAATCCAACTGCGTTTCTTCGCGTAGCATTGTTCCACGATCCTAACAAACGGCGCGGGATAAAAAAGCATCGCGCGTATAACGGCCTCCGACCCGTCGGGAAGGGGGCTGTTTTTATTGTAGGCTTCCAACAACCGCGGGAGGGGGAGGGAATCCTTTTTATTCTTAGCCGTATAACGGCGTATGAAGGACGCGAGGTCATATAGCTGTATATTTTTATTCACGGCCGTAAAATGCGTAAAAAACGGGGTGCCGTCGGCGATTAGGATGTATTCTTCTTTTAGGGCGTTGTGCGTGACGTGATTTCCCCGGAGGGCTTGCGCGTACATGTCCAAATAAGGCGAAGCGGCTAATTGGACAAGGGCGCGGTCGATCCTTTCCTCGAATACGGGCGCGTTCTTGATAAACAGGATATCAAAATCGGAGCGTTGCTTTTGGCGGTTGACGTGCTTCACCGCTTGCCGTACCGCGTCCCGGCCGCGGGTAAATGTCCCTTCGCACGAAACGGCGGCTGGACATTCCGCTTCCAACCCCCGCGCGTTGGCATGGAATCGCGCGATTTGCGAAACGGTGTCCAACACCTCCCGCGGCGATGCCAAATCAAGTTCGCGTCCGTGGGAAATACGGGACGCCACGTATCGGTCAACGCCCAATTGCGCGTAAGGCAAACCCTCCGGCCCCAAGATATAACGGTCGGTATATACGAAGCCTTTTACGGCGGCGTGTTCCTTCACGGTGTGGGCAAGCCGGATGGCCTCCGGGCTTTCGTATGTCTTCGCCAATTTAACCAAGCCCGCGGGTGTATGGCATATGTATGAACCCTTTTCCTTTACGGTGCGACGGCTTTCGATGCCGAAGCAATCAAGAGCCGCGGATATAAAATCATTCATGCCGGTATCCCCCTGTCCCTTTCAATATATGAATGGTGGTTATTGTACATTCTTATATGGTATAATTAACGCGTGAAATAAATGCAAGACAAACGAGGTGACTTGCATGAGCAATAAAGTCTATGACTTGGCGCAGCTTACCGAATCAAACGGCATAGACCGTAGCTTGGTTAAGCTGTTTTTCTTTGAAAACAGCGACTATTACGACGCGCTAACCCGCTTTGCCGAGGACTTCCACCGGCCCTTGGCGCAATATACCCCGGCATTTGTGGTCAACAGCCCGGAAGACAGGGCTCTGTTCTTGGCGGATTGTCTAAGGATACGCACCATATTAATGCAGTTGGGGCTCACACTCGCCATCCGCGAACTGGACGCGATGGAAAACGCCGTACACAGCGGCGCGGTGAAGGAATTCTCCGACGGGCAGATAAAGTTCGACGCCGCCGTACAGATATATATAGAAGTGATTGAAGGGGCGCTATTGTACTGACGTTCCGGAAAACCGCGCCGCGCCGCATATAAGCGTGTCCCCGTCCCTTAATGGTTCTGATACAAAGCGTTAACGAATAAGCATAAATACAACTGTCAAACAGGGGTATATATGCTTAATTTTTTATGGGGCGGGATGATCCTCCTGGCCATCGTGGTGGCGGTGTTTACGGGCAACATGGCCGCGCTCACCAACGCCGCCATCGATTCGGCGCGCGAAGCGATTATGCTGTGTATTACCATGCTGGGCGTGCTTTCCATGTGGACGGGTTTAATGACCGTAGCGCAGAAAGCGGGTTTGATTTCCGCTTTATCACGCCGTTCGAAGCCGTTGTTACGGTATTTATTCCCCGCGCTCGGGCGCAACCACCCCGCCCACGAGCCGATCGCCACGAATTTTATCGCGAATATATTGGGCCTGGGCTGGGCGGCGACCCCCAGCGGGTTAAAAGCCATGGAAATCTTACAAAAGGATAATCCCGAACCCAATACGGCAACGCCCACCATGCGGATGTTTATGGTGATCAATATGTCCAGCTTGCAATTGGTTACCATCAGCGTCGTGGCGTATCGGGCGCAGTACGGTTCGGCCAACCCGTCGGAAATCATCGGGCCGGGGTTGATCATCACGATTGTTACGACGATTTTTGCCGTGGCGTTTTGCAAGGCATTGGAACGGTTCGGCAAATGAACTGGATGATCTTCCTTTCCAACCTCATCGTCCCCCTTACCTTCGCGGGGATACTTTTGTATGCCATCAGCAAAAAGATGCCCGTGTACGACCATTTCGTCATCGGCGCGAAGGATGGGTTTTCCACGGTATTGCAAATCGCGCCCACGATTATCGGGCTGATGGTGGCGGTGGGGATGCTTCGCGCGTCGGGTGCGTTGGATTTGTTGAGTATGGCGATCAAACCCGTGGCGGAACCGCTGGGATATCCGAGCGAAGCTGTGCCGCTAACATTGATGCGGTTGGTGTCGTCTTCGGCGGCGACGGGGCTTTTGTTGGATTTGTTTGAGAGCTACGGGCCGGATTCATTTCTCGGGCGGTTTATTTCGATTATGATGAGCTGTACGGAAACGGTATTTTACACGATGAGCATTTATTTTATGTACATAAAGGTAACGAAAACGCGCCATACGTTGACCGGCGCGTTGTTGGCTAACCTTGTGGGGATTATTACGGCGTTGTGGCTGACGAATTACCTGTACGGGTAATGCGGATCAATATCGACATTAAAATCGATATCGCCGTCAATATCGATTCACATCGTAGTCGTTCGGGTTAAAGTAATCCGGCGTGTTTAAGGATTCCGCTTCGTTGCGTATTCGGGCTTGCGCTTCTTTTTTCTTTTCGCGGTAGTCCATGATGCCGTCCAGGATATCCTTCAGTACCGCCACGATGGGGATGGCCATAAGCATCCCGAGGATGCCCGCGTACGCGCCGCCGATGGTCACGCTGATGATGATTAGCAGCGGGCTGAGCGTAAACGCGCCGCCCATCAGCTTGGGTTGGATGAAATTGCCGTCCATTTGCTGGATGAAGAACATGATGGGCAGCAAAATCAACGCAATACCCATCCCTTGGGTAAAAGCGACGACCACAAGCGCGACCGCCGTACCCACGATGGAACCAAAGTAAGGGATGTAATTAAAGATACCCAGCATAAGCCCCAGCACGAGGAAATACGGCGAACCCGCGATCGCCAGCACAATCGTCATCAGCGTACCGAGGATGATGCCGTCGATCGTTTGGGTAAAGATGTACATGCGGAAATTGTAGTTGAGTTTGCCCGCGTATTTCATGATAAAGGCGTTCGTCTTCTCCGAGGAAAACGCGGAAACCAAACGGCGCACGAAGCCCAGGATCGCGTCGCGCTGGACGAGCAGGAAGATCGACGAAACGATCATCAATATACCGTGGAACATGGTGGAGAACAGCGAGCCGAATACATTACCGATAATCGTCGCGATGGCGGCGACGTTTTCGCCGTCGAAATTATCGGCGAAGGACGTCACCATACCCGTAAGGGAAGCGATGATCGCGTCGGAATCGATGTGGAAATCACCGAAGAAGTCGAGGAAATCCCAACTGTTTACGCTATCGATAAAAGTGAACAGGCTCTGCTGGTAATTGGGGAATTCCGCGATAAAGAGCAGGATGCTGCGGTATATCGTGGGAATGACCAGGTTAAGCAGCAGCGCGAACAGCCCCAATAAAAATATAAATAAAATAAGCACGGCAAACCCGCGGCTGTGCTTGGTGATGAACGGTTTTTTGATTTTTTCCAGCATCCGCTGGATGAAGCTGCACGGCATGTTGAGGATATACGCCACCAACAAGCCGTACATAAACGGCGTGATGATCCCCCAAAAACGCCCGAGCCCCGCCGCGAACGTCCCCCATAACCCGATCAGGTGCCACGCGATAATTACCGCCAGCGCCAAAATGAAATAGGGTATCATCGTGGTCATCATACGCGATTTTAAGAATTTACCCATGTTTCGTCCCCCTATTCCCGGTTCCTGTCTTTCATTGCTTGCCTTGCGTCGCGTTCCTGGTCCTTCTTCGCCGCGGCGTCGCGCTTGTCGTACAGCTTTTTGCCTTTGGCGATGGCGATGTCCAATTTTACGTAACAGCGTGAAAAATATATCTTTAACGGGACGATCGTATACCCTTCGCGGGTGATGGCGGCGTGCAGCCGATTAATTTCATGTCGGTTAAGGAGCAGCCGGCGTTTGCGTATCGGGTCGAGGTTAAAGACGTTGCCGTGCGAATATGGGCCGATGTGCATCCCTTCGATATAAGCGGAGCCGCCTTCGATGCGGACGAAGCTCTCCTTTAGGTTACAACGGCCCGCGCGGAGGGACTTGACCTCCGTCCCCGCCAAGGATATGCCGGCTTGGAATTCCTCTTCTATAAAAAAATCGTGGTAGGCTTTACGGTTTTGGGCGATCAACTTATCGGGCTTGGGCGTGGGCAACGGTTTACACATCCTTCCGCATAAGGTAAATTGTGTTGGGGATTATACCTTATACATATGTACGTAGGGAAGCGGGCGATGGTTATGTTGCAATTCCTAAGTAACCGACGGCAAAGGCGGCTGCATGAACGCGCGCTCAACTTCGGACGTACGCCGCAGGATTCGTTGAAACGCCGCTACCGTTTTTTTCAAATCGGTTTCTTCGTGTTGCTGTTGGGTTACGGGATGGTAGCGTGGGCGCATTATGATTATTGGATATTCCGCATATTGATCGCGGGTAACTATATCTTTACCGATGACCTGGACGAATTATACGGCTTGCATTTGCGGGAGGAAAACCGCAGGGGCTTTCACAGGGATTTTGATCGGGTGATGATTTCGGTCTTTACCGAAGCGATCCGCGAGGTTAACCAAGACCGGTATACTTATTTATATTCGCCCCAAGCCCATGTGGCCCAGCGCGAACGGGAGGAAACCGTAGGCCGCCAAGCCTCCGTTTACGCGCTCACCGACGAAACGGTATACCTGTGGGTACCGAACATCTCCCGCTGGTCACGCGATTACGTGGTTGATAACGTCGATACCCTCTCCCAATACCCCAATTTAGTCTTGGATTTGCGTTATAACCCCGGGGGGATGCTCTCGGATTTCCGCCGCATCGCCAATCTGTTTGTGCCGCGCGGCGCCGTGCTGGGCCATGAGATTACGCGGGTGTCCTTGTTTTCACGTACGCATAGTTCACGCGGGCAGCCGACCCTTGACTTCGACCGCATCATCATCTTGCAAAACGAACGGACCGCCAGCGCGGCGGAAGGGTTGATCCAAGCGCTCACCTACCATTTGGATAACGTGGTCACCATCGGGGCGGATACGTTCGGCAAGGGCATCGGGCAAGTGACGATTCCTTTAACGGGCGGATACGCGGTACGCGCGTCGGTATTACTGGTGACGGGGCCGGACGGGGAAAATATCCACCGCACGGGTATCGCGCCCATGGTATACGGCGGCGAGGACGGGGATTGGGTACAACAGGCGTTGGATTTACTTGAAAACAAACAAAATTGACATATAATTATATATATTCAAGTAGTGAAGGGACTGCTTCATCATGTATGATGACCAACAAAAGGAAGACCTTTACGGCTTAACCGAAATCGAAAAGATCCAAGCGGAAATCGCCCGCGATTTGGAGTTGGCGGATTCGATCCAATTGCCGTCGCCCCCGGCTCCGGTCCATCGGCAGGCTTGGCGGATGCCCGCCCCCCCTCCCTCCTATTACCCCATCCCGCAGAAAAATAAAGTCCCTTGGGTAAAGCGCCTCATTACCGTATGCGTCATATGCACATTGGGGACGGCTACCTTCGGCTTCGCGTTCGGCGCGGCTTCCGCGTGGATGACTCAACGCGGACGGGAAACCGTTCACCAACCCGCGCCCGAGCAACCAACGGACAACTCCGTCATCACCGCCCGTTATGCCTTTGATATTATCCCCGAGGGCGCGGTAGCCACATTGGCGGACATGATTGATTTGGTTTCCCCCTCCGTAGTGAGCATAACGACGCTGACCGACCCGGAAACATTTAGGAGTAATTTCCCCCCGCCGCCCCGCCGTAACGGTACGGGCGTTATCTTTGGTGAGGACGAGGAACGCATCCTCATCGTGACGATCCACAACGTGGTAAGCCGCGGCGACCGCGTTTTCGTGCGCTTTGCCTGCGGCGCAAGCGTCCTCGCGCAGCCCTTCGCCCATGATATGGACATTAATATATCCGTGATTGCCGTCAGAAAAGACGATTTGGCGGAACACGGCATCACTAGCGTCGTACTCGCGTCCTTCGGCGATTCCTCGCTGATGCGGATGGGCGAAACCGTCATCGCGCTGGGCAACGCGCGAGGGGAAGGCATTTCCGTCACGCGCGGTATCATCAGTACCGAAGAGCAGTTCGTGCAAGTCCCCCGCGGGAACGGGCGTACGCTGGACGTACACTTGATACAGACCGACGCGTCGATTAACTACGGCGACAGCGGCGGCCCCCTCCTTAACGCACGAGGAGAGGTAATCGGCATTATCGACGCTTCGCTGACGTTTGCGGACTCGAACACGCTGGTGGAAGGGATAGGGCACAGCATTTCCTCCAATACCGTGCAGCCGCTCCTGTACCAATTAATCAACCGCCTGCGTCCCGGCATCGGCATCGAAGGCTGGGATCTTTCCGCCGCGCGGGCTTACGAATTGGGCATCCCCGATATCGGGGTGCATGTGGATCGCGTGATGCCGGGCAGATCCGCCGACTTGGCGGGTATGCAAGCCGATGATATTATCACCGCGTTTAACGGGGAACCCGTGCTGGACTTCGATTCGCTGAGGGCGATCATCGCGCAGCTTCGGCCGGGGGATGTCGTGGAAGTACGCGTACTGCGCGACGGCGCGGCGGTTGAATTGGAATTGACCTTGCAAGCGATGGTGTTTGATACGTTTTAGGGCATGTTCCAATAAACGCCAACGAACCTATAAATATTATGTAAAAATCCCTGTCCGCAAAATACGAACAGGGATTATTTTTTACGACCCAGAAGGGGCTCGAACCCTCGACCTCCGGCGTGACAGGCCGGCACTCTAACCAACTGAGCTACTGGGCCGGGTCGGTTGACATGCGCGAATCCCGGGGGTTCGCGCACCGGAGGCTATTATACGAGAGGGAAACGGGCGTGTCAACAATATTTATCAGTTAAACTTACGCTTGCGGGCCGCTTCGGATTTTTTCTTGCGTTTTACGCTGGGCTTGTCATAGTGTTCGCGCTTACGCACTTCCCCCATGATGCCCGCTTTGGCGCAATCCCGCTTGAAACGCCGGAGTGCTGCGTCCAGCGTTTCGTTATCCTTGATGACTACCTGTGACATGGACTTTCCCTCCCTCCGGCCGGCTAAGATAAAAACCTTGCTTCGGGTATATTACACCTTACGGTTTTGAGCGTCAAGTTTTCTTCTTTGCCACCGCGTATACGCAAAAGGCGATGAGCAGCAGCGGCACAAGGTTGAATAAGGGGCGGATGACGGCACTCAGTATGCTCCCCGCGATGCCCAGCCCGGCGAACAGAATCAAGAGGATAAGCAAAACCTTGCCGTTGCGGCGGAAGAAGGCGAGTACGTCGTCGATATTATCATGCACAACTTCGCTGTTAAGCATACGGCGGCGGATGTTAAAGCCGTCGAACATGTAGGTCAGGAAGCATACCGGCAGGGAAAGCGAAAACAATACCGTCAGCGGCCAGCCTAGGAACGACGAGCCCGCCGTAAGCGTTATCAGGTAAATCAACAGGAAGAAGCCGCACATGGCGGCAAGGCCGCGCTTCATCAGGCCGAGGTACATATAGTTGGCACCGGGGAGGAAGGAGAATATAAACGTCAAACATGAACTGATGCGCCGTCCCGAGCGGGGCGCGGATACGGGCCTCGGTTTTTCCGGGGCGGATTCCGCCAATTTCGCCAGGCACGCGCGGCAAAACAAGCGTCCGTTGATATCCAGGGTACAATCCTCACAAAGCCATTCTCCGCAAGTGTTGCATGTGTTTACGGCATGTGCCGTGGGGTGGGTTCTGCATTGCATGGATCTCACTCCTTTCGTATTGAAAACATATACGACCGAAGACATTAAAAGTTTGTGCGGCGCACACTACATCGCGCACGGGGCGGAAATACCCAACAGCGCGAGCCCGCCGCGCAGTACGGTCTGCACGGCCTTCGTCAGCGTCAAGCGCGCGTGCTTGACTTGAGCGTCGTCCGTGAGGATGACATTTTTTTGGTAAAACGCGTTAAAGGCTTGCGCCAACGCCACCAAATGGCGTGATATAAGGAAGGGTTCATATTTATCGGCTGCGTCCTTGATAACGGACGGATAATCGTGGAGTAGGCGTATAACATCGAAGGATTCGGGATCGGATATAAGCGAATACTGCGGGGCGGCATCGGGTATATCGCTGGGTTTTGCCTTTCCCAAAACGCTGCACGTACGCGCGTGGGTGTACTGCACGTAGGGGCCGGTTTCGCCTTCGAAGCTGAGCATTTGCTGTAGATTAAACATCGTGTCTTTAATACGCCCGTTGTAAAGGCGGTTGAATATCAAAGCGCCCACGCCTACCTGTTCGGCGACGGCTTCCTTGTCGGCGAGGTTGGGGTTCTTTTCCTCTATGATGGCGCGGGTCTTGGCGACGGCCTCGTTTAATAAATCCTCCACGTTAAGCACGTCGCCCTTGCGGGTGGACATGCGCCCGCTTTCAAAGAGGTACATGCCGTAGGTAACGTGCGTGATGTCCTTCGCCCACGGGAAGCCCATAAGCTCCACCACTTTTATCCATTGGGCGAAGTGGAGTATTTGCTCGGTTGCGGTGACGTAAATGCTTTTATCGAACTTAAACGTTTCGTAGCGGTCGATGGCGGCGGCGATATCGCGCGTGGGGTACAGCGTACCGCCGTCGGAGCGCAGGATCAAGCACGGCGGCATCCCGTAATCCTCAAGGTCAACGATCTGCGCACCGTCGGATTCCACCAGCAAGCCTTTTTGGCGGATGGTTTCCACGACGGCGGTCATTTTGTCCGTGTAGTAGCTTTCGCCGCGGATCAAGTCGAAGCGGACACCCAGCCGATCGTACAAGCGGTTGAAGGAACGCATACTGATATCCACAAACCACCGCCACAACTCGAGGGCTTCCTCATCGCCGTCCTGCATCCTTACCACCCACGCGCGGGCGGTGTCGTTGAGCGACGGGTTTTTTTCCGCTTCCTCGTGGAACCTTACATAGATTTTAAGCAAACCGTCGATTTCCGTTCGTTCGATTTCCTCACGGCTGCCCCACAATTGGTAAGCGGTAATCAACTTGCCGAACTGCGTACCGAAGTCGCCCAAATGGTTGATGCTCGTTACGCTGTAGCCCAAATAGCGGAAGATATTGTCCAAGGCTTTGCCGATCATCGTGTTGGCGAAATGGCCGGGGTTAAAGTGCTTGGCGATGTTGGGGGAGGAATATTCCACCAAAACCTTCCTGCCCGCGCCTTCGTCGGACGCGCCGTACCGATCGCCCGCTTGGCGGATCGCTTCCAGCGTTTCCCGCGCGAAGGCAGCCGTGTCGAGGAAGAAATTGACGTACGGGCCGGTGGCCACGACTTTCCCCAGCCATTCCGGCAGGGGCTTGTCCATGGTTTGCGCGGCGATTTCCAACGCGATTACGGGCGGGGCTTTTTTCAGCGTCTTCGCCAACCGGAAGCACGGGAACGCGAAATGACCCATCGCGGGGTCGGGGGGGGATTCGATGAAGGAAAGGATTTCGGATTCGGGAAGCTGCGCGAAGGGGGAAAGGAGGGAGGACAATAAATGTTTGTAATCCAAATGGAACACTCCTGTGCGTGATACGCGGTTTTTCATTAGTATATCACAAGTTAAAAAAACGTTTCATAAAACACCATGATTTCCCCCAGCAAATGCTCGTTTATGAATTGAAACAACACGAAGAAACCCGTCAACGCGCCGCCGACCAAAAAGAACTTGACGATCCGTTCCGCTTTCTCCTTTTCGAAGCACGTAAACAACACGTAATCCGCCGCCATCATGATAATGGCGATGACCGCCAGCCACCAAAACAAACGAAACACATCGCCCATCGTACGCCTCCATATACCCGTAAAAATTTTGGGGGAATCCCCCAAAATTAATTCGCTACCGTAATGTATATGAAGCAACGCGGGAAAAATGCTTTAATGTGTGTTATCATGGCGTTCAAATACGGCTGTATCCTCGGGAGGATTTATGCACGGCGAAATCTACATGTTATGGTTATCGTCCCTGGTCGCTCACTTGACTTCACGCAAGCTCAACGAACTCCTTACCCGCTTCGGATCCGCCAAGGAAGTCTTTAGCGCCCCGCGCGACGTATTGCGGAGCATCGGTTCCCTCTCCCCGCTTGCGCTTGATATCCTTACCCGCGACCGAAACCTTTCCTTCATTGAAGATTTGCTTCGAATATTGGAATCAAACAAGATCGTCTACATATCCCGCGAACACGAAGCCTTCCCCATGATGCTGGCGGCCATACCCGACCCGCCGATCGGTATTTTTTACATAGGTGAATTACCGCCGGAGGATTTGCATAAAGTAAGTATCATCGGCTCGCGCAAATGTTCCGAATACGGTTTGATGGCGGCGGGGAAACTGGCCGCGCCGTTGGCGCAGCGGGGCATCGTCATCGTTTCGGGCATGGCGCGCGGCGTGGATTCGATGGCGCATAGGAGCGCGCTGGAGGGCGGCGGTAAGACGATCGCGGTATTGGGTTGCGGCGCGGACATTTGTTATCCGCGTGAAGCGCACCCCTTGCGGAAGAAAATCATCGAAAACGGCTGCGTATTATCCGAATATCCGCCGGGGACGCAGCCGCACAAGGCATTTTTCCCCGCGCGTAACAGGATTATCAGCGGGCTTTCCCACGCGGTGGTGGTGGCGGAAGCGGGACGCAAGAGCGGCACGCTCATCACCGTGGATACGGCACATGATCAGGGAAGGGAAGTCCTCGCCGTCCCGGGCAACATCTCCAGTAAATTGAGCGAAGGGACGAACCGATTGATACGCGACGGCGCGTTCCCCGTCATCGATTATACCGACGTGCTTTTCGCGCTGGGCATATCGGGGGAGGTCGAACCCGAGGTACCGCCAGATAAAAATACCGTTCTTGCGCCCGACGAAAAACGCGTGTATGATGTCGTCCATTCGGAAGCGGTACATTTTGACGCGATTCCGGCGCAAACGGGCTTGACCCTAAGCCAATGCCATATGGCCTGTATCGCGTTGGAATTAAAGAAGCTCATCCGGAAGCTCCCCGGCGCAAGGTACGTGAAATTATAAAAATATCATATATCTGTGAGGCGAACCGTCGTATGATCAAGAATCTCGTAATCCTCGAATCACCGTCAAAAGCGAAGACCATCAAAAAAATCCTCGGCCCCAATTATAAAATCGAAGCCTGTGTCGGCCATGTGCGCGACCTGCCCAAGAGCCAATTGGGTGTGGACGTGGAAAGCGACTTCGAACCCAAGTACATTACAATACGCGGTAAGGGCGACATCCTGGCCAATCTGCGTAAACTGGCCAAAACCGCCAATAAAATCTACCTGGCCACCGACCCCGACCGCGAAGGCGAAGCCATCAGTTGGCACCTCATGCACGCGCTTAAGTTGGATGAAAAAAACACGGAACGCATCACCTTCAACGAAATCACGAAGAACGCCGTAAAAAAATCCCTTAAAGAAGCGCGCCCCATCGATATGGATTTGGTGGACGCGCAGCAAGCGCGCCGCGTGCTGGACCGCGTCGTGGGCTACCGCATCAGCCCGCTCCTTTGGAAAAAGGTGCGCAAGGGTTTGAGCGCGGGACGCGTGCAATCTGTGGTATTAAAATTGATCTGCGAGCGGGAGGAAGAAATCGAGCTTTTCATCCCCGAGGAATATTGGACCCTTGAAGCCAAGATGGCAAAGGGTTCTTTTATTGCCCGTTACAACGCCTCCGATAACGGAAAATTCGAATTAAAGACCGAAGCCGACGTTCAGACGATCCTCAAAAAAGTAGGGAAGCACGATTTTACCGTACGCGAGATCAAGCAAGGTACACGCACGCGCAAACCGCCCGCGCCGTTTACCACCAGTACACTCCAGCAAGAAGCGTCGCGCTTATTTTCGTACGCGCCGTCGCGCACCATGCGTATCGCGCAGCAATTATACGAAGGCGTGGACGTGGCGGGCGAAGGCGCGGTCGGCTTGGTCACGTATATCCGTACCGACTCGCCGCGTATTTCCGATGAAGCTTACGCGGACGCGACCGATTATATAAAAACGAAATACGATAAAACGTATATCCCCTCCGCGCGTCCCGAGTATAAATCCCGCGGCCGCACGCAGGACGCGCACGAAGCCATCCGCCCCACGTCCGCGGCACGTACGCCCGATTCGCTCAAATCCTCGCTTTCGGGCGAGCAATATAAGTTATACAAGCTCATATGGGAACGGTTTATCGGTAGCCAAATGTCCGCGGCGGTATACGATACGCTGGCCGTCAAATTGGACGCGAACAAGACCGTATGGCGCGCGAGCGGGTCGCTGCTTAAATTCGACGGCTACCTTGCCGTATACTCCAAAAACGAGGACGCGGAAAAGGACGTTAAAATCCCCCCCTTAAAGGAAGGGGAAATAATAAAAACGGCGGACTTCCTCCCCGCGCAGCACTTCACGCAGCCGTCGCCGCGTTATTCCGAAGGTAGTATGGTACGCACGATGGAAGATTTGGGTATCGGGCGGCCGGGTACGTTCGCGCAGACGATCATGACACTCCTGGCGCGCGGCTACGTAATCAAGGAGAACAAGGCCCTCTACCCCACCGAACTCGGCGAAATCGTGAACGAAATCATGGCCGACTTCTTCGAGGATATCGTGGATACCGAATTTACCGCGCGTATGGAGGACGACCTGGACCGTGTGGAGCTGGGCGAACTGGAATGGAAGGAAGTCCTGCGCGGCTTCTACCCCACGCTGGCGGAAAAAATCAACGCCGCCGAAGAGCAAATCGGCGAGATTGAAGTCAAGGACGAGGAAACGGACATCCCGTGCGAAAATTGCAACCGTATGATGGTCATTAAATACGGGCGCTTCGGTAAGTTCCTGGCGTGTCCGGGCTTCCCCGAGTGCCGCAACGCCAAGCCCATTTTGGAAGAAGCGGGCGTCGCGTGCCCCTTGTGTGGGGGAAAGGTCGTTATCAAGAAATCAAAGAAGGGCCGCATCTATTACGGTTGCGATGCGTACCCCGATTGCGATTTTATTTCATGGAACCTGCCTACCGGGGAGAAATGCCCCGACTGCGGCGGTTATCTGATGATTAAAGGGCGCAAGACGCGCGTTGTCGCGTGTAGTGCGTGTAAGTTTACCAAGGACGCGCCGGAAGTGGAGGATTAACCCACGCCGTTATCCGCGAAGCGGAATAGCGACAAATGCCCCGTACAACTCGGGTTGCCGGCGGCATGGGTGAGCGTAACCGCGTGGTTGGAAATATTAACGATGCGTAACGTCGTACCCGCGGCGAAATATCCGACGCGCGTAAGGGTAATCTGTCCCGTCGTCCCCATATTTGACGTACCCGCTACGTTGGACGCGCCGTTGAGTTGGATGCAGAAACAGTTGCCGGGGGGATTGTCTTCGGCTAAGGACAATATACAGGTCAATGAATAAAGACCGGAGATTTTAATGGTGAAGGTATGGCTGCCGTTATAACCGATGCCTTCGCCGTAGTATTGTAAGGGTGCCTCATCAAGCGGCGGGAACGTAACCGCGCCGTTAGGGGGTATTTTTTGTGTGTCCATAATGTTGGCGTTCATGAAAGGTTGCAGGATGGAGCCGGGTTCCGCGGGTTCGCCGGATTCACCGGGTATGCCTTGTGCGCCGGGGTCTCCCTTTTCTCCTTTTTCTCCCCGCTCACCCTTTTCACCGGGTTCACCTTTTTCTCCCTGCGGGCCGGGTGGGCATTGTGCGCATAGCGGGGGTAAATCGGGCTCGGGTGGCGTGGGATTGCATATGGGTGGATTGGGGTTACCGCATACGGGTGGTTTTTCCGGGCATGTTAACGGTTTGTGCGCGTTGGATTTATACGCCTCCGAATAGGCGAGCCAATCCATATCGGAATGGATGCAAAACATTTCTGTTCCTCCCTCGATGTTTTATACAACCTATTCCCATATTATTGTCCGCGTTTTAATTTGTGCATAAAAATCCCTTCCGTTGGCCGACGCAAACGGAAGGGATTTCATTTAAGCAAATATTTATGCGGTTAACTCGATTGCCCGCCGGACGGAGCCGTCCCACGGGTGTATGTCCATATGGGGGATTCCCTTTTCTTCGCAGGTTTCCCGCAGCCAAGCGCCATGAGCGGCGCTGATTGCCGCGCGGAAGGTTTGCGGGTCGCCGCCTTCGCGGGATTGGAAATTTTTTATCAATTGCCCTTCGTCCGGTTCGAGGGTGAAGAGGGTTTTTACGCCTTCCCCGAAGGATAGCGTGATTTGCGGATCGATAAAGTCGCCTTCGATGATGACGGGGACATTGTCTTCGACGTGCCGCTCCACTACGGCTTTGAGCGCGGGGGCGTAGGCTTTGCTTACGTTGAGCAGCCAACCCCGGTTCCCCTCCACGCCCGAATCCTGCCAATTTTCATTTTTACCCTCGAAAATTACGGGGTGCGTTTCCGCCGTAACAAGCGCCATAACGGCTTGCGCGATATCGTCAAATTCCAACACGTTGACGCCGCCGTAATATTCCGACAAGCCGTACGCCAGCGTCGATTTGCCCGCGCCCGACTGTCCGCCGATGATGAATACCGTCCAATTACGTACATTCTTTTCCATTTGTTGTCTCCTTCTGTTATGCAAATATTTTATTCCAATTGGTTACCAGCCGTATTTAAAACCGCCGTCGCTGGCGATTAATTGACCGGTAATCCATTTCGCGTGGCCGCTGTGCAGGAACAGCAGCAATTCGGCGGTATCCTCCGGTGTACCCCACCGACCCGAGGGATGCTTGTCGGCGACGGCTTTGTGCGCTTCGCCGAAGCAATAGCCCGTATCGTTCGCGCCCGGGTTGACGCAGTTGACCCGTATGCCCTTGTCCCCCAGCGCGTACACCGACTGGCGGCTGAGGCAAATAATCGCTTCCTTTGCCACGCAATAGGCGATTTCGCTGATCATGGGGGACAGGTATTGCCCGCTTGTGAACAGCGTAACCGCGTTATCCCTAGAAGAATCCGCTTGCGCGGCGAAGGCTTGCAATATCATCATGGACGCGCGGATGTTGACCGTAAGGTGCGGGTCAATGTCTTCCTCCGTCCATTGCCCGAGCGGGACGGACGTGCCGTAGCAATGGTTGAGTACCAAACCGTCAAGGGTTCCCAGCTTTTCGGCGGCTTCTCGCATGGCTTTTTCGGCGGTTCCTTTTTGGGTAAAATCCGACGGGGTGATCGCGGTCACATCCAGCCCCATCGCGTTAAATTTCTTTACGAGGATTTCCGTGCCGTTTTGTACGGATGCCGAATGATTCCCCACCGACAAATCATAGTCGGAAAAACCATGCACCGCCACCGCCGCACCCGCTTCGGCGAACCGCTTCGCCAGCGTCGCCCCGATACCCACCGAGCGCGAAACGCCCGTAATCAAGATTTTCCTTCCGTCCAAACGGATTGTTGAAGGGTTCATTGATTTATGCATAAGAAATCCCCCACTTGTTATTTTTATCATCATAATATAACGCGCGGGGGAATCAATGGAATGTTTGATTATAATTATGTATTCGGTAAAAAGCAGGGCAGTTATTCCAGCAAACGATGCGGAAGCATTTGCCGCGTGATGTTTCGGGAGTGATGAAAAATACGGTGAATGATTACAAGGTTTCGGGTTTCGTCTATTGAATAAAAAAGTACATAATCGCCAACCACCATTCTCCGGAAGAAAGGGTCTTCTTCATATGCTTGGCACATATACGGCATGTCTTCCAACATAAATACCCGTTCTTTTAACTTGGAGAAAAAATTTTGGACGGTGTCGGCGTAGAATTGTGATAGATATTCTTCAATCGCGTCCATATCCGCTTCGGCGTTTTCCAAAAAAATGATTCGAAAGCTCATAACCCTTTGCGCCTCAAATTCTTTTCAATTTTAGTAAAAACGTCTGCCGCCGGAATCATTTTTACATTGGGGTCATTAAGCGAGGCTTTTGATTTTTGCAATTCATTATAAATATATTGGTGATGCAAGAATTCCTCGAATTTGGCGAACATCTCCATATTAATTAGAACCGATTCACCTTTACCATTGTTGGTGATGATAACATGGTCGCATTGTTCCAGCGTCTTTACCACATCGGCGTAATGATTGCGTAAATCCCTTGAGGGTCTGACCTGTGTTTTTAACATATAATTTCGCTCCTTTTATATTTCGTATATCGTATCACAATGTGCCTACGCAAACAAGGGCAAACCAATCGTAACTTTTTTTGATTCGGGATATCGTATGATTACCGTGGAAACGGACACAAACATAAAAAACGGGGCTTCCTTTACGGAAAACCCCGCTTTGCATGATATCGATTTTTACCTGCCGTAGCCCATACGCTTTAGGCGTTCCATTTCATTCGCCAGCTTACGGGCGTGGCGGTTTTCCATTTCCGCCAGGAGAAAAAAGCCGCGGTTATATTTGCGGAATTGAAGGAGGGTGTACACGAAGGACACCGTCCACAATGTGAAAGTAATCCCGATAAATAACCCAATTTCAAAGCTGTTGAACCTGAACATGGCGTCGATTACTGCTGCCAGGAACAAATACCCCGGCAGCAATGCCAGCGTATGCCAGAACATCCTACGGCGGGTGGAAATGCGCTTCCTCGCCAGCGCGTAGAGGTTGGCGTCGATGGGTTCGGTTTTATCGGTTCCGCTTGGGTTGGGCGCGGTGGGGATGCCGTCCGTTTCCATTTCCCATTCCTCCGCGGCGTCGGGCAGGAAGCGGATGGCGGTGTGTGTTTCGTCCGCCCATAAGGCGCGCTGCTGCTTGACGAGCTGCCTTGCGCGGCGGGAAAAGGTTTCGCCGATACGTTTACCGTCGGCGTCGTAAAGGGTGACTTTGGTATCTATCTTTGATTCCATACGGATTCTCCTTTTATAAACATCATGTAATTTGTACCGATTTCCGGTACAAGTGGGCCGGACATTAACTTCTGTCCTAATAGGTCAGAAGTTATGCTGCACATACGTGACCGTCGCGCCAAGCGGTTTTTACGCGGGGTTCGTTGAACCGAACGGACCCCCGCGTCTATGGGTGCCTCCCAATTGCGCTTTCACGTGTGTCATTCATGTATACGTACCGGACCCAAAAAAGTTTTTCCGAATTCCGAATTCCGATTTCATCTCCGATTTCAAAAATCCTACTCCACAAACACCGCCGAATACCAGTTCAACTCCGCGTTGAAATCCTGGGCTACCGCAAGGGGTAGGTTAAATTTGCTTACCGTTTTAAATACATCAATGCCGACGGCGTGGAAGGCGGGACGCGCTTTGGCGGGTACGCGGCAGGGTTCGCCGGTGACTTTCGTACATTCCTTGCACAAGCCGCAATCGGATAAGGAGAACGCGAAATAATAACCGTCCAGGAAGCACGCGCGTTCGATTTCGTAGGAAATCCTTTGGCTGTCGGCCTTCTCGGCGCAGCCAATGATGATGCCCCATCGGTAGCGGGAAAGGATTTCTTCGTATTCCTTCATGGTGAGGGGGGATTTTTGGTACGGGCAGGTGTGGTTGCGCCCGTAGTCGGGGCAGCCGAAGATGCATTTGAGCGCCACGCGCGGGTCGAAGGCGATGTCGCTGATTTCGAAGCGGACAGCGTTTTTTGCGCCCATGTCGAGGGCTTGTTGTATGTACTTCATGAATAATCTTCCTTTTCCTTCAAATTTTGGCTATGATAACACAGACGGAGATAATATAACATTTTATCGAAAAGGGAGGTCATTCCATGGCACGACTGTCAACCACCATCCGCTCCGCGTCGCTGGGTTTTAACACCCACGTCGAAGTCATCTTCCCTCAAGCCGATCCGGAGGGGAGCGTTACGCGGCGGGTACTCTATTTGCTCCACGGCATGACGGGCAGTTCGTCGTGCTGGGTGAATAATTCCCGCATCGTACACCATATCCACCACAAGCATCCGTTTATCGTGGTAATGCCCGAAGTGCAGAACAGCTTCTATACGGACATGAAACACGGGCCGAATTACTTCACCTATGTCGCGTACGAACTGCCCAAGATCATCGAAGAAATTTTTAACGTAAAGCACACGCGGGAGAACACGTACGTGGCGGGCTTGTCCATGGGCGGGTACGGCGCGGTTAGGTGCGCGTTGACGCGGCCGGATTTTTATGCCGCGGGCGCGTCTTTTTCGGGCGCGGTGGACGCGGAAAGCATCTTTCACAGGCTCCTGCCCAACACGGATGATACGCACAAGAAACTTGCCGTCAGCATAGCGGGGGAGGAATTAAAGGTACCCGAAGGCGGCAACCTGTTTACGCTGGCGAGCAACCTCGCGGATAAAACCGAAAAGCCCCGCATCCTCGTCACTTGCGGCGACAAGGACTTTTTGCTGGAGGATAACCGCCGCTTCGACGCGCACATGAAGGCATTGCCCTTCGAATACGCTTACAGGGAATGGGCGGGCGACCATGATTGGGATTTTTGGGAGCAATCGCTGCCCGTGATGTTCGATTTCTTTAATAAGGAGGGTGAATTCGCGTGAAGAATTTTATGTGTGACGATTTCCTTTTGCAAAACGAAACCGCGGTCGAAATCTATCAATCCGTCCGTGAGCTGCCGATCATCGACTACCATTGCCACCTTAACCCCGAAGCCATCGCGATGAACAAACGCTTCCGCAATATCACGGAATTGTGGTTGAGCGGCGACCATTACAAATGGCGGCTGATGCGGCACAACGGCGTTCCCGAGAGCCACATCACGGGCGACGCGCCCGACCATGAAAAGTTCGCCTCGTGGTGCGCCACGCTGGAAACGGCTATCGGCAACCCGCTGTACCATTGGTCCCACATGGAATTGAAAAAATATTTCAACTACGACGGTTTAATCAACGCGAAAAACGCCGCGGAAATTTACGCGCATTGCAACGCGCAAATCGAAGCGGAGGATTTTAACGTGCATAACCTGTTAAAACGTTCGCGGGTGGAATGGCTTGCCACGACCGACGACCCCGCCGACACGTTAAAGCACCACACGAAGATCAAATACGATAACGCCGCCGGGGTTCCGCGTGTACTCCCTACCTTCCGCCCGGGTACCTTATTGGAACCGGGTAACGCGGGTTTTGCGGAATATGTCGGTAAATTACGGCTCGCGGCCAACATGCGCAACGAAATCGTCGATTGGGATACGTTGCTGGAGGCGCTTGAAAACCGCTTGGATTTTTTCGCGCAGAAGGGATGCGTGATTTCCGACCACGCCCTCGACCCGCCCGTATACGACCCTTCCGCAAGCGAAACGAAAGCCACGCTCGCCTTCCGCAAGGCCCTGCGCGGCGAAGCCCTCACGCAGGAGGAAATTGTCGGTTACAAGACGCGTCTATTCGTATGGCTGGGCGAGCAATACAAGAAACGCGGCTGGGTGATGCAACTGCACATGGGTGCGATGCGCAATAATAATACGCGCATGTTCGGCTTGCTGGGCGCGGACACGGGATATGATTCGATGGGCGACGCGTCGTTTGCCCATACGCTTTCCCGTATATTGGACGGCTTGGAAAGCCGCGACGCGTTGCCGCGTACGGTTTTGTATTCGCTTAACCCCACCGCTGATGACATGCTGGCGACGATGATCGGCAACTTCGCGGGGCACGGTATCCGCGGGCGGATGCAATGGGGCGCGCCGTGGTGGTTTAACGATACGAAGCCCGGCATGGAGAAGCATTTGGTCACGCTGGCTTCGCTCGGGATGCTGGCCAACTTTATCGGGATGCTGACGGATTCGCGCAGTTTCATTTCCTACCCGCGGCACGATTATTTCCGCCGGATATTGGCTAACCGCTTCGGCGTATGGGTTGAAAACGGCGAATTTCCGCGGGATATGGAATTGCTGAAGAAAATCGCTGGGGATATCGCGTACTTTAATGTGAAGCGATACTTTGAATAGAATGGAAAATCAAATAATCGTTTTTATCATGCACATCCGCGCGATGCTTTCGTGCGGGGTGGATATGATCATCACCGACAAGCCGGATGTCGCACTTGCACAATTAAACCATTGCGAGCGTATATAAAATTGGTTATAATACCGAATGTGTTTGCACACGTATATATTTACAGAGATACTTTAAAGGGGAAATGGATATGATTAACGCACTTTCTTATGGCATACAACGGATGACGGCGGTGCTGGGCGATTTCGGTATTATCGGCACACCCGGCAACCAACCCGCGGGGAATGTAACCCCCGGCGAAGTGGCGAGCCAAGTCGCCGGTAATGTACCCGCGGACGCGCCCGCACCCGTAGGCGGTATGGGCGCGTGGACGATGATCCTTATATGGGGCGGCGTGATCCTGGTCATGTACCTGCTGATGTTCCGCCCGCAGCGCAAGCGGGAAAAGAAGCTCAAGGAAATGCAGGCCGCCATTTCCGTAGGCGATAACGTGATCACGAACGCCGGCTTGTTCGGGCGGATCGCCGATGTGGGCGAGGATTGCTTTATCATCGAATTCGGCACCAACCGAAACATCCGCATCCCGATACTCAAATCCGAGATTGTGGGTATCCGTTCGCCGAAGATGACACCGCAGATCATCGACGCCCCGGCGGGGAAGGAATAATTAGGAATTCGGAATAAAAAAAGGGGGAATCGGAATGTTGCAATTGGCTGTGGTATTGTTGGTCATCGGGACGTTGGCACTCCTGTTGGAGCTGCTGATACCCGGTTTTGACGGTTTTATTTGCGGTATCATCGGCATCATCGCGTTGGTGCTGTCGGCGGCTTTGGCCGTTATATTCCACCCGAACGGCTGGATTTTCGTCGGTTTTGGGGTAATGACGCTGGGCTTGCTCGGCGGGTTTGTGTACAACTTCGTCACAAAGCGGCAATTGCAAGGCCGCGTCATCCTCAACGATAATTTGGCCGAAGACCCCACCGCCGTAGGCGATTTGTCCGGCATGGTGGGTAAGGAAGGCACCGCCGTGACGATCCTGCGCCCGTACGGCGAGGCCGACTTCAACGGCATCCGCATGGAAGTGGCGGCGGTCAGCACGATGATTGATCGCGGCACGAAAATCAAGGTGCTGGAAACCCAAGGCACAAAGGTCATCGTGGGTGCGGTGGACGGTAATTAAATAAAATACAACTTCGTGTCGATTCGACACGAAGTTATTTCTAGGAGGCAGATATGAACCAACTCTTTTTGTTAGCCGCACCCAACATGGGTGACTTCCCTGTGGTCGGCGTGGCAATCGCCGCCGCGATCCTCTTATTCATCGTGTTGTTCCTGCGTTTTGTACCGCTGGGTTTGTGGATTTCCGCCATGGCATCCGGCGCGAAAGTGGGCATCGGTTCGCTCATCGGGATGCGCTTGCGCAAAGTCAACCCCGTGCATATCGTGCGCCCGTTGATCAAATGCACGAAGGCCAACATCCCCATCCCCGTGAGCCAACTGGAAGCGCACTACCTCGCGGGCGGGCGCGTGGACGCGGTCATTAACGCGTTGATTGCCGCCCATCGCGCCAATATCGAGCTGCCCTTCGAAAAAGCCGCCGCCATTGACCTTGCGGGCCGCGATGTATTCGATGCCGTGCGCATGAGCGTTAACCCCAAGGTCATCGAAACGCCCATGATCTCCGCCATGGCCATCAACGGCATTGAGGTGAAGGCCGTCGCGCGTATCACCGTACGTACCAACATCCAACGCTTGGTGGGCGGCGCGGGCGAAGGGACGATCATCGCCCGTGTGGGCGAGGGTATCGTCTCCACCATCGGCTCCGCCAAATCCCACCGCGACGTACTCGAAAACCCCGACCTCATTTCCAAGACCGTACTCGCCAAGGGCCTTGATGCCGGCACCGCCTACGAAATCCTCTCCATCGACATCGCCGACGTGGACGTAGGCCGTAACATCGGCGCGCACTTGCAAATCGAGCAGGCCGAAGCCGACAAGAAGATCGCCGAAGCCAAGGCCGAAGAACGCCGCGCCCTCGCCGTCGCACAGGAACAGGAAATGCGCGCCGAAGTTGAGCGTATGCGCGCCAAGGTCGTAGAAGCCGAAGCCGAAGTACCCAGCGCGCTCGCGCAAGCCCTGCGTGACGGGAAAATGGGTTATATGGATTATATCAACCTCGAAAACAGGAAAGCCGACACGCAAATGCGCGCCAATATCGGTACCGCGCAGATGGATGTGAGCGTGAAGCCGGGGAAATAAAATATTTGCAATGATTAATTAGCCTGTGGATTTTCAAATGATTCACGGGCTTTTTATGTCATTCGCCAAGCAGCCAATCCTCAATTCTTATCGCGGGGATTCCTTCGTGGTTCCCTTTAAACGAGCTTTCTTTATACAGCACGTATTTGGGGTAATTGTCCCTTATGTCTAAAAGGGAACCGAACTCGCGCCGTATGGTTGTTTCCTCGTTTAATAAATAGCAAACCTGGATGTACAGCTTTCCGCCGTCTTTTTTACCGACGAAGTCCACTTCCCTTTCACCGACGCGCCCCACGTTAACATCATATCCCCTGCGGAAAAGCTCCAACCCCACGATGTTTTCAAGTACCGTTTCGATGTTTTGCAAGTTTTCGCCTGCAACCGCTTCCCGCAAGCCATGGTCTGCCGTGTAATATTTTTCATTCACCTTTAACATTTTTTTACCGTTTATGTCTTGGCTCTTTAATCGGTAGAGCAGGTAGGCTTCCTCGCACCATTTTAAATAATTTAGGATCGTTTCGGGTGCGACCGTCCTTTTTTCGGCCTTAAAAAACTTTGAAATGCTCGTTGCGGAAAAATTTTTTCCCGCGTTGGCCAGCGCGTAGGAAATAACACGTTCCAACATATCGACGTCGCGTATATTGTTGCGTTTTACGATATCCTTTAGCACCACCGAATTAAATATATCCCGCAGGTAATTCCGGCTTAGCTCCGGTTCAAAGTTAATGCTTGACAGGAAGGGCATTCCCCCGAATCGGATGTATCCGTCGAACGTGTTACTTGCGTTAACTGCCTTAAACTCCATAAACGAAAACGGGTAAACCACGAACGAGATATAGCGCCCCGCAATATACGTGGCGAGCTCGCCGGAAAGGAGCCGTGAGTTTGAACCCGTGATGTAGATATCCGCGTCGTATCTTACGCGCAGGGAGTTGACGGTTTTTTCCCAGCCGTCCACTTCTTGGATTTCATCGAAAAAGAGGTAAAAACGTTCTTTGCTGTTGCCGATTATTTCACATACATAATCATGCAGTTTATTATATTCGCATAAATGCCGGTTACCCAAATCTTCGAAGTTGATAAAAATCGTATTGGGATTGTTGATTTCATCCCTTATTTGTTGCAACAGGACACTCTTCCCGCTCCGGCGGATGCCTGTCAGTACCTTTATTATGTCCTTGCCTATAAACGGCCGAATCTTGGATAAATAACCTTCGCGTATAATCATATCTATCATCTCCTATAAAAAAGACTATATCGCAAGATATAGCCTTGGTCAATTGAAAATATACATTGTTATAAGATATATCTGTTATACCGCTCCATCCCGAAAATAAAACGCGATGCTCTTCGCGTGGTCGGCGGTGCGTTCGAGGTCGGAGACCATACCTACGAAAGCGACACCCCCGCGGGGGTCGGATTTTTCCGTTTTGAGGCGTTTGATGTGGTTTTCGGTGTTGAGTTTATCTTGGGCGTTGATTAGGTCTTCCAAGTCGAATATCTTTTGCAGGTGTTCTTCCGAGCGGTCATCGAAGGCTTGTAAGGTAAGCGAAAGCATTTGCGTTACATCGTTGCCCATGGCGGCGAGTTCTTCCATAGCGGCGGGGGAAAGGCGGGGCTTGTGCTTCTTTTTGGTGCGGACGTTGTACTTGGCGATATTTTCGGCGTGGGCGGCGATGCGTTCGAAGTCGGAAGAGATGTAGAGGAGCGTGGAAAGGCGTTTCATATCGGCGGCGGATTCGATGTGCTCCATTTCCATGAGCATGGAGGTGATTTGCTTATTTAAGTAATTGACGGAGGAGCCGCCCTCGATAACGCCGGCCTTTTTTTCCTCGTCGCCCGTGAGGAAGGCTTCGATGGCGAGTTCGAGGTTGATCAACGCCATGGTACCCATGCGTTTAAGCTCGTTATAGGCTTGCTCGATGGCGATCGCGGGTGTCGAGGTGCTGTCGGCTTTGATATAAACGAGGTGCTTGGCGTCCACCCATTGGGTGCGCTTGGGGATGAACCTATACATAAGCGCGGCAAGGTGCTTGACGAAAGGCATGAAGGCCGCGGTTAACGTCAGCTTGAATGTGGTGTAGAACATGGCGACCTGCGTCGCGCCGGAATGCCACGTTCGGGTAAAAAAGTCCAAAATGCCGGGCACGGCGGAAATCAACGCGCCGAAAATAACAACACCGATGGAGATATAGATAAGGTTGGCCAGCGCTGCGCGTTTCGATTCGCGTTTGCCTGCAAAGGAAGCGATTAAAGCAGTGATGGTCGTACCCGCGCTGATGCCCAGCACGAGGTATGCGGCGGTGGCAAAATTAATGTCCACGCCTTGTACGTACAGCGTTACCAGGATACCCGTCGCGGCGGTGGAGCTTTGGATGATGGCGGTGAATACGAAGCCCGCCAATACCGCCAAAAACGGATTGGCGAAGGTGTAGAGCAGGGCTTGGAAGCCTTCCGTGTTGGCGAATATACGCAGCGGCCCGCCCATGACCGACAAGCCGAAGAACAACACGCCGACGCCCAGCAAAATAAAGCCGAAATCCTTTAAGGTCTTCTTTTTCATGAACAGATACATGAGGATACCGAAGAAGATAAGCATGGGCGCGAAGGTCGTGATACCGGGGAAGCTGAACAAATGCGCCGTCAAGGTCGTGCCGATGTGCGCCCCCATGATCAGCGTAATCGCTTGCGAAAGGGTCATAAGCCCCGAATTGATGAAACCGACGGCCATGACGGACGTAGCTGTCGAACTTTGGATAATTACCGTTACGATTGCACCGACGGCCACCCCCAAAAAGCGGTTGGAGGTGGCCTTTTCGATAACAATGCGCATACGGTTGCCGGCGAGTTCCTCCAGGCCGTCCATCATCATCTTCATGCCGTAGAGGAACAGGCCGAGCCCGCCGAAGATTAAAAAGATATTGGTTACGAGTTCGTTCATTCTTGTTTATCCCCGGGCGGTTCGTCTTCCGAAGGGATTGCGGCGGCTAATCTCGCCTTGCGCTCGGCTCTGTATTGCTGGATGAAGGGATATACGATGGCGGCTACCGCCAACAGCAAAAAGATCAACGCAAGCGGGCGGGTATAGAAACTGGCCGCGCCGTCGCGCATGATGGCGCGGCGGAAGTTCATCTCCATGATACGCCCCAGCACCACGCCCAGCACCACGGGCGCGACCGGGTAACCGAACCGCTTGAACATCCAGCCGATCAAGCCGAAGGCGATGCATACGCCCACGTCGAATATCGAATTGCGGATGGCGAAGCTGCCGATGATCGTAAACAAGAAAATAAAGGTGTACAGGATGGGCTTCTTTACGTTGGTTGTGCGTACCCATATCCGCAAGCCCGCCCATCCGATGATGAGTACGAAGATGCTCGACAGGAACATGGCGGCGAACATGCCGTACACCAGCGCGGGCTGGTCGCGGAACATTTCCGGCCCGGGATTGATGCCGTGTATCATTAAAGCGCTCATCAGCACGGCAACCGTGGGCGCGCCGGGTATACCGAGCGCAAGCATGGGCACCAGCGAACCGCCCGTGTTCGCGCTGTCCGAAGCCCCCGACGCGGCTACGCCTTCGGGCGCACCCTTGCCGAAGTTGGCGGAATTCTTGCTCACGCGTTTTTCCAGGTCATACGCGAGGAACGACGCGATCGCCGAGCCCGCGCCGGGCAGGATACCCACCAACGTACCTACGACGCTGGCACGAAGCATTTCCCATTTGAGCTTCCAATAATACAGGAGCTTGGGGTAGGTGTAGGTGTGCTTTTCGTGCTTTTGATCGGACGTCTTGTAATTTTCCAAATTATGAAAAAGCTCGCCCAACGCGAACAAGCCGATGAGAATGGGCATCATATGGAATCCGTCGAATAAACGGATCAACCCGAAGGTATACCGCTGCGAACCCAATAAGGGGTCCGTACCCATCGTGTTAAGCAGCAGCCCGAAAAGGACGGCGATCAACGCCTTTTGCCAATGCTTGCCGCCCAGCGTCGCCACGGACGCAAGGCCCAGTACGCACAGCGCGAAATATTCCGCCGACCAAAAATTCAACGCCCAACGCGCCATGGGTGTAGCGAACAGCACCAGCACGATCGTACCGAATATGCCGCCCACGAAGGAGGACCATAATAATATCCCCAGGGCCTCGCCGCCGCGCCCGCTCTTTGCCATGGGATAACCGTCGAAAAGCGTCGGCACCGACGAAGGTGTGCCGGGCGTATTGATCGTCACCGCGGGTATACAGCCGGAATAGTTGCCGCCTTTGTAACACCCCAATAGCAACGCCATACCGCTTAGGGGGTCCAGCCGGAACGTGAACGGGAGCATCAACGCCACCGCCATAGAGGTGGAAATGCCGGGGATCGTACCCAGGATAATACCCACCGCCACCCCGATAAAAATCATTAACATAGGCGTTAAGCCCATGATCAAAACCGTACCGTCGAATAAATTACGTAACAGTTCCATCAGGCAAACACCCCCATCAGATTCGTGACCAAGCTGCCGACGGGCAATCGGACGTTTAACAACTGCGCGAACACAAAATACGTGAACACGACCCATCCCGCGGGTACGGCGAGCAGTTCAACCTTACTGCGGCAGCCCAGCAGCCACATCAACGCCACGATAAACAACGCCGAGGAAATATAGTAGCCGATATATTGGAACAAGCCCACGTTAAGTACCAACAACGTAAGGACGATGCCGACCAGCTTCAGATTCCCCCATTTGGGGTCGGGGTCGTTTTTGCCGCGGACGATGGGGATCAGCGTCAATATCACCGTGGGGATCAACGCGTACACCCACACACGCGGGATCGTATACGCGGGGGGCATGTTGCCCGTAAAGATCGAACGCCCCGGGAAGGTGAATGAAATCAAGTAAAACAATATACCCATCCAAGTAATGGCGGCCAGCACCATCAATTGGCCTCGGAAGGGCCGGATTCGTTTAAACGGAGTCGCTATCAGGAATACGATGCCCACGAAACCCGCAAGCATCACGAATTGCCACGGCCAAGAAACCCCGGCCAGCCAACGCCCCATTCCCGCCATAAAACATGTCTCCCTTCTTATTGCAAAGCCCCGTGTGGTTGTGGTGTAAAGCACACGGGGCTTTTGCGGTTGTTAATACCGTTTAATCCAAAATACCCAAATAACGCGACCAGTAAAGCGTCGTGTCGATTGTATCCTGGATGATCGCGCGGAATTCCCGCGTAAATACCGCCGTGGGGGCGATGGCGTTGCCCGCGTTGTATTCGATCCATTCGGGGTTTTGGCTGATGAGATAGGTGAGTTGTTGGAACCATTCGATCATTTCGGGGGGCGTGCCTTTGCGTACGGCGTACCCGCGCCACATGTGCATGTCATTGAGGTTGGGGAAGCCAAGCTCCGCGAAGGTGGGGGAATCCTCGAAGCCGGGCATACGCTCGGGGGAGGCGATCGCCGCCACCCACAAGTCACGGCCCGACGTATCGAAGGGGTTGCCCATTTGTACGTGGGCTTCGCCGCCCAATACGGCCGCCGCGCCCAGGGGGCCGGATTCGAAGGGCATAGCCATGCCTTCCACGCCCGTGGCTTGCCATATCAGCAGGGCTTCGAAGTGTTTGTTACCGCCCAGTACGGGTACGGCCCAAATTTGGCGGCCGTCCAAATCACGCGCCTGTTGCAGGATACCTTGGAAATCCATGCCCGCGTCACGGGCTTCGTTGGTGATGATTACGGCGGCGGGGTCGCGTTGGATCTTCGCGATCCAATAATACCCGTCGATATAATGGTCCAAGTCCCAACCCTGTGCCACGGCGGTATTAACATTGGACATGGCCGCGCCGAAAATCGTATAACCGTCCGCGTCGCGGCTCAGCACCTCGTCGGAAGCGATACGGGTACCGCCGCCCGCCATGTTTTCCACGATGATCGTTGCGTCGGTATATTGGCGGGCTATGTCAATGAAGAGGCGGGTCGCCACGTCCATACCGCCGCCGGGGGCTACGTGGGTCACGATGGTAACCGTGCGGGTCGGCTGCCAAATGGAGGCAAGGAACTCCCCGGGGTCAACGTCCGCCGGGGGTGGGATGGGGTCGGGAATCGCCGCGGCTTCCGGTGTTGGCGTGGGGTTTGCGGTTTGCTGCGGTATGGGGGTTGACGCGGGGTTATCTCCGTTGCCGTCCCTGTTGCAAGCGGCCAACGCCAGCGCAATCACCAGCACACCCGTTAATAGGAACAACCGTGTTATTGCCTTCGTCATTTCTCACTTCCTCCTTGTAATAACTCGTAAGCCATGCCGTGGCGCAGGCCGCGGTCGCTTACGGTTAATTTATCCGCGTTAAGGCGGGTTAATATTACTTTGATGATACAAGCCCCGGCGAGGATGACATCCGTGCGGCGGGGCTGCAAACCCGTGATTTGCTTGCGCTCTTCGAGGGTCTTCGCGCTGTAGTCGGCGATCTGCGCCTCCACGTCGGCTAAGGAGAGCGTTGAGCCTTGGATGATATCGGGATCGTAGTTCCCCATTTTATGCTTGACCGCGCCCATGCTTGTGACCGTGCCGCCGATACCGACGATTCGGTTGGGCGAACCGCTTAAACCGCCCTTTGTCAAATCATCCGCGATTTCCGCCAACGCGTTTCCCACGCTTTCGGGCGTTACGGGGTCGGCGGTGAAGTGGGCTTCCGTAATGCGTATCGCGCCCAAGTCAACGGAGAAGCGTTTCTTTATATCATTCCCCTGGCCGAATACGAACTCCGTACTGCCGCCACCCGTATCAAAGACCACTACGCCGCCATCGACCGTGCCCAAACCGGACAGCACCGCCAAATACGACAACCGCGCTTCCTCCTCACCGGGGATCACGGTTAAATCGATTTCAGCGGCATCCTTCACTTTTTGGATAAATTCGGGGGTGTTTTTCGCGTTGCGTAAGGCCATCGTGCCCACGCAACGGATTTCGTCCGCTCCGCCGTCACGCGCTTTTTCCGCGAACGCGGCGATCGCGGTTACGTTACGCGCCATGGCTTCGGGGGAGATGAGGCCCGTTTCGCGCAAGCCTTCCCCCAAGCGGGCGATGTCGTTTTCGTCGGCGACCGTTTTTAACGTGCCGTCGGCGTTTAATTCGCCCAGGAAGTATTTAATGGAGTTTGACCCCACATCGATGACCGCAACGCGCCTCATTGTTTTTTACCCAAGCCGACGGCGGTCTTCATGGCGTTAATGTAATTGATGTTTTCGAACCCGTCCGCGCCCAGCTCGCGTACGGTGGAAATGACCAGCGCGGGGTCGGTATGCTCCACGCAAATCGTCCGCATGGGTACGCCGTTAAACTTCGTTTCCGCGATTTCCACGGTCGCGCCGTTGATTTTGTAGGCGTGGCGTTCCTTTTCCACGTCCACCACACAGAGGGCTTCGCAAGGGATGATGACTTCTTCCAGGAACTGCTCGAAGGTATATGCGTCCTGTTTAAAGAAGGGGGCCTGCGTCTTGAAAAACACGCGGAACAACCGATCCAACGCGTCAACCTCGATGGGGAAAGCGGACTTCATCGCGGGGAACCATTGTTCCAACTTGTCGGCGTTGATTTCCTTCAGGGACTTTACATCCACCAAATCGTAGCGGATCTTGACGTTCTCGTCGCTTACCTTAGAGAGGATGTACTTCTCTTGGCTGGATTTCGTGCCTTCGCAGGCGTGCTGTTTGATTTTTTCCTCCGCCGCGCCAAAATCCTGGCCGAAGGTGCGCCATTCCCAACGCGGGATGATGGTTGCTGACATTCGAATTCCCCTTCCTATATATGGATTGAATTTTGCGTAACCGAACTGTAATATAGTTTCCGGACATAGGCAATAAACGATGTTTTGTTAAGCCCACAAGGTAAAGGTTGTGAAGGAATGTATATGGATTATTTCCGATACTTTGAGGAAGTGGCGCGCGTGATGAGCTTTACCAAGGCGTCGAAGAACCTGCACATCTCACAGCAGGCTTTAAGCGAATACATAAAGCGCATGGAGCAGCACTACGACATCGCCCTGTTTAACCGCAAGCCCACGCTGCACCTCACCCACGCGGGGGAATTGCTGCGCGAATACATTAGCCAATCCGTTTACCGCGAGGAACAACTGCTCGCCGATTTCAGCCGCATCCGTACGCGGCAGGTGGGGCGGGTGCGTGTAGGGATCACACCCACGCGCGCGCCGATCTTCTTCCCGCTCATCTTCACGCGGTTTAACCAAATGCATCCCGCGGTCGAGCTTTCCCTGCGCGAGGACCATACGCAATTCCTCGTCAAGGACTTGGCCGAGGGAAAGATCGATTTCGTCATCGCGCTGGAGAATACGGGCGTGCAATTGAGCCGGACCGTTACGACGGTTACCCTGCTGCAAGACAGGAAGTTGTACTTCCTTTCGGCGAAGGCGCTGTTGGTCAATTCCGGCTTTCCGCCGCGGCGTTTACCGTATGCCGCGTCCCGCGGGGTCGCGCTGGAGGAAATCAAGAACGTACCCATCATCTTAAAACCCGGCATTTCCCGCATCCATGACCAAGTCTTCCAGGAATACCTAAAAAGGAAGTCCAAGCCCAAGATCGTCATCGAGTCCAGCCACGTATTCCCGCTCCTGCCTTTGTGCGCAGCGGGTAACGCGGGCGTGTTCGTTTCCCATACTATCCTGCGCTATATTACCGCGCATTATCCGCACATCATGGAAGAAGTATTGGCGTTGCCTGTTAATAATTTGCCGATTAATTGCGATGTTGCCCTTATGTATTGCGGCGGGGTGCCGCTTTCGGTGCATTTTGAGGATTTTATGCGGGTGACGCGGGAGGTTTTTGGGGAGTTTTAATGCGGATGTGGTTCCGTGATGGATACGGGACGGCGGGGCGGGGGGATGTTCCAACGCCGCGCTCATCAAAATCGGGCGATGATCGGCTCCGTCCGCGAAGTGGTTGCGTCGGTCTTGGGAAGCAACCCGACGCCAACCACATAACGCGCCCGTTCGCCGCTAATCGCCCGATTTTGTAGGCGCGGCTTATGGAACATCCCCCCGCCCCGCCTTGCGGCGATGACGGGAAGCGGTTTGTATAAAAATGCTTTTGGGGGGTTATTGGATTATTCGTTGGAAGTTATGAACTTTTTGAATTTTGCTTTATTTAGCAACGGAATGAATGGTGTGACTAATTTTTGCAAGGCAGTTCATTTCCTTTTTTTATCGTTTAGACAATGTTCAATCATAGACACGATGATATTATTAAATGAAGTGTTGTTTTCTTTCGCTATCCCGTCGATACGTTCGACTATACTTTCTGAGATATATAATGTTTTATAGGAACATTTTACCTTTTCTTTTGTGGATTTCAATTTCCACTTCAAAATTATCACCGCCCTTCTGATGTAAATTATAGGTTGCTACTTTCCTATAAGATACATGAGAAAATTCTAATTTATTTCTTGACGGTGTTTTTCTATCATGTTACTATTTACACTAAGTTAATTTATTTTCAGGGAGGAAAATTTTTGTGGGTATTTTTGATTTAATTATTTTATCGTTTTATTTTATTTTATTTATGTCAGGAATCGTATTGTTAATTTTTTCTATGTTTAAACCAACATCTCGTCGGCTTCGTATTGGTGCGATTGCAAATATTATTATTTTTGCATTTTTTGGATTATTTTTAGGAATGTGGATTTATCAAATATTTAGTATTATTTTATTATTTTTAT
The DNA here is from genome assembly GCA_009780585.1 of Defluviitaleaceae bacterium. Lineage (GTDB taxonomy): Bacteria > Bacillota > Clostridia > Lachnospirales > WQUN01 > WQRX01. The sequence continues at coordinate 8,605 of WQZS01000019.1, read as the reverse complement.
TGTTATACGTTATTTTTGAAAAACATATAAATCATAATAAATTAACATTTAGTTTATGGCCTTTCATGCTTGTATGTACAGGATTATATATATGGTCTTTATTTATTGATTTTATTATTTTACCGTTACAAGTTTTTAATTTATTAAATTTTAATTTATCAACAGCATTAATAAACACATTAGGATGGAATGTTTTTTATTTGTATATATTATTTATTGCCATTGTAAGTACAGTAATATGTTACATACCAAAGATACATAAAACGATAAAAATAGTACCGCCGATAATAATAATTTTATTTTCAATATATTATGGCATTATTAATAGAGCGACTTTTGCTTCTTTGGTGTTGGAAAATTCCAACGAAGCAGGTAGATTATTAGGTCAAGGTATGAACATGATTAATGAACTTACCGATGGTACATTAAATGCTATTACAAATGAAGTTGTTTATATAGGTTGGGGTGCGATTTCATTAATTATTTTTATGCTTATATTTATTATTTTCATAATATTTGATAATACAGTTAAAAGACCTTTATTAACGTTAGATAATAAAAAAGAAGTAATTAATCATGTTGTTGAAAATAGCAAAGAAAACATCACATCACAAATGATGTCTGTTAGTGCAGCCGATGAAATTAAAAAATATAAACAATTGCTTGATGATCGTATTATTAGTGCAGAGCAATTTGAATCTACCAAAAATAAATTACTTGAAAAATTATAAATTCCGGGGACTTAAGTATTAAATGTAAATTATTTAATAAGCGACTGTATGTTCTTTTGCATTAATGTTGACAGTACGTTCGATTTATGTATAATAAACCCAACGACCCCCTTGGACCGGCCGGCCGTGTCATTGGGGTCACGGGTAATGCATGTAACGGGCCCTCCCGATTGGTTTACCGTTCCACGAAACAGCAAAGGTAAAAAAGGGAGCATCAAAACAAACAAAAAAATCTTAAACCGCCCTCACCCGGACTTTGGGGGCGAGTGACAACCCTGTGCGGGTGCATCTTATGATGCTTGAGCTTCCCGCATGGGGTTTTTGTTATGCATAAAATAATTGGAATAATATGCGAAACCGAACTGTTCATTCTGTTTTGCTAAAAATAATTTTCCGATTTTTGCCGCGTCCGATAATTGATACCAATCCTAATTCCGACATTTGCTTTGTCAAATTGAACACCCTTGTCCGCTTAACATGAAGCAATGATTGCACTTCCTCGTCGGAAGCACTCTGATGTACTTTTAGGTAATCCATTAGGGCTTGCATTTGGGGAGTGATCAAGCTGTTTAGTTGCAACGTAAAACCCTCTCTTGCGGCGTTTATATTCGGCAAGGTTATCTTGAACGAATTAGGAGTTACGTCAATCGTTACAGGTATAGAGCAATTTTCGTAAAGAGTGAAAATACGCCTTATCCCGGTTCCGTATGTTTCTATAAAATTTAATCTTTGAAACGCTTTAGCAAGATTTTCGTTGCGCAGTTGTGAGATGCCATTGCGAATATCTTCTGTGGAAATGCCGGGAAGCAGACCGCCGATTGAGATAAACTCCATCTGCTTATCGTTAACATTGATAATAATACTGCCGGAAAATCCATAATCACGATGTATCAACGCGTTTAAGAGTGCCTCACGGACAGCGTCTGTCGGATAATCCCAAAAGTCCTTACGGACAAGTCCATCAATGACAGAATGGTTTTTATTGCAAAGTTGAAGATAATCGAATGTTTCTTCCAACTGTCGGAGTACGGAACCGCCAAACTCCTTGCGGTCACGGAAAACCGTGTTTTGTTCATCAGCAAAAACGGCAATCTTTATCGTATGTGCGCATTGGTCGGAAAGAAGCCATCCTAAATTTGTGTATAGCTGTTGCGCGTGATTACGGATTCCGAGGATGTTATATTTATCTTCGGAAAACTCAATTTTATTTTTAGTGAATGTTCCTTTGCAAAAATTAAAGGTAAGCTCTTGCTCTAATGAACGCAATTCCTCAAAAATATCGCCGTCAGCGTTTTTAATCATTTGACGGATTTGTTCAAGCGATGCTTGCACAGACGACGAACCTTGACGTACATACACACCCGAAGGTTTTATCCCTTTCGATTTCAAATAGTAGGGTTTGTAAGAACCTTCGCCTATTTCAACATGAATTACCTTACCGTCCCCAAGGGTATACTTTACAAAAACGGTCACATCAGGGGAAATAGCGTCCCTTATGCCGTTTGTTATACGGGTATAGGTGTCATCAACATCGTTGAGCGGTTCAACTTCCCCGTCATCGTTTATCCCAATATACAAAATACCGCCGTCAGTATTTGCAAAAGCAATAACCTCTTTGTAAATGTCGCCAAGTATATTGGCCTTAAATTCTATTTTTTCAGTTTCGTATGCCATGCCCATACCCCTTTGAAATTAGAGATAATACCACTATATAAAAAACATTCACTTTTATCAAGAGAAAAAGTGAATGTTTTGTGAATGTTTGTGAACAAAGTGAATATTCGCCGGCCGTCTTTACCTCACCGCAAACACAACCTGCACGCGTGCCGTCACCATCATTTCACCGGATTGCACGGGTACTTCCATGCTTGCTTGGGGAGCCAACATCGCCATGTCGTTGGAAGCGAATTCACGCGCGACGGGCGCGTGGAAGGACCCGGTTTCCGTAACGGTCACAATGCCGGAAACGGTCCTGCCGAGCGCGCGGGCGAGGGCGTTGGCCTTGCGCTGCGCGTCTTGGGCAGCGAGGGCAAGAGCCTCGAGGTAAAGGTCACTCGCATCTAAAATGCCGAACTGGATGCCGCTGGATGCGTTCGCGCCCGCGGCTACGCCCGCGCCCAGCACTTCGCCCACGATATCCAGGTTGCGTACGGTTACGGTCACGGTATTGTTGACGGTATAACCGTCGGGGCGGGAATCGCCGTCACGCCAGTTCCAGCGTTGGTGGATGGAGAACCATTGGGTGCGGATGTCCTCTTCGGCGACACCGAGGGCGCGGATGGCGCGGATCACGGCTTCAACGGAAGTGTTGTTGCGCTGGAGGGCTTGCGCGGCGGCGGTTGCGTCGGTTGTGACGCCCAAGCTGACGGTGGCCATGTCGGGTGCGGCGGTAATCACGCCCGCGCCGGCTACGCTGATGGTCGGGGGTTCCGACGCGGAAACGGCGACGGGGAGGATCGCGGCCAAAAGGACCGCGCAGAGTAAAGCGATGATGCATTTCTTCATGTTCATTTCTCCTTTTATAAGTTTCTGTTAATTATAACGCAAAAATCGCGGTTGCGTTTCATTCGCGGGCGCGTAACACGAGTTTGATGATTTCGACGATGCCTACATGCAGTAAGGCCAAGCCGATCATGATCAACCAATGCGCCGTGCCGACGGGAACGACGTTGAATACTTCCATTAAGAAAGGCGTGGTGGCGACGATGACTGAAAACGCGAGCGCGCCGATGACCGTGAAGAAAATCCCCTTATTGGTCATAAAACCCGCTTGGAAGATCGACAGCCTTGTCCGTGTGTTAAAAATATCGATCAGGGATGACCAGCTTAATACCATGAACGCCATCGTGATGCCGACGGCGAAATCCCCTTGGCGTAAGCCCGTCCACGTCCCGTCCCATGCGTACCGGTTCAACGGCAGCAGATACGCGCCGACCGCGAAGGCAGTAAGGGTCAGGACCGAAAACGAAACGGCGCGTAAGCCGATAAACAGACCCACCCGTTGGCTGAACACCCCCGCGCCTTTGGGCAGGGGTTTGCGCTTCATGACGCCGGGCTCGGGCTTTTCAAAGGTGAGGAAGAAACCGGGTATGCCGTCGTATACGACGTTGATGATCAGTATTTGCATGGCGGTGATCGGCGAAATCCCTATCATCAGCATACCCAATAAAAGTACGAATATTTCCGCGAAGTTAACGCCCAACAGGAATTGGATGATCTTGCGGATGTTGTCGTAGGACGTGCGCCCCTCCGCGACGGCGTCCACAATCGTAGCGAAATTGTCGTCGGTGATCACCATGTCCGCCGCGTTCTTTGATACCTCCGTACCCGTGATGCCCATCGCCGCGCCCACGTCGGCGGCTTTGAGCGCGGGCGCGTCGTTAACGCCGTCGCCCGTCATGGTGACGACCGCGTTGTGATGATTCCATGCCCGCACGATGCGCAGCTTGTCCTCGGGGCTGACGCGCGCGTATACGGAGATTCCGCGCACCCGCTCGTTAAGCTCCGCTTCCGTCATGGCGGTAAGCTCCGTACCCGTTACAGCGGCATCCCCTTCCCGGTAAATCCCGATTTCGCGGGCGATGGCGATCGCCGTCGCCTTGTGGTCGCCGGTGATCATGACCGTTTTAATGCCCGCCTCGGCGGCGCGTGCCACCGCGTATTTGCTTTCGGGTCTGGGCGGGTCGATCATACCTACCATTCCCCGGAATTCCTGTTCGCTTTCCAAGGCTTCCTCGCTTAAATCCGCGGGCTTCCCCGCGAATTTCTTCACAGAGACGGCGATTACGCGCAGGGCATTCTCCGCGAAGGAATCGTGTATCGCGGTTGCCTTTTCCAATAAGCCGGGCGTTTTTGACCAGTCCACGGGAATCCGATCGAACGCGCCTTTGGTGACGGCGATGTACCCGTCCTCGGTGCGGTGCACGGTCGTCATACGCTTGCGGGCGGAATCGAAGGGAAGCTCATGCACGCGGGGGTAGTCGCGCTCGGCCTTTACACGATCCAGGCCCAAATCGTGGAGCAATCGGATGATCGCGATTTCCGTCGGGTCGCCGATCGCGGCTTCGCTTTCGTAGTTTGTTCCGTCGTGGTATTCATTGTGGGGCGCGACCGTCGCGTTCGAGCAGGAAGCCAGCAAACCGATGAGCTTGCGTTGGTCGTCGTTAAACTCGCGTTCGTTAACGGTCACGGGGTCGTGATCGGCGTGCCATGCCTTTTGGATGACCATTTTGTTCATGGTGAGCGTTCCCGTTTTATCGGAGCAAATGACGGACGTGTTGCCGATGGTTTCGACGGCGGGGATTTTACGGATGATCGTCTTTTTGTTAACCATGTTCCACACGCCGTAGGAAAGGATCATCGTAACCACGATGGGGAGCGTTTCGGGTACGGCGGCTACACCCAGCGCGACCGCGAGCAACAGCATATAAATGGGATCGTTGCCCCATATCACAAGGCCGACCAAAAACATGCCGAGGCCCGAAAGCAAAGCGATAATTGAAATCCGCTTGGCCAATTGTTTAAGGCGGAGCTGTAAGGGGGTCAGCATTTTCTGCGTGGTGTTGAGCAGCCGCGCGATCTTACCCATTTCGGTTTCCATTGCCGTATCCGTGACGACGACGAGGGCGCGGCCGCCCGTCACCAAACAGCCCGAATATACCATATTAATACGGTCGCCCAACGGGACGGGACCGGTAATGACGGCGTTCGCGTCTTTCTCCACGGGTTGGCTCTCGCCCGTGAGCGCGGCTTCCTCCACTTGCAATGAGCTTGCCTCAATGATGCGCCCGTCGGCGGTGATCACGTCGCCCGCGTTAAGTTCCACCAAATCGCCGGGTACGAGTAAACTTGCGTCCACGATTTGCTTAACCCCGCCGCGGATGACCGTTGTTTTAAAGGCGTTCATCTTCTTAAGCGCGTCCAGGGCGCGTTCGGCCTTATTTTCCTGGTACATGCCCAGCACGACGTTGATCACCACAATCGAAAGGATGACCACGACCTTCGCCCAATCGCTTGCCGAACCCGCGCCGTCGCGTTGGTTAAGCACAGCCGCGACCGCTGCGATGACCGATGCCGCGATGAGGATCAACGTGGGGATTTCGAGCAGATGGTGGAGGATTTTTTGGAAGAAGGTTTCTTTTCTTTCCTCCTCAAATTCGTTAAGGCCGTATTGCGCGATACGGGCGTTGACTTCGTGCGTGCTCAAGCCCTTGACGCGGTTGGCACCAAGTTCATGTAAAACGGTGTTTATATCTTCCTGTACCCGGTTCATAAAAAAGCACTCCTTCATACGGGAAAACCCCATACAATAGAGTGCGTTTTTTTCGGGTACATTATCCGCTTACATGATATATTTCCCATCCTTCGGCGGGGCGGCGTCCATTTCCGCCTTTTTCGCTTCGTAGCCGGGGCGGCCGAAGAGCGCGTAGGTTGCGTTCTTGCCTTCCTCCACGCCGGGCTGGTCGAAGGGATCGATGTTGAGCAAGTAACCCGCGTACGCCGTCGCCACTTCGAAGAAGTAGAGCAATTGCCCCAGCGTTTGCGGGGTTACCCGCGGCAGCGTGAGGGTCATGTTCATGCGGTTTGCCTTGGTGAGGGCGTATTCGGTGGCGAGCTGCTCGTTCTTGATCAGTTCGTTGTGCGTCACGCCGCCGAGGAAGCCGAGGGAGGGCATATCTTCATATAATTTGGGTATCGTAATCGTTTCGCGGTATTCGTCCACGCCCACGAGTACGATGATTTTATCGAAGGGCCCCTCCGCGTAAAGCTGTACCTGCGAATGTTGGTCGGTCACGCCCAGCGCCTTAACGGGCGTTTGGCCCACGTTGACGACGTTGCCCTCCAGGTCGAAATGCTTGCCCAGCGATTCGCCCCACAACTGCGCGAACCAATCGGAAATGTATTTAAGCGAATCGGCGTACGGCATCACGACGGTGATGTTTTTGCCTTTGCCCAGCGCCATCATGTGAAGGGCCGCGAACATATACGCCGGGTTTTCGTAAATGCACGGGGATTTGCAGCGTTCGTCCATTTGCGCCGCGCCTTCCAGCAAGCCCTCAATGTCGATGCCGCAGAACGCCGCGGGCAGCAGGCCCACCGGGCAAAGCTGGGAGAAACGCCCGCCCACGCCGTCGGGTACGATGTAATATTTGTATCCTTCTTCACGTACGATTTTGATCAGGTTACCTTTTTCCTTATCCGTCGTGCAGACGATGCGCTTGCGGGCGGCTTCCTTGCCGAGCCTTTTTTCAAGCATTTCCTTGATGATCATGAACTGGCTCATCGTTTCCGACGTGGAGCCGGACTTTGAAATGACGTTAAACAGGCACCGCACGGGGTCAACCGTTTGGAAGAGGTACACCAGCCGCTCGGGGTCCACGTTGTCCACGACATACAGCTTGGGGAAGCCGTTGCGCTTTTCTCGCGGGAGTTCGTTGTAGAAGGGGTGGTTCAACGCTTGCTGTACCGCCATGGGCCCCAGCGCGGAGCCGCCGATGCCCAGCACCACGAAAGCGTCGATATCTCCCTTCATTTCCGTTACATAGGCTTTGATATCGGCCACGATTTCGGCTTGGTTGTGGGGCAGTTCGCGCCATTTCATCGACGGACGGTTGTCCGCCATCATCTTCGAGGCCCTTTCGGCGGCGGGTTTAAGCGCGTCAAAATCCGCTTGCGCCAACCCCTCCGTGCCGATTCGGCTGTCAAGGACATTGTTGTAATCCATGCGTAATTCCATGGTGATTTTCCCTCCATTTTTATATAAGTTGGTATAAGGATACGAAGGTGAAACCCGCGCTCGCCATGTCATCGATGATCTGCGATACGGTGACCGCGCTGTGCGCGTCAAGGCCCTTGAGCGAAAGGATCATGCCGGGGTGGAAATCGTCGTGCCTTTCCGCACTCCAAAATACCGTAAAAAACCCATGGTGCCGCGCAAGCCTCAGCGCGTCTTCGCTGAACGCCCCACCGACCGGGCGCAGGAAGGGGTCGATGGGCCTGCCGAAGTTTTCCGAAAAGTGCCGCGAAGTAAGCAGGACCATTTCGCTTACCTCGTCGCCGCTGATGGCGGTCATCACTTGCAAGATTCCGACAACATGCCCTTCCGCCAGCATACGAAGCACCAAGTCGCCGTTATTTTCAATGTAAGGCAGCGTTAAAAAAAACGCGGCGGAAACGCCCCGTTCGTATAAGGTATCCAACACTTCCCCGGTATGTCCGGCTTCATAGGTCAGTTCGTATGTCAAAAAAATGTGCGCCGTTTCCGCTCCTCTATAATGGGCCGAGAAAGGACGCAAATAAGCGGCGTTTTGCGTGCCGATGGGGGGGGTGCCGCCAACGCGGGGTATGATTGACCACATTTGGGGCGTATGAGAATTAAGCGAAGTATTACCGCCGTCGGTAGGGGGCGGGGGTGAGGCGATTAATGGCGGCGGGGTTTCGGCGGGTTCGGATGGGGTCGGGGAAGGGTCGGCCGCCGAAGGTTCGGCAGAGGGGGCAGCTTCCGGTGAAGCGCCGGGCGTTGGGGCAGGGGTAGCCGTTACGGCAGCGGCGGGTTGCGCCCCGTTTGAGGAAAAGATAACCTCGCCCTCGCGCGCTTGCGATTGCCCGCGGTTGCATCCCGCTAAAAAGAAAATCATACATACGTATGTAAAACATAAAAGTAAATACCGCCCCAAAAGAATCACTCCCACGCGGGAAAATATAGCATATGGGATGAAGTGCTGGCAATAAATATATGCGTGACGTATAATTTAAATAATTGCGAAATGAAAGAACCCAATCTCGAAATGGAATCGGGAGGGGGCGGAGAAGGAAAAGAAACAAAGAAGATATAAAAGGCAATAAAAAGCAATAGAAAGCAAATAAAAATTCAT
>WQZS01000018.1 GCA_009780585.1 Defluviitaleaceae bacterium | reverse complement strand
TTCTCTCTGATGTATCATTCACTTGTAAAATTTGTGTTCGCATAACCCTATTTTACACCAAAAAACGAGAACCGGTTAACCGCCGATTCTCGTTTTTCCTTCGGGCTCATAAGACAGCCCCGTTGATTTTTATCATGCGGTTAATTTTTGTTCAATGTATACATGCCGCTTTGCTTGGGGCCCGAAGAGGATGCTTCCTTTTCCTTCGCGGCGTTGCCGACGGAAATCATATTCGTTAGCGCGCCGGCGATATTTTTGGTGCAGCGTTCGCACATACGGCCCGATTTAATCGGTCTGCCGCATTTCGAGCAAGTGATGAGGCCTTCCATGCCTTGTGAAATCTCCAATTTTCCGTCGCGTACGTATTGCAGGATACGCTTTACCGAAACCTCGCATTTTTCGGAAACTTCCTGGGCGGAGCTATTAGGGTTTTCCTTTACGTATAATCTGACTTCCTCGAACTTTTCGACCTCCGCTTTTTCGCAATCCTTGCAGATATTTGCGGAAACCTTGGTAAACATACGTCCGCAGCGCGGGCAGTTAATCGCATCCATAAGAAACCCCTTCCTTTTATATGGGCAGCCCTACGGCTTCCTTTACTTTGATTAATGTGGGTACCGCCAGGGCTTGCGCTTTACGCGCGCCGTCGGCGATGACGCCGTCCAAGTACGCGGTATCTTTGATCAAGCGTTCAAACTCGTTACGGTGGGGGCGTAGAGCTTCCAGCACCGCTTCGCCCACTTTTACCTTAAAATCGCCGTAGCCGGTATGCTTAAATTCAGCACAAGTTTCCTCCATGGTGCGGTTCGTCACGCAGGAATATATCGTAAGCAGATTGGAGATACCCGGTTTGTCCGGCGAATTACGGATTTGGTTATCCGAATCGGTAACCGCCCGTTTGAACTTTTTGATTATAACATCGGGTTCGTCGGAAAGGAAGACGCAATTAGCTTGATTGTCGTCGGATTTGGACATTTTACGCTCGGGATTTTGCAACGCCATAATCCGTGCCCCCATGGGGGGGATGTACGCCTCGGGTACAACAAAAATGTCGCCATACGCTTGGTTAAAGCGCTGGGCGACATCACGGGTCAATTCAAGGTGCTGGCGTTGGTCATCCCCTACGGGGACCAAGTGTGTGCGGTACAATAGGATATCCGCCGCTTGCAATACGGGGTAGGTGAACAAACCCGCGTTGATATTTTCCTCATTTTTGGCGGATTTTTCCTTAAACTGCGTCATACGGTTCAATTCGCCCACGTAGGTGTAGCAGTTGAGTATCCAAGCCAGCTCCGCATGAGCGGGTACGTGGGATTGGTAGTATAGGATGTTAGCCGTCGGGTCCAGCCCGAGCGCGATGTACCACGCCAACACGTTGCGCGCGCTTTGCCGCAGGGCTTTCGGGTCTTGGCGGACGGTTAGGGTGTGCAAGTCCACCACGCAATACAAACAATCATAATCGGAGGAAAGCCTCGCCCAGTTGCGCGTCGCCCCCAGCCAATTACCGAGGTGGAAAATACCCGTCGCCTGCATTCCGCTGAAGATAATGGGTTTTTGCATAGGATGCTCCTTGTCTTATGCCATGTACCCTTTATTATTACCTTCATCCACGTATTCGTCAACTTGCCCGTCGCGCGAATAAGTGAGCCCTGCGTAAATTTTGGGGGATTCCCCCGCAACGGGCGGCAGGTCGGCTACTTGTTTCTCCACGTTCCTCCAACCGTCGAGGAGCGTACCCATCAATTCACGCACCTCGCTAACCGACTGCGTAACGATCACTTCGTCCTTCGAAAACTGCGCGGTGATCAGCAGCTCGTTTATATATTTATATATTTCATAAAAATCGTGCGCGAGGGATATCTCGAAGTTGAGCGAACGGACGAGTTGTTCCAACGCGTCCTTCGCTTTTTCGATTTGCCCGTCGTCCAGGAACACAATCACCATTTCGAAATTGATAACGACCAATTGCGCGGGGTTGGCGTTCGCGATCCTAAGCCTATATTCGTTTGCGTCTACCATATTCGCCTCCGTCGGGGTTTCGTCATTGCAACAGCGACAGCAATTGCTGCGGGCGTTGGTTGGCTTGCCCCAGCATGGCCTGCGCGGCTTGGAACATGACGTTATATTGGGCGAAGTTGATGGAATCGCGCGCCATATCGGTATCCTTGATACGGCTGCGGGAGGATTCGGTATTTTCCGCGGCCACATCCAAACTGCGTACGGTTGCCTCCAAGCGGTTTTGGAACGCGCCCAGGCGGGAACGCGCCGCCGATACGGTATTAATAGCCCTGTCCACCACGGAAAGAGCGGCTTGCGAGCCTTCGGAAGTGGTGTAAAGGAGCAGGGAGCGGCGCTCGCCCGCCACATATTCCACCAAGCCCAGCGTTTCGGCGTTAAGGCGGGGGATTTGGATATCGATGGCGTTGTTATGCCTGGGGCCGATTTGTAAGCGCAACGGGCCGAATTCGCGGAAGGTGAAATCCAAATCCATCGGGACAACCGCGCCGGAAGCAGGCGTTCCGTCCACGTCCCCGAATATCAATTGAGGCGGATTGTCCGGATTAACCCTTGATTGTATGTTAAAGCGGATGTCCTCCCCGCCCGTACCCCGTACGGTAACTTGGTTGCCGTTGACGGCAGCCGCCATGTTAATGCCGGGGATGGGTATGCCGTTAATGTTGAGCAACTGCAGGGGTTCGGCTATAACCGCGTCCGTACCCGGCGAATATACGGCGGTTTGGATACCCATAGCCGCTAATATCGGCCCGCTCCCGCTTAGGTTGATTTCCTGGCTCCTCCCCGCCATTTTAGTAACCATGTGGTATTGCCCGGTTTGGGAATTGTGGAACATTTCCATACCGGCATATTCCATGGCTTCGTTGAGCTTGACCAACAGGTTGTCACCCGTTTTTACATTAAATACATTCCCGTTGAGCGTAAAAGAGCCGTCCTCCGGGGCTATCCATGTAAGCCCTCCGGCAATGGAGAGGATTGCGGGTTTACCCAGGCTTTGCACCGTTATCGGCATGGAACCCGGCTGTACTTGCTCGGACATATACAACAATGTTGCGATACCCCTGGCGGGTACAGCTTCCGCGCCGGGTACATGTCCCGGCTGACCGTACGGCGGGTTGGGAATGGTCGGCGGCGGATATACGAGCGAGGGAATGTAGTAATGGCTGAAATGCGGGGGTGGGGGGTTGGGTATGGTGAGGGTGAGGGGGGGCGGTCCGCCGGGAGCGTGCAAAAGATTGGGTGGCGGCGGGTTGGGGATATGGGTGGGCGGCGGTATCGCGGGTACATGACCGGGTAAGCCGAGTCCGGGGTTGGGTATCGTAACGGGGGGTGGCGTACCGGGTACGTGCAAAGGGTGACCCGGCATAAAATTAGGTCTGGTAGGGGGTGGCGTTCCGGGTATGTGACCGGGCTGTCCTATCGCCGGATTGGTTACCATTGCGGGCGGCGTGGCGGGTACGTGACCGGGTTGACCGGGAGCCGGGTTGGGGATTGTTATCGTGGTTTCGGGTGTACCGGGTACGTGCAAGTGACCAAGGGTGGGGTGGTTCAATGGCGGATTATTTATCGTAATCATAACGGGGGGGTGCAGGAAGGTGAGCAAAAGGGCGAAGTTGGGGTGGTCGTTTGTAACCCAAATATAATCGGGGGGACCTGCGGGAGCGGGTACATGACCGGGGTCACCGGGCGGCGGATTGGGTATCCATGTATTGTCGGCGGGAACATGTCCCGGTTGACCGGGTGGCGGATTAGGTATTTGTGTAGGCATAGGTACGTGCCTGGGGTCGGGTGGAAGAGGATTGGCAATAAGGGTCGGTATGGGTATGGTGACATGACCCGGTTCTCCGGGAAGAGGATTGGGTATTAAATCACCGACGAAGGGGGGTAACCCCGGCCCTAAACTCGGCACATGCCCCGGTTCACCCGGTGCCGGGTTGGGGATTTGCGGAGGTACAGTCCATTCTTCCCAGCAAACAATAAACACAGGCACAGGAACATGCCCGTTCAAGGGATAACCTGCCGCAGGGGGATTCGGAATAAATGCAGGCGGGTTACCCAATGTGGGGTCATGCAGGGGGTGTCCGGGCGGTGGATTGGGAATCATTAAAGGGGGACTTGCCGGTTGATGGAAAACACCTAACGGGACGTCCGTAGGTAGGGGGTTTGCCATCCCGATTTGCGTTGGCGGCGGCGGTGCGGGTACATGTCCGGGTTGCCCTACCGGCGGGTTGGGTATCGTGATTGTCGGGGGCGCGGGGCCGGGTACGTGCAAATGACCCAATACGAGGTCAGTCGGCGGCGGGTTGGTTATTGTAATCATTGGGGGTATCGTGCCGGGTACATGCCCGTTTCCTGGGAAACCTGCTGGGGGGTTGGGTATTGTCGCGGGTGGTATGCCGGGTACGTGACCGTCCGTACCCGCCGGAGGGTTGGCTACCATCGCGGGGGGGGCTGTGCCGGGTACATGCCCGGGTTGGCCGGGCGGCGGGTTGGGTATCGTTGCGGGAGCGGCGGTACCGGGTACATGACCGGGACTACCGGAAGGCGGGTTGAAGATTGTTTCGGGTGGCGGGGGTCCGGGGTCATGCCCGGGCTCGCCAACACCCGGATTAGGGATAACAATCGTCGTGGGTGCCGCCGCGAGTACATGGTCGGGGTTGGCTACGGGTGGGTCGCCTATAAAAGGCGGCGGATTAGGGATAACGATATACACGGGGGGCGTACCGGGGTTGTGACGCGCGCTTGGAAGAGATGGATTGGGTATCCATACCTGGGTGGGTGGGACAGCAGTACCGGGTACATGCCCGGGTTCACCGGGCGGAGGGTTGGGAATAATAGGCGGGTGGCCGGGGTCGTGGCCGGGACTGCCCTCGGGGGGGTTGGGTCTTACTATGGACATCCTATGCCCCGGGTCACCGAACGGCGGATTGGGTATCATAACGCCTACGGCTACAGTATTGTCATGCCACGGCGCGCCCACAGGGGGGTTGGGGATTTCATCCCAAGAAGTAACGATATACGGCGGCGGCGTGCCCGGTACATGCCCCGGCTCGCAATCGGGTGGGTTTGTGATATAAAACGGCGGCGCCCCGGCGGCAACATGGTAATCGCTGTACGGAGGACCCCATGCAGGCGGGGAAGGGTCCGAGGGATTCAAGTCCGCATTGTTAACTAAAATAAATTCGGGGATACCCGGATCATGACCGGCGGTTCCGGCGGGAGGATTCGGGACAATAATATAGATCGGCGGCTCGGCGATAACATGCCCGGGTTGACCCGCGGGCGGGTTGGGGATAAACGCGGGGGGATTGGGGGATTTCGTTACCGCGGTAACCCGGTCGGCTTCGCCGTTAAGGATGCGCATACGGTTAAACTCCGTACGGTTGGCGATTAAATGGATTTCGCTTACGAGTTGTTCGATTTCCCTCGCCAGCAGGGCCCTGTCCTCCGCCACATTGGTGTCGTTGGCTGATTGCACGGCCAATTCGCGCATACGCTGCAGCATGTTGTGCATTTCGTTGAGCGCGCCTTCGGCGGTTTGCACGAGGGAAATGCCGTGCGTGGCATTGTCGCTGGCGCGGTTAAGGCCGTTTACCTGGAAGCTGAGCTTATTGGCGATGGCAAGGCCGGCGGCGTCATCCTTGGCGGAATTGATGCGGAAGCCCGTGGACAAACGTTGCATGGCGGCGGCGAGGCTGCGGTCCGAGCGGCGCATACTCAAATGGGTTTTAAGAGCGGGGATATTATGGCTGACTACCATGGGGAGATTCCTCCTTTATGAGTTCGGAATTCGGAATTTGGAGTCCGGAATTAAAGCCAAAGGCTGTTCCGGATTCCGGATTTCGGGTTCCGAACTTGTCTGCTTGTTCTATAAACTGCGTTAAAGCGGCTACCGCCGCGTAAAAATTCGATGTCTTATTCATGGATGAACTTCACGCTGTTTATATCAATACCGGATTGCTGTGCAAGGGTTATTAAAATATCTTTTTGTGATTCCAAGGCTTCGAGCGCGGCGGGGGACTGCGCGGAGACGGTGGCGTCCAAGCCGTTTTCGCTTACGGTAAAGTACGCCGATACCGTACCCAGTCGTGCGGTATCGATCGATAGGAATACACGCGCGCCGTCCTCGGTAAGGGCGCGGTCGTTGAGTACATACATTTGCAAGTGTGAAATACGCCCGTTGATGCGTACGGGGAGGGAGAAACCTTCCCGCGCGTCGCCGTTAAGGCCGTGGGTGACGGCGATCAAGGATTGTATGGGATCAATGTGTTCTTCCCCGAGCGCGGCGCGTATTTGCGCGAGGATTTGCCCGGGGGATTGGCCTGCTTGTAAAGGTTGAAGGTCGGAAGCAGGGATGGCATCTAATAAATCGTCGTTTATGTCTTCGTTTGTCAAAATGCCGTCCAGTAGGTTTTCCAAGGCAAAAACGGAGCTTTCTGCCGATCCCGTACGATCCGTAAGAGTAACGCTCTCCCCCGATCCCCCAATAGCTAACTCGTCCGCCGCTTTTATATACCCCGGGCGGGCGGAAATGTTACGGCTTTGGAGTTTGTGGATCGTTTCGGGGTTGGCGGATACGAAGGCTTGGATTTGTTCGAGTACGGCGGCGGGGTTGGATGGGGTAGGGGGCTTTTCCGCGGCGGCCAAGTCTTCGAGGGCTTGTTCCATGCCGTTGGCGGCTTGGATTAATTTTTCCAGCGCGGTGGGGGCGGCGATGTCGGTGAAGGTATCGGCGATGATATCCGTGTGGGTAAGCGTATGACGCGAAACACCGCTTTCGATCGCGGCGCGGATATTTCCTTCGGGGCGGACGATGCGTTCCAACTCCCCGAGCGCGTCGTCCACGGTAATGTCCACGCGTTTGCGGTTGCTTCGGTTTTGCGCCAGGTCAAACAGGCCACCCAGGGTGATGGGCGTATTGAGCTGCGCGGCAAGGCCCAACGCGGCGGCGCCGTCCTTTTGGATGACGTGCAGCATACGGTAGACGGCGATCATCGATTTGCGCGTATCGCCGTCGATGGATTGGCTTTCGTCCATATCGCGTATGTAACGGGCGATTTTTTCCGTGCCGCTTTCGCCCATGTCGTGGTTGAATTGACGGATGTAGGCCAACAATTGGTCGGCGTGCATGTTAAGCGGGTTAAGCCCTTCTGTGATCATCTTCGCGGCGATAAGGGGGTGCAGTTTGTTGGTGATGGCGGTGATCTTAGCGTCGATTTCCTTGACGGCGTGGAGGTTTTCGATTGTAACGTCCATTTTATTCTTACTTAAAATAAACGCGGCCTTAACGCTTTCCGAGGTCGGTGTGATACCCATGTCTTCGAGCAAGGGCGCAAACTGCGTTTTGACTTGCGCGAAGGAGTCGCCGTAACGTGCGAGCGGGACGGTCGCGTTTTGCTCATAGCCTTCGTTTGCGCGCGCGGCGAGGACGGATTCATGTACGCCGTCAATCGTGAAGGGCGTTTGCCCGTGTAGGATGTTCGCGTGGACGTTTGCGGTGAGGGGGTGGAGGTTGGCGAGGGCTGAAAAAACGCTGATCAGTTGGGGCGCGGAATTTTTCGAAGGGTTGGCTTCATTAGCTTCAAAAAGGTTTGATATTATTATCGAGGAAGGATTTCCCATTTTTACGCTTGCCATCTTCAGATAGGTCTCCGCTTCCCGTTGCGTTAATTGGCGCAGGTTATCCCGCATCGCGTCGGTGTCGATGCCGAGGCTTTGGTGCCGCGCCGCCGCTTGGACAGCCATTTTTAATTGCGTTTCGGCCAGGCGTACGATTTCCGGCAGGGACAACGTACCCAACGGCCTGTCTTGTACGATAAACGCTGCCGCGCGGTCGAAGAAAGCCTCGGGGAAGTCTTCGGTTTTAACGGAGTCGGGGAGCGCTTGCAGGAACAGTATCCGTTCGATATTCACCTTCGTGATAGGCAAATCCCGTATAAAAAGGAACCGCGCGGCATGTAGGGTTTCACGCGTGCGGGGGATTTCCTCTTGCTCCAATAACCTTTCGACAGCGGCTTGATGGATGTTCCATTGGGTTGGGTTGGGGGGTGGGTTGTTCGTTACTTCTTCCGATGCGGTGTAATTCTTCTTATATATATTATCCAACGTAAGTTCATTTTCGTCGGTTATGAGGTGCGTGATAACGGGATCGGGCATTTTGTCGGGTAAACGGTCCCACGCGCGTTCCATATGGGAAATATTACGCTCGGAAACGGGTAAACCGTGCCTATGCAAGCTCTTTACCATGGTGTTGCCGTTGTTACGCGCGAGGAACTTTTCATCCTCGGGCGTGATTTGCGTGGGGCGACGTTCGACGTGGTGCATGATCCTGTCCAGCGCGGCGAAGCTGACTTTGGATAAGTCCAAGCCGCTTTCCACGATGGCTGCGGCCGCGCTTTTCCCGCCCGCGGCGGCCATAAACCCTTGCGAACGGCGTATCGCCGCGATGGCTCGGGCTACCTTTAGGTTTTGCTCTTGTTGGAATTCGGAACGGAGCTCGTTATTTTCCTTGATGCTGTCTATCGTTTGCGTAAATTCCTTGATGGCGTCCATCGAAGTGGCACGTCCGCGGTGCGGGGGTGCGGCGGATGGGTTGCGTTCGGTGAGCTGCGTTAATTCATATCCCTGCCGCGTACGACGCACGGTAAAAGTCAATTGATCGCCGACATTGCCTTTGATCGCCGACGCGTCGGCGTAAAAAAGCACATCCCCCTCCGCGCGTAAGGAAGCTGTGCCGTTATCGATGCCTTCCAGCACAGCGGAAATGGTTTGGCCGTGCTGCCATACCGTCGGAGTCCGCATGTGCCGGTTATGTACCGTAAATGTTGTTTCACGGTTTACGGTGATATTCAAAGGGTTCATACATTACCCCAATCGTTGAAAGATAAAAATGTCTTCGGTAATGTATTCGGACGATTTGGGGTAATGGTTTAGGTTTATTGGATTCCCCTTAACAATTGCAACAGCCTTTCCAATTCGTTGGGCGAATAGTATTCGATTTCGATCCGGCCCTTTTTTTTGCCTGGCCGGATGCTCACTTTGGCGCCGAGGGCGTGCTTTAAATCAATTTCGGCCGTGCGGTAGGCTTGCAAGACGGCTTCGGATATTAAATCCGTTTCGTTTTCCGCTTCATTCTCCGCTTCACGGAGCGCGGCGGCAACGGCGTTTTCGGTGCCGCGTACGCTCAACCCTTCTTCCAGTATTTTCTTCGCCAGCTTGGCTTGCAATTTGGGGTCCTCGACCGAAAGGAGTACCTTTGCGTGGCTGGCGGTCAACTCGCCGGTAACGGCATATTCCTGTGCGGCGGGGGAGAGCTTTAACAGTTGCATCGCGCCGATAACGGCGTGTTTGTTTTTACCGATTTGCCGCGCGATGTCCTCGGCGCTGAAGAAATATTCATCCATCAGGCGGGCGTAGCATTGCGCTTCCTCGATGGGGGTAAGGTCCTGGCGCTGGATATTTTCGATGAGGGCGACTTGGAGTTCATCCATCGCGGTATATTCCTTGATGACGACGGGGACCTCCGTCAGTTGGGCCATGCGAGCGGCGCGGTAGCGGCGTTCCCCCGCGATGATTGTATAGTAACCCCCGGATTCCTTTACCAATAAAGGCTGGATGACGCCGAAGGTTTGCATGGAGGCGGCCAATTCTTCCAGCGCGGCTTCGTCGAAATGCTGGCGGGGCTGTTTATCGTTTGGTTCGATCAAGCGGATGTCAACCATGGACGTGCCCGAGGGGGATGCGCTCGGGGTTTCGGTCGTTTCTACGTTCGGGTTATCCAACAAGGCGTCGAGGCCTCTGCCCAATCCTTTTTTCATTATAGGAATCCTCCGGTTTCTATCCTTTATTAATGACTTCCTGTGCCAGTTGGACGTACGCTTCCGCGCCTTTTGAGCCGGGGTCGTAGAGGGTGATGGGCAGGCCGTGGCTCGGCGCTTCTGACAGGCGTACGTTGCGGGGGATGATTGTGGCGTAGATATGCTCGGAAAGGTGCTTCTTCACTTCGTCCACGACTTGCGCGCTCAGGTTCGTGCGGGCGTCGTACATGGTGAAGACCGCGCCTTCTATGGCAAGGCGGGGATTTAACTTTTTTTGCACCAATTTGATGGTGTGCATCAGTTGGGTTAATCCTTCCAGCGCGTAATATTCGCATTGGATGGGGACGAGTACCGTATCGGCGGCGCACAGGGCGTTGAGCGTCAGCATGTTGAGGGAGGGGGGGCAATCGATGAGGATAAAATCGTACAGGTAACGTGTATGGCCCAAAATACCCCGCAGTAAGAATTCCCGCCGGGGGTGGCTGACGAGTTCAATCTCCGCGCCGCTTAGATGGATATTGGCGGGGATCAAATCCAAACGGTCAACGACCGTGGGTATTTTGACTTGCTCCAGGAACGCGTCACCCAACAGGATGTTATAGATCGTGTGGCGCAAAGGGTTCTTGTCGATGCCGAAGCCGCTTGTGGTATTGCCCTGCGGATCCATGTCCGCGACAAGTACCTTTTTACCCGCTTGCGCCAAGCAGGTTGAGAGATTCACGTTGGTGGTGGTTTTGCCCACGCCGCCTTTTTGGTTGGCGATGGCGATGATTCTGCTCATGTATGTAACACCTCCGTAACATTATACAACGGCTCGTATGATTTGTAAAAAACGGCACACAATAAAATTTATGGCATTAAATCAAAAGTACGGAAGGAACCTTCGGATGAAAAAAGTATACCTGATAACATCGCTTTTGCTGTGTTTGTTTTCCGCCCTTACGGTAAAGGCCGCCAAACCCGAAGTGGATGCTTACGGCGCGGTCTTGATCGACGCGGATACGGGGCGCGTTTTATGGGGGAAAAAGGAACACGAACCCCTGGCGATGGCATCCACCACGAAAATCATGACGGCCATCGTCGCGCTTGAAAGCGGACGGTTCGATGAAGAAGTCACCGTATCAAGGAAAGCCGCGTCCGCGCCGAAGGTGAAGATGAATCTTTCAACGGGTGAAAAAGTAAAGCTCGGTGACTTGATGCTGGCCCTCATGCTGGAATCGTCAAACGACGCCGCCGTCGCCATCGCCGAACATTTACATGAGAGCGTCGCGGATTTCTGCGCCTTCATGACCGAAAGGGCGCGCGAAATCGGCGCGAAGGATACCGTTTTCAAAACGGCGAGCGGGCTGGATTTGGATGACCACCATTCGACGCCCTACGATTTAGCGGTGATTACCCGATACGCGCTGGGTGTCCCCGGCTTCATTGATTTGACAAATACCCATAGTACGCGTTTTTCCAGCGATAAACGGGAATACTCGTTTACCAACCGCAACCGATTCCTGCACGAATACCCCGGGGCCAACGGCGTAAAGACCGGATATACCAACAAGGCGGGGCATTGTTTCGTGGGCGCGGCCAAACGAAAGGTAGAAGGGGAAGACATGCAATTGATTTCCGTCGTGCTGGCCAGCGGATGGGGGAACAAAGGACGCAATCAAAAATATAAGGACTCGAGGGAAATCCTCGATTACGGCTTCGCCAATTATGTATATGAAGTGATCCTTACTTCGCAAGGGGATGCGGGGGATATCCCCGTCACGCGGTCGCGTACGGATTCGGTAGGGTATATATATGAAAGCGGCGTACGCCTGCCGTTAAATAAAGAAGAAAAGGAAACCATCCGCGTTGAGCTGTGCGTGCCCGCAAATAAAAAAGCCCCCATTAAACAAGGGGATACGATGGGGAGCGCAAGCGTATATATTGGGGACGATGTGTATACGACGATCCAATTGGTGGCAACAGAAGACGCTGCACGCCATGATTTAAAGACCTCAATTGAAAAAGTGCTTAACGCGTTTGTTGAGCAAATAACGAACGCGCCGGTAACGGTAACCCTTCCGGAATTATTCGATGAATAATAATCGTATTAAAGCAAGGTAAACAAAATCACCGTAAATACCGCCGCAAGCACGCCATGCAGGATTTTACACGATAAATATACGCCCGCCTTTATCCCCGTACCCGCGGTGAAATGCATCGCTTGCGCGTGGACGCTGAAACCGCCGAAAGCGATTACAAACGCCGCGGCTGCCAATGAAAGGGTATTTATCCCTTCCGCGGCAATCGCTTTCGTTCCGCCCGAAATTTCCAGCAATCCGCCGAATATCCCCGCGGCGATGCCTTCCTCCAATCCTATCATTAAGCGAAAAATACAAGCGACCACATTAAAAAGGATAATCAACCCGCCAACCAGAATCATCGCCTCCATGGCGTTCTTAACGGATTCGCCCAGCGCTTTACCGAAGGGTTCACCGTTGAGGCGTTGCAAATAATTTCGTTGGATTCCACCGAAATTATTTTTTTTGTTTTTTTCGCCGGATCGCCCGAGTAAACCGACCGCCAGCGCACCTAATATATGCCCCACCCAAAGGAGATATCCCGCTTTCGCATCCCCGAACATCCCGATCCCCACCGCACCCACGATAAATAAAGGTCCCGCGTTATTGCAAAACGCAAGCAGCCGCCGCGCTTCATCGGGTTTAATGTCACCCTCGCGGCATAAATCACCCACGGTCTTTGCGCCGATGGGGTAACCCGATACGATTCCCGTGATAAACGCTGTACCCCCCGCGCCGGAAATCCCGAACACATTTTTCGTCAAAGGTGCGATGATTCCGCCGATAAATCGCATAAAACCTAATTTTATCAAAAGGTTCGTACCGATCACAAACGGCAAAAGCGACGGCAAAATCGTATGAAACCACAGCAAAAGCCCTTCCCGCGCCGCACCCAATACCTCCCGCGGAAATATAAGCAGCAAAGCATTGAACAAGCCAATTAACAGGGGTATAATCAATTTCTTATACGGCACGCTTTTGACTCCTATTTTTTGATTCCCGATTCGGAGTGATTGCTTTGGAAAGAAGGATCCGTTATTCCTCAATATCCGCGTATTTTATCCTTGGCGTCATCATCATCTACGTCATCGGGCATTTGATAAACCGCGGGGTCAACCACATGGCCCCCAACATACCCACGGAAGTCGTCCGCATCGGTCCCATCGACGCGCCGCAGACCATTTCCGGCATCATTATCCGTGACGAACGCGTGTACCACGCCCCGCGCGACGGCCAAATCGTGTTTGCCGTAAGCGAAGGGGAGCGCGTCCGTTCGGGCACGCGAGTCGCCAGCATACAGGACGTTGCGGAGGTCACCGCTATCAATCAGGACATGCTGGCCTTGGACCAGCACGCCATGCGTATCGATACGATGCGCCATGATTATTCGGACCCCAATGTCGTCCGCTTAAATAACCATATACGGGGGCAGGTGGACAATCGCGCCCATTCCTTCACTTCCCATAACCTTTCTGATTTGTACGCGTTGCGCGACAATCTAAACCAGTCGATCACGCACCGCAATCAATTAATTATTTCAAGAAGTATGCACGCCGTAAGCGGATACGCGGGAGAGCAAGCGGATTTGATCGCGCGTATGGGCGTACATTCCACCAATATGTATGCCCGTTCGAACGGTATTATGACGCCGATACTGGACGGGCTGGAGAACATCTTTACCCTTGCCGCTATGGAAACACTCACCCGCGAGCAGCTTAATTTTACCCCCGACGCCATTCCCCTTTTCCCCCCGCAATACCTGGAAGCCAACGAACCCGCCTTTAGGATCGTAGGCAATACGTGGTACATCGCCGCGTACATACCCAACGAATTGATACGCGGTTATGAAGTAGGGCAAACGCGTACGGTATTCGTCGAAAATCCTGTTATAGGCGATTATATCCCCATTAGTATGCGCATTACGCATATGGAAATGTATACGCGCGAGAGCCGCGTTATACTCCGCACCTCGCGTTATGTGATGGATTTTATGCATCGCCGCAACGTGAACATCCGCATGACGCAAGCCGTGGAGGAGGGCCTGAAGATCCCCAATACCGCCGTCGCCACGCGCGATTATTTTATGGTTCCGATCAATTATATCCACGGTATCATAGAAAATTCCGTACTTCGTTATACGGGGGAGGGGAACATCAGCATCCCCGTTACGGTGTCGGAATGGGCGGGCGCGTATGCCCACATCAGAAGCGATACGCCGGGGTTGTTTTTCGGTGATGTCCTGTTGGACGGGCAGGGAGGCCGTTATACAATCGATTCGGTACACAGCGTGCAGGGCGTGTACCGCGCCAACCACGGCTTCGCCGATTTCCGCAGGATTTATACGGACGAATTGATTGTAGACAGGGGCGGTTCCACGCTGTTGTGCCCCGTACGCAATCGGGGTTTGCGTGAGTTCGACAGCATTGTTGTCGACGCGTTGTTGGTAACGGACGGTCAAATGATATGGTAATCACCGGCGCAGACGGCGTTGCGAAGCAACGGGCCACCCGGCCGGCTTGCGAAGCAAGCGAGAGGGTAGATGAAAACGTAAGAATAATACGAGAAAATATCGCCCGAGCGGCTGAAAAGAGCGGGCGTTCCGCTACAAATGTTAAATTGATCGGCGTGACGAAGACGGTGGACGTTTCACGTATCCGTACACTTTTGGCGTGCGGCGTTACGGACTTGGGTGAAAACCGCGCTCAAGAATTCTTGCCGAAATATGTTGAATTGCTTGACGAGGCACCTTCATGGCATTTTATCGGCCATTTGCAACGAAATAAGGTAAAGCAAATTATCGACAAGGTTTGCATGATACATTCGGTGGATTCCCTTGATTTAGCCTTGGAAATCGACAAAAGGGCGAAAATGGCCAATAAAGTAATAGATGTATTAATTGAGATAAATATAGCCGGCGAAGCCAATAAACAAGGCACTTCACCCGAAAATGCGAAAGTATTTTCGGAGCAAGTGTTCGAATTGCCGAACGTACGATTGCGCGGATTGATGTGCGTCCCCCCTTTTGTAGAAAATAGTGAAGAAAACCGTTTATTTTTCAGAAAAATGCGAATTTTAGGGGTTGACATTTTTGGGACAGGCCGTTACAATTCCATTACAAGTTATGATTCAATTCCCTGCGAGCTGTCAATGGGGATGAGCGGCGATTACGCCGCAGCCATCGAAGAAGGGGCCACAATGGTAAGGATCGGCACCGCTTTGGTGGGGGGAAGGTAACTACAACAGGGAGGTAATAGTAATGAAGGAATTTTGGGTAAAAGTAAAAAGCGGCTTGCGTAACGCGATGCTGAGTCCGGGCTTCGATAATTACGACCCCGACAACCAAGAAGAAAGCTATTATTATGAAGAAGAACAACCCCAGCCGGAAAAAACCTGGCAAGAGCACGCCCGCGCCGCTACCGCGCCCAAGCCTTCAAAGGGTAAGTACGATGATAAAATCGTGGAATTATATGGCCGTAAGGGTCATTCGGATAATAAGATGCAAATCATGCTATCCAACCCCAAGGATATAAACGCGACGTGCGCGGTTACCGACAGCATCCGCGAAGGCAAAACCTGCGCCGTTAACCTAACGGGTGTGGAACGCGTACAAGCGCAGCGGATCGCAGATGTGATCGCCGGTGCCGTTTACGCGCTCGACGGTTCCATTTCCCGCATTTCGAAGGATATTTTCCTGGTCGCGCCCGAGGGCGTACACATTTCCGGGGAAATGAAAGAAGAACTCACCAGCGGCGGGTACCTTTTCCCCTGGGTTAGCGCAAGGTAGGCGGATTGTTTCATTTAATCAGAGCGATCGAATGGTTTTTTAATATTTTATATGTAGTGTTATTCGTGCGGATTCTCTTGTCTTGGTTTCCGAACGTGAAGGGTAGGATCCCTTACTATATATATAAGACGACGGAACCCTTCCTTTCGCCCATACGGAGGGTTATCCAAAGGTCACCTTTGGGCGGCCCGGGTATGATTATAGATTTTTCCGTGATTTTCGCCTTGCTGCTGATGTTTTTACTGCGTGATTTTATTATTCAAATGCTGATAAGATTAGTATAAAATTGTTTTTACAACCTTTTGATCCGTATGTACCACAACAGATTTGACCCGCATGTCCATAACAGACTGCGGGTTTTTTATTTTTGTTTTTCACGCTTTGGACAAGAACTATTGTTCCGTTTACGAACGCAAAAGTGTTACGGTATAATCGAAATACTGTCATTGACCGCGTACAAAATTAATAAATTAAATTCGTACGCATACAATGGCCGTCAGCAAAACAAAAATCAAAACGAAAGGTGGTCTAGCATGTCAAACATGGTAGAAATACGCTGGCACGGACGCGGCGGACAAGGTGCGAAAACGGCTTCCTTGCTCCTGGCGGACGCGGCGTTCGCACAAGGGAAATTCGTACAGGGTTTCCCCGAGTACGGCCCGGAAAGAATGGGTGCGCCGATTGCCGCGTACAATCGTATCAGCGATGAACGCAGTTCGCTACACTCCAATATCTACGAACCCGACTATGTCGTGGTCGTAGACGCGACGCTCCTCTCGGCGGTGGATGTAACCGGCGGCCTCAAAAAGACGGGTGCCATCGTCATCAACTCCGAAAGGGAACCCAAGGACCTCATCGACCAACTCGAAGGCTATGAAGGCGGGGTCTACACCATCGACGCTTCCGCGATCGCGGGTGAGGAATTGGGCAACCGCAACCTTTCCAACACCGCCATGCTTGCCGCCATCGTAAAAGTCAGCGGCGTAATACCCGAAGACGCGTTTATGAAGGAAATGGAAGTCTCCATTAAAGATACCTTCTCCTCAAAACCCCACGTAATCGCGCCCAACATGAAGGCGATCGAACGCGGCTTAAAGGAGGTCAAAGGCATATGATTTATGTAAAAGGTGTAAATCAAGACCAAAAATGGGATGAAATCAACGTAGGCGGCAACATAACCGAAGGCGGAACGGCCCTCGACGTAAACACGGGCGACTGGCGTATCATGATCCCGCGCTTCCACGAAGATAAATGCAAGCAATGTATGCTTTGCTTCCCGGTTTGCCCGGACTCCGCCATCCCCGTACAAAACGAAAAACGCCTCGACTTTAATTTCAAGCATTGCAAGGGCTGCGGCGTATGCTTCAAGGTTTGCCCCTTCGAAGGCGCGATTACTTGGGAAAAGGAGGACAAATAAATGGGAATCCGTAGATTATTATCCGGTAACGAAGCCACCGCCACAGCGATGAAGCAAATCAACCCCGATGTGGTTGCCGCTTATCCGATCACCCCTTCGACCGAGGTCGTGCATTACTTTTCCCAATACGTGGCCGACGGCGAAGTCGATACCGAATTCGTAGCGGTTGAATCGGAACACTCCGCCATGAGTGCCTGTATCGGTGCATCCGCGGCAGGCGGGCGTACCGCTACGGTTACATCCGCGTGCGGCCTTGCCCTCATGTGGGAACTCTTGTATGTGGCATCCGGTCAACGCTTGCCGATGACGCTTGCGGTCATCAACAGGGCATTGTCGGGCCCCATCAACATCAACAATGACCATTCCGACTCCATGGGCGCGCGCGATTCCGGCTGGATACAATTGTATTCGGAAAACAACCAGGAAGCGTATGACAACTATGTGATGTCCTGGCGTATTTCCGAGCATAAGGACGTTCTGCTCCCCGTTATGGTGTGCCAGGACGGTTTCATCACTTCACACGCGGTGGAAAACATCGAATTGATCGAAGACGAAAAAGTGAAGGAATTCGTGGGCGAATTCAAACCCGAACGTCACTTGATTGACGGCGGGCCCTTGTCCGTCGGCCCGTACGATACGCCGCACTTCTACTTCGAGCACCAATACCAACGCGCGCAAGCCATGAAGAGAGCGAAGCAAGTCATCTTGGACGTTTCCAAGGAATTCGCCGCGATGACAGGCCGCGGGTACGGCTTATTTGAGGAATATAAAATGGCCGATGCCGAACGCGTGATCGTCGTGCTTAACTCCAGCGCGGGTACCGCAAAGGTAGCCGCCGACCAGCTCCGCGCCAAGGGCGAAAAGGTGGGCGTGCTTAAATTGCGCGTGTTCCGTCCCTTCCCCCACGCGGAAGTCGCGAAGGCGCTGTCAAACGCGAAGGCCGTCGCCGTCATGGACAAGTGCGACAGCTTCAACGGCATGGGCGGCCCCGTATTCGTGGACGTGCGTACGGCGTGCTACGACCTCGCAACCCGTCCCCAAATCGTCAACTATATCTACGGCTTGGGCGGACGCGACGTAACGGTCGACAATTTCCTGTATGTATATGAAAAACTTACCGAAATCATCAACTCCGGAACCAACACCGACGATATTTATCGCCATGTCGGAGTAAGGGGGGTAAACTAATGGCTTACAATCTTAAGAAGGAATCCAACAAACCGGAACGTTTGACGGGCGGCCATCGCCTTTGCGCCGGTTGCGGCGCGAGCGTTGCGGTACGCGGCGTACTCCGCGCCGTTAACGAAGAGGACAAGACCGTTTGCGGCGTAGCCACATGCTGCTTGGAAGTTTCCAGCGTACTCTTCCCCTTCACCGCATGGCAGGAAGGCTTCATCCATTGCGCCTTTGAAAACGTAGCCGCCACAATCAGCGGCGTGGAGTCCAACTACAACGCGCTCAAGCGTAAGGGTAAGATTACGGACAATTACAAGTTCATTGCCTTCGGCGGCGACGGCGGCACGTACGACATCGGCCTCCAATCGCTCTCCGGCGCGATGGAACGCGGCCACGACATGGTTTATGTATGCTACGACAACGAAGCCTATATGAACACGGGCTTGCAACGCTCCTCTTCCACGCCCAAGTTCGCCGAGGTTTCGACGGCTCCCGTCGGCACCAAGCAAGCCAAAGGCGAAATGGGCGTAGGTAAAGGCCAGCACAAAAAGGACCTCACGGCTATCATCGTGGGCCACGGCGTACCCTATGTCGCACAAACGACCTTTACCAACAACTTCAAGGACCTGCACGAAAAAGCCTACAAGGCGCACTACACGCCCGGCCCGGCCTTCCTTAACGTGTTGGCTCCCTGCCCGCGCGGTTGGAGATATCCTGCCGAGGAATTAATGACCATTACAAAGCTGGCCGTGGAAACCTGCATCTGGCCGCTGTACGAGGTCGAGGACGGCGAATGGAAGCTGACCTACGAACCGAAGAAGAAACTCCCCGTCGAAGACTACCTCAAATTGCAAGGCCGTTTCCGCCATCTATTCAAGAAAGGCAACGAATGGATGATCGAGGATTTGCAAGCGCATGTTGATAAGAAGTGGGAGCAATTACTGAAAAAGTGCAAGTAAAAGTTTAACATTAATAACTGCGAACGCCTTGCAACAAATTTGCAAGGCGTTCGTTTAAGGGATGGTTGTTTTATGAAATGGAATAGAATAATTTATCGGTTTGCGAGCGTTCCCGTCACGGTTTTGGCGATTGCGTTCGTTTACTTCTTTAAGATACCGAACCCGATGATGATATTGATTATCCCTGTCGTACTGTTTACATACTTGGACGGCTATACCAGCGGAATATTGAGCGGCAGTACCGCCGTGATATATTCCGCGTACTTTTTTTTCATCGCCACGTCCGATGTCGTGGCGGCGGAAAAATTGATGACGATCGTATTGGCGGTATCATCGATCGTTATCATGGTAGGTAAGCTGAAGGCAAGGGACAGCCGGACCATAGTGCAATTAAAAGAAGCCCAAGAAGAACTGGTAAGGAAAAAGGATTACGCGGAAGAAATAAGCCATATCAAAAGCGAATTCCTCTCCAGAATGAGCCATGAAATACGGACACCCATTAACGCGGTCTTCGGCATGACAGCCATAGGGAAAAAAGCCGAAAGCATTGAGCAAAAAAACCAAGCCCTTAATAAAATTGGGGAAGCGTCATCCCATTTGCTGGGTGTTATCAATGACGTGCTGGACATGGCGAAAATTGAGGCTGACAAGCTGGAATTGGCACCCGTTGAATATAACTTCGGGCAAATGCTGAAAAAAGTCTTTACGGTCGTGGGCTATCAATTGGACGAAAAACGGCAGCAGCTGGTTGTGAATGTCAACGAAAACATTCCGCATTACCTGATAGGTGACGACCAACGCTTGGCGCAGGTCATCACGAATTTACTTGCCAACGCGGTCAAGTTTACCCCCGAAGACGGTGAAATCCGCTTTGACGCGTCTATCGCGTCCGAATCCGACGGGGATTGCGAGCTGTGCATCGAGGTAACCGACAGCGGTATCGGGATATCCGACGAGCAAAAGGAGCGGTTATTTTCCGCATACGAGCAAGCCGAAAGCGATATCAGCCGCAAATACGGCGGTACGGGGTTGGGGCTTGCCATTTCCAAGCGTATCATCGAGTTGATGGGTGGTAACATCCGCATCGAGTCGGAGCTCGGCAAAGGCGCACGGTTTATCTTTACCGTGAAGGTAAGGCGCGGCGATACAGACCCGCGCACGATGCCGGCGTCCGGTATCGACTTCGTAAACGAAGACTCGGGCGTAACGGACAACATCGGCAGCGATACGACCGTTATCAATGAATTCGCGGGTAAAACAATGCTGCTTGCCGAAGATATTGAAATCAACCGCGAAATCCTTATCACTTTGCTTGGAGACACGAGGCTGGAAATCGACTGCGCCGAAAACGGCAAGGACGCGCTTGATATGATTGGGGAGCATCCCAATAAATATGATATCGTCTTTATGGACGTACAAATGCCTGTCATGGACGGGTTGGAAGCGTCCCGCCGGATACGCCAACTTCCCGCACACCCGCAAGGCAAGCTGCCGATAATCGCGATGACCGCTAACGTTTTTAAAAGCGACATTGATAAATGCCTGGCGGCGGGCATGGACGGACACTTAGGTAAACCGCTTGATATGGATAAGGTGTTAGAGGTACTGAGAAAATATCTTATGAAGGAATAAACGGCAATTTAATCATAAATACGGCTCCACCTTCCGGTTTATTTCCGGCGGTAATGTCCCCTCCGTGGTTCTTTATAATCTCCTTGCTGATGGCAAGCCCCAATCCGGCGTTCCCGTCCCTGCCTTTGTAAAAACGTTCAAACAAGCGGGGTAGGTCGGCGGTGTCTATCCCGTCCCCGTCGTCGCATACCTCGACTTTGAGGGTATTTTCGTTTATAACGCAATCAAGTGTTATATCGCTTTTCGCGTGGCGTACCGCGTTGGATAATACGTTTGTTATAGCGCATATCAATTTTTCCCTGTCACCCGTAATCGTCGCTTTTGACGGAATTTCACTTAGTGCTATGGTTTTATTCGCGTTCGCGGCGATGGGTTTTATCTGTTCGGCACATTCGGATAATAAATCGCGGATATTGATGGGTGAAACCGCGGGAGATTTTTCAAGATGGCTGTCCATGCGGGACAGGAAAAGGAGTTCACCCACCAAGCCCGTCATTTTTTGCCCTTCGGACAGGATGATTTCCGCCGCTTCGTCTTTATCGAAGATGCCGTCGATGATGCCTTCGGCATAACCTTGGATGGACATAAGCGGGGTACGCAACTCGTGGGAGGCGTTTTGGAAGAATTGTTTTTGGTTGCCCTCGTAGGTTTTGAGCATGTTGGACATTTCATCCATGCTGTTTGATAGGCGGGTAAATTCCGAGTCATGGAATATACCCGCCGTTTTGTCGAATTCGCCGTGACCGATCGTTTCCGCATGCCGGCAGAGGCGGTTGATCGCTTTCTTAAAGCGCATGGACATAAACGCGGCGATCGTCAGGCTTGCGAGTCCGGATAAAACCAGGAGCAGGATCAATCGGCTGTTCATGCTGTTCATGAAGGCGATAGCGGAACTGATATCCGTATAAAGCAGTATGGAAATGGATTCGCCGCCCATGGTTTGGTTTATCGCGCGCATATAATGGGTGCTGTCCGCGTCGGTCGCGATGACCATTCCCCCGTTTGCGAAAAGGCCGCGGTTATCCATGTAATACATAGAAAGGAACTCGATCTGCGCGATTTGGTTATCGGGCAGGAACTCGAGCGAGGGCATGATGATTTCACCCATATCGGCGTCTATCATGATCGTACCCGTATTGATGATAGATTGACGCATGGGAAGAAAGGTATATGCGTGCCCGAGGCTGACGGAAAGGCTGGAAATGTGGAAACCATCGTAGGGTGATACCCGTATAACGCTTGATATCGGTATATCGTTTAGGGGGTAGCTCTCACTTGCCCTAATACCGGACGTGATGGTTATACCCTGCGTGATTTCACCATGAACCAAAATGTCCTCATTTTCGGATTCCCCGTCAAATTCAATTTCGGTCATGGCATGGTAAAGGCGTTGGGTTATGCTCTCCGCGTCCATTACCCCCAAGTTGAGTTCCCGTTCGGCCTCCGCGCGGATATAGGAGCCCACCATCGCGTTGAACAGGATATAGACGACGAAAAAACCGATAGAAATAACCCCGGTGCAGTACAGGATCAACTTCTGTGTAAAGCTCTTCATTCATGCCTCCGATCCGGACCGTATCCTAAATCCATACCCCCACACCGTTTCGATGAAAACTTCGCTGTCCATATCCGACAGCTTCCTGCGCAGGCGCTTGACGGTAGCGTCTGTGGCGCGGGTTTCCACGATATTCCCGAACCCCCAAATCCTGTTGAGTAATTCGTTCCTTGACACGGCTTTTTCCTTGTTCGCCAACAGATAGGCTAATAAGTTGAACTCCGTGTTCGTAAGCCCCAAGCGGTTTCCCTTGCAATAGGCGGTTAATTGATCCATATGGATGGTGATATCCGCGAAGGCGATCGTTTCTTCCTTGGTTTGCGTATCCATCTCGATCCTGCGGAACATGGCCTTGACGCGCATGAGCAGCTTCGCGGGGCTGAAGGGCTTGGTAAAGTAATCGTCGCTCCCCAGGGTTATGCCGGAGATATAATCCTCATCCGTATCGCGGGCTGTCAGCATGATGATAGGAACATTCGAAATCGCCCTTAATTTTGTACATATGATCAACCCATTATTTCCCGGCATCATGATGTCGAGGATCAGCAAGTCACAACTCTTTTGCAAGAACGCTTCATACAATTGGTCCCCGTTTTCAAAGGCCGTCACAATATAGCCTTCTTTTTCCAAATAGGATTGGATGAGACGGCGGATGTTCTTTTCGTCCTCGGCGATATAAATCAATCGATTCATTGTCTGCGACCTCCCGTACGGATTATAGCATCCTTGCCGCCGTGTTTCGCGGTTGTTCCAATTTTGTTCCAAATAAAGGCTGATTTTGTCCCAATTGCGTTTGTATACTCCGCTGGAAAATCAAATCAACGGAGGTCATGTATGAAGAAGTGGTTCGTTTGTTTTGTTTGCGCGGCGGGGTTGTTGTTGCTTGCAACCGCTTGCGACGGGAACGGTGAAAGAGGGAACGGTACTAACGGGGAAGCGGAAAGAGGGGAGTCAAGAGGGGTTGAAGCAGGAGGGGAACGGTCGGGGCGGTATGTCGAGGTTGATATAACCCCTCCCATCGAAGGGCGGATTATCAGCTTGGTAGCGCGGGACGGTACGTTGGTGGCGTTCGACGAAGGGCTGCGTACCCGGTATGACAGCGGCGATAAGGGCGTGACATGGACACAATCGCCCGGTCCGGGCGCAAGCGACGACCGTTTTACGGACGTGCAATCCGCGGCGTTGCTCCCCGACGGAAGGTTGCTGTTGTATTTACAAGGTTACGGCATGACAAAATTATCCCAGGACGGTACGACGGAGCATTTCCCGGTTGCGGAAATCGACGATGCGATTGCCGATGGGGACAGCCACAACGTATCGTTGATACAATTGTTGGATGACCAACGGGTTTTGTTTAATTACAACGTGGATTGGCTCACAAGGTTTATGCGAGAAAATCCCTCGGGAATGAACAACATAACGCATGGGCAAAGCTCGGGAGCGACGGGGAACCAAACGGAGGTCCGAACGTCGGAGGTTCGGGTGTCGGGGAATATCGCGGGCGGTGGCATTAGCTCCGGCGGCAACAATATTTCCTTAGGCGGCATGTTCGGGCAAACGGCGGCGATCCACGACATCGCCACGGGAAACCTGATATCCGATTTGGAAACGTCGGGTACGCTGGGCGCGAACAACAACGGGGATGTCTTCACCTTGCAAGGACACAGCATCCTGCGCCATACGTCGGACGGTCATATCGATACATTCTTGGACGGCACGGCGTTTACGTTCGGCTCCGCTTCGGGTACGGCCGCGGCCATGCAGGAAATCGCTGACGGCTGCATCATCGTAAACGTATTGATACATGGCCAGTATAATCGATTGTTCCGATACACGTGGGACCATGACGCACATGTCAACCCCGAAAAGACCATAAGCATTTGGTCATTGGAGGATAACGAAACGGTACGCGCCGCGATAACGAAAATATGGCGTTTACATCCTGATGCTTGCATTACCTATGAAATCGCGTTATCCGGCGACAATGCCGTATCCGTGTCCGACGCGATCCGTACGTTAAATACCCGTTTATTAAGCGGCAGGGGGCCTGACATACTCATATTGGACGGTACCCCCGTCGAAAGCTATGCGAACAGGGGTATGCTGCTCGATTTGACGGGCAGGGTGGACGTAAGCGGCATCTATCAAAACCTGCTGGCGCCGTATACGGACAACGGTCGATTACATGTGATACCCACGCAATTCATGATTCCCGCGTTGCTGGGGGATAGGAGCGAATTAAACGCTGTACGCACGCTTGCCGCGTTGGCGGACAGCGTGATAAACGGAAACCCCGCCACCCCGTTGATAAGCGGGGAAGGGATGCTCGGCGGTGTACCCAAGGAAGAACGCGCCCAACTGCATTTCGGTGATTTACGGGAGTTGTTCGACATTATGTGGCAAGCCAACGCCCCCGCGATCGTTGACGGCAACCGATTGGATTCCGATATGCTGCGTGCCTTCCTGGAGGCAACCAAGGCGATCAGCGATATGTACGGCTTGACGGATACAAACGAAATGATGGCCGGGTCGTCCTTCCTATCCTTTGGCGGCGGCGGAAGGGTGAATACGGTACCCGCTTCGCTGGTGACTTATATGCTCCAATCAACGAACATGGGCGCGTTCGCCGTTACGAACCTTTCGTTACTGCATACGATGATGGACCGCGGGGATGGGGACGCGTATATCGAACCCTTCCCGGGACTGGCACCGGGTGCGTGGATCCCGTCCACACTCGCGGGTATTTCCGCCGATACAGCCAACCCCGATTTCGCGGCCGCATTCATCGAAACCCTGTTGTCGGTCCAAGTCCAGCAAATCAACCACGGCTTGGGCCTGCCGGTTACGCGTTCGGGCATCGCCGCGCAAATCAATCTGATTAATGAAATGATGCGGGAACGTAACATGACGCTGTTCGGGTTTGATATGGATGCGCTTATCGCCCGGCTCAATACGCCGGCGAACATCGAAACGACTCTGCGCGGCATGGTTTGGGAAACGGTGGAGCGGTTATGTCAAGGCAGGTTGGATGTGGAAGGGGCCGTGCGGGAAATTGAGCAAAGCATTCGCAATTATCTGGCGGAACGTTCGTAAGGGGGACGGCCCTGCGGCTGTCGCGTTCCTTGCGCCGAGTTTTGGCGGGATATCGGTCTTCTTCCTGCTGCCGTTGATCGATACGGTACGCAGGGGCTTCTACGACGTACGCGGCGTGAATTTTATAGGCTTGGAAAGCTATATATCCGTTTTCAATAACCAAGCCTTTCGGCTGGCGGCTGCGAATACCTTGAAGTTCGCAGCCGTCTGTATCCCGCTCCTAATGGCTGTGAGCTTGGGTACGGCGCTTTTGCTCCGCTCGATTAAGCCGTTGGGCAGGTTTTTTAAGACCACGTTTTTATTACCCATGGCTGTGCCCGTGGCGAGCATCGTGTTGTTGTGGCAGGCGTTGTTCAACGAAAACGGACTCGCCAATACGGTTTTGGCGCATGTAGGACTGGAGCCCGTAGCGTTCATGGATTCGGGTGCGGCGTTTTGGGTGCTGGTATTTACCTACTTGTGGAAGAACAACGGTTACAACATGATCCTGTGGCTGGCGGGCTTGGACGGCATATCCGAAACGCTGTACGAAGCCGCTCATGCGGACGGCGCAAACGCGTTGCAAACCTTTCGGTACGTGACCCTGCCGTGCCTACTGCCTACGGTCGGGGTCGTATCGATCCTTTCGCTGCTTAACAGCTTCCGCGTCTTTCGGGAGGCGTATTTGGTGGCGGGGGCGTATCCGAATGATTCCATGTACCTGCTGCAGCATTTGTTCAACAATTGGTTTATGAACCTGGACATCAGCCGATTGAGCGCGGCGGCTACGATGCTGGGTGTCGCGTTGCTTTTGATTATCTTGGTTATGCGGGGATTCCTGGATGAAAAAGATTAGGTTTTGCATAAAATGCGTTCCCTTAATTACGCTGGCGTTTTTGGTGGTATGGCCGTTGTGGTTTATGGTGATGGGTTCGCTGATGCCGCTGGATGAGCTGCGCATCACGATCGGCCCCGCGCTCACCTCCGCGGAGGGACAATCCGTTTGGCCGATCCTCCCGTCGTGGCCGACGTTGCAACCCATGGTCTCGCTTCTCTTGGACATGCCGCAATTCTTCACGATGTTTTGGAATACGTTCAGGATCGTCATACCCTCGGTTGTCGGCCAATTAATTTTGGGCGCACCCGCGGCGTGGGCGTTGAGCCGCTTCCGTTTCCGCGGACGCAAGGTCGCAGCTACGGTTTACATCTCGCTTATGCTCATGCCATTCCAGGTAACGATGGTACCCAATTATTTGGTGATTGACCGCTTGGGATTAATGGGCAATGTGTGGGCCGTAATTCTACCCTTCGCGTTTTCGGCGTTCCCGGTCTTTATCATGATGAGGGCCTTCGACGCGGTGCCGCGGGCGCTCATGGAAGCGGCTAACATCGACGGGGCGGGGCGGTTGCGTACCTTCGCGTACGTCGGGCTTCCGTTGGGCGTACCCGGTATCCTCGCGGCTTTGGTGCTGGGCTTTTTGGAAACCTGGGGCGCGATCGAGCAACCCATGACCTTTTTGAATGACCCCGCGTCATGGCCACTTTCGTTGTTCCTGCCGCAAATCGTGTCGGAGGAATTGGGGGTTGCCATGGCAGCCTCACTGTTAATGCTGATACCGGCCGCGCTGTTTTTCTTCTTCGGCCAAAAATACCTGGAATTAGGCATCCAATCCGCCGGAATCAAGGAGTAGCTGTATATGAAAAATCTGTTAAAAAATACCGATCCCAAACAACGCCGCGCCGCGGGCAATATATTCAAATTCTTGGCGTTTATGCTTATTTTTACGCTGGTGGCGCGCGGTACGAGCGGTGCGACCTTGGCGAGGGTTACGGTATCAATACCCGCAAGGGGCGAAATCATCGAAGCGATCAACGGCACCGCTACGGTAATGCCGATGGGATCCATCGAAATTACCGCGCTTGAAGGATTGACAATTGAAGAAATCTTCATCGGGGTAGGGCAGGAGGTACTTATCGGCGACGCGGTCGCGCGTTTTTGCTTGGATGAACTATCCGTGATGCGTATCCGTGAAAACGCGCGGCTTGACCAAATGCGCTTTGACTTTGAACGGCACGAATATACCGAACCCCTGGACGCAAGCGCCTTGGAAAACGCGCGGCGTACGCTGGCTCGGGCACGGGAGGATTATGCCTCCGCGATCCATGAAGGCGAAGAAGATATCGATGCCGCGAAGGAAGCGTTGGAATTGTTATTAAACGAAAACGGGAATAACCAAACGGCCATACGCAACCATGCCCGCGCGTTGGAAGATTATATGGCGGCCGCCGAACAAGGCAGGAACGAAATTTCCGAAGCTCAAGAGGTCTTGGATCAATTGTTATCCACGCCCTATGAAGAATGGGATGACAACGCCGTACAATCCGCTTTGCGCAACCACGCCCGCGTGTTGGAAGATTACGAAGCCGCCGTAGCACAGGGCGAATATGACGTGAATGAAGCGCAGGAGGCGTTAAGGCAAGCGCGAAGGCTCAACCCACCAGTTTCTGAACGCAACGCGATCGACAACGCCCAACGCAATTACCAACGCGCGCGCGAGGACTTCGAAGGTACGCGGGCGAGCGGGGAAGCCGCCGTGGAAACGGCCTTCGGGCATTTACAGGACGCGCTGATCATATACCAAATCCTATTGTTGCAAATACCGCAAGACCCTTTTGTGATCGCGTCAGCCATAACGGAAATAAACCAAAGGCAAGCCGTTTATGATTCGGCGAAAGCCGCGATGCAGGAAAGCCTCTTTACCGCATCACGCAAGCTGGAGGACGCGCAGGTGAGCCTGTCGCAAGCACAGCAAAACTCCCTCGAGGGCCGTCAAAGCGATATCGACCGTGCGGAAGCGGCGTTGGAAACCGCGCAGGCTCGTGCGGCGGAAAACAAGCAAAACGCGGCGCGAAGGCTGGAAGACGCGGAACATAACTTGATGCAAGCCCGGCAAAACCTGATAGAGCAAGCGCAAAAAGGATTGGATGCGGCAGAATCCCGCGCCCGTGACAACCTATTGGCGGCGGAACGCCGATTGGAGGATACGTCCCAATCCTTAGACACGGAAGTGGAACGCGCGCAAACCGCGTTGCAAACGGCGGTCACCCGGGCGAACGATAACCGCCGAACGGCGGCGCGGCGTGTGGAGGATGCCGCCGCTTCACTCGCTTCGGCGGAGTTCACCCATCAACGTAACGTTCACCAGCGCAACGAATCAACAGCACAAAGCAATATTACTGCGGTAACGCTGGCGTTGGACATCGCCGATAAGGAAGCCATCGTCGAATTATTGGACGTGTTGATACTGGCGGAGGGTATCATATTCGCGGAAAGAAACGGTGTGGCGGCAACGGTAACGGAAAAAGGCTCCGTAACGGCAAAAGCCCCCCTTGCCACCCTAAGGGACACAGAGGGCGGGTTTGAGGCGCAAATGCAAGTCAGCCAAAGGGATGCGCAAAGGCTTTCCGTCGGGAGCCAAAGCGAAGTGACGACGGGGGGCGGCAATCTATTCTTTACCCCCACCGTGACGGGGGTCGTATCAGCTATCTCCGCGCCCGACGAAAACGATCGGGTTACGGTTACAATCACTCTCCCCGGTAATGATTGGGGCGTGGGGCAGCGGATCGACGCACAGATCGTCCTGAGCCGAGGCAGTTACGACATGAGTGTACCGATTTCGGCCCTCCGTTCGGACAACGCCGGATACTTTGTATATACCGTAGGCCAACGGAACACCGTCCTCGGCTTGCAAAACGTGGTGGAGCGGATCAACGTCAACGTCATCGCTTCCGACGACCATACGGTATCCGTCACGGGCCCGATTGACCGCGGCAGCCAAATCATATCGTCAAGCAATCGGGCGGTCAGCGTCGGCGACCGCGTACGGGTGAATTAAAGATGAAGCGTCTCGTCCCTTGGTGCATCCTGTTTATATTCGGGCTGATCGGTTTATACCAAGCCTTCGAAATCAAGCGCTTCCCGCCGACATCCCTGCGCTATTCGCAACCAATAAGCGGCCAAACGGCTTACCGTGCGCGGCAATACGCGATCGATAACCCGGATACCCCCTGGCCGACTTTTTGGAACGAAACCGCCGTTTGGGTTTCGGCACGGTACGGGGGTATTGACACAATCGGTATTGTTTTTTCCGGCAACGCCAATTGTGTGTGGCCCGCCGTATACATCGCGGGCGGTGCGCCGAGCCCTATCGACAGTGCGGGTGTAGCCGTTTCCGAAGCCTTGGCGCATAGGTTGTGGGGGAGTATCGACGTGGTGGGCATGGTTTTGGTGGTTGACGGTGAGGATCGGATCGTGCGCGGTGTATTCAAAAACGGCGCGGAGCTTGCGCTCATTCCCTATCATATTGAGGATACGTCACGGGATTGGCATAACGTTGAGCTTTACGGCAGCGCAACCGAACCCACACGCGTAA
The DNA here is from genome assembly GCA_009780585.1 of Defluviitaleaceae bacterium. Lineage (GTDB taxonomy): Bacteria > Bacillota > Clostridia > Lachnospirales > WQUN01 > WQRX01. Next base: position 36,051 of record WQZS01000018.1, on the reverse strand, counting down.
ACGCGGAACGCTTCGCAACCGCTTCCGGCTTGGGGAACCCCGACCATATATTGACCGGCGGCTTGGTTGCCTTCGTCGCTTTTGTGCCGATGTTACCTGTTTTTATTATCGCGGCATACAATTTAATCATGCTTGCGCGGTATATAAAAAAACGCTTTCCCTTGTACGGTACAATCATCCTTTTCGCGGCGGCTTTCGTTTTCATCGTTTTTCTACCTTATATGTTGGAATCCATGCCGTCATGGATGGTCCCCACGCGTTGGGGTGACTTTGCCTTTTGGTCATCGTTGTTCCGCCAAACGGGGGAAGGTATGAAGGAATTCCTGCGCGTACCCCCGACGACACGGGATGTGGAACTCCGCTTGATTTTAGTCAAGCAAATGGGGGTATTGCTCATTATGGCTTGCAACGCCATTGCCATACAGGTACGGCGCGGATAAAAAATCGCAGAATAGCCCATCTTGTTCAGATCGTAGTATTCCCGTCCGGTTGTAAACAAACGCAAAACATGGTATGTTTATAAGTGGTTTAACAATATTGCGTACATTTTCGGCAGGGCGTGTGTTTTTATTGGATATATCCGGTGTTCTACCAAGGTCATCCATATTCGTCCGAATATTTGTCCCCATTATCTTGATTATGCTTTTATTATTGGGGTTTATTAATGTTTTTTTGCATGTAAGCGGTACGGTTAACGCGCTCAACGAAAACGCCGTTGATATTTTGGCGAAAAATGTGCAGACCCGTAGCGATAACCTCGAACGTAACATGGTGCATTATTGGTCCAATATTAATGATTTGGAAACCGAAGTAATCGAAATCATCCGCGCGTATATAACAAGCGAAGGCATTTCCGTTGACGAATTGCTGGGCAACCATACGCGCGAAATCGAACTATTGCACATTCTTTCCGATAGCCTGCTGGACGCGATGAGAATCAGTACGTCTACGGGCATTTTTATTTATTTGCTTAAAAACGAGGGATTGGTTGAAGAAACCCAACGGCTTAACGGTTTGTATTACCGCAACCACAGCCCGCTCACGCATATCCACGCGAACATCATGTTCCTGCGCGGCCATATCGACATCGCGCGGAAGCACAATATCCCCACGGACAGCCTTTGGGAGGAATATTTCACGTTTGACCCGCGGCAGGAGGATATATGGCGCGGCTTCGCCAACCCGCAAATCGCGGCGGCGGCGATGCCGGGTGCGCCTTCCAGGAGTATATCTTACTGGAACGGGCCGCATTTATTTAACCCGTATCCGCGCGTGGACGCGAACTTACAAATTACATATAACCGACCCGTCATATTCGACGGGCGTACCGTCGCCGTCATCGGTACGGACATGCAAATGACGCATATCGACAGGCAATTGCCCGCGCGGGATTTGGATACCTTTACAGAAAGCGGGTATATGCTGCTGCGCCATGATACGCGTGAAGCAAACGGCGACAGGCCCTTTACGGGGGAAGTGTTCCGTGTGGTCGGCGGTTTTATGAATCGGCTCATGAGCGATTATCAAACGCTGACCTTCAACACACGGAATCGGGACGGCATGTTTAATTTTACCGAGATTCCGAATGTCTACGGTGTGTACGCCCCCATGCGTATCTATAATTTGGAATCGCCGTTCCTGCACGAATCATGGATCGTAGCCGCCGTAAGTACGCGGCAATCGCTGTTCGAAATGACGCGGAATATCACCAATACGATTTTGATGAGCTCTGTCGTAGCGGTAATCCTCGGCGGCGTATTGCTGTTCTTTGCCATTAAGAGCGTAACGATGCCCATCGGCTCAGTGATAAAGCAGTTAAAGGAAAACAAAGGCGACGCAACCATCGAAAAGAAAACGAACGCGTACGAAATCGATTTGCTGTGCGATACGATCAACGAAATGATCGAACACAAACAGGAAGCGGAACATAAAACCCGTGAAGAACGCCAACGCTATTTGCTTGCGCTGGAAAGCTCAACGGATACGTTTGTCGAATATGATATCGCGAGCGACACGCTGGCGTTTTATTTCTTTACCGATACGCCCCAGCAAACCCCCGAAAGCAAGACCCTGCATAATTTTAATGCGATGGCGGATACATTTTTCCATCCGGAGGACAGCTTCGCCTTCTTTTCGCTTAATAATTGCGAGGTAAGGATCAACGCGTCCTATTTCGACCATATCGCGGACGCGGAGCCGCACGACGGGTATTATTGGTTCTTCATCAAGTCGATCGCGATACACGGACACAATAACAACCGTGAAAAGATCATCGGAACGGCCCGCGAAATAACGAAGGCAAAAATTGCCGAATTGGCGGCGGTAGAATCCACAAAACGCGATGCCAACACGGGTTTCATTAATAAACATTACGGTTTGGAACAGTTACGGCGTACACAGCCGCCTTACACGATCGCGTTTATCCGCATACGGAACTTTAGCCAAATGGAGTTGACATACGGCCTTATCTTCGGCGGGATATTTATTACCCAATTCGCTCATGTGCTTTCCGGGATTGTTGCCGATAACGGTTTTATCATACGTACGGGCAACGACGAATTTTTGGTTTGCTTTAACCTGCCGCCGGAAGGGGCCCAACGCAGGGTAGGGGAGATATACGAAGCGTTCGACCGCATATATACGGGCGAAGAAAAGGAACATGCCCCCAGGCTGTTCATCACTTTTCCCGGTGAAATCGATAAAATGGAGTTTACCAAAGATGAAACCCCGGTCAGTATCACCCCAAACGATAAAAAAAATATCGCGAACCTTGCGCTGGAATTATACGAGCGGACGCCGCACATCGGGAGTGCCACCGTTATGTTGCTGGGATTGATCGGCCGGTTATTCGGCCTCGACCGCGCGGCTGTATGCGCCTACGACCCAAATTTCGGTACAAGTCAAGTTACGTACGGATGGCATAAGGAAGGAATCGCCGCGTATGACGGCGATATCCGCAAGGTACCGCTTGGGGGGTTCGGTACGTTCACGAGGATGCTGGAGGACGATGTTTGCCTGTACGCTTCGGAAAATACACCCCCGGGGGCGATATCGACGTTGCTTTGCATACCGCCCGGTGAAGCCGTTAGTATATATGCCTTCGCCATCATGGAACAGAAAATTATTACAGGCAGCGTGATTTTAATGTCCGCTGATCACACGAAAACATGGACTGATAATGACAAAACTTTGCTTCACAGCGTTTCGAAGATCATATCTTCCTATATAAATGTGCAAAAATCACGGTCGGCCTCGCGCGCCAAGAGCCGTTTCCTTTCCCGTGTTTCACACGAAATACGTACGCCTATGAACGCCATCCTGGGCATGACACACATCGCCAAGGACGCGGTAACAGCGGACGATTCTGCACGGCTCATCGATTGCCTGAGCAAAATCGACGTGTCGGCAAACTATCTGCTTTCTTTGATTAACGATGTGTTGGAAATTTCACGCATCGAAAGCGGCAAGACCTTATATATAGATAAAAAACCGTTTTCGCTCACGGACTTCATCCATACGGTGGAAGCGGTAATCCGCTTCGGTATTGAAAACAAAGGCATCACATTTGACGTGGTTAAGGACATAAAACACGATCATGTGTCGGGCGATGATTACAGGATTAAACAAGTGGTTATCAACCTGTTGGCCAACGCCGGAAAGTTTACGGAATCGGGCGGGACCGTTACGTTTACGGTAAAAGAAGAGGAAGCGAACCGATACCGTTTTTCGGTAAAGGATACGGGCGTGGGCATTGCCCCCAACAAGCATAAATCTATCTTTAACCCCTTTGAGCAAGCCGATACGCATACCATGGGCGAGCAGCGGGGCACGGGGTTGGGATTGAGCATCAGCCGCAATATTATCTCCGCGATGGACAGTACGATCGAATTGATAAGTGAATTAAACCGCGGTTCGGAGTTCAGTTTTGTCCTTTATTTACCCGCCGCGGAATCAAACGGGAACGCAAATACGGACGTAAAAACCAAGGACGCCAAATTGTTTTCGGGCAGAAGGGTTTTGGCCGTAGACGATGTGGAAATAAACTTGGAAATCGTTTCCTACATGTTGGAATCGGTAGGGATCCGGGTGGAAACCGCTTTAAGCGGACGGGAATCCATCGAGTTGTTCAGCGCGAATCCATTTTATTATTATGACGCGATCCTAATGGATATCCAAATGCCCGGTATGGACGGCATCGCCGCTTCACGCGAGATACGGGGCATGACCGACAGGCCGGACGCGGCAAGCATCCCCATCATTGCCTTAACCGCCAACGCTTTCGACGAGGATTTAAGGAAATCCGTGGCATCGGGGATGAACCATCACATCAGCAAACCTATCAACGGCGAGCAATTGCTGGAGGTATTGGCATCACTTATACGGGAGGATTCAAAATGAAAAGATTTACAGCTTTGATCTCGACGGTTTTAGTAATTGCCGCACTTTTGGCATTACCGTCCGGTTGTTCGCGCGGCAGCGGCCCAAGGCTCGACCCCGCCAACCCCGTCACCATTACGTTGTGGCATTTCTACGCGGGCGCGATACTGACGGCGTTTGACGCGATCGTGCGCGACTTCAACGAAACGGTGGGTATGGAGCGGGGTATCATCGTGGAAACGGTCAGCTTCGGCAACGTAAGCGAACTGGAAGCGGCCGTCATCGCATCCGCGAGAAACGAGGCGGGCAGTATGGACTTGCCTAACGTCTTTGCGGCCTTCCCCGATACGACATATGTATTACAGGAATTAGGATTATTGTCGAACTTGGATAATTACTTCACACCCGAACAGCAGGCCGAATATTACGGGCCGTTCATTGATCGGGGGCGCATGGGTAAGAACGGCGAGTTGCGTATCTTCCCCAGCGCGCAGGCAACCGAAGTATTAATGATCAATGAAACCGACTGGCGTCCCTTCGCCGACAAGCACGGCTTTACCGATGCCGATTTGGCGACCATGGAAGGTATCGCGCATGTGGCGGAGGTGTACTACCATTATACGGGCGGCAAGGCGTTTTTCGGGCGCGACCAATTCGCCAATTTTATGATCATCGGGTCGATGCAATTCGGCACGGAAATATTTGAGGTAAACGACGGCCGCGCAACGATTAACCTAAACCCGACGGTTATGCGCCGTTTTTGGGATTATTATTACACGCCGTTCGTAAGCGGTTACTTTAACGCGCAAGGGCGGTTCCGCAGCGACGAAGTGCGTGTGGGCGAACTGCTCGCGTATGTAGGTTCCAACACGTCCGCGGTATTCTTCCCGCAGGAGGTACGCGAAGACGGCGAAACCCGCCCGATTACGGGGCGAGCCTTGCCTCCCCCCATTTTTGCCGACGGTGACGCAATGCTGATCCAACAGGGAGCGGGTATGGTCGTAACGCTCGACACGCCCGAAAAGCAATACGCAAGCCTGATCTTCTTGCGCTGGTTTACCGAACCGCATAATAACCTGCGCTTTTCCGCACTTACGGCGTACTTACCTGTACGCGTAGCCTCCATGGACGCGGCGTTGGTTCGCGCCGCCGCCGAGGAGGCCGGCATCAACTTTACCCCGATCGCGTACGAAACCCTGCAGATCGCGCTTAATACCGTACGCGAAAGGACGCTGTACGCTACGGAATCCTTTACGGGCGGTTCGGACGCGCGTGCCGTTATCAACGTCCACTTGCGAAACCTAGCGATAGCGGGGCGCGCCGAAGTGCTCGCTTTAATCGAAAGCGGAATACCGCGCGCGGACGCCATCGCGCAATTGACGTCCGATACCCTGTTCCACGCGTGGGTAGCGGATTTGCAAGCGTCATTGGATGCGGTGATACCGAGGTAATCAAACATTTCAACCATTATGTAACTTCGTGTCAATTCGACACGAAGTTATTTTCTTCCAATTAATTTTCTTCCAATTAATTATCGCCTCGCCGCGATTTCCGCGAAGCGGTTATCTACCAACCGTTCGTACGGCGCAAGCTGCGTCAGTTCCCCCGCGGATTCCATCACGCGTTGCAAACGGTCGAACGAATCACGCGTCATGATGGGATTGGCGGAATACGCGTCGATGGCTTTATAACGGGCAATGGCATTTTCCAATATCACCGGGTCGGCATCGGGGAAGAAACCCGCGATCGTACTCGCCACAAGGGACGCGGGATTTTCCGCTACCCACACTTGTGCGCGGGCGATGGCGTTGGTAAAGCCCTGGATCGTTTCGGGATTGTCGGCGATAAAGCTGCCGAGCGCGTAATACGCCGTGTAGGGTATTTCGCCGCTGGCCTCGCCCACGGACGCGACCACAAAGCCGCGCCCCTCCAATTCGACGGTGGAGGCAACGGGTTCGAACGCCGTAACGAAGTCGGCGGTTCCGCTCATAAACGCGCCCACCATCGCGGCGAACTGTATCGACGTGTCAAAATCGACATCCGTACCGGGCATGATCCCATGCTGCCGCACCACGTATTCGAGTGCCATGAAGGGCATCCCGCCGCGCCTGCCGGGCAATACGTGCGCACCGATAATGTCCTTCCACATAAAGTTGGGCATGGGTTCGCGCGCGATCAGGAACGACCCGTCGCGCTTGGTCACTTGCGCGAAAACCACGGCATGATCTGCACGCCCTTCGTTAAAGACGTAAATTGTCGCTTCCGGGCCGGAAAATCCGATATCCGCTGCACCCGTAAGCAAGGCCGTCATGACCCGGTCCGCGCCGTCCGACGTAAACAAATCGATATCGATCCCTTCGTCTTCAAAGAACCCCAGCGCGATCGCCGCGTATTGCGGCGCGTAAAAGACCGACCGCGTAACCTCGCTTACCCTCACCGTCGTAAGGTCCCCGTCATTCCCCCGCCCGCAAGCCGTTAATGCGATAGCAACCACAGCCGCAAACAAGGTTAAAAACAAAACCCTCTTCATTGCAAATCTCCCCTTCATTTTTAAACTCCGCATTATTAACGTTTAATTCACAACGCTCAATTCTTTAATTTAACGTTCAATTCCCCTTAACCGCCCGCATAACCACCCATTCCAAGAACACGACCATGCGGTACAAAAGGGCCGCCACGACCGCGAGGATGATCACGCTTGTCATCACGAGGTCCATTTGGAAAACCTGTCCGCCGTACACGATTAAATACCCCAGACCCGCCCGCGATACGAGGAACTCGCCCGCGATTACACCCACGAGGGTAAGCCCGATGTTTATTTTTAAACAATTGAACAGCGTATGCAGGTTGGACGGGAAGGTGATCTTGATAAACGTTTGCAAGCGGCTCGCGCCGAAGGTCCGCGCCATTTTGATTAATTCCGCGTCGGTATTCCTAAAGCCGTTGAGCATTTCCATGACCGTGACCACCAGCGAAATTGCCAGCGCCATCACGATGACGGCTTGCATCCCAGCGCCTACCCAAATAATGATGATCGGGCCCAGGGCGATCTTGGGCAGCGCGTTAAGCACCACCAAAAACGGCTCGCTGACCTTCGCGAGGAAATTCGAATACCATAATATGAACGCGATCAATATCCCAAGCACCACGCCGATGGCGAAGCCCGCGACGGTTTCGAACAGGGTTACGCCGATATGGTTGAGCAGATTGTTGTTAGCGAAATTGGCGACCGTGCGCCACACGCGCGAAGGCTGACTCATCAGGAAAGCGTCGATCACACCCACGCGGGCGAGCCCTTCCCACAATCCGATAAAGAGGAACAGGATCATAAATTGGCAAAAACGGACCATCCGTGTGCGCCGGCGTCTTTTCTTCAGGTAGGCAAGGCGGTTCGGGCTACACATGGACATCCAACCCCTCCCAAATCATTTTAAAATATTCGCGGAAGGCGGGGTCCTCACGCCGTTTTAACGGGGTCGTGTTCGCCGCTTCGAATTTTAGCGGGATGTTGGTTTGCACTTTGCCCGGGCGTTTCGAAAGCATGATCAATCGGTCGGCCATGCTGATGCCCTCGGCGATGTCATGCGTTACGATGACGGACGTTTTCTTTTCACGCCTCAGGATATTAAAGACGTCATCCGCCACGACCAACCGCGTTTGGTAATCGAGCGCGGAAAAGGCTTCATCCAGGAGGAGAAGTTCCGGCTTAACAGCCAGCGTACGTATCAGCGCGGCACGTTGGCGCATCCCGCCGGAAAGCTGCGAGGGATGGTTGTCGCGGAATTCCCAAAGGCCGTATGTCTTTAGCAGATTTTCCACGTACCTAATGCCTTCGGGGGTCTTTTTGCCGCATATTTCCAAACCCAGCAGGACGTTGCCGCGTATCGTACGCCAATCCAGCAGGTTATCCTTTTGCAACATATAACCCGGCGTACCGCTTATAATGACTTCGCCGTTCGTGGGCGGCTCAAGGCCCGCAATCAAAGAAAGGAGCGTCGTCTTACCGCAGCCCGACGGCCCGATAATGGAAACCAACTCCCCTTCGTACACTTCAAAATTAATGTCCCTAAGTGCATCGACCTCTCCGTTTTCGGCTTGATATGTCAACGAAACGTCGCAAAAGCGCAGAATCTCGCGCATGGCAATCTCCCCCCGTACATCCATATAGTATGGCGGTACGTCCGATTGTGTTATCGCGATTTTCTTGATTCCCGCGCTTGCATTTTATGGCATATAATGTCATACTCTAAAAGTGACGGATTACATATTCATAAGGCTTTGTCACCAAATTTTATATGTGGAGGTATGTATATGTTTTGCAAGAATTGCGGACACAAATACGACGGCCCCGAAGGCGGCTTTTGCACGCAATGCGGTACTAAGATGCCGGTAATCGCCGCGCCGCAACCCGAAGCGATACCACCGCCAGAAACGGTACCACCGCCCGAAACGGTACCGCCGCCCGAACCCATTCCCGTACCCGCACCGCTTCCTGTACCACCCCCCGAACCCGTACCGCAACCCCTTGTCTATGCCGAACCCCCGCCGGTTCCGGCACCCGTACCGGCCCCTGCGCCGGCTCCTGTTTACGCCCCTCCCGTCGCGCCCCCGCCGCCCGCACCCGTTTACGCGGCACCGCCGCCACCCGTTGCGCCTCATCACGCTACGCCGCCCGTCGCGCCGTATCCCGCCGCGCCGCTTACCCCCGCACCGAATAAGAGCAAAAAAAATCTCATTATGATCGGCAGCGCGGTCGCCGCTCTTGTGGTAATCGCCGCCGCGATCTTCCTAATCTTCGGGCGAGCGCATAATCCCCCCTACGAAGTCATCCCCATGGGCAGGCACGACGACATCGCGTATGTCGGCAACGGCATGTTCGCCGTCATGCGCGGCAGCGGACGTAACATACGGTGGGGCGTTGAGGATACGCGCGGCAACGAAATTATCGAATTCGGCCGATACGACGAACCCACCCATGATTTCGTAACCCACGACGGTAATTTTATGGTGCAAAGGGGGCGTAACTTCTATGCGCTGGATTCACGCGGGAGGGAAATCGCGTCCTTTGACCGATTCGACGATGTCCGATACGTGACGAGCAGCCGTTTTATCGCGATAGCGGGTAACCGCTTCAGCGTCATCGACGCGCGCGGCAGTGAAATCATCCCCTCCGGCAGGTATACGCGCATTTCGGCGGTTACGGGCGGGAACTGGTACTTTGTATGGGATGACCACCGCATGGGGTTGATCAACCCGCGCGGCGATGAAATTATCGGCATCGGCAGGTATGACAATATCCATGCCATACCCGGGGATCGGTTTATCGTATCCGAAGGGAGCGGACGCACCAGGCGCGTGGCCGTATTGGACAACCGCGGCAACGAAGTTATCTCCCTGGGCAGATATGATGAAATCTATTCCGCGGGCGACGGCTTCTTTATCGTAAGGGACGACGACCGCTGGGGCGTTTTGAATACGCGCGGCAATGAAGTCATCGCGTTTAGGTACGACGACATAACGTTTACGGGTGACAGCCACTTTATTATCCGTGAAGGTAACCGCGTGGGCGTCTACGATACGCGCGGCAACGAAACGATCGCCTTCGGCAGGTATGACAGCGTAACCTACGCGCAAAACAACCGGTTTATCGTACGTATCGGCGATACGTGGGATGACGATTCGCGCATAGGCGTGATTGACGCGCGCGGTAACGAAGTCATCCGCTTGGGTGCGTATAATTACATCGAAGCCGTACCCGGCGACCGTTTTATCGTGGGGACGGGTGAATTGAACAGATGGGGCGGCTTAAACGACGCGCGCTGGGGCGTTGTGGACGCGCGCGACAATGAGATCATCCCCCTCGGCAGATACGATTCCATTGAGTTTATGTATTGGGGCTCCACGGTTAATACCGCGCCCGACCACGGCTTTATCGTGGAAACGGGCAACCGCATGGGCTTCATGGGTATGAACGGGCAGGAAATCATCCCCATGGGCAGATACGACGATTTTGCGGGCGTGTTCAATCATTTAGCCATCGTGGAACGCGGCGGAAGGGTCGGTGTTATCAACACGAGGCGAATCAATTAAAATAATCCCGAAATTTTTGTAACACAATTGACATAATTGCAACCCTATGATACGATTTGGGAGCGTTCCCGGGAACGCTCCCATTTCTTTTCGGTAAGGAAGTGTATACATATGCCGAAAGACGCGAACATATATGATATAGCCCGCTTCGCCGGTGTCAGCAAAAGCACCGTATCGCGTGTGCTTAACGGACACAAGGGCGTAAGCGGCGAAACACGCGCACGCGTCCGCAAAGCCATCGAAGACTGCACCTACATACCCAATAACAGCGCGCGCAGCCTGTCCAGCATATCCACCAAATCGATTGTCGTGCTTGTGCACGGCATTACCAACCCGTTCTTTTCCCGCATGATTTCCCTCATTTTGGAAAAGTTAAACGGTAAGGGTTTCGACGTGATCCTGCATAGTTGCGAGTTGGATGAGAACACTAGTATGGCGGATACGGCTATCAGCATTTATAAAGAAAAACGCCCGAAGGGTATGATCCTGTTGGGCGGATACTTTGAAGAAAATTACCAATCGTTGCAAATGATCGGCGTCCCCATCGTCATGGCGTCAACCACGGTGCTTAAATCGGATGACCGTACGTGGTTCTCCAGCGTGACGATCGACGACGAAGGCGAAGGCGCGAAAATGGCGGAGTATGTTTGCCTTAACGGCCATCGGGATATCGCGGTGATCGGGCAATACCACCTGCGGGAAAAGGGTATGGCCCGAGTATTTAACGATTACGGCATAACCCCGACGGCGGTCGGTTTGGATTACGACAAGGCATACTTGTTCAAGACGGGCTACAAGGCCGCGCGGAGAATATTAAAGCAAGGGACGCATACCTGCCTGCTGTGCCTTTCGGACGTGCTGGCCATCGGCGCAATAAAGGCCGTACACGATAAAGGCTTGCGTATACCCGAGGATATTTCGGTCGTTGGCTTCGACGGCATCGAAAACGGCGAATACACGAACCCGACGTTGACCACCTTCGTACAACCCTTCGATGAAATGGCCGTGCAGAGCGTTTCCACGCTGCTTGGCTTGATCAACGATAAAGAACCCCACAGACACATCATCCTGCATACCACTCTCGAAAAAGGCGGGAGCTTTGCCCCCGTGAAAGGCTGAACCTATGTCGGATAAAATAAAGACCATCCATATCATTGCGGTAATGCTGTTGACGGTCGCCTTGGGCATCCTCGGGATATTTTTTGTATTACGGGGCAACGCGCCCGCGCCGAAGGATGAATCACCGCAAAACGGGGCGGCGCAGGAAAGCGGCGGCCTGACGCTAACCATAAACGTGTTCGAACGCGCGCCGCGCCATTCCGGCGGGTGGGATTTTTGGGTATGGATACCCGGCGGCGGTTCGGGCGATATCATCGGCGGCGGGGGCGGCCGTTTTTCGTCGCAGGTATCACTCCTCAGCCCGTTTACGGGGGAGCATTACCCATTCCATACGCTGACGCTTAACCTTGAACCGGGGACGGACCGCGTGGGCTTCTTGATGCGCGTACCGCCGTGCCCGACGGGCGGCTGGGACGTATGGGGGCGGCAAACAGGCGATGTGATCGCATATTTGGATACGGACGGGGAGGGCAATCCTGTGAGTACGACCGTTTATCATATACAAGGCACGACGATGGTGATGCCGACATTCCCTTATATGGGTGGTTTGGCGGTGACGGCCATCGCGGATTGGCACAACCATATAAGGGTTACGATGCTGGAACCGGAAGGCGAAGTGGATTTCGCGTCTTTCGTATTGCGCGACGTTACAGGTGTGGATTGGGCGGACGGCACCGATATCCCCATCGAGCGTGTTATCGAAAGCACAAGCCGTATCGCCGGGGGCGCGTCCTTCCCGCTTTTCCACATCCATACCGAAGGAGTAATGGACCCGCAACGGCATTACATGCTGGCGTACGGCGACGGGCAAAAGCAAACCGGCGGCATTAACGTATTAATGCGCGGCATCCTGGATCAATTCCGGTATACGGGTTGGCTGGGGCATCGTTGGTACGCCGACAGGAGCGAATTCAAGTTGTGGGCCCCGACAGCCGTCAACGTGCAAATAGCCTTATACCGTGACTTAAACCAGGTGCCGGGCGGCGGCCATTACGAATCGGAAAGCGGTATGCGCATACTTTCGTCCTTCACGCGGGAGCCGTATCATTTATTCGATATGACGCGCAACGCGCAGGGTGTGTGGAGCGTATCTGTCCCCGGTGATTGGGCGGACGGTAATACGCAATGGTGGTATATGTACCGCGTAACGCATCCGCAGGGAAATATCGTGTTCGCAATCGACCCGTACGCGACGGCGGTTTCCGCCAATGAGGGCTTGGGCGCGGTCATCAATGATACGCAGCGCGGTGAACCCTTACGCGGCGAGGATAATCTGACGTGGCTGCAACGGAGCTACCGATATGTCAACGGTAACCGCGAATACGTGGAGCGAACCGCGCCGCCGCTGCGGGTTAATCCCTTGACGGGACACCCGTACCAGGCAGACCATGTGATTTACGAATTGCATGTACGCGATTTTTCCATCCATCCAAGCTCGGGGAGCAATCCCGCGTACCGCGGTACGTTTATGGCGTTTACCGAGCGGGGGACGACCGCGCGTACGCATCGCGCGAGCGGTTCGTGTAACGCGCAAACGCCGTTCGAAATATCGCTCTGCGCGAATGAGGCTTGTTGGGTTACACCCGTTGACGCGCAAGGGCGTAATATTCACGTCAGCACGGGTTTGGATCACTTGATCGAACTCGGCGTAACCACCGTCCATTTGCTGCCCACTTACGACCAACGCCACGTTAACGAGCTCGAGCCTGACCGTCAAATTTACAACACGCGCCACGCCATGAACTGGGGCTACGACCCGCAGAACTACAACGTACCCGAAGGCGCGTATTCCACCGATCCGACCGTCCCTTACAAACGCATCCAAGAGTTAAAAGCCGCGGTTAACGCCATGCACAACGTCGGCATCCGCGTGGTGATGGACGTGGTATACAACCACACGGCAAGCGTGTACGAGGGGCCGTTCCAGGCGAGCGTGCCGTATTATTTCCACCGGACATGGTGTACGGGGATGATCGCGGGGGGCGGCAGCGGGGTAGGGAACGAACTGGCCGACGAACGCCCGATGGTACGGCAATACATCGTGGACTCTTTGTTGTATTGGCAGCGCGAATTCGGTATCGACGGCTTCCGCTTCGATTTGATGTGGCTCCACGATATCCATACGATGCGCGCCGCCGTGGAGGCGTTACGCGCCGTGGACCCGACGGTAATCATCTACGGCGAGCCGTGGGCGGCAAACCCGAACGGTTCACCGCTCAACTTCCCCGAATTGTTCCGCGACAGCCAAGGCAACCTGCGCGAGGCGTTTATAAATCCGCCGCTGCCGTCTTCGACGAACAACATCACGGGCAACGGCTTCGCCTTCTTTAACGACAACACGCGTAACCTGCTGCGCGGCGGAAACCGCGACGCGAGTTCCGGCTTTATTAACGGTTCCACTTTCGGCGGTATCACGGGTGACGTTTGGCGGAGTATCCGCGCCAATACGCCCAACGTGGGGGCCGCTTCGGAAAGTGTGAATTATATCTCTAAGCATGATGACATGATCCTGTTCGATAATATCGCGTGGTCGCTGGGTGCGGCGCGCGGCGGCATCGATTCGGCGGGGTCTTCCAATTGGTCAACGCCGCAATTTTTCTCGCAATACAATACGCTAAACAACGAAGCCTTCCGCCATGACCCGCACCATATAATCGACCGAAGCGATCCGCTCTCATCCAACGCGGCCCGCGCTATGGTCTTCGGTACGGGGGTAATCATGACTTCGCAAGGCATACCCTTCATCCACGCGGCGGATTCGTTCCTGCGGTCGAAGCGCGGGCATGAAAATACCTTCAACTCCGACGATTTCTTCAACGCCATACGTTGGGACCATAAGGTCGATTTCATCGATGTGCATCATTATTTTATGGGATTGGTCGCGTTGCGTAACGCACGCCCCGCGTTCCGTATGGATAATCGGGCGGACATCAACGATACGTACCATCCGCTGTTCCCCAACCCGCCCGCATCGGTTGCCCCTGCCGGACAGGATATGGTGTTGGCGTACCGCTTGGGCGAACACGCGGGCGGTGATGAATGGCGCAATATATTCGTGGCGTACAACGCTTCAAGCGAGCCGCGCGCGGTCAATTTCCTATGGCACGCGCCCTTGCACGTAGTCGTGGATGACCGAAACGCCGGGGTGGAAGCGTTGTGGGTAATTCCTCCCCGCCAAGCCGTGACCCTGCCGCCGTTTTCCATGCTGGTGGCGTACGATGAGGATTTAAGCAACGAAAAATAAAAAAGAGGAGATGCAAAATGAAAAAAATCAAATTTTTATTGCTTGCGATGGTTTTGGCGGTAACAGCCGTAATCATCTCAACACCGGCACGGGTGGACGCGTCGACCGAGTTGGGTCAAACCCTCGTGTACGTACAGGTACCCGCCGACTGGGAAGCCCCCGCCGTATGGGCATGGGGCAGTGCCTCGGGCGGATTGTGGGACCACATCGGCTGGCCCGGTATACCTATGATGCAAGACCCGGGCAACCCCGGTTGGTATTTCCAATGGATGGCTTCGGACATGACAGGTGGTTTGGTTAACGCCAACGGGGGAAGCATCCAAACCGACGACTTCCCCCTAACGGGCGAAACCCTTTGGGTGACGGTCACCGGCCCGGGTGACGGCTTTACCCACACCACCGTACCGCAAACCACGGGGTGGTACCCCTCGATGACGACCGCAATTTTCGCGCAGGTCCCCGATGGTTGGGACGGCCCCGGCATTTGGGCATGGGGCGGGGATACCGGAAGCTCCCATTTCGACGCTTGGCCGGGCACCGCGTACATGAGGCGCGTACCCAACAACGACGGCTGGTATTTCTTCCATGTACCCGCGGACATGACGGGCGGGCTTATACATGCCAATGACGGAAGTATCCAAACGAGCGACTTCTCCCTTGAAGGGGGCCACGTATGGGTGACTGTCAGCGGTGAGGGCGGCGATTTTGAAGCGACCAATACACAACAAACGACAGGCTGGGTTCCGCAGATGTATTCGATCGTTTACGTACAGGTACCCGACGGGTGGGAATCCCCGGGCATTTGGGCGTGGGGCAGCGTAACGGGCGGGCTTTGGGAAAATTGGCCGGGCGAACCCATGGCGCAAGACCCGAACAACCCCGGTTGGTATTTTCAATATGTACCCACAGATATGACGGGTATGTTGATTAACGGCAGCGATGGTGTACAAACCGATGATTTCGCCTTTGGGGGACATCCCTTGTGGGTGACGGTAACGGGTACGGGCGACAATTTTACCCTATCCGAATTCCAACAAACCGCGGGCGCGTTCCCGCCGTTTGTACCCCGCGCAGCGGCAGCGGCGGAAGAAGGCTCCATCGTGCTGGATGCCGTCGTTATCTACGCGCAAGTACCCGAAAACTGGGAAGAACCCGCCCTGTGGGCATGGGGACCCCGCGGTGACGCGTCCTCCGTCGGTTGGCCCGGCGACGTTATATTTACACCGGACCCGAACAATCCCGGCTGGTACTACACCTTCCTACCCGCCGATAAAACGGGCGCGTTGATTAACGCAAACGAAGGAACGATCCAAACGAGCGATTTCCGCTTCGAAGGCGTACCCGTATGGATAACCGTGCATAACGACGACGGCGACTTCGATGTGACCACAGAACAGCAAACCTCCGGCGCGTTGCAAGCACGCGACCCCTTCGTGTTCGGCGCGGAGCCTGAAGTTGAAATACCCGACGCGGACATTATTACTCTGCGCGCCTTCGTACCCGAGGATTGGGAAAGCCCCAGCGTATGGGCATGGACCGACGGCATCGGTAACGCTTTCCGCGGCGCGTCTTGGCCCGGGCAGGAATTTACCGAAAAAGAAGGCGACTGGTACGTGATGCAAATCCCCGGTTGGATCGAGAATATCATCATCGCGGCCAACGGCGGTTCCGTACAAATGCGGCCCGACCCGGAAGTCGAACCCGGCCGTGACGTTTGGATCATCGTTTCCACGGAATTCGCGTGGGAAGTATTATACGCGTCGGTGGATAATCCCGCCGACAGGGAAGTCGCCGCACCCGAGCGCGCCGGACCCGTAGCCATTACGGCCGACCCGACACCCACGCCCGCGGCTACTCCCGCACCACCCCCCGCCAACGATGACGGCGGCCTTTCAACCACGGTCATTATCATCATCATCGCGGCCGCCGTTATAGCCGTACTGGGCGCCGGCGCGTTCCTTATCATTAAGAAGAAGAAATAAAACGCAGGAGGCAATGATATGAAAAAATTATTCTTCCTTACGGCGTTTGCGGTTATTTTGCTTGCGTTGACCGCTTGCGCCTACGACGGCAGGACGACCCCGCAGGAAGCCGACCTCGGCGAAACGATCCACTTCTACGGCGTGGAAAAGACCACCCAACCCGTAGAGTTGCTCATATGGCTGGACAACGAGGAATGGGCAATGGCGATGATTCGCGCATTCGTCAATAAATATCCCAATGTAACGGTATTGTTTGAGCAGATGGGCAATGTGGAATCCAGGGCGCACATGCAATTGGACGGCCCCTCAGGGCACGGCGCGGATATCTTCGCTTTCCCGCACGATCAGGTGTCGTGGGCGATTTCCGACGGGATGATCGAACCCGTACCCATGGAGTTGCAAGCAAAATGGCAAAGCGAGTTGGTGCCCGCCGCCGTCGAAACCGTCACCCACAACGGGCGTATGCACGCCGTACCCTTCCAAGTGGAGAACCTCGCGCTGTTCTATAACCGTGACTTGTGGGGACCCACGCCGCCGCGTACCTTCGAAGAGATCTTCGAATTCGCAAGGTCGCACAACAACCCGGCTACCAACGATTGGACGATGGTGTGGAACATGGACCCGTACCACGTATTCCCGTGGTTTTCGATCGCGGGGTGGCAGCTTTTCGGGCCTAACATGAACGACTATACGCTGGTCGGCTTCGAATCGCCGGAATTAACCCGCGGTATCGAGACCTTCCTCACCATGAGGGGACTTTTTGACCTACCCATCGAGGACATCAACTTCAATACCGGCGAGGAACGCTTCCGCTTGGGTGAAATCCCCTTGACCATCACCGGCCCGTGGGCAATCAACGACCTGAAGGAGAACGGCGTAAACTTCGGCGTTACGCAAATCCCCACGATCGGCGGCGTACAGCCGATTTCCTTCTCGGGTAACATCAACGCCGGGGTGTCCAGCTTCGCAAGCCCGACAAACCGCGCGTGGGCGTACGCCTTCCTTGATTTTATGGTCAGCGTGGAAGGCGCGGTCATTTTGCACCGGTATATGAACCAAATGACCTCCCGTCTTGACAGGGAGCAAATCCCCGGCTTGCGCGACGACCCCCACCTGCTGGGCTTGGCGGAGCAAACGCCCTTTACCGTACCCATGCCCACCATTTCGCAAATCAACCAGGTATGGGGGCCTTGGGGTGATATCATCAACTTTACCTGGAACAACGAACTAACCGTACAGCAGGCGCAGGAACGCGCCATGGAGTCGTACCGGATGCTCCTTAACATCGCGGGGCATGACAATACGTTTTAACGCTTAAATTTGATACCCTCGCCAACTTGTGCCTAACTAAAGCATAAGTTGGCGGGGATTTTATAGCAAAGCGGGTGCAAACCGAATGGCTATTCTTGCGGCAATCATGTCCGCCGTTATATGGGGCAGCGGACAGTTCCTAAACAAGCAATATATAAAAGGGTTATTCTTCTTTGCGATACAAATGCTGATGGTGGGTATCGAGCTGTATACGGGTTCCCTCGCGCTGATACTGGGGCATGTGCCGCCGCACCCGCGCAACGCGGGGATGTTCATACGGGGGATATGGGGGGTCATCACGCTGGGGGAAATCCCGCGCGAATCCTCCGCCGTGTTGGTCTACGACCATTCCACCATGCTGATGCTTTCGGGTTTGATAGCAATTGCGATATTGCTGGCGTTCGCCGTATTTTGGCAATGGTGCATACGCGACGCGTACAAGACGCGTAAAAAACTGATAAGCGGGGAAAGGGAAACCACCCGCACGTATGTCAAGCGTCTTTTGAACGATTCCTTCGAATACATCGCGATTGCGCCGGGGCTGGCGTTCGTGGTGCTTTTTTCATTTGTTCCGATATTTTTCGCCTTCCTTACGGCGTTTACGAACTATAACAACCAAAACATACCCCCGCGCCATTTGGTGGAGTGGGTGGGCTTTGATACCTTCCGCACCGTCATTACTTCGGAGATATGGGGCAATACGCTCATCGGCGTGGGTCTTTGGACGGTGATATGGGCGTTTGTGTCCACACTCCTCGCCTTCGGCGTCGGGTTTATTCAAGCGGTATTTATCAATTCCAAGCTGGTACGATGGCCCAAGTTGTGGCGGGGCTTGTACATCCTGCCGTGGGCGATCCCGTCGCTGGTGTCGCTTCTGCTGTTCCGCAACTTCTTCGTGACCAACGGCGTTATCAACCAACTGCTGATGGACATGAATATCATATCCTCGCCGATTACCTTCTTCGGGTCGGTGGGATGGTCGCGCGCGGCGTTGTTTATTATCAATACGTGGCTGGGTTTCGCCGGACCGATGGTGTTGATCACCGGCGTAATGACCACACTTAACCCGGAAACCTACGAAGCCGCGTCGATAGACGGCGCGAGCGCTTTCCAGCAATTCAGAAAACTCACCCTGCCTACGATATTCGCCGCTATATCCCCGCTGTTGATCATGGGGATCGCGGGTGCGTTTAATAATTTCGGCATCGTATTCTTCGTGACGGGCGGGGGACCGATGAACGCGCGTTACATGATGGCGGGGCATACCGACTTGCTGATCACTTGGGTATACCGCCTGACCCTCGACCACCGTATGTATAACTTCGCGAGCGTTATGTCCACGTTTATCTTTATCGTCGTCGCATCCGTGTCCGGCTGGAACTTGACGCGCACCCGCGCCTTTAGGGAGGAGTAGGATATGAAGAAAGTAAAAAGATTCTTTCATCCCCGGAGGTTTTTCCCGTGGCTGGGCGTCCATATCAACTTGGTCGTGATGGCGATCATCGTACTGTACCCGGTGCTTTGGCTGGTGGGCGCGGCACTCAGCCCCATACGCGGCACGCCCGGCGCGGTTACGCAGGATACCTTCGGCATTATCCCTATACCCAGGGCTTTTACACTGGACAACTTCACCCGATTATTTACCGATCACAGCTTCGGTACGTGGTACCGCAACTCGCTCATCATCGCGACGATTACCCTCGTGGGTACGATTATCGTGCATACCTTTATGGGTTTCGTATTTGCGCGGTTGCAATTCCGAGGACGTAAAGCGGGTTTGCTTTCGATTATGGTATTGCAAATGTTCCCGTCCTTTTTGGCGATGGTGGCGATTTATTCCATTTTTCTCACTTTCGGTTGGCTGGATAATATTTACGCGCTGGCATTTTTATACATCGGCGGCGGGATACCCGGTACCATGTGGCTGATGCGCGGTTATATGTTGAATATACCCAAGTCGCTGGACGAGGCCGCGTATATGGACGGCGCATCGAAGATGCAGGTATTCACCAAAGTCATCTTCCCGCTTTCCAAGCCGATCATCACGTTCATCGGCTTCGGCGCGTTTATGGGGCCGTGGATGGATTTCATCTTCCCGCGTTTGCTCCTTCGATCCTCCCATAATCATACAATCGCCATCGGTTTGTTTAATATCTCCAACCCCACCGACGGCGCGTATGACATTACGGCCTTTACCGCCGGGGCGTTGATCATCGCCATACCCTTCGGCATCATCTTCTTCGCTTTCCAAAAATACTTTGCGCTGGGGGCCGCCGCCGGGGCTAACAAGGGCGAATAACCCATGTTCGTTTGGGCGGCGATAGCGCGATACGCAAGGCACGCGGGCATGGTTCGCGTGCTTTGCGTGTTTTTTATGGTGCAATGCTTATTAACGATACCCATGAGCATCATACTCCTGCGCGACCCGCCGCACGTTTTTTACCCAAGGATGCACGGCGGGCCGGATTGGGGGGCGTTTAACCGGAGTTGGGTGGAAAGTTTGGATATATTGCCGGATAACAACGGGTTTACGCGGCAAATTCAAATACGGAGACGGTTGTCGGCATCGTGGTGGACGGATGAAGGGGAATTCCGATCCGAAACCACGGTAACGTATACCCCGCTTTCACAAATGAATATCGCGATTTACCCAAACGATATGGATAAATTGCGTGACAATCCCTACCGCGTAATCCTAGCCCCACGTTATGACCAATGGCAAGATGTCATAGAAAGGCGTTCGCTTGTAGGTTTAAGTTATATAGCGGGGGATTATTACCTCGTGATAACGCCCGAATATATTTTTTACCGTGACGAAAATTCATCCCTTTCCGTACCTACGCGGCTGATACCCGCATGGGCGCTGGAGAAAGGGGCTTTTGAAGAAATTTTCGACCACTTGGCGTTGTACAACCGCTATTTTTCAAGCATCGTCGCGCCGACGTTTGTGTTGATTTTCGTCGTGTTTTTGATTATGCAATCCCTTATATTCGTGGCGGCGGTGTGGCTGTTCGGCCATTGGCAAAAATTATCGGGTAACATGACCGTACGCGAACGGTTTGCCGTTTGTACGTTTGCGTCCGTACCCGCGGGCGCGTTGGGTTTGGCGCTGGGGATATTGTTCCCGTTGTTCCATATTTTGCTATTCCAATTTGGGATGATCTATTTTTCCTACAAAGCGATGAAGGAGTATTTAAATGAAAATTCGAAGCTGGTGTTGCAAGTTTTATAGCCAATTATTTTTGGTGATTTTGTTATCCGCGGTCGGGTTTGCTTCGTCTTGCGGGCGGGGTGAACCCGAACGTATCCTCCCGCCGGAGGCGTTGGCGTGGTCAAACCCCTACGGTTTACCCGATACCCCCCACGGCGGTAATATCCTGCACGCGTGGAACATGCGTTTCAACGAAATCACCGAGCATTTACCCCATATCGCCCAAGCGGGGTTTAACGTAATCCAAACCTCACCCATCGGCGCGTCGCTGGTGCGCTTGGAGGGGATGGGCGCGTTCGGGCGGTGGTATGACTTGTACCAGCCCACGCATTTTTCAATCGGTAATTATTTGGGCACAAAAGAGGAATTCGAAGCGTTGACGGCGGCGGCGGCGATGCACGGCATTTTTATTATCGTGGATGCCATCCCCAACCACACCACGGCGTATTGGGATATGATCGACCCGTTCCTGCGTGACCATGAGCCGTCGTTATTCCATTCACGCCGCGGCGACAGGCCCTCGCAAAACCCGTTCATCAGGCCGATGGATTTTAACGACAGGCGCAGCTTCGTACGCAGTAACCTGCTGGGGCTGTGGGATTTTTATACGGGCCTCGAGGAATTCCAAGCGTTGTATATCGAATTCTTGGATGAAATCATCACGGCGGGGGCGAGCGGTTTCCGCTTCGACGCCGCGCACCATATCGAATTGCCCAACGACCCGCCGGATATCGCGAGCGACTTTTGGCCGAACGTTTCCGCTTTTGTGGACACGCGCGTGCGTGAACTGGGACGCGTACCCTTCCAATACGGCGAAACGCTGGGGGAAGGCTACCGCGCCAACCACTACTTGCACGCGCTGTATGAACACGCCGCCTTTATGGTGACGCCGTACGCTTTTTCACGCCATATCCTTAATTCGGTCGTTGGGGGTACGCTGAGCGACGGGCGCAGGGGATGGAACTCGAACACCTTCCATATACAAGGCAACCCGCGCAACCATGGTGAGAGCGCGTTCGGCCAGGCGTTTACCGCGGTGGATTTGGAAGGGCATGTAGGCTTCGCCGAGGGTGTGGTGCCATGGGTGGAATCCCACGACCAATTCGGCAACGACGGCCAATCCCGCCATTTAACCGACGAACAGATCATCGTGGGTTGGGCGTTGATTACCGCGCGCCGGGGGACGTCGCCGTTGTTCTTTGTGCGCCCGGGGGAAGGGTTCGTTAACAGCGGCACGGTGTTTATCCCGCAAGCGGACGGCTCCTTCGCCAACGCGTGGGGTCATCAACTTTTGTACCGCGACCCGCGCGTGGCGGCGATCAATTGGTTCGCAAACGATTTCCGCGCGTATCCCGAACTGACGAGTACCCACCGCAACATCGCAATGATCCAACGCGGGCCGTCGGGCGCGAAAACAGGCGCGGTCTTAGCCAACGCAAACAGGAACCCCGCCGCTGTCGATTTCCCCGTGCAAATGGTAAACGGGACGTATACATGCCGTATTTCCGGCGAGGTGTACAACGTAAACAACGGCCAACTGACGGGACCCGACATCGACGGCAGGAGCGTATTGGTCTTACGTAAATAAATTTATCTACCGAAGGAGACATCTATGTATATCCATCACCGATCGTTATTGCCCTATTGTTATTATGATACCGCCGAAAAGAAAATACGGTTGAAATTAATCACCGACGCAAGCGTTACCGCCGTAAAGGTACTGTACGGCGACCCGTTTATCTATGCGAAAACCGACAAAACCGACGCCTTGGGCAACGATGTGTGGGAGTGGGTAACCAACGAAGCACCCATGCGGCCGCAGTACGCCGATAAAAAGAATATTACGTGGCGTGCCGAAATTACCCCGCCCAAGGCACGCCGCATGAAATATTATTTTTCCGCCGTTGTAAAAAACGGAAAGGAAATCAACTACAGCGAGAACGGGGTAGGGGATAAGGAGGGTTGCTTCTTCTTCCCCTTCGTGCATGAAATCGACGCACCCAAAACCCCCGAATGGGCAAGCGAAACGGTTTGGTACCAAATCTTCCCCGAGCGGTTCCGTAACGGCGACCCCTCCATTTCCCCCGCCGAAACGGAGGATTGGGAAACGGGTTCACCCAAGCCACGCAACTTCTTCGGCGGCGATTTACGCGGGATCATCGATAAATTGCCGTATTTACGGGAACTTGGCGTTACGGGCTTATACCTTACGCCGATTTTCCATTCCCCCTCCAACCACAAGTACGATACACAGGATTACTTCGCCGTGGACCCGCACTTCGGCGATACGCAAACGTTAAAGGAGCTTGTAACGAAAGCCCACGCGTCGGGTATGAAGGTAATGCTGGACGCGGTGTTCAACCACATCGGCCGGTTGCATCCCTTTTGGCAGGACGTGATCAAAAACCAAAAAAAATCAAAATACCGCGACTATTTCCATATCCGATCCTTCCCCGTGAAGGAAAAGTTCGAAAAACCAAGCGACCTTACTTACGATACCTTCGCGTTTGTACCCGGTATGCCCAAGTGGAACACCGAAAACCCCGAAGCGCGGCAATACCTCATCGACGTGGCGTTATATTGGATCAAGGAATGTGGCATTGACGGCTGGCGGCTGGACGTTTCCGACGAGGTTTCGTTTTCTTTTTGGCGCGCGTTGCGTGAAGCGGTGGACGCGGTCAAGCCCGATTTCTATTTGCTGGGCGAAGTGTGGCACGACCCGTCAAAGTGGCTTCATGGGGGATATTTCGACGCGGTGATGAATTACCCGTTGGGTCACCTCATACGCGACTTATTCCTCACGCAAAAGATCAAACCCGACGTTTTCACGCAAAAATTATTTTCCAAGTTGAACAACTTTTCCGACACGCATAACCGTATCCAATATAACCTGATGGATTCGCACGATACCGTGCGCGTATTAACGCAAGCGAACGGTGATAAGCACGCGATGAAGAACGCCTTCACGTTTCTGTTTATGATGAAGGGTGCGCCTTCGGTCTATTACGGCACGGAAGTGGGCATGGAGGGCAACGGCGACCCGGGGTCGCGCGGGCCGATGGTTTGGGACAGCGCAAGGCAGGACAAGGATTTGATGGCGTTCTTTAAAAATATAATCGCCTTACGTAAAAAATATCACGCGTTAATCCAAAACGCCGACATTATTTATACGCGCCAAAAAAATATTTGCCGCTGGAAACTATCCGATGGTTCTGATATGCTGGATATCATATATGATACGAAAAAAAAGGAGGTTTCCGTATGCGCAAAGCGCTGATCTTCCAAGGCGGATGGGACGGGCACGAACCCGTGCAGGTTTCGAAGCGTTTCGCCGCGATGTTGGAAGGGGAGGGGTTTGATGTCACCTTATCCGACACGCTGGATTGTTTGGCGAACGCCGATGACCTGATGGAGCTCGACCTGTTGGTGTCGTGCTGGACGATGGGGCAAATTAACCACGAGTACACGAAGAACGTTTCGAAAGCCGTAGGCGCGGGCGTAGGCTTGGCGGGCTGTCACGGCGGCATGTGTGACTCCTTCCGCAATGATGTGGAGTGGCAGTTCATTACCGGGGCCAATTGGGTATCGCACCCCGGCAGCGACGGCGTGGATTATACGGTAAACATTACGGCTCATTCGAACCCCATCGTGGCGGGACTTTCGGACTTTCCCGTGTGCAGCGAACATTATTACCTGCATGTGGACCCCGCCATTGAGGTATTGGCCACCACGCGGTTCCCCGTTGTACCTTATTACCACATCGCAAACAAACCCGTGGATATGCCCGTGGTGTGGACGAAGCATTGGGGGCTGGGGCGTGTATTTTATAACTCATTGGGCCATCACGACGACGTGTTCGACAAATCACCCAACGCGGCTATTATCATGAAGCGCGGTATGCTGTGGGCGGCGGAAGGCAAGGCGTACGCGAAAGCGAACGGCTTAACAACCGACCGCTTCCTGGCAAGCGACGCGAAAATGTTTTAACTTGTCCCCTACTAGGGTACAAGTTACCACGGGAGGAAATATATGAAGAAAACAAGAATCGGCATCGTCGGATGCGGCGATATCAGCGGGATTTATCTGACCAACATAGCGGGTATGTTCGTGGCGAACCTGGAACTCGCGGGCGTGTGCGACCTAATCGACGCGCGCGCAACCAAAGCGTCCGAACAATATAACGTGCGCAAATACGCCGACATGCACGAACTTTTCGCCGACGACTCTATCGAAATCGTGTTGAACCTTACCCGCCCGTATGAACACTACGGCGTGACGATGGCGGCGATTAACGCGGGTAAGCACGTTTATTCCGAAAAACCCCTTGGCGCGACATTGGAGGAAGGCAAGCTGCTCCGCGCCGTCGCAACCAAAAAAGGCGTACAACTCGGCGGCGCGCCCGACACCTTCCTGGGCGCGGGGATACAAACCTGCCGTAAGATTATTGACGACGGTTTGATCGGGCGGCCCGTAGCGGCTACGGCTTTGTGGGCGAGCCCGGGGCACGAATCATGGCACCACGATCCGGCTTTCTACTACCAATTCGGCGGCGGTCCGATGCTGGACATGGGGCCTTACTACGTAACCGCTTTGGTAAGTCTGCTGGGCGCGGTGCAATCCGTGTGCGGCATGGCGCATACGCCGCACGCCACGCGTTTGATCACGAGCCAGCCCCACAACGGCACAATCATCAACGTGGAGACGCCGACGCACATCACGGGGCAATTGGCCTTTGCGAACGGCACGGTCGCCACGCTGATGACGTCTTACGACGTGCAGGCGCATAACCTGCCTATGATCGAAATCCACGGAACGTTGGGCACACTCAGCGTACCCGATCCCAATTACTTCGGCGGACCCGTTAAGCTGTACCGCAAGGAAACGAAAGCGTTTGAGGAAATACCCCTGGCTTTCGGCTACCCGCAAAACAGCCGCGGCCTTGGTCTGTCCGACATGGCGGCCGCACTCGCGGAAAATCGCGCCCCCCGCGCGGGCATCGACTTAATCTTCCACGTATTGGAGATTATGACGGGTTTCCTGCGTTCCGCCGAAACAAAAGCGTACGTTGATATGAAGACGACACCCGAACGTCCCGCGGCAATGTAGGAGAAATCTTTGCCATTCCCTTTAAAATCCTGTACAATAAGACCCGTGCAATTTTAACTTTCATGCACGGGTCTTTTTTTATCAAATCATAAATTCTCCCAAGAAAGGAAGGGATCCTGTTCATGGAAAAAAATGAAAAGGCCTTGTTTGCCGAATTGGACGCGCACATCGACGCATTACCGTCGAAGCAGGGCGCGTTGATTTCGGTGCTGCACAAGGCGCAGGACATCTTCGGCTATCTGCCCCGTGAGGTACAAACCCATGTGGCGCAAAAGCTGGACATCCCGGCAAGCAAGGTGTATGGGGTACTTACGTTCTATTCTTTCTTCACCATGACGCAAAAAGGCAAGAACCGCGTCAACGTGTGCATGGGCACGGCGTGTTTCGTGCGCGGCGCGGACAAAATCCTGCATAAGTTCGAACGCGACCTTAACATGAAGGCCAATACCACGTCGGAGGACGGCCTGTGGTCGCTGGACGCTTTACGCTGCATCGGCGCGTGCGGGCTGGCCCCGATCATCACCGTCAACGGCAAGTCCCACGGGCGGCTGGTGGAGGACGACGTAACCGGCATCATCGAGGCATGTCTCGCGGAAGAGGGGGGTAAATAATGGCCAAGGTAAATTCGCGGGAAGAATTAAAGGCCCTGCGTGAAAAATATAGGGACAACGTGGTCATGCGTTTGGTTTCCGACGACCAAAAGACCCGTACGGAAATCTACGTAGCCATCGGCAACTGCGGGATGGAATCGGGTGCCAGGGATACGTTGAAAGCGATTTTCGATGAAGTCAACGCCGCGCGGCTGGAAAAGGTATCCGTCATCGTGTCGGATTGCTCAAAGGGCTGCGACGATGCCGACGCGCCGAAGGTCGACGGCTTATTCCTGTGCGGCCACGACCGCATGGTGGACGTGTATTTCCCCGGGGAGGAACAACCCCTGCGTTACAAGGACGTGGACGCCGCAAAGGCGAAGGAAATCGTAAGCGGCATCGCCGTTAGATTGGAGGCCGCTCATGCATAAAACGAGATTGCAAATATTGATCTGCGGCGGTACGGGCTGTATATCGTCCGGTTGTTTGGACGTGGAAGAACAACTCATCGCAAGCCTTGAAAAACACGGCATCCGCGACGAGGTAACGATCATCAAAGCGGGTTGCTTCGGCTTCTGCGAGCAAGGCCCGATCGTAAAGGTCTACCCCGACAACACCTTCTACGTAAAGGTACACGGCGATGACTGCGATGAGCTTGTGTCCGAGCATCTCCTTAAGGGCAAGCATGTGGACAGACTCCTTTTCAAGAGCCCCATCACGGGGGAATCCTGCCACCACCATATGGACATGGCGTTCTATAAGACGCAATTACGCATCGCGCTCATGCATTGCGGCATGGTGGACCCCGAAAATATCGAGGACTACATCGGCGTAGGCGGTTACGAAGCATTGGCCAAGTGCCTAACCGAATATACGCAACAGGAAATTATCGACGTCGTCAAAGCCTCCGGTTTGCGCGGGCGCGGCGGCGCGGGCTTCCCCACGGGTAACAAATGGCAGTTCGGCCTCAACAACCAAAACGATAAGAAATATATCATTTGCAACGCCGACGAGGGCGACCCCGGCGCGTTTATGGACCGCAGTATCATGGAAGGTGATCCCCACGCGGTAATTGAAGCGATGGCCATCGCGGGCCGTGCCATCGGCGCGGACGAAGGCGTTGTGTACATCCGCGCGGAATATCCGCTGGCGGTCAACCGCTTGCGCATCGCCATCGCCCAGGCCGAAAAGTACGGCATGTTGGGCGACAATATCATGAACAGCGGCTTCAATTTCCGCGTGCGCGTCAACCTCGGCGCGGGCGCGTTCGTATGCGGCGAGGAAACGGCGTTGATCAACTCCCTGGAGGGGAAACGCGGCGAACCCCGTTTGCGTCCGCCGTTCCCCGCGCAAAAGGGCCTTTGGAACCAACCGACCGTCAATTGCAACGTGGAAACCTACGCCTGCATACCCCTGATCATCAACCGCGGGCCCGAATGGTTTAAGCAATACGGTACGGAAAAGAGCCCCGGCACGAAGGTGTTCGCGCTGGCGGGTAAGATTAATAACGTCGGCTTGATCGAAGTGCCGATGGGTACGACCCTGCGCGAAGTCATCTTCGAAATCGGCGGCGGCATCCCCAAGGGTAAGAAGTTTAAGGCTATCCAAACGGGCGGCCCCTCGGGCGGATGTATCTGCGAAAAACACCTCGACGTAGGCGTTGACTTCGATACGCTGACTTCCATCGGCTCGATGATGGGCTCGGGCGGGATGATCGTCATGGACGAAGACGACTGCATGGTCAACATCGCCAAATTCTACCTCGAATTTACCGTGGAGGAATCCTGCGGCAAGTGTACGCCGTGCCGTATCGGCAATACCCGTATGTACGAAATCCTCGACCGCATCACCAAGGGGAAGGGCAAACCCGAAGACCTTGTGGAGCTGCGTGAACTGGGGCAAACGATCAAGGACGCGTCCCTTTGCGGCCTCGGCAACACCGCGCCCAACCCCGTACTCTCCACGTTAAATTACTTCATGGACGAATACGAAGCGCACGTACTGCACGGTAAATGCCCCGCGGGCGCGTGTAAGGATTTGGTCAATTTCGTGATTACGGACAAGTGCATCGCTTGCAGCCTTTGCGCCAAGGTATGCCCCGTCAATTGCATCCACCCAACGGGTTCGGAAACGCCCAACGGTAAGAAGCGGTTCGTCATCGACCATGAAGCGTGCATCAAGTGCGGTGCGTGCCTGCCCAAATGCCCGCCGAAAATCGGCGCGATAATCAAGGAATAAGGAGGCTTAACTTATGGTTAATATTAAAATCAATAACTTAGCCGTGCAGGTTGAGCCCGGCACAACGATACTCGAAGCAGCCCGCACATTAGGCATCAATATCCCCACGCTTTGCTACATGAACATGGAAGGCGCGGGTTGCAAGAACGCCCCCGGTTCCTGCCGCGTATGTATGGTCGAACTCGAAGGCCGCGCCAATTTGGTACCCGCGTGCGTCACCGAGGTATGGGAAGGTATGGCAGTCCGTACCAACACCCCCCGCGCCATCAAAACCCGCCGCACCGTAGTGGAGCTGTTCCTGTCCAACCACCCCAAGGATTGCTTGGTGTGCGAGCGCAACCGTCATTGCGAATTGCAAACCCTCGCCGCCGAATTGAATATCCGCGAAAACAAATACGACGGCAAAATGGCCAGGCACGAAAAGGACACATCAAGCATGTCGTTGATCCGCGATCCGGAAAAATGCATCCTTTGCCGCCGTTGTGAAACCATGTGCAACGAGGTACAAACCGTAGGCGTGTACTCCGCCGTCAACCGTTCGCTGGAGACGACCGTTTCCACGGCTTTCAACGCCCCCGTGACCGAAACGACCTGCACCTTCTGCGGGCAATGCGTTTCCGTATGCCCCACAGGTGCGCTGACGCAAACCAACCATACAAGCGAGGTATGGACGGCCATCGCCGATCCGGAGAAGTTCGTAGTCGTGCAAGCCGCGCCCGCCATCCGCGTAGCGCTGGGTGAAATGTTCGGTATGGCCGTAGGTGCGCGCGTGACCGGAAAGATGGTCTCCGGATTGCGCCGCCTGGGCTTCGATAAGGTATACGACACCAACTTCGCCGCCGACCTTACCGTAATGGAGGAAGCGAACGAGCTCCTCGACCGTATCAAAAACGGCGGGAGGCTCCCGATACTTACCAGTTGCTGTCCGGCATGGGTGAAGTTTATCGAGCACCAGTTCCCCGAACTGTTGGACGTGCCCTCCACATGCAAATCCCCGCACGAAATGTTCGGCGCGATCGCCAAGACCTACCTCGCCGAAAAACTCGGCGTTGACCCCGCGAAGATGGTCGTCGTTTCCATCATGCCTTGCTTAGCCAAGAAATACGAATCCGCCCGCGAGGAAATGGGAAGGAATGTGGACTTCGTACTCACCACGCGCGAGCTGGCCGCCATGCTCCGCGAAGCGGGCATCAACTTCCACGCCTTACCCGACGAGGACTTTGATAACATTATGGGCGAATCCACGGGCGCGGGTACGATCTTCGGCACGACGGGCGGCGTCATTGAAGCCACCGTACGTACGGCGGTACACGCGCTGACGGGCCAAAACCCCGCTGACGCGGCATTTACCCAATTGCGCGGCACGGACGGCATCCGCGAAGCGACCGTTAAAGCCGGCGACACCGAACTCAAAATCGGCATCGCAAACGGGCTGGGCAACGCGCGTAAGCTGCTGGAAGCCGTGCGAGACGGCAAATCCCAATACCACGCCATCGAAATCATGGCCTGCCCCGGTGGTTGTGTAGCGGGCGGCGGACAGCCGTACCACGGCAACAACCAGTCGATCATTAAAGAACGCGCCGCGTCGCTGTACGTCATTGACGGGGAAAAGCCCCTGCGCTGCGCCCACGACAACGCGGAGATAAAAGCCCTCTACGCCGAGTTCCTAGAGAAACCCGGCAGCCATAAGGCGCATGACCTGTTGCATACGGCGTATGTAAAGCGGGAGAAAGTATAACCCGGTAATAAAATTCGATACAAATAAAAAGCCGCGGTACCCGTTTTGGGGCCGCGGCTTTTACCATACGGGATAAAAAATGCACCCCTCGCTGATGGATGGCAAGGGGTGCGTTTGCCGTTACGTGGTTTTGTTACGTGGCTACATTACATAGTTTGTTACGGAATCCTAAGTGTTTGCCCTACGTAAATCCTGTGCGGGCTGGTTAGGATGCTACGGTTGGCGTCGTAGATGCGGGTCCACAATTGCGCGTCGCCGTAGATGCGTTGCGCGATTCTCGAAAGGGTGTCACCGTCTTGTACTACGTATACCCTGCCGGCTGTTGTGGGTCTGCCTCCGCCGGGTTGGCCCGCCTGTACCCACCACTCGGGGGCATCGTATACGCAATTGGGGCCGCATACGGTACATTCGGCAAGGAGGAGGTAAGCGCGCATGTAGTTAAATTCTTCCCAGCCGTTGTTGTAATAAGCGGTGTTGATCCATCCCATTTCCGTTGTTTGGGCAAAAGTGGGGAAATGGACGGTAGCCGCATGAGAAGTGCCGTCCGTCATGGGCATGGTCACAAGATCCCACACGAGGGCACCGAAGGGGCCGATGTCGGGATCCCAAAGCACGCCTACGGGGGGATTGTATTCCGGCAGCCATGCACCGCCGCCGTCATTCATAATGTGAACCTGTGTGGTATGGTTGCCGCTCGGACCGCCGGGGCGTCCCGCGACTTCCATTACTAACCCGACAATCCTGTTGTAAATATGAACAGGGAAGCTGTGACCGACCAGGCCGCTGACCGGACATTCGTTACCGTCGGTCAACCAAGCACGCTGACGGTGCGATGCGTCCCCGCCGATCCTGGTAAAAGCCGGAGGCAAGGGCCAAGTGTTGGGTGCGATGGTCCTTACAGGTGCGGCCATATTTCCGGTGCGCTCTAAAATAAGGATATCCACATCCGGGCCGGGGTTGTAATTGTTGCCGGGGGTTTCGGCGTTCGCTGTCGCGCCGATGCCGTCATTGATAAAGAACAATTCAATGATGACGTTACCGGCGGGCAGGTAGAATTCCTCTGTGCCGCGGATAAGCAACGCATCGTCCCATCCTCCGGCGGGTAGGGGATTGTTTGCTGGAATGATAAATTGCGTAAGGACGTTTAATTGCATGTCCCTGATCACGACGATTTGCTCATTGGCGGTGGGGTTGGCCGCGCCCAACGTGGCACGGTAGGCACCTGCTTGGGCTACGTTCAACTCGTAGCGTATCCATTCACCGATGCGGGTTTGCGTGATATGCACCGGATTAACGCCGCGCCCACCCGGGAGGTTAGCCGGAGCGAACAGGACCTCGGTGCGTTGGGCAAGGGTTCCGCCGTCGGTATAAGGTGAATTGTGGGAGTAGGTGCCTTTGGTAAAGTGGGCGAAGAAATGTTGCTTTCCGCCCAACGCGGCACCCAGGTTCGGTTCGACATACCACGGTTCATCCTCCAGCATCCAATCCACAAGACCGATCGTATATGGCCCTGAAGCGGGGATGTCATGGACAAAGACCCACGGGCACGGTACGTCGCTCACCAAGGAAAGGAAGCGGGTGTAAGCGGCCCTAAGGGTGGCCAGCGCGGCGTTGATGTCCGCTTGTACCGAAAGCCTAAGGTCGTAAACGATAAAGGCTTCGTCCCAAACGGCTTGCAATACGGCTATTGAGCCGATGGGGTACTGGCCTTCCCATTGGCCTTCGGAAGCCGTCGCGAGTACGTTGGCGACTTCATTTACCAATGCGCCCAGCGCGCCTTTGTCGGTGCCGGGGTTAAGCGCGTAGTACGCGTCGTACAGCGCAACGTACGCGGTATGGGGGTTGGTTGCGGTCTTCGCGCTTGCGATCGCCGCTTGGAACACCGCCCATGACGCGTCCGTAATGCCGTTTTTCACTACTTCTTCCATATCTTTGATAATAGATTCCAAATCCGCTTGCGTGGCTTGCTTGCGGATGGTGATGCCGTCGTGCAGCCTTTCGGTGGTACCGTCGATTACGAAGGATTCGATCCGAAGGGTGCCGCCGTCGATGGTCATGACGGAATATTGTGTCAGCGGGTCATGCGCCGCGGGGTCGGAGTAGGCGACCCAAGGCTGCCAGGGTACGTGTGAGGTGTACTTGGGAACGTCCGCCGCCGCGCCAAACGTCATGTATACGATACCCGTGGGCGATACGAAGATGCCCGCGGGGGTATTGAAAATATCGCTTTCGTTAACGTCAAGTACGGTGGGCATTTGATAGCGTTGGATTTCGTTCCCTTGCATGAAGTGTGAACGCGTATGCGTGTGGTCGTGCCCGTTGAGGACGACGTCAATGTTATATTCGTCCAGGAAGGGGCTCCATGTCGCGCGCCTTGCGGCCATACCCATGGAGTGGCCCGTGCCGTTGCCGAAAATATCGTGGTGGAACGTTACGATACGCCATACGGCATTGGGATGGGATGCGATCGCCCTGTCCATGGTTACCCTGTGTACATCCAAATCATTTATATTGGAGTTTAAGGAAATAAACAGCGCGTTGCCGTAGCTGAAATACCAGTTGCCGCCGCCCCGCAGGAAGTCGTTGGTGTGTGAGGGGTTGCCGCCCAGCCAATCATGGTTGGGCCAGTTGTAAACCGTAGAGAACACCGAGAAGCCGGGTTCGAGGTGTGCTCCGGTCCTTTGGCTTTGCGTGTCGTGGTTGCCGACGGTAGCCATGACGGGCAAACTCCTAAGCTGTACGGGATCCAAATAATTGATAATCGCGTACGGGTCGTTGGCCCCGCCGCCCGTTTGGTCGCCTGCGCTGATCATAAAGCTGGCACCACCCGCGGCGTTCGTCCTGGCGACGGCCCTTTGCACCGTATCGCGCCAATTAGCCAATAAACGGTCGGGGGTGGGGTTTAATTGCGGGTCGCCTACCATAATAACCCTAAACGCATCGGACGGGTCATACGTCTTAAACGTATAAATCGGGCTCCAATTAGCCGCTGTGCCGTCACCTACGCGGTAAGCGTATTCGGTGCCGGGTACAAGTCCGGTCACCATTACCTTATTCACGTCGTATTGGTATCCGGCTAAGTCTGACGTCGGGTGCAAGGGCACCGGCCTGCCGCCGGGGATTCGCCTTGCGGTTTCGGGCATACCGCCCGCCGCTTCGCTTGCGGGCGCGATTTCCAATACGGATGCGCTCGCTTCGCCCTTGGGTGTCCACCATGTGAAGCCCATCGCCGTTTCATTCGCGCCGGGGTTGAGGGAAATGTTTGTGTTAAAGAAAATTTCTTCCAAAACGCTTAAGCGTATGTTGGAGATAATCTCAAACTCGAAGGCGAGGTCAACGCCGTTTACGCCGTTGCGCCTTGTGCCGCCCCGGTTGCCGTTAAGCATATTGAAATTGTCGTTGTCGTCCATCGCGCCCGTCGCGGGTTTAGCGAGGCCAAACATGATATAGATTTCGCTCGCGAGTTCTCCGGTGGCTTCATTGTAAATAATCCCTTGCGGAAGGGTGAGGCTGACGCTCGTCGCCCCCGCCGCAGCACCGCTTCCGAAGGTATCCGAAACGACTACCTTCTCGGCAAGGATATTATCCGTGGTGGTGATGGTAAAATCGCTTACCGCTGCCGCGCTGCCGGATAAATCCGTCCAAGCGAGGACACGCCTGCCGGAGTTGTGCGGCACACGTAAATTCACTTCTATTACCGCGCCGCGCGTGGGGATGTCGTTCGCGTCGAATCCCAGGTTGGATAACCTTAATACGTTACCGACACCGGTGCCTTCGTTGGGCGTGCCGATAAACTCGATGTTCGCGCTTTGCGGGTACGTGTACCATTCCCGTACGGTCAAGTCGCAAATGCATACGCCGCCGGGGTTGACTTCATAGATGGCGATGTTCGAATAATGCACGACCGAGCCCGACTCCTGCCCGGCGGTAATGGCGATGGCTACGCGCCCGTGGCCTGTGTCGCCGTAACCCGCCGCGGCCTCTGCGTCATACATGAACACATGCTCGAAGCGTGTTCCGGCAACGGGTTTGAGCGTACCCGCGGGTACAACGTTGGTGTTGCCGTATTGGGTGATACCCACCGTCGTCGAGGGGCCCGACCTGTGCGCATTTTCCGCGTTGAAGGTGAGCCTGTAGGAGCGTCCGTCCACCGGATCGAATCCGGCTTGTTCGGAGTTGTTCCCACTCGTACCCTTTACGACGATGCTCAGCCGCTCGCTGCCGCCGCCGGACTGGTGGCGCAGTACACCGCCGTCAAGCACTTGCAAGCCCGCGGGGGGTGTGCGGGAGCTGCTTAGGATAAAACCGAGGGTTTCGCCCGCGGCGCTCGTTACGTAGTTGCGGCCGCTGGGTGCGGCTTCCGCGCCTACGAGGTTAGGGGCCCATACGCGCGTACCTACATGCACGGGGCAGGGGCCGACGCAAATACATTCCGCATCCGTTACTTCAATAATATTAAAGTTGCTGAAATGTACGACCGTACCCGTACCGCCGTCCACGATGATGCCGATGGCGACAAGCCCGTGGCCTGTATCACCTTCCGTTGCCAGTTCGGCGTTATGTGTAAACTGGTAACTGAAAAATGTACCCATGACCGGACTTACATTGGCTACAGCCGTTTCGCCGTTAAGGCGGAAGCCGATCGTCGTAGCGGGGCCTGTCCTGTTTTCGTTTTCCGCGTTGAAGGTTAAACGGTATATCCTGCCGTCTACCGGCGCAAAGCCGGCCTGTTCGGAACCGTTGGAACTTGTCCCTTTGATGGCGATATTAAGCCTTTCGCCGAGGCCTCCGGTTTCGTGCCGAAGCACGCCGCCGTCAAGCACTTGCAAGCCCGCGGGGGGTGTCCTTGAACTGCTAAGGAACAATCCCACCGTTTCGCCGTCTGTATTGGTTACGTAATTACGCCCGCTTGGCGTGGCTTCCGCTCCAACCAAATTGGGTGCCCATACGGGGGTATGGACGGGACAGCTACTCCCCCCCCCCCCCCCCCCCCCCTGTTTCCCCCTTCCTCCCACCCCGCGGGGGGGGGCACAAGACAAAAGGGG
>WQZS01000017.1 GCA_009780585.1 Defluviitaleaceae bacterium | reverse complement strand
GTGGATGCGTACAATGCTTTTGGTGTAGCTAAAATGAAGTTCCGTCAAAATCGCAACTCAAAATCCCGCGAATTACCCTTTTCCATCTTGGATTTCTTGTAATCAATGCTTTTGTCCACTCCCCTTTTAACAAAAAGCTTTCCCCGCCAAGCTTCGGTGTGTTATATTTATGTTTCCGCCGAAAGGAGGCGCTTGTCATGTCCGGTCCCACGCACCCCGACCACCCGCGGGAACTCGCGTACCTTAACACCGTTTTGGCTCATCTGGCTTCGGAAATCCCAACGTTAAAAACCCAAAAAGAAGAACTCGACAACCGCGTATCGTATGCGTTCGCGCATATGAACATTGATAACCCCGAGCAATTCAGCGAATTGACCGTCAGCCTTTCATTGCTTGAAGGCTGGAAGACGCTTGTGCGCCAAATGGAATACGCGCAGCGTACCCCCTACTTCGCGCGGGTGGATTTTAACGACACGGCGTATTACATAGGTAAAATGACTTTACTGCGCGGCTTGGAAGTATTGATTACCGACTGGCGCGCGCCGCTTTCAACGCTGTACTACGAAGGACGTATAGGCCAAGCGGCCTACGATTGCCCGGATGGACACATCACGGGTGATTTGACGTTAAAACGGCAATACCAAATCGAATCGGGTAAACTGCTGGGATTTATAGACATCGACGTTACCGCCAGCGATACCTTCTTGCAAGCCGCGCTGGGTGCCTCCAAGGACCGCCGCCTGCGCGACATCGTAACGACGATACAGGCCGAACAGAACCGGATTATACGCCATCCCTTACGCGCGCCGCTTTTGGTGCAGGGTGCGGCGGGCAGCGGCAAGACAACGATCGCCCTGCACCGCATCGCATACCTTTTATATAACCACGCGGATACTTTAACCCCGCGCCATGTGATGATCCTCGCGCCCAGCCGGTTCTTTTTGAGTTATATATCCGACGTATTGCCCGAGTTGGGTGTGGAGCAGGTTACGCAAACGACCTTCACGGATTTCGCGGCGGAATGTTTGGAACTTGACCCCGTAAAGCACCCCACCGCATCGCCGTTGGAAGCGTTAGCCGAGGCAATCAACCACGGGATGCACATAACACCGCGTATGCAAGCCGCGGGATTCAAGGGTTCGCTTGCTTTTTACCAAATCATTAAAAATTATTTACGCTACATAGAAGAGCAACTATTGCCCGCGGAAGACTTCGGGTTGGAAGGGTATACGCTGTTCCCCCGTGAAAAAATCGCCCGTATGTTTACGGAAACGTATACCTTCCTCCCCACCAGCAAACGCGCCCCCGAAATCGAGAAATTCCTGACCAACACATTAAAGCGTCAACTTCCGCGCTTCGAAAAGAACATCGAAGCCATTTTCGACAAGCATATGACGAAAATAAAAGCCTTAATGCCGGAGGACACACCCAACCGCCGCCACCGCTTTACGCAGGTAATCGCCAAGCGCGACGTGATGATCAAACAGTTGCATGAAAAAGCACGCCCCACACGCAAAAAATACATGCGTACCTTCCGGTTGAAATCCGCGCTGGAATATTATCAATTACTTTTTACCACGCCGGGGTTGTTGAAAAAAATGACGGAAGGTGCTTCGGATGAACTTCTGCTTAAATTAAGCACAAGTGAAGCACGGCTTTCAATATCACAAGGCAAACTTGAGCCCGAGGATTTACCCCCGTTATTATGCATGCACAAGCACCTATTCGGCATGAAAAATGAAATGAAGCATGTCGTTATCGACGAGGCGCAAGATTACAGCCCCTTCCAATTCCTCGCGCTTAAAGAAGCCTTCCCCCACGCGTCGTTCAGCATCTTTGGGGATTTGCACCAAGGGCTACTCGCCC
Organism: Defluviitaleaceae bacterium; assembly: GCA_009780585.1. Classification (GTDB taxonomy): domain Bacteria; phylum Bacillota; class Clostridia; order Lachnospirales; family WQUN01; genus WQRX01. The sequence continues at coordinate 67,480 of WQZS01000017.1, read as the reverse complement.
ACAAAGGGGTTAACGATTGGGAGGAAATCCACCCGATCTTTGAAACGCAACCCCTCGTACTTACGCAAAGCTATCGCACGACCATCGAAATCATGGAAGCGGCCAACCCAATCATCATGCGGTTATACCCTGAGGGGACAAGCCCCGCGGTATCGCTGGCCGTACCCGTCATACGGCACGGGGAAGCGGTAATCCGCCATACGGCGCATAACCAAGCCGAGGTTGTCGATTTAATCTTAAATGAAATCGCCGCTGTGAAGGATAAAGGCTATCGTTCCGCCGCGATCATCGCAAAAACGGAAAGAGAATGTGCGGAATTGCAAGCCGCGCTTTCCGCTTCGGGTACCCTACCCATCGTCACCGAACAAGAGGCCGACTACGAAGGCGGCATTTTAATCCTTCCCGCATATTTGGCGAAAGGGCTTGAATTCGACGCGGTTATCGTCGCGGACGCGTCGCGCTATTCATGCGAACCCCTTGATGTTAGGTTATTATACATCGCCATGACCCGCGCGCTGCACAGGCTGACGATCATAACAAAGGAGTGTAAAGATGAATCCTGATACCCTTAAACCCTTACTAGCCGAAACCTTCCCCGATATCCGCATCCGCACCCTAACGAAGCTGGGTAACGGAAAAGCCGGAGAAATATTTTTAACCAACGGCGAAACCGTCTTTAAGGTACCGCTGACTTCCGACGAATCGGATTCCGACTTACGGCTTGAATACGAAGTTCTGCTTGCGCTGCACGGCAAGGTGGAAATCACCATCCCCAAACCGATTTGCATTGCCACCCTTGCGGACGGGCGGACGGTTTTGGGCGAAAGCCTAGTACCGGGCGTGCAATTTACCCATGATATGTTCGATTCCTTTACGCAACCCGAAAAGGACGCGCTGTTCGCGCAAATGGGGGATATCTTTTACCAACTGCACACCGCGGAAATCCCGCAAATAAAAAACGCCCCCGTATACGGCGTGAAGGAGAACCTCGAATACTTTTACGAAAATTATACCGACAGCGTAAAAAAGGAACTCACAAACGCCGAACAAGCGAAAATCGATGAAATATTACAAAATTTTATTACGGCGGTTGAAAAGAACCCGCCGCCCGTCACATTTACCCACGGCGACGTCCATTTTTGGAACCTTAACTACGACCCCACAGCGAAGCGAATATGCGGGATATTAGACTTCGGCATCGCTAACTATAACGACCCGATTAACGACATCCGTTACTTTTGGCCGAAAAACGTTGCGCAAATACTGGTGAAATACCCCGCGGACTTGGGCGAAGGCTTGGGGGCAAGGCATTTGTTCTATAACATGTGCAATATGATTGACGAAGCCAATGGTGAGTTAAAACGCGGCGTAGTACCCGAATCGGTTAAATGGTTGAAGCAACTCATTTATCAAGAACCGCTTAAAGACCATAAACCTGTCGCGGGGTTTTCTATATAATACGCGCCGTCCGCGTCCTTTAGCTTTACGGCTTCCTCCCATTCCATGTAACGGTAACCGACGGCTTCGACCGCTTCCCGCCCCAGGCGCGGCGCGGCGTATGTCACCGTAAAACGCCCGTCGGTTGAGCCGTGGATTAAGTGCGCGGCGACGGACAGGTTTTCTTGCAAATCCTTTTCGGTTGCGCACAAGGATAAAACCCGCTCACGACCGCTGTATCCGTATTTTCGGATTAGGCGGTCGTTTTCGTCATCCTCGCCGAAGCGGTTGACCCCCGGAGCGAGGACGAGCAGGCTTCCGCCGTCCGCGATTGCCATACGGGTGCGGTATATGGCTTTGTTGCCCAACCATGTGGAGCGAACGCCTTCACCCAGGTTTACCACGCAATTTTTTATAGGCTCCGCTACGTACGTGATGTTGCGCTCCGCGCTGAGTGCCGCGGCTTTTTCGAAGATTGCCCGCCCCCGCCCGACGAATAAGCCGCACAGGGTTTCCGATTCCACTACGGTTAAGGCATACACAATCGGCAACCGCGACAGGAATCTTTCCTCCGCGTAATCAAAGAGCTTGCGTACCGGGGTGTTTGTTTTACCCTGGGTCCGTTCGATACCGTACGCCGCGCCCACCATATGGGAAGCGTTAATAAAACCGCTCCCGCCGCAGCCCACCACGATGTTTTTCGTGTAGTTGGCCATGCCCGCCACCTCATGCGGCACGACCTGCCCGATAGAAAGGATGGATTCATAGGAGGGATCTGTTAAATATTTTGAGATTTCTACGGGGATATTTTGCGAAAATAAAGCGCGCACGGTTTCGCCGAAAACGCTGTCCGTGCCGACACCGTTACCGCCGCCGCTGTCCATGTTGCCGCCGATGCCGTCGCTTATTACTTCCCGTACATACTCCGCGGGGATTTCCCCGATTTTTTCCACTCCGTTGCGCCAATCGTGTACCAAAAAGCGCTCCGGCGGTATGCCTTCACCAAAAAACGCCGACAGCTCCGCGGAGTCCATCGGCGCGTGGGTACCCAACGCGGGTAGGATGTCAACATGCTTACCTGCGCGGGTAAATTGATGGTAATACAAATTCGTCAGCACGCCGCCGTACGAGTAGGGACGGCTGCCGTCGGGCGGGACTAAGAGGATTTTGGGCTTCATCATAACACCGCTTGCGGGAGGTATAGGGCAAACCGTACGCCATGTTCGGTATTTTCCGCCGTTACGCGACCACCCAGCCTTTCCGCTATATCCTTACATATGGCAAGCCCGAGCCCGGAGTTGCCGTCCGCGCCCTTATAAAAACGCTCAAAGATGTGGGGCAAATCGCTTTCCGCGATTAGCGAACCGTCGTTTTCTACGGATATGCATACTTCCCCTTCGTGTGTATCTTCGTATGCGATTTTTATCGCCAACTTTGCGTGGCGGATGGCGTTGGTCAAAATATTGCCCAGCACCCTGTGCAGTTTTTCCTCGTCGGTTACGATTGCGCGTTCGGCGGGTGGGAAGCCGAAGGTGATTTCCTTCCCGTTTTTTTCCGCCAAAATCCGTACACGCTCGGCGCTGTCATACAATATTTCATGCAAGTTAAGCGAAGACACGCGCAATTCGTCCAGCCCGCCTTCCATCCGCGAAATGAATAAAAGCTGGTTGACCAGCTCCTCCATGCGCTCGCCCTCGGCCAAGATAATGTACGCAGCGGCGTCTTTGTCCAGCACATTTTCGGTGATGCCTTCGGCGTAGCCCTTGATGGACATAAGGGGCGTGCGCAGTTCGTGGGATACGTTTTGGAAGAACTGCTTCTGATTATTCTCATAAGTGCTCAATTTATGCGACATGGCGCTCATGCTTTGCGCTAACTCGCCGAACTCCCTGTATTCGAAGTCCCCCACTTTTTCGTCGAAGCGCCCTTGCCCGATGACTTCCGCGTACCTGCCCAACCGAAGCACCGCCCGCTGCACCCGTGAGGACATGATGACCGATATCAGCAAGCCCACAAAAGCGGAAATAATCAATAAAAAGCCCAGCGTACGGTTCACGTTGCGCATAAAAAGCAATGCCGACGATATGTCGGTATATAACAGAATCGAATACAGGGTGCCTTCGGGCAGCACCAGCTTTGCCGAAGTCAGGTAAAACGCCTTTTGCTCACCCACCAGGCGCACCATGGCACCGTCTTCGAACTGGCTGCGGTTATTCACGTAATAATTACCCAGGAAGAGGATGTCGTCATTAATAAAAGGGGAAACCAGTTCGTTGTCCCCGCTGATGATAATCCCGTCGGTGTTTAGCATAAGCTGGCGCAGGGGGTTAACCTCCCGCCATTGAACGAAGATATTTTCAAAGACCTCGTCACGCGGCATGATTTGGATGTGCCGCGACAGCGGGGGTACAACCGCCGTATGGTTCGCAATACCCTCCATGCTGGAAACGCTGCGCGCCAGTTCACGGGACGCCTCCGTTGTAATATAGCGGTTGGTAATCATATTAAAAGCGGCATACACAATCGCCAGCACCAAAAGTACCATCCCCACGAAATTACGCACCAAAATGAACTTGAAGCGCTTCATACCGCGCTGCCCGCTTTCGTACCCAGCTTAAAGCCGAAGCCCCAAACCGTTTCGATTAAAACGCGGCTGCCCGCTTCCTCCAGCTTACGGCGCAGGCGCTTGACGGTATCGTCGGTGGCGCGGCTCTCCACCACCACGTCGTACCCCCAAATCACGTTAAGCAGTTCGTGACGGGACACGGCTTTGTTTTTATTTTCGATAAGATAGGTCAACAGGTTAAACTCCATTTTGGTAAGGTGCAAGTTTTCGCCGCGGCAATGGGCGGCGAACTGCGCGGGGTGCAGGGACACGTCTTCGAAAGCGATATCGGTGTTTTCCGCTCCCTTCGCCGCGTACATATCTACCCGCCTCAGCATCGCCTTGACGCGCATCATTAGCTTCACGGGACTAAAGGGCTTGGTGAAATAGTCGTCGCCCCCCAGCGACAGGCCCGAAATATAATCTTCGTCCGTGTCCTTCGCCGTCAGCATGATAATGGGGACGTCGGATGCTTCCCGCAGCTTCGTGCATACAAGCAACCCGCTGGTACCCGGCATCATGATGTCGAGTATGACCAGGTCGCAGGGCTTTGCGCGGAAGGCTTCCAATAACAAGTCGCCGTTTTCGAAGGCTTCGGCGGCGTAACCCTCCTTTTCGAGGAAGGCTTTGACCAAGTTGCGGATGTTGCGTTCGTCGTCGGCTACGTATATCGATTTTTGCATGGCGCACCTCCGTGGGTACCTTTGTCGGGTTACTATACCCCAACTTGTGCCCTGGTAGGGCACATAATATTTTTTGCTTTACATTTGCCGCACGTTTTCGGTGATTATACCGCAGAGCGGCGCGTATGCTTGCCATAAAAAAAGAGAGTGATTCCATGTTCCTTATCAAGAACGCGCTGCACAACCTGCGGCGTAACATCGGGCGCAATATCCTGATGGCGGTTATCCTATTCGCCATCATCGCCACCACGGCGGTTGCGTTGATTATCAATAACACCGCCAACGCCATCATCGGGGATTACGAATACCGCTTCGGCAGCCGCGTTAACATCGTACCCGATACGGCACGCATCATGGAGAACATGCGCGAAGCGATGGGGGGTATGTTCGGCGGCATGGGCGGTATGCGCCAAGGCATCGGTAATATGAACCCACAAGTCACCGCGCAACAAAGCATAGCTTTCGCACAGCTCCCCTATGTGCATACCTATGAAATGACGGCTTCGCAGCTTGTATTCGGCGGGGAGCTGTCGGTGGTGGACGGGGACGAGGAAGCCGCCGGGGGGATGTTCGTCGCCCGCGGCGCCATGGGCGGCGTTATGGGTGACACGGTAAGCATCGACTCGGAGGATACGGACATCCCCAACATGCGGCTGTACGGTAATTATTGGGAGGACTTTGAAAATGGCTTGCGCAACATCGTTGAGGGGCAATTCCCGACGGCGACGGGCGAGGCGCTCATCAGTATGGAAATGGCGGAACTAAACGGGCTTGCCGTCGGCGATACCTTCCGGGTATACGGCTCTCTGACATCAATTGACGGTGAGGACATCACCTCACGCACCGTCATCCGCGAGCTGACCGTTTCGGGCATTTATTTTGACATGACCCCCGAAAACCCGATGGGTGGGTTCGTCCGCCTGCCCCTCCTTAACCGCCGCAACGAGGTACTGACGACTCTTGATACCCTCCTTGACGGTATCGGTGAAAACGAAAGCGGCGTTACCGTTACGGCGGTGTACTACCTGCACGAACCCGCGCTGCTCCCCGACTTCGAAGCCGCGGCGCGCGGACTTGGGCTGAGCGACTTGCTGCTCGTCACCACCAATGAAGCCGAATACCTCGCCATCGTCGAACCCGTTATCGGTTTGCGCGGCATAACGTCCACGTTTATGTATATCGTGCTGATCCTCGGCGGGGTTGTGCTGGCGGTCCTAGCTTCGATATCGGTACGCGAACGCAAATATGAAATCGGCGTACTCCGCGCCATGGGCATGAAGAAGAAAAAACTCGCCCTCGGTTTGTTAACCGAAATGTTCGCGATGACCGCGGCTTGCCTTGCGCTGGGTTTGCTTGCGGGCTCGGTAGCGGCGCAGCCCGTATCCGACCGCTTGCTGGCTTCACAATTGGAAAGCATCGCAGCCGAGGAAGCCAAACCCGGCAATGCCGCACCCGGGGGTATGATGGGTATGTTCGGCGGCGGGATTAATATCGTGGGCGGCGGTATGAGCGGGCGTTTCGGGCAGTTAACGGGCGCCAATACCCCGGAAGCCGTGCCCCTGTCGGAGTTGGACGTTTCCCTCGGTGTGCGCCCGATCTTGGAAATCGCCGCCATATCCTTATTGCTTGCCGCCCTCGCGGGGGCTGTATCGGTCATTCGCATCACCCGGTACGAGCCTATGAAAATCCTGATGGAAAGGAACTAATCATATGAGCATCTTAACATTAAAGAACGTAGCCTACCGCTACGAAGGCGCCGCCGGAAACACCCTTACGGACATCAACGCCGAATTCGAGGCGGGGAAGGTTTACGCCATCGCGGGTAAATCCGGTTCGGGCAAGTCTACGCTTTTGTCCCTTATCGCGGGTTTGGATACTTGTACCTCCGGCGCGATTTTCTATAAGGCTTCCGACTTGCGGGCGATTGACCGCGACGCTTACCGTTCCAACGACATCGGCGTAATTTTCCAAGCCTATAACTTGCTCACCAACGCCAACGCCGTGGAGAACCTGCTGCTCTCCATGTATATAAGCGCGGAAAAACCCTGTAAAAAACGCGCCTTTACGCTCCTTGAAAAAGTCGGTATTGACCGCGAAAAAGCCTCCCGCAAGGTCCTCAAGCTCTCGGGCGGCGAACAGCAGCGTATCGGTATCGCCCGCGCTATGGCGCACAACCCCGATATCCTCATCGCCGACGAACCTACAGGCAACCTCGACAACGACACCGAGGACGAAGTCCTGAGCATGTTTACATCCTTCGCCCGCAACGATAATAAATGTGTTATTATCGTCACACATTCCCATAAAGTCGCGGGTATAGCGGATATAAAACTAAACATGCATAACGGCATGTTGGGCAAGGAGCCTTAAAATGTTGCAAAATATTACGGACGATTTACGACGCTTCTCCAATACGGTGATTTCCGACTTCCAACCCATCCGCGCCAAAGCGGGTGTACATGTTTACCGCTGCCTGTACGGCGGTACGCCCGCGGTCGTCAAATATTTCGAACACAAAAGCGATCGCCGCGAAATTTTTAATTATCAAATTTTGCAACGGCACAACATCCCCACGATAAAAACCCTCGCTTTCGGCGAAGCGACCCTTGTGCTGGAGGACATCACCGCCTCCGCCGATTGGCGGCTTGCTGTGGCGGAGGACCTCGCGGACGAAGCCGTCGTCGAAAGCCTGGCACGCTGGTATTTCACCTTCCACGAAAACGGCGCAAACGTACCGGAGCTAAACGACTTGTTCTTTGAATTCGGCACGCTAACGCCCGATAACCTGCGGCGGCTTTCGGATAAATTTACCGAAAGCCGCGAATTGCTCGATTATGTACTTTACCGTTACGATGCCTTCGCCGAATTACTCCGTACTCCCGCGTTCACCCTTACCTACAACGATTTTTATTATACCAACCTCGTTGTGCGCAAAGATAAGACCGCCGCGATGATGTTCGATTACAACCTGCTGGGCAAAGGGTATCGTTTCTCCGATTTTTCCAATGTCTGCTACCCCCTGTCCAACAACGCGCGGATGGCGTTTTTGGATACATACAATCGACTATACCGCGAAAAGCACGGCAAAAACCGCACGGAACATGAACGCCTTGAAAAACGCATTAACGACCTCGCGGGGCCCTTGTACACCCTGTTCGTCGCCTTTACCCAACACGAAAACGAGCCCGATTGGGCTGACGACGCGAAGCAAAGCGTGCGTAATGGTAGTTTGCTGCACATCGCGAAATCCTTGCTCCAGCCCTCCGCCCCCTATGCCGTTACCTTCATGTACGGCGAAAACGGTACGGGTAACGATGTCGAACTACGCTTTAATTGGTTGACCGACCGCGAAGCGCAGACCCGCATCACCTGCGAAGAACGCGAAACCTTCGAAGCCAACGGTTTTAAATTTACCCAAGCCGCTCGCCATGCTTGTGGTACATGTACGTTAATCGAAAATAACACCCCCATCGTCAGCGATACCCTGCGCCCCCATATCAACACCGCGTCGTATTACAGCCACAAAGCGGAAATTACGCTGGAAGCCGAACGTTATTATTACTATTCCGTCGGCGACGAACCCAACCCAAGCCCCCCCGTGTTAATCAAGACCCGCGAGGAAAACCCCGCCGCGTTTTCCTTCCTTTGGTTCGCCGACCCCCAGCAGGACAAGTACGCCCGCGGTACGCCGTTTGCGGATTGGGACGGCGTCATCTCCCCCCTTGAAAGCGGCAACTTCCAGGAAAACCTCGAATCGGCACTCACCCACGCCTTCGCCCCCGAGCAAAAACATCTGTATATAAACGGCACGCCCGACTTCGCACTCTGCACGGGCGACCATTCCGAACACGGCTACGATAAGGACGGCTTCGACGGCTTCTTCCAAGCCGCGGGAAAAATACTCGCCACCACCCCCTACGCCCCCGCCATCGGCAACCACGACTTAATGGGCGCACCCAACCATACCGGAACGTGGGACTCCCCCGACCCGTACGCGGCATTTTTCAAGAGCCGTTTTAACCCCCCGAAAAACGGCGCGGCGCATACCGGCAAAGACGGCCAACCCGCCGCAACACAAAAAGCCGCCAAAACCCTCGACGGCGTCAACTATTTTTTTACCTACGGAAACGCGTTATTTATGGTTTTACAGGGCAACCCGTGGCACACAGCCGAATACGCTCTCGACGAGCAAATCGAATGGATGCGCCATGTCGTCGCTACCCACGGACAAAACCGTTGGAAAATCATCCTCATGCACCACGGGGTGTATACCGTCAGTTATAATTCCGTCCACGGCTATGAAAAGCTCATGCCCTTCTACGACGAATACGGCATCGATCTTGTTCTTAGCGGCCACAACCACGTCTACGCTCGATCGAAGCCGATAAGAAATTACCAGCCCGCAAAAAAAGGCCAAGGCACCGTCCACATCACGGGCGGCACCGTTTCCGGTAACTGCGCATGGGGTGGTTATATCTACAAGCCCGACCGCCAAATCCCCGAAAAAAACGGCCTGCCTATGAAGGAAGCCATGGACTTCCTTTCATTGACAGACCTTGTGGACGATCAAAATAAAAACATTTATCAAATCATCACTATCAACGACAATGGCATCAACATTACCGCTCTACGCGCCCACGACAATACCGTGATGAAGCACAACGCTCCTTCACCAAGCGACGCTGTTGAAGAGCTTCAAACGCCCCTCACCGCAAGCAAACCCCTGTCATGCGGCTAACACCACCCTATATCCGTCCAAATTCCCATACAACACTTCGATTTCGCCCGCTTCCCCTTCCCTCTCCTGCCGGTACAGCCCCCAGCCGTCCGCGCAACAGAAGAATCCGACAAATCCGCTTCCCCCAACCGGCATAACCGGGCGGAAGGTCAGCACCTTGTTTACCGCGTCACAATGGAAACCCGTCAACGCAAGCAATACGCCGTAGCTGGCCAACGAACGGGCGTAATGGTTTCCACATTCCACTTCGTTCCAGGGGTTACGTTCGATACCGTCGTGCCGATTGCGGCAAGCCTCCACAATTTTTAAGCCTTCGTCCATGAAGCCTTCGTATATGAGATGGGACGCCACTTGGTATTCGATGCCCGTCCACACCTCGTCGCTGTATACGAAGGGGATAACCGGACGGCCGCCGTTGGGCCAACTGCACAGGAGCAAGCCTCCGTTGTCGTTGAGCGCGTATACCCGTTGTACGTTGGCGTGGTCATGGAAATCGTTCTTAAAATTATAGCGGAAGATGGCGCGTACCGCGCTTTTTACATGGGCTTCGGGTAAAAGGTAACCAAACCCGCTCACATGGGCAAGTTGTTGCCCAAGCAGTTGGTCGGCAAGGCAACCCTTACCGTATTGGTATTTGTACGTATTTACGTCTTCCCCCATCACCTGTTCGTAATATTCACCGTTGAAGGTGAGGGAATCCAACTTTTCCGCGCCTTTTTCACGGAAAATTTTATACAATTCCGCGTTTGCTTCATCGTTTAAATACCGTGCGATTTCCTCCCCCGCACGCAAAGCCGCGAAGAAAATCGAATTGAGCATACTTGTATAGCCAAAGAACTCAATATCATAGGTATTGTGCTGCTCGCCGTCCAGCAAACCGTCGCTGTCGGTGTCCCAATGGGTGAAGGCGTAGGACAGGGCTTTTTTTGCTTTCGGCCAAAGTTCGCGAAGGAAATCATCGTCGCCGCACAGTTTCCAATCGCGATACAGGCGAATGACCGCACCCAATTGCCCGTCGGTGGCGGCGGCATGGCTCATCGGGTCGTCCCGAAGGTAGTGGTGGGCACGGAAGTTCATCTTTCCGGTATCATCGGTTTCGTATAAAAATTCCGTACGGCGCATGGAACGTTCCAATTCCGGGAAAAGGAACGCCATGGTTTGGGTATAGTTCCACACATGGGTGCAGTTACCGGGGCAACAGCCCCACGTATCGCCACATCCCTCCCACGCGAAGAACGTCCCGTCGGCCATGCGGAAGCAGGTCGTGGATCGTATGACCGTGATGTTGGCGGAAACGGCGTCGATTACATAATCGGGGAGTGTACTCGCCGCAAGCGCATTAACGAAACTGCGGCTCTCTTCCTCCAATCGGGGCAGGTTGGCGATAAGGTAGGCCGCGCTTTCCAACGCCGGGCCTAATTTCGCATAGTAGTTACGCGCTATTCCCGACGGGCGGCAATCGGAACCGCTTGTACAATCCGCCCCCGGCGGACAGCAATCGGCGACGGGTTTATTCTGATCCCACGACCAAATGCGGTTGGGTCGGTACCAGGTGATGATAAATTCGAAAAATGCCATATCCCCCGGCTTGATTGTTTTCTTCACGCAAAGGGAAGCGGCTTTTAATGAACTCTTGTGCAGGTTGTTCCCCTGTCCGTGCAGCATTCGCCCGCTCGTCAAGTCCCCGTCTTCGGTGAAATCATTCCAAAAATCCTGCAAGCCGTCCCACCACGCGCCTTCATGCCAATAATCCAGGCAGGTTACGCCTTGCTTTTCTGTGGTTAGCAAAGCCATTTCAAAGTAGTCGAGGTTATCTTCCGTTTTGCCCACGGGCAAAAAGAAAATTCCGTCGTACAACGCATTTTGTACCCGTTTATTTTCGGCTTCGCCCTTAAATACCTCCCCCCACTCGTTTCGTTCCGCGTGGTTGCACAGGTTGGCGTGTGACGCGGCGACACTTACGGTTAATTCCTCATCGGAAATATTTTTCACCGAATACCGTAATACCGCAGCGGGCAGCGAGGAATCGTCCGCGTTAAGCGGTATCAGCGGCGTAAAAGCCAAAAGTCCCGCTTCAACGGGCATATTCGGGTCGGTTAACTTGTAACGGACAAAGGGGTATTCCCCCGTCATTTCGGAATGGCGGAAGCGCGGGAGGCCCTTAACCTCGGTGGCAAACGCGCCGTGGGAATGGTCGAAAGGTGGTGCTGGTTGGGATTCCAAAGCCTTGGCTTTCACCTCCCCCGATGGGGATTCCGTACGTATCGCAAAAAAGCTGTACGGACTCGAAAAACCTTTAGCGGGTTTGTTGAATAGTTCGTAATCGCATAACGCCGCGTTTTGGTTCAAGGAAATATTACCTGTCCCGATACCGCCGAGTAAAAATCTGGCGGCAGACGCGTTTTTGTAAAATGTACGCATAAAATCGACTCCCCATTTTTTTGCCAAGTTTACCATGATTACCCTTTAATTTGCGATAATTGACCTATATATTTTATAATATCCCCGTGCGGTTGATTTTAATAATTTCGGGAGGTTTTCATATGCCCACATTCGGAGCCAGTATTTACAGTATTTCACGTAAGATTATTTCCGGGGAAATGTCCCCCGCCGACGGCATCAAATGGCTTGCCGATAACGGGGCGGAGGCCATCGAGCTTGTTCCCTTCGGCATCGACATGGTTAACGAACCGGCATTGATCGACACAATGCTCGAAGCCGCGAAAAAAGCACATGTCCCCATCGTCAACTATTCGCTTAACGCGAATTTCCTGCAAATCACACAGGAGGAATACGCCGCCGAGCTAAGCCGCGTTAAAACCCACATCGACATAGCGGGTAAGTTGAACCTCCCCACCATACGCATTGACTGTGCGGGTTACCGCAGGCCCATCGAAACAAATACAATTGAAAACTTCCAACAGGAATTGCCCATGATTTTGGACACCTACCGTGCCTTATGCGATCACGCAAACCGTTATCACATCACGGTTCTTTTGGAAAACCACGGCTTTCACATCAACGGTGCGGATCGGATACGCCAAATCATGACAAGCATCGACCGGCCCAACTTCGGTCACCAATTAGATACAGGCAATTACGAATGTGTGGACGACCGCGCCGAAATAGCGGTAGATAGGCTTCTTCCCTTCGCCGCTACGATACATGTGAAGGATTTCTATATCCGCGCCCGCGACCCCGGCGACGCGACCCAATTCGACTGCTCCGGTTCATGGTTCCGTTCATCGGGCGGCCGATACCTGCGGGGTTCTATTTTAGGGCAGGGGGATTTAGATATTTACAGAATACTAAACAGCATAAAAAAATCCGGCTTTGCCGGACACATCTTCGTCGAATTCGAAGGTATGGAGGATTGCCTGTACGGCACCCGCGTCAGCCTGGATAATTTAAAAAGAATTTATCAAAGTATTTGAATTTGGTTTTTACGTGGCGATGTTGATTACGGCGGACGGGGCGCATTATTCCCCTGCCCTACCCGTCGAAGTAAAGGCCGTGCAAGGCGCGGGCGACGCGATGGTGGCGGGGTTGGTTTATGGGTTGAAAAACGGCTTTGCTCCGGTTCAATCGTAAATGATTTTAAATTAAACGGTTTTACATCGGAGCTGCTGCGTTTCGCAATTGCCGCCGCCGCCGCAACCATTACCCTTGAAGGGACACAAATGTGCGGCCGGGATGGGTTTGAACGGTTTCTATCGAGCGGAGCCGCATAACCGCCGCGGCGGGTTACACAAAATAAAACCCCGCGAATGTTGATTTCACGGGGTTTTTACTGAGCTGGAAGGATTTGAACCTTCGAATGCAGGATACTTTTCGAGCTTTTTATTGCTACTTTGTTTTAGCGGATACCCTTTTTTTACTGGGTTTATCGGCTTTTCCATCCTATCGCTTTACCCCTTTATCCATAACTTTTGTGTTAAAATAGTGTTAATTGTGTTAATCAAAATATGTCGATAAACACTCGATTCCTCTGCGTTTTTCGGCATCATCCACATGGGTATATATACGTGCCGTAATAGATATGTCTGTATGCCCCATTAATTCTGATGCAGTTTTCAATTGTACACCTTGCCTTGCCAATATTGTACAAAATGTATGTCTCAACGAATGGAATGTATAACGTTCAATTCCTATACGATCACATAATTTTTTGAACATCCTTAATAAATTCGGAGCCTCCCTGTATGTTCCCGCATAAGATGAAAATAATATACAATCATTCGTAAAGGGTATTCCAAGTCGTTTGTGTTTGTCAATTTCACGTTTTATATGCATTTCTATTAATTGTTTTATCGCCCCCAAGATAGGCACGGTACGTACACTTTGTTTTGTTTTTGGTGGAGTTATTAAAGGCTTATATTGGCTGTCTACTGTCAAATATTTTACCGTTTTATTAACGTGTATTGTTCCGTTTTTTATATCTATATCATGATGGGTTAATGCTAATATTTCACCTTCTCGTAACCCTGTGAATATTGCAAATAAATATATAAAATGCTTCATGTCTTCTTTTACTGCGTTTTGTATCTTTGTTATATCCGCTTCATGCATGGCTTTATTTATTTCCGTTCTTTTATCAATGACAGGTAATTCTACTGCCATGAGTGGATTCTTAATTACAACGTCAGCTTTTACGCAATAGATAAAAAAACGACTTATTAATTTATGAACCGCATGTAATGTTTTTGGCGTACAGTTTTTTAACAAACCATTATAATATGCTTGTATGTTGACCGCTCGTATGTCCGTTATACACATGCTGGAAAGCTCGCTATTTACTATACGCCTTCGGTATTCAACTTCATATCGGTTATAAGTAGAAATCGATACAGACCCCTTTAAGACGTTTTCAAACCATGCCTTAAAAGTACGACCGAATAACGCTTTGTCATAATTTACGGCAAGTCCCTTGTTTATGTTCGTCATGTATTCATCGCGCTTGGATTCGGCTTCTTTTTTACTTTCACCGTAGAATTGTTTGCGGATGGGAACGCCGTCCGCATCCTTGCCCACCGTAGCGGTTACACGAAAGTAATCCTTACCGTTGATGCTCGTGTTGGTTTTCCTTGCCATTGTTATCGCTCCTTTAGAATGGGAAGTCGTTGTCATCATTCGATACTTGAATTAAATCCATGATTACTTGGTCATCCTGCGCAAGCTGCTGTTGGTTCTCGTGTCCTTTGTACTCGTCCATGGGTATTGAATGTACGCAGTATTCACCCCCTATATTTTTGTAATGGTAAACCACCGTTTTAATACGTCGGCTAAGTTGTTTATAGGTGTCGATTTTCTTTTGACTTTTAATTAAACCCTCGTACATCACTTCTGGCGGAAACGGCGATGTTATATGCACTTCATCCCATAACGCCATCGAATTGGCGTAGCGTGCGTGTAACTGCGTCTTGTAACCGTCTAAGAGGGTTAACAAACGTTCAAACTTTATTTGGTCGCGGTATTCGTCAAAGAATATGATGCGTTGCGCGTTATACCAGTCGAAGGGTTTTTCGTATTCGCGCACCATGTAGACGTTTTCGTCCCCGTACTCTTCTACCAATTTTATAATGGCGTGGCTCTTACCCGTTCCCGATGCTCCCCAATGCCATATGACATTTATGTCTCTTTTTATTGGCGTCTCTTTGTCCCGTTTCCTGTTGTATGCGTCTTTTATATACTTTTCGTATTTGCGATATGATAAGGACATGTCCATGATTTCGTTCGGAGTTTTTCCTTGATTGATAAGTTCTTCGATTATATCCATGTCGCGCCGTTGGCCTTGTTTTCCTTTTATTTCGCCGTGTCTGCTGGTGAATTTGATTTCCTCGCCTGTTTCATCGAATGGAGGTTTTTTGTTTATATAATTTTCGGCTTGGTCTTTATTTCCTTTTGTCGCTTCGATGTGCATGGATGGGAATATCTTCTTTACCGTTGTGAACCTCATGTTCCTTACGTCTTCGAGTACCGCATGGAGGTGTTTTAGCCCGTCCGCAGATATACAGTATGTAACGGCACATGTACGTTGTGGGTTATCTTCTATCCATTTGGCGATTACGTTGTTTACGATTTCGGGAGGGGTTCCCGTATACCCGTGTTCTTCGGGGTTATTGAACACGCAGAACCAACTTTTACTTACTCCCATATCTCTATCCTTCATACATCCTCCTTTCATTTTGGTTACGAAGTTGATTTTTGGTTACGAAGTGGTTACGAAGTCCGTAACCAAGAATAACGTTGAATTTACTGGGTTTGTGGGTGTTTGGTTACTGGTTACGAAGTGGGGGGTAATACTAACCCCCACTTCTGTATCCCGCGAAGTGGGGGCGGGGCCCACGCGCAAGCGCTATGCGGGC
This sequence comes from Defluviitaleaceae bacterium, assembly GCA_009780585.1. GTDB lineage: Bacteria > Bacillota > Clostridia > Lachnospirales > WQUN01 > WQRX01. Next base: position 51,652 of record WQZS01000017.1, on the reverse strand, counting down.
TTCCGCCTCTCCGTGACTCCGTTACCTATCCTGTTTTCGCGTGTCCGGTGCTGGGGTTGTAGGATACGGGCTTGGTGCTTTTGTGTCGTGGGTGTTGTAGTTACCGTGGTGGGTTGGGGAAGGCACGGTGTCTTTACCCATTGGTTTCGGTGTCTCGCTCGCGCATGGATTGTTGAATGGTGGCTTTGGTTTGCGCGTCGCGCCTGTTTTTACGTTTTCGGGTTATTAGGGTTTGTTGTTGTTGTGTTCTTCGCGCGCTTCCGCTTACGATACGCTCACGGGTCGAGCCGTTGGGGGTCACGCTTCCGCTCAAGCAATGGCGTTTTCGGATGGGGCGTTCGCTTATTCGTTGGTTTGCCATTGTTATGCTTTGGGTATCGTAGACGGATGGGGTAATGCAAAAAGGATTGATTTACTTTAAGACATATGATTGGTTTGCTTCCCCCTGCGGGCGATCCCCCTTATGTTCCGCTTCCCCCGTTGTGGTTTGTAATGCCACGGCATTGTCGTGTGCTTCCGTCGCTCGGATGTCCTCCATCCATTTTGTCATCACTTCGAGGATTTGTTCGTCGGTGTAACTGAGGGGTACGATAATTTCGTACTTTGTCGAGCGGTTTGTTTTGTCTTCGCAAACTCGAATACGTAGTTCCATGTTTGGCCTCCTTTTTGAATGTTTACTTTCAATTCACACCGCTACGTTGTATTATTGGTTTGCACCTGCGAATTTACGTAGCACGCATACTTTGTTATTGGGTTCGTCAATTTTGACAACGCGATACGCCTGTTTATACGCACAACTTTCCAAGTACCCTTCAACCTCAGAAAGCGTGTTGTACGTTAAGGAAATGGTTGTCCATTTCCATGCCCTGTTGACTTTCATTTGAACTTCGTACATTGTTAATTCCCCTTTCGCTAAATGGCTACGTTAAATTGCTTGCATAATGCTTTAACAAGTCGATGCGATTCCTCGACCGTTTTACTTATTTCGTTGTTGCCCACACCGATGGGTTCCATGTCAATCCGACAATGTCCGCTTTCGGTTTTGATGTGTGGCAGTTGTCCCGTTTGGATCAGGTGTATAACGGTTTTGTTGCTTAAACCGCTGATACGCTGATATTCCGATACGGGTACGAACCGCTTGCCATTGGGGTTGCTTTTCATGTGTTGACCTCCTTTAATGATTTCAATATGCTTTCATGAGCATTTTATATGCTTTCATTTTGCCTGTCAAGTCTTTTTGCTATCTTTTTGCTTTACTTCTTTAATGTATTTGTTATAATTGCTTTCAATCTTAATTCGAGGTGCTCTATGGAATTACTAAAAACATTTGGTGATAATCTAAAAATTATCCGCAAACGCCTTGGTGTAACTCAATATGAACTTGCTAAACGTTTAGGTGTTTCTCATGCCATGATTGGTCAATATGAAAGAAACTTGCGCAACCCAAAACGGAGCACAATAGACCGAATTGCAAATGCACTTGGTATCGACAGTAAAGAATTAATGGATTTTAACGTTCACCCTATTGACCCTGTTTATGCTTTAGAAGCACTTCTATCTCATTGTTTTGGTTTTTCTGACCAATTTTATGAACCCAATCATAAAGGCGTTTATAATCCTTATTGGGCTGTAGCTCTTGACTACGATGTAAACAAAGAAATGGATTGTTATCTTTTCCTTTATTTGGAAGACATGGATTTCTTAATTAGTTACATGAAATCTTCACTCGCACCTATAATTAAACAAATTGCTAGCAATCGCTCCCTTACTGACGTTAGAAATCGCCTTGCATCACATGATTATGATGAAGAATGACCCCCATATTTTTCCATGTGTTAAAATAGTGTTAATTTACATTTTTCCCGAAATTACAAAACCCCGCGAATGTTGATTTCACGGGGTTTTTACTGAGCTGGAAGGATTTGAACCTTCGGATGCAGGAGTCAAAGTCCTGTGCCTTACCGCTTGGCGACAGCCCATTGCGGGGAAGCTAATGGGGGGACTCAAACCCCCGACCTGCTGATTACGAATCAGCTGCTCTATCGACTGAGCTACATTAGCACGCGGCGGATAATATATCAAGGATAAAATTGTTTGTCAATCATTGGAGGGGTTATGCTACAATAACGCGGCATTACCGTTCGCATGAAGGAGCATACGCTTTTGGTCTTTTCGTCCTTGTTTTTCCTTTATGGGTTTTTGCCCGTTTGCGTGTTGTTGTACGCGCTTACACCCGGTATCGGGCGTAAGAATATAGTATTAATTTTCCTATCGCTGGCGTTTTATGCGTGGGGGGAACCGATTTGGGTGGTCCTGTTGTTGTTTTCGGCAACACAGGACTATTTTTGCGGGCGGGTAATCGGGCGAGCGCGTCGCGTTGGTTCGGAGCGGTTGGCGAAGGGTGCGCTTATCTTTTCGATCGCGACTAATTTAACGCTCCTGGGCGTGTTCAAATATTTGGATTTCTTCTTATATAACATGGGGTTGGCGTTTAACGTGACCCCTACCCTGCCTGGGATCGCGCTGCCTATCGGCATCAGCTTCTATACATTCCAAACGATGTCCTACACAATCGACGTGTACCGCGGTAAAGTGAACGTGCAGAAATCGTTCACCGATTTTTTATTATTCGTTTCCTTGTTCCCGCCGTTGATCGCGGGGCCGATTTTGCGGTATTCAGAGTTGGAAAAACAGTTGCGCAACCGCCTGTTTACGTGGGAAGGCTGCGCCGAGGGGATTACGCGTTTTTGCTGCGGGTTGGGTAAGAAGGTGTTGTTGGCCAACACAACGGGGGAGATTGCGTCGGGATTGCTGGACGGAAGATTATATACGCTTCCCGCCGCCGACGCTTTGTTGGGTATTTTAATGTTTACCGCGCAGATATACTTTGATTTTTCGGGCTATTCAGATATGGCGATCGGGTTGGGTAAGATATTCGGTTTTAAATACGGCGAAAACTTCCGCTATCCGTATTACGCCAAGTCCATCGGTGATTTTTGGCGGCGGTGGCATATCAGCTTGGGGGCGTTCTTCCGCGATTATGTATACATCCCGCTGGGAGGGAACCGTAAGCGAGTCATAGTGAGCCTGACCGTTACGTGGTTTTTGACGGGTTTATGGCACGGAGCGAGTTGGAATTTCGTGATATGGGGGTTGTATTTCGCTTTATGGCTCGCCTTCGAACGGTGGGGGCTTCCGCGCTTTCCGCGGAAAATTGCGGGGGTATTACCCATGATTTACACCTTCCCCGCCGTAGTGTTGGGCTGGGTAATTTTCTATTTTACCGATTTCGCACGCTTGGTTGAGTTTTTAAGGAGCTTGCTGGGGTATAATGGCTTTGCCGGGACGGAAACGTTCACATTTTGGCTGGGGCGTTTTCCATTGATCCTAATTTGCGTCGCGGCGGCAAGCCCGAAGCCGAAAATATGGGCGGAACGGTTAATCAACAAGGGCTCCTCACTCTACCCGACATTATCGCTTTGCTATAATTCCGTGTTACTGCTACTCTCCACGGCGTTCTTGGCGGGGCAAACCTTCAATCCGTTTATCTATTTCCGTTTTTAGGGGGTAAATATGAAGAAACGATGGGCGATGATCATTACGTTGGCATTTTTTATACCCCTATTCGCGTTGGGGATTTTGTGGTTGCTTACACCCACGGAAGATTATTCACAATCGGAGAACCGCGCGTTGGCGCAACGGCCGCGCTTTTCCTTACGGGAATTATTTTCAGGGCGGTGGACGAGTGACTTTGATGAATATTTTTCCGACCAATTCCCCCACCGCGACGGTTTGATGGAGCTTGCGGAAAACACCGGACGCGCTGTTTATATCGAACGCGAAGGGGGTACGGCAATTATTCACGGGGACGAAAACCTTGATATAATTGGTACGATAACGGAAAACGACGGAAATTTTTTCCTAATAATCGGCGACCGTATTATGCATATTCAGGAAACGAATCATGAAAACAACGCCAACTACGCGCGAGTAATGAATCGTTTCGCGCAAGCCTTCAACCCGAATCCCCTTCAGGGATCCACCACTCCCGACCACCGCGTAATTTCGATGATCATACCCAATAGCTTCCCGCTGTACGCACCCGCGGAATATAAAACCGACGCACACGACACGCGCAACGCGATCACGGCGATATACGACGCGCTCGATGAACGTATAATCACGGTCGACGCGTTTTCCCATTTATACGATAACCGCGAGGAATATTTATTTTTCCGTACCGACCACCATTGGACGGCACGGGGTGCTTGGCGGGCATACATTGCGTTTTGCGAAGCGATGGGATTAACGCCGTCCGATATCATCCTTTGGGAACACGGCTACATCGAGGGTTTCGTGGGGTTACGCTATCGCCAAGTGCAAGGTCACCCGCAAGCAGCCGCAGCAGCACGCAATCCCGACACGGTGAAATTCTTCCTCCCGCCTACGGGATATACCGCTACGGTGTTTAACGACGCGGTAATGACCGTCGGACGGGAAATTGCGGTCGTCAACCCCAACCTCCCGCCGGACACGACGAATAAATACAGCATCTTCACCGAAGGCGACCACGCGCTTATCCATATCCGAACGGCGATGCGCAACGGCAAATCGATTGCGGTAATTAAAGAATCATTTGCCAACGCGTTTATCCCGTTTTTATTGGCGCATTACGAAGATATCTATGTGATCGACTTCCGCCGATTTAACCGTGAAGATCAACCCGCGCTTGACTTGGCTGCTTTCGTACGGGAACGCGATATAAACGATGTATTAATCATTAATAATTTTTCCGTCCCCAACAGCCGGAGCTTGACAAACGCGTTGGAGGGATTAATCAAATAACACTCCGTAAGGGGCATTTTACATGCTTTCGATATAACGGTGCAGGTTTTCCAACCCGTAGGATATACCGACCAGCGGGTTTTCTATCCCTTCGAATTCAATCGAAACATACCCGTTGTACCCCGCGTTCCTTAAAATCCGCAGGCATTGCTGTACGGGAACTACGCCGTGGCCTACGATCGCGCCGCGCAAGTGGTTGCCACCCCGCGTACCGAAGAAGCCCTGTCCGGGATGGGGTTGGCTGCCGCTCTTTACGTGGAAGTCCTTGGCGTGGGCATGGACGGTGTACGGCGCGATGCGGGAAACGGCGAGGATCGGGTCTTCGTCCACGCACAGGAAGTTACCCATGTCGCACAGGATACCGAAGTTGTCGTGCGCGACGGTAGCGACGAGTTTTTCCATGCGGTCCGAATCCTGGGCGAAATAACCGTGATTTTCCACCATGGTGCGGATGCCCTTGGTTGCGGCGTACTCGGTAACGAGGCGGCAGCAATCTGCCAATGTACGCACCGCCGTATCGAAGGTACCCCACCGGCCGACACGGCAATCCTTTTGGATACCCCACGTTGCGTCATGACGCATACCCTTCGCGCCGAGGGCGGCGGCTACGTCGACCAGCTTTTTAACGCGCTCGACTTCGCTTTCGGGCCCTTCGGCGTTATTCAGGAAATCCGCGTGTACGGTGTAATTAACGACTTCCAAACCGACTTCGGCACATTCCTTTTTCAATTGCGTCGCGTAGGCGGTCGGGTCGTTCCCGAAAGGGACATGGTCGGCGAATTCAATGCCTTCGAAGCCCATTTTCTTAGCAGACTTGATGCAGTCGGACAGGGTCATCGTGCCGTCCTTCGTTAAAGCGGCGAAGCTGTAGGTGGATACGGAGATTTTCATAAACGGTTCTTCCCTTCGTTTAACTTGTACCGGATTCCGGTACATGTATCTTACCATGTTTACAAGGGTTTCCGCTATGTTATACTAGGGTGATTTTTTAAGGAGCGTGATTTGATGTACACGAAAGTACCCACTTCATTGCAATTTGCGGATCGTGAGCAAGCGGTTTTGGAATTTTGGCGCGAGCATGATATTTTTAATAAAAGCATCTCCCTTCGCGAAGGGGCGGATGCTTTTACTTTTTATGACGGCCCGCCGGGTGCCAACGGCCAACCTCACTTCGGGCATGTCATCACGCGGGCGGTAAAGGACTTGATCCCCCGTTACCAAACGATGAAGGGCAAGCGGGTGCTGCGCAAAGCGGGGTGGGACACGCATGGCCTCCCCGTGGAATTGGAAGTGGAAAAGAAGCTCGGCATCAGCGGCAAGCCGCAAATCGAGGAATACGGTGTCGAGCCCTTCATTAAAAAATGTAAGGAATCCGTGTGGACGTACAAAGCCACTTGGGAAGAAATGAGCCAGCGCGTGGGTTATTGGGCGGACATGGACGCGCCTTACATCACTTACAACAACGAATATATCGAATCCGTATGGTGGGCCTTAAAGGAAATTTGGAACAAGGGTTTGATTGAAAAGAGCTACCGTGTATCCCCCTATTGCCCCCGTTGCGGTACGCCGCTTTCCAGCCACGAAGTCGCCCAAGGTTATAAGGATATAAAAGAAGCCTCCATTTTCGTTGCATTTAAGGTCCTTTCCCCTTCCTTAAGTTCCGAACGCCAAACCCCGAACGAAGAATTCCTTTTAGCCTGGACCACTACCCCTTGGACGCTCCCCTCCAACGTAGCCCTGTGCGTAAACCCCAAGGAAGATTATGTTAGGGCTTCCTTCGAAGGGCGCGTGTATATTTTGGCGAAAGCCTTGGCGGAAACCGTGCTGGGCGAAGGTTATGAAATATTGGAAACGCTTAAGGGCAAAGACCTTGAAGGGACGAAGTACGAACCGTTATTTAACTTTTCACCCGAAGCCAATGCCATAAGAAATTATTGCACCGTGGTATGCGATTCCTACGTTACGCTGACGGATGGCTCCGGCATCGTGCATATCGCGCCGGCCTTCGGCGAAGACGACGCGCGTATTTCGAAGGGATACGGCTTGCCGCTGATCCAATTGGTCAACGACCAAGGATGCTTTACGGACGCGGCGCACCTCTTTACGGGGCAATTCGTAAAGGACGCGGACAAGAACATCATCCGCGTATTAAAGGAACGCGGTCAGCTTTTCAAACGCAAGGAATACGAACACAGCTACCCCTTCTGTTGGCGGTGCGACACGCCCCTCATCTATTACGCCCGCGACCAATGGTTCATTAAGATGAGCGAATTGCGCGACGAATTGATGGCGGTGAACGATACCGTCAATTGGATGCCCGACCACATGAAGACGGGCCGTTACGGAAATTTTATCGAAAACGTGATCGACTGGAGCCTGAGCCGCGAGCGGTATTGGGGTACGCCCCTGCCGATTTGGCTGTGCGAAGCGGAAGGCTGCGGACATAAACATTGTATCGGCAGCATCGAGGAACTGATGGAAAAAGGTATCGATGTACCGGAAGGCATCGACCTACACAAGCCTTACATCGACGCGGTAAAGCTCCCCTGCGAAAAGTGCGGCGGCATCATGCACCGCACCCCCGAAGTCATCGATTGCTGGTTTGACGCGGGCGCGATGCCCTTCGCGCAATGGCATTACCCCTTTGAAAATATAAAACTATTCGATGAACAATTCCCGGCGGATTTTATTTCGGAGGGGGTTGATCAAACGCGGGGATGGTTTTATACGCTGATGGCTATTTCCACGATCTTGTTTGGTAAATCGCCGTACCAAAACGTCATCGTTACCGGCCTTGGCTTGGACGAAACCGGAAAGAAGATGTCAAAATCCAAAGGAAACGTCGTATTTCCCATGGACGCGTTGGGGAAGCACGGCGCGGACGCGATCCGTTGGTATTTTTATATCGGTGCGCCCCCGTGGAACAACTTCCGCTATTCCGATGAAATCATCATGGAAGCCCAGCGCAAATTCATGGGCACCCTCTGGAATACCTACGCCTTCTACGTGCTGTACGCGGAAATCGATCAATTTAATCCGTACGAGCATAAAATGCCCGAAATCGGAACACTGCCCGCCATGGACAGGTGGATATTATCGCGTTTGCACTCGTTGATCAAAACGATCGACGACGGGTTGACCCGTTATGAATTAACCGATTCCGCCCGCGCGTTGGAGCAATTCGTGGATGAATTGAGCAATTGGTACCTGCGCCGCAGCCGCGAACGTTTTTGGGCGGGGGGGATGGAGCGGGATAAAATAAACGCCTTCCTCGTATTGCATACGGTTTTGGTCGAACTGGCCAAGCTCGCCGCGCCCTTTGTGCCGTTTATGACGGAATTAATGTACAAGAATTTGGTCAATGATTTAAACAAGCCACATTCCACCCCCATATCCATTCATTTGTGTGATTACCCCGTTTCAAACCCCACTTTCATCGACGCGTTGCTTGAACGTGAAATGACCCTCGTACTCGATATCGTCCAGCTCGGCCGCGCCGCGCGTAACGCCGCCAACACAAAGACACGCCAGCCTTTACCGGAAATGCTGGTCGCTCTACCTTACGGAATAACCGCTCCGAGCGAAGATTACAACGCGATCATACGGGAGGAATTAAACGTCAAATCCCTGCGTTTCGTGGACGACGCGGCTGGATATACTTCTGTCCGTATCAAGCCCAACCTGCGCACGCTGGGCCCGCGTTACGGCAAACTCGTACCCAAAATCACCGAAGCCCTTAACGCGGACAAAGCCGCCGTTATGACGGCTTTAAAACAAGGGAAATGGGAAACCGCTATCGAAGGCACGACGATCTCCCTCACCATGGACGACGTGCTGGTCGAAAGTTTGCAAAGGGAAGGCTACTCGGCGGCAAGCGATAATGGTATCACCGTGGTATTAGACACGACCCTTACCCCCGCGCTCATTGAGGAAGGAAACGTGCGCGAACTGGTAAGCAAGTGGCAAACTATGCGGCGCGAAGCGGGCTTCGAAGTAGTTGACGCGATTATCGCGGGATACGGCGGCAACGATACGCTGGCGAGCGTTATCGATGGCAACCGCTCCCTTATCGCCGCGGAATTGCTGGCCGAAAAGCTCGACCCCACCCCACCCCCGCCCGGCGCTTACGTAAAAAAATGGAACATCAACGGTGAAGAAATCGAGTTGTGGGTTAAGCGCGTATGAGTTACCGATTGTTTTGCACCGATGTGGACGGAACGTTATTAAATAACCAAGGTGAAATTACCGAAGCCGTAAAGGCCGCCGTTAAAACCGCAACCGCAGCCGATAAAAAAATCGTGCTTTGCAGCGGGCGCACATGGCTTTCGCTCAAATTCTACGAACAGCAATTGGGGTTACACGTCCCCGGCCAATACGGCATAGGTTTCAACGGCGGCGCGGTATACGAAATCCTTGACGGCGGCGAAACCAAATTACTGCACAGTAAGCTCATGCCCATAAATATCGCCCATGAAATCTTCACAACGTTGCCGCCCGTTATCGCCGGATACGAGGGTATGCATATGCTTGCGTATAATAATGAAGGGTATCTCATCGCCGAGGAAGCGCTGCGGGATTCGAAACTCTTCGACGAAATGGTGAAGCTCGGCGCGAAGGTCATACCCGCGTACGCGGATGAACGCGGGGATATGTATAAAATACTCGTCCACGGTAAGCATGAGGATTTGTTGGAAATCGCGGCGTTCACAACAACGCGTTTCGGAGGCAAATGCCAAACGATGTTTTCCGCGCATACCTTGGTGGAACTTATCCCCCTTGATGTAGATAAAGGGCGCGGGATCGAAATCCTGGCCGCGCATTTAGGCATCCGATTGGATGAAGTGATTGCGGTGGGCGACGAAGCGAACGATATCGCAATGCTGCAAGCCGCGGGACTTGGCATTGCCGTGGCCAATGCCGTACCTTCTGCCGTTGCGGCGGCGGACGTACACCTCACCGTAAGCAATAACGAGGACGCGGTAAGTACGGCAATCAACGAATATCTATTACAACCTTAGGGAGCGACGACGGATGCGCCTCACCACAAGGCTCGATTACCTGTTCCGTAATATAAACCTACGCGAAGGCTGGTTTAACATGCGGCGTGACATAAGCCGTATGCGCGGCACCAATATTTGGTTCTTTATCATGTACGGGTTGCTGTTTGATACGGCATCCAGCTTGTGGCGGCCCTTCGCGCTCCCGTTCCTTAACCGCCTCGGCGGTACGGAATTCCATATCACGCTCTTAAATTCGCTCCCGGGTGCGGTGGCGGCTATCGTGCTGTTGCCCGGCGCGTGGCTGTTCAGGCGTTTCGCCAACCAAAAAAAGGCCACGGCGTTGTTCATCTTGGTAAGCCGTGCCTTGATTTTGGTTTTGGCGTTGATACCCGCGCTGCCGCCGTTTATACGGCCCATGCTCTTCGTCGTGATGCTGGGTTTGATGAATTGCCCGGACGCGCTGTCGCAAACGTCGTTGCAAAGTCTGTTGGGGAATATCTTTAACGGGAACACCCGCGGCCAAGCCATCGCCCTGCGTACGAAGTTCGGGCAGGCGATCATCCCGGTGGTGAGCATCATCACGGGCTTGGTCATCACGTTTGTACCCCGTACCGAGGAACAGCGGATGTTTTTATATCAAATATTCTTCGTGATCGCCTTCTGTGTGGGTGTACTGGAAGTCATGATGTTCAACCGTCTAAAAACGGAAGATACCCATTCCGTTCCCGCACCCGCCGGGCAGAAGGGCCTCTTCCGCGTCATACGCACGGACAAACGCTTCCGCGCGTTTTTTATTCCGGCGATTTTCTTCGTATTCACTTGGCAGGCGGGTTGGCCGCTGTTCGCCATCCATCAGGTACGGACATTGCAATCCACCGAATTGTGGTTCGCCATCTACGCGCTCGCTTCCGGCGTATCGGCGTTTTTATCGGGCGGATTTTGGCAGAAATGGCTGCGCAGGTACGGCAACAATATGATCTTTGTCGTATCCGGCTTCCTGCTCGCAGCCAATACCGCGCTTGCCCCGTTCGTAGGCAGCGTGTATATGATGGCGGTACTTTCGGTGTTTACGGGGATTTCAGCCATCGGCATCAACACAGCCCTGCTCAACGGCGTATTGGAAGCCACCCCCGACGACAACCGCATGATGTACCTCGCTTTTTACAATACCGTCGTGAATATCAGCTTATTTATCGCGCCGTTCTTCGCGCACACCTTATATTCGTGGCGGGGAAATGCAAACGCGCTCTTTATCGTGAGCGCGTTACGGGCATTTTCCACAGGGGTTATATGGTGGGTGCATAGGAAGAAAAGACCGAATCACCAATTATCCTCAACGGAATAGACATGGCTCTTGCATGTATTAAAATTAAGGAATTCATAGAACGCAAGGGATAATTCCGACGGATTGGCGTTCGCTTCGTTTATGAACACCTTTAGGTCGTCCATCGTTTCCCAAACCGAATGGTCGGCCCAAGTATCGCCGTCAAGCAGGAGCGTACTTGAAATATGGCCCTTCGCTTTCGCGATTTGCTTAAACAGGTTATCGACCGCGATGCGGAATTCCGGGACGGAAGTCCCCTTTTTTAATTTATACGAATTGTTATAAACGGCTTGCGGCATTGATAATCATCCCTCTCCCTGTAATTTACGCGCTTGGTCGTGCGTGATGCAGGTATCCATGATTTCGTCTAAATCCCCGTCCAGGATGGCATCCAGCTTGTGGAGCGTTAACCCCACACGGTGGTCGGTGACGCGGCTTTGCGGGTAGTTGTACGTGCGGATGCGTTCGCTCCTATCGCCCGAACCTACCATGCTGCGCCGTTCCGCCGACATTTGCGACTGCTGCTTTTCCAACTCCAAGTCATACAAACGCGCCCGAAGGATTTTTAGGGCTTTGTCCTTATTCTTCAATTGGGATTTTTCGTCCTGGCAGGCCACTACTACGCCCGTAGGCATGTGGGTGACGCGCACGGCGGAGTCCGTTGTGTTCACGCTTTGCCCGCCGTTTCCGCCGGAGCGGTACACGTCCACGCGGATGTCCTGCATATCCAGTTGTACATCCACGTCCTCGGCTTCGGGCAGTACCGCCACCGTGACCGCACTCGTATGGATGCGCCCCTGGGATTCCGTTTCCGGCACGCGCTGTACGCGGTGCGTTCCGCTCTCGTACTTTAGCCGCGAGTACGCGCCCTTGCCCGTTATCATGAATACGACTTCCTTAAAACCGCCCAAACCGCTTTCGTTCGCGCTCATCAATTCCACCTTCCAGCGACGCGCGTTGGCGTAATGGTTGTACATACGGAACAGCGTCCCCGCGAACAGCGACGCTTCTTCGCCGCCCGTGCCGCCGCGGATTTCCACGATCACGTTCTTGTCGTCGTTGGGGTCCTTGGGAAGAAGGAGGATTTTCAATTCCTCCGCCGCGCGTTCGATTTCCTCCTGCGCGGTCTTTACCTCTTCCTTGGCGAGCTGACGTAATTCCTCGTCGCTCGATTCGGCGAGAAGCTCCTTCGCGTCCTCAAGGTCGGCGTTTAGTTTTTTATAGGTGCGGTACGTTTCGATGATGGGGGTAAGCTCGCTGTGTTCCTTCATCAAGCCGCGCCATAAATTCATGTCGGCGATGACGGCGGGGTCGCTCACCTGCGCGGAGAGGGCTTCGAATTTGGCTTCGAGTTCGGTTAGGCGGTCAAACATGAGGGGGCTCCTTTGTTAAGGTTAGTTCTTTTCGTTATATCCATTAATGGTTATATTACCATCTCCGTAAAAAACTTGTAACCAAACACCTGTACGATTAACCAATTACCATATCTTTCATCGAACATACAATTGACAAAGAACGCATATTCGATATAATAAAGGGACCTTCTTTAAGGAAGTGTCTCATGCGAAATAAGTCGAACAATTTTTCCCGCACTAAGGCCGTTGTCTTCCATATCGACGTCAACTCCGCGTATTTGGCGTGGGAATCCCTCGAGCGCATAAAGGCGGGCGAGATAGTGACGGTCGTCATAAACGGCCGCGAATGTCAAATTTCCGACCTACGCGCCATCCCCTCCATCGTCGGCGGCGATCCCGAAACGCGCCGCGGCATCGTGCTTTCCAAGTCCCTCCCCTGCAAACCCTACAAGATACAAACGGGCGAATCGCTCATGTCCGCCGTCAAAAAGTGCCCGGGGCTGTACGTCGCGCCGGCACGCTTCGGCATATACGAGCGGTACTCGGACGATTTGATTACGTACCTGCATAATTTCTCCGACCGCGTGCAGCAGTATTCCATCGACGAAGCGTTTGTGGACTATACGCATATGGAAAGGCATTTCGGCTCGCCCTTGGAGGCGGCGGATAAGATACGCAACGGCATCCGCGAAGCGTTTGGCTTTACGGTGAGCATCGGCGTGGGGCCCAACAAGCTGCTGGCGAAGATGGCCACAGGGCTGCGCAAACCCGACTTCACCAACACGCTGCTGGAGGGCGAAATCGGCAAAATGTGGGCGCTGCCCATTGAGGAGCTGTTTATGGCGGGCCGCGCCACCGCGCCCAAGCTGCGCAAGCTGGGCATACAAACCATCGGGGACCTTGCGCGGTTCGACGTGCGTTATCTTGTCCCCACGTTCAAGTCCTTCTCCCATGTGTTGTGGAACTATGCCAACGGCATAGACGATTCCGCCGTGGAGCCGCACCACTCGGCGGCCAAGAGCGTCGGCAACTCCACGACCATCCCCTTCGACGTAACCCGCTACGACGATGCCAACCGCGTGCTGTTAAACCTGTGCGAGTCCGTGGGCAAGCGCTTGCGTCTGACGCACACCGCCGCGTCGTCTATTTCAATCGGCATACGCAACTCCGATTTCATCCATTATTCGCACCAGCGCAGGTGCTCCCCCACGGACAACACGACTACGCTGTACAACCACGCCGCACAGCTTTTCAAGGAGGCGTGGAAGCGCGACCCCGTGCGCCAACTGGGCGTACGCGCGGACAAACTCTCCGACAGCCGCATGGGGCAGTTAAACCTGTTCGGCCAAGAGGAGACGGACAGGCAAATGAGGCTGGACGCATCGATCGATTCCATCCGCCGCCGCTTCGGGGATGAAGCGGTGATGCGCGCCAGCTTTTTATGCAAGGACGAAAAAAGGGACCATACGCTGGACAGGTTCAGCCCGTTCCGGTCGACGGGAGGGCTCTAAAATGCGGAATTCGGAATACGAAATACGGAGTACGGGGACGGTCACACACGCACAAGCGCGTGCGGTAATCCATTGCGATATGGACAACTATTACGCCGCGGTGGAGGAAAAGTATAACCCCGCGCTGCGCGGCGTACCCTTCGCCGTGTGCGGCGACCCCAAGATGCGACACTCGATCGTGATGAGCAAGAATTATCTGGCGAAGAAGGCGGGGGTGATGACGGGCATCAGCTTCCGCCAGGCGCGTAAGATTTGCCCCAAGCTGGGCTACGTGCAGGCCGACTTGGGCAAGTATTTGGAGCAGACCAAACAAGCGCGGGCGATCTACTACAAGTATACCGACGATGTTATCCCCTACGGCATGGACGAGGCGTGGCTGGACATGGGCGAAATGTCCCTGCGCGAGGCGGAGCAGATCGCGGAGTTGATCCGCGTGGAGACGCGCTACACAATGGGCCTGAGCGCGAGCCTGGGCGTGAGCGACAATCTGATCTTCTCCAAAATCGGCAGCGATTACAAAAAGCCCAACTCCATTACGGTGATCACGCGGGACAATTATAAGGAAATCGTATGGCCGATGCCCGCCTCCACGCTCCTGTTCATCGGCAACCAGCGTAAGAAGCTCCTGCAATCCGTGGGGATAACGACCATCGGCGACATCGCCAACGCCGACCCCGACTTTTTGGAGAAGCTCCTGGGCAAGTCGGGCTATGACATACACCGCTATTCAAACGGCGACGACCGCACCTTCGTACCCAACTCCGAGGAGATCGGCTCCATCGGCAACACGATTACGCCCCCCGCCGACCTGCGCACCAAGGAGGACGTAAGCGCGGTGCTGTATCTGCTGGCCACGACCGTATGCGCGCGCCTTAGGAAGCACAATTTGCAGGCCACCTGCATCGCCGTCCACTTGCGCGACTCGGAGTTTAACAAGACCACGCGGCAATGCAGTTTCAAAATGGCGACGGATAGCGTAAACTATGTGTTCAATCGGGCCTATGATTTGTTCCAGCGGCATTACCCGTGGGAACGCCCCCTGCGCTCCATCGGCATCCGCGCCGACAACCTGGACAGCATGGGGCAAATGACCCTCGACCCAAACGAGGAGCCGCCGCTGGCGATGGACATCGACAGGCGTATCAAGGAACTTACCGACCGCATCGGCCCGCTGGAGGTTGAAAAGGGCGGGGTACTGCGGGTGTAGGGCAACTTTTGCTCGCCGCGAGCAAAAATTAACTTGTCCCCCATTGGAGGACAAGTGAAACAGGAGTGATGAGTATGTGCGGCAGGTATTCCGCGCTGACCGAAGAGGAAATCATCGAAATCCGCGAGGTTATCCGCGAGGTTTCGCTCCGCATCGCCAAGGACGATTTCGAGAATTATACCGCGCCGGCGACGGAAGTTTACCCCACGCACGACGCGCCCGTTATCGTTGGTGGCGGGGCGGATTCGACCGTTTCGTTTGAGAGCCTGCGATGGGGATTTAAGAAATGGGACGGCAAGGGCGTAATCATCAACGCGCGGTCGGAGACGCTGGAAACCAAGGGGATGTTTAAAAAGCACCTCATCGCGGGGCGTTGCGTGGTACCCGCGGGCGAATATTACGAATGGGAACAACAAGGCAAGCAGAAGGTCAAGCATTTCATCAAGGACGCGGAAGGCAACCTGTTATTCATGGCGGGTCTGTACCGTGATACGGCGGACGGGCGAGAGTTCGTGATCATTACTAAGGACGCGTACGGCGAGGCGGAGAAAATCCATGACCGTATGCCCGTTATCCTGCGCGCCGGGCAAATTGAGGACTGGCTGAGCGGTAAGCTCTCCCCCGATACCATCACCAAGCTGGCGTTTAACGTCACCGTGACCCCGTGCGAAAGTGATTTTACGCAAATGAGCCTGTAACGATGATTAAAGTGTTGACACACCCATAACCCTGCTGTATATTACCCCAAACCGTTGACGCGGGAGTAAAGGCTTTTACGCGCCGTACAGAGAATCCGGGCAGCTGAGATCCGGGTAGGAAATGCCGATTCGCTTTGCGGATCAGCTTGCGGATCGCCAAATGGGCCGCCGAGGGCATGGTGAAAGGATCGTACGAACCTTGGGTTTGTTGCGTCTTATTATCCCATGACGTGGACGCATACGTTAATTGCGGGGGGTATAATGGTACCCTAGTGAGCGCGCGATTGTATCGCGAATCAAGGTGGCACCGCGGATATTAATCCGTCCTTGGCAAATGTATTTATTTGCCTCGGGCGGTTTTTTTATAGTCGATTAATAATCCCGATCCCCCGATTAACAGTCGATACGATTTGCGAAAGTTTAGACGCGAAGCACGGGAAACGTGACGAAGCGTATTAAATAATCAAAAAGGAGAATGGAAATGAAGAAATTCATCATCGTAACAGTATGTATTTTATGCGTATTCGGCTTAGCCGCTTGCGGCAGGTCGGAGGAGGAGCAAACCCGCATCGGGATTTTGCAAATGATGGAACATCCTTCGTTGGATACGATAAGGATATCGTTCCTGGAGGAAATGGAGCGTCTGGGTTACGGCGACGCGGATTTTGACCACCGTAACGGGCAAGGGGCGGATATGACGCTGCTTACCTCAATCGCGCAAGCGTTTGTGGGCAGGGACGTCGATTTGATATTAGCCATCGCTACGCCCGCGGGTCAGGCCGCCGCCGCTACAACGCGCGATATACCCGTCGTGTTCGCCGCTTCGACGGATCCCGTCGCCGCGGGTTTGGTCACAAGCCTGAACCGCCCCGACGCCAACGTAACGGGCACGTCGGATGTGATCTGCGTGGAATCGATCTTCGCGCTGGCGCGTAAGCTCACCCCCGAAGCAACGACATTCGGCCTTGTGTATAACCTGGGCGAGGCAAACTCGGTCGCCGCCATCAATCGGGCGAAGGCGTACCTTACCGCCAACGGCATGAACTACCTGGAAGCGACCGTCACGAACTCCGGCGAAGTACAGCAAGCGGCGTTATCGCTGGTAGGCCGTGTGGACGCGTTCTTTACGCCCACCGACAATACCGTGGCCGCTTCCATGCCGATCTACGCGCGGGTCGCGATCGAAGCGGGATTGCCCATTTATACGGGAGCGGATTCGATGGTGATGGACGGCGGTTTCGCGACTGTCGGCATCGACTACAGCATATTGGGTATCGAAACCGCACGCCTCGTTGCGAAAGTATTGGAAGGCACACCCATATCCGAATTACCCGTCGTGGTGATGCAGGACTTCCGCACGGTCGTTAACCGCGCCACCGCAGTAGAATTGGGAATCAGCTTGGAAGGGCTTGACCCCTCGATTGAAATCATCGAGGGCAGATAATATGTCGATGATCGCGTTTACCGGAGCGGTGGAGCTGGGGTTAATCTTCGCGCTGCTGGCTTTGGGTATCTTCGTGGCGTACCGCATTTTGGGCGTACCCGATTTGACGGTGGAAGGCAGCTTTACAGCGGGTGCGGCCACGGGCGCGGTGTTTGTGGCTTCGGGGAGACCTTTTATCGGCATCGCCGCAGCCATGCTCACCGGATCGCTCGCCGGGCTTGTTTCGGCTTTCTTGCAAACTAAGCTGCGCGTGCAACCGATCCTGGCCGGTATCCTCACGATGACCGCGTCGTATTCCGTCAGCCTGTATATCATGGGGGGACGACCGAATATCCCCCTCTTCCGCGAGGAAACGCTGTTTACGCTTTTGGGCCGCTTGGGCGGTAATGAACGCTTGTGGCGTATGTTGCTGCCGTTGATGATCGTCTTGATCGTCGGCGCGGTGTTGGGCGTTTTCTTCCACACGCGGCTCGGCTTGGCGGTACGCGCCACGGGTGACAACGAGGAAATGGTACGCGCCTCTTCGATTAATACTACTTTCACGAAAATGACGGGACTGGCAATCGCCAACGCCATCGCGGCTTTGTGCGGCGCGTTGATCGCCCAATACCAAGGCTTCGCGGATATCAATATGGGATTCGGCATGGTGGTAGTCGCGCTGGCATCGCTGATTATCGGCGAAGCGATCTTCGGCCGCCGCACGGTGATATGGAACATCGGCGCGGTTACGGTGGGAGCGGTCATTTACAGGCTCATCCTCGCGCTGGCGTTGAGTTTCCGATTAAATCCGGCTAATTTACGTGCTATTTCAGCGTTGATCGTGGCGGCGGCGATTTCCTATCCGGCGATAAAAAATTGGTGGACGACGAACGGATTAAAAAGAAGGGAGCGGCGGACGCGATGCTGACCCTCGAAAATATCACGAAAGTATTCCACGCGGGGACGGTCAACGCCCGCACCGCTTTGGACGGCGTTAACCTACACCTTAAAAAGGGCGAATTCGTTACGCTGGTCGGCGGTAACGGTTCGGGCAAGACGTCGCTCCTTAACACCGTATCCGGCGGATTCCTCGCTGACGGCGGGAGGATTTTGCTGGACGGTGAAAATATCACCTTTCTGCCGGAACACAAACGCGCGCGTTATATAGGCCGTTTGTTCCAAGACCCGATGAAGGGTACCGCCCCCAACATGACCATCGCGGAAAACCTTTCGCTGGCGTACAGGCAAGCGGGCGACCGTAAATTCCAAATCGGTATCGGCAAAAAGCAGCTCGCTTTCTTCCGCGAGCAATTGGCGCAGCTTAATTTGGGCCTGGAAGACCGCATGAAAACCAACATGGGCTTGCTTTCCGGCGGGCAACGGCAAGCCGTGACGCTTTTAATGGCGACGGTCTGCACGCCCAAGCTCCTTATGCTGGACGAGCATACCGCCGCGCTGGACCCCGCCACGGCGGAAAAAATCCTGCGCCTGACGGAAAAAATCATAAAAAAAGAGGGCCTTACGGCCCTGATGGTGACGCACGACATCCCCTCAGCCTTAGCCTTGGGGAGCCGCACGATTATGATGAAGGACGGTAAAATCATCCTTGACGCGTCTGGTGAGGAACGCGAAAACCTAACGGTGGAGAAACTGATAAAACTGTATTAATCCAGCTTATACCGCGCGACCACTTCGCCGTCGATCACGCGCCCGTCTTCCTCGAATCCGTAGGACGCGAACGTGCTCTTGGAAGCGGTATTCGTAGGTTCGTAGGACACATAGCAATAACCCGCTTCGCCGCAGGGCTTTGTTTTGATTTCCTCCATGACCTGCCGTACCGTTTCGCGCCCGATGCCCCTGCCTTGGTGGTTCTTGTCGATCAACAAACGCCAAAAGTAATAATGGTGTTCTTTATCGTTATACGAATCCCCCCCCTCTTCCGGCGGGAAGTAACCGTACATGGCGAAGCCGACCATCACACCGTTTTTGTAAACGGCATAAGGTACCGCGATATTGCCTTCGCCTTTTTCGGCGAAGGTTTTATTTTCCACATAAGCCTCCGCAAGGCTGTAAACGTTCGGCGATACGAAATCCCTTTGCTCGGGCAATACGTCAAGCGCGATACATTCCTTCATGGCTTCGTCTAAAATGGAAATCTTCCTTAGTTCAATCATGGGGTTTCCTCCGTATTATCACGCCCACCACATTTGTGCGGCGGGTTCGTACATGACGATGGGTTTGAGGAATTCGATCGCTTTTTCCAGCCCTTCCTCGATGGACATGAGGCCGTCCTCGTGTTCGATCGAGATCGCGCCGTCATAGCCGATGGCACGCAGGGTAGAAACCATATCGCGCCATTCCTTTTCGCCGTGGCCGTAGCCCACGGTGCGGAATACCCATGCCCGCCCGAGGAAGTCGTCGTAGCGGGTGGTTTCGAGCGTTCCGTTGACAGCCGCGTTCGCGGGGTCGATCCGCGTGTCTTTTGCGTGGAAGTGGTGGATCGCGCCCTTCATGGCTTTGAGGGCCTGCACGGGGTCGATGCCCTGCCAATAGAGGTGGCTGGGGTCGAAGTTGGCGCCGATGGCGGGGCCGACGGCTTCGCGCAGCTTCATTAAGGTACGCGGGTTGTAAACGCAGAAGCCGGGGTGCATTTCAAGCGCGATTTTGGTCACACCGTAGGATGCGGCCAGTTTCGCCGTTTCCTTCCAATAGGGGATCAACACGTCATCCCATTGGTATTCCAGCACTTCCAAGAAGTCGGGCGGCCACGCGCAGGTTACCCAGTTGGGGTACTTGGCGCCCGCCGTGTCGCCGGGGCAGCCGCCGAAGGTTATGACGGTATCCACGCCCAATTTTTGCGCTACTTTGCATGTGTTGACGAAGTCCTCGTGGTCCTTGCCGGCTTTGGCCTTGTCGGGATGTACGGGATTGCCGTGTACGGAAAGCGCGCTGATGATGAGGTTATGCTTCTTTAGCGCCGCTTGGATATTTTCGATGATGGACGGGTCGGCCAACGCTTTCACCGGGTCCAAATGCGCGTTGCCGGGGAAGCCGCCGCAGCCGATTTCCACGGTTTGCACGCCGAGGCCCGCGAGGTAAGCGAACGCTTCCTCAACGGGTTTACCGCTTAGGGGTACGGTTAGTACGCCGAGTTTCATATACAAACCTCCAAAATTTAATGATTATAACGTCACTAATTTCCCCGTTTTCGCGGACTTGTAAATGGCTTCGAGGATTTCCGTCACGACGCAGGCTTGTTCGGGTTCCACCACCAAGGGCGTACCCTTTACGATGGCGTTGATAAAGACCATCTGCTCGTTGACGCCCGGGTCGTCGGTCGCGCCTTCATAGAACGCGGCGCCGCCGGTTTTCAGGTTGGGCTTCTTTTCGTATAATTTGCCGAAATCATCACCGTTGATGCGTACGCCGTCCCGCATATCCGCGCCGGCCTTCGTGCCGCAAAGGGTAGCTTGCGCTTCGAAGGTATCGATCATGTTAATCGCCCAACTGGCTTCCAACACGATGGTCGCGCCGTTTTCCATGGTGATGAAGCCGAAAGCGGAATCCTCCACGGTAAATTGCTTCGGGTCCCATTCGCCCCAGGCGTTGCCACTTGCCTTGTCAGCGAGCTTCTTGTACACGTTACCCATGACGGACTTGGGCTTGTAATTGTCCATCAGCCACAAGGTAAGGTCGAGCGCGTGGGTGCCGATATCGATAAGCGGCCCGCCGCCTTGTTCCTCTTCGTTAAGGAAAACGCCCCATGTGGGTACGGCACGGCGGCGCAGCGCGTGCGCTTTGGCGTAATATATTTCACCCAAATCGCCGCGTTCCACGGTTTTTTTAATGTATTGGCTCGGGTTATGGAAACGGGTTTGGTAGCCGACGGTCAGGAGCTTTCCGGTACGCCGCGCGGTTTCGACCATGGCGCGTGCTTCCTTGGCGGTCTTGGCCATGGGCTTTTCGCACATGACATGGTTCCCCGCTTCGAGCGCGGCAATCGTAATCGGCGCGTGCGATTTGTTGGGGGTAAGTACGTATACCATGTCCAGCTTTTCCGCTTTGAACATCTTTTTATAATCCTTGTAGACCTTCGCGCCGGGGGTGCCGTAATCCGCGGCGGCTTTTTCCGCGCGTTCGATGACGATGTCACAAAACGCGACCATGTCGGCCTTGTCCGTTTTTTGCAAATAGGGCATGTGCTTACCGTTGGCGATACCGCCGCAGCCGACGATACCGGCCCTTAACCTTTTTGCCATTAAAATCTCTCCTTAAAGGAATTTTATTGTGAATATTGTATAGTGCGGAATGATTTAACGCAAGTACGGTTGACCGGATATTACCAACATAAAAGCGACTTCTGCCCAATTTGGGCAGAAGTCGGATGACAGACTTAAAAAGCGGTTGTTTTTGCTATTTTTCTTCCTTAAACGAAATTTCCGCCGCGTTTATGATTTCTTCCGGGGTGATGCCTTGGCGGTAGCAAAGCTCGAGCAGCTTGTCGATGACTTGGCGTTCGCTGATGACGGTTTTCACTTGCGCGTTATGACGCGATTCCAACAGGCTGACGGCGGGGTTGACAAGCATCAGGTTAAACAACCCGCCGTAAGCTACGGATAATAACACAACCGAAATCATCGGCCCCAAGAAATCAAAATCATCCACCCTTATTAATATCATACTCATCATTATCGCCACGTTGACGACGATAGCGTACACTATTGATTTGCCCATCAGCTTAAACAAACGCACGGCTTTTTCCTGGGTGTGCGCGGAAATGACGTACTTCTTCGAAAGAAGCGCGTTCATGGCGGCGACGAAGGTTTTGAATTCCCCGGTGATTATGATTACCCCGGCGAGTACCAGCAAGAACCATACAAACGTCGGTATATCCAAAAGATTAGGAAGATACCTTGGATTGCCGAAATCCGACGCAACCAAAATCACGAAGACAAACGCCAGTAAAAATAACCCCTTACCCAACGCGAACCTTGTCATACCCATCATCCTCCTTAAGATTGATTACCTAAAACGGGTGACTTGCGAGTTATTTATTCACAAGTCACCCGTATTATAATTTGTCAATCATGAAGAAATCCTGTGGGATTTATGAAGGTTTGATGAAGATATGTGATGGGTTTATACAGGTACATAAAAATTCCAGTCAAATAAAATCACGATAAACACCGCCGCGAATACGGCTGTTGCGATAAACAACGCTTTGCGTTTACCTCTTGCCTCTCCCGATGTTCGCCAAAACCCGACCGTTGCGGCAAAGAATAATACCGTGATACCCGTCAACACATAATTCATCCAAATGAAAGGTGCAACCTCGGTAGCCGTACGGAACGGATTCATCCCGAAAAGCATGAACAACAGTAAGTTGTTAAGTACAAGCGCCGCACCCGAAAATAAAAACCCCGCACTTAGATAATCGAAGCGCGTACGTACAATTATTTTTTTCCGGCGTACAAAGAACATGATTAACAGGCCAATCGGCGTAACGAGAAAATATACCACGCTTACCAAAACAATCGTTAGGCTTGCGATAAGGAACGGCATCGTACGCCCCTTCGGCAAGGCCGTAAAGTCGCCGCCGTCGCCCAAGAGGATGCGGGGTACGCCCTCCTCCACCCGAAAACGTAGTTGGGGCAAACGCGCGGCGAAGAGCGGGCCATCCGATGCATCCAGGATATCGAATACATACGGCTCCGTTTGCACATATACCGCCGACCCAAGCCCACCCGACGAAAGCCGGATTTTATTTTCATCCAACGCGCTTACGCGTACCATTTGTGACGAGGCAAGCCCCGCGTAGCTGACGAATTCCAAAAAGTTGCCGTGGTATCGGCGCGCGGAAATATACCAACCCGCCAACGCTTCCACATCGGGCAAGCCGTCCCCGGCAACCGGTACAGCCGTTTGCGGGCTTCCCAGGAGCAATTCATGGACGGAAAGCATAGGCTCCATACCGCCGACGGCATTGGTGAGCAGGACATACCCAAAGCGCGTTTCGGGCACCAAAACGAAATCCGTGCGGAACGCCACCGTACCGCCGCTATGCCCAAAAGCGGGTAAAATACCGGGATACGACAGGAAACCGTGACGCGTCCCCGGGTAATTTGTGTGATCCAAAGAGCTTGGGGCAAACAGGGTACCCAACGTATCCGCATGGGTGAACAGAGGCCCGGGTTCACCCATTGGCGGCGTGAGCGCGATGATGAAAGCCGCTAAATCCTCCGCCGTCCCGTTTATCGCGCCGGCGGGGTACAGGGGGACGTGCGCCCACCCGCCATCCCGAAAACCGCCTTCCCCGTCCGATATGTACCCGCTTGTCTTGTTCGCGAGGAAGGACGAATTCCCGAACCAATCAGGTTGGTTCATCGTGTTACGCATGTTTGCGGGGATTAGGATGCTTTCCCGTTCAAACACGGTGTAATCCCGCCCGTCGACGCGCTCCACGATGAAGGCTGCCAAAGCGGAACCCCAATTGGAATATGCGCTCACCGTACCCGGCGTAAAAATCTGCGGCGGCTGTAGGTCAAGCAACGTTTCCTCCAGGGTGCCGAACCGCGTTAAGGTTTGTTCGTCCACGAACAAGCCCAGCAATAAATCCGCGAAGCCCGCGCTGTGGTTCAATAAATCCCGCAGGGTAAACGGTTTGTCAAAGCGAAAGGTATCGGGCAGGTAAATACAAACGTCCGCATCCAAATCCAATAACCCTTGTTCCGCCAATTGCATGACAGCGACCCATACGAAGGTTTTGTTGATCGAACCCCATTCAAACACCGTTTTTGCCGGGTCAACCGGAATCCGGTCACCGATATCCGCCCAACCGTAACCGCGGGAAAATATAATTTTACCCTCGTACACCACGACGACGGCGGCACCCGGAACGGCGGTGCCGATGTGTTCGTCCATGAGCGCGTCGATTCGGGTTTCCAATTCTGAAAAGGGTATACCTGACGGGGTTTGACTTTCCGCGGCGTAAACGGGTAAAGCCGTGATTAAGAATAATAAAAATAATAGCAACATTGATGATAAGAACCGCATTTGATGTCTCCATTCTCTTGTTTAGGGATATATACGGTTTTATTCTTCCGCTTCTTCCTTTTCATACCACACCCATGCGACCGCGTCGGGCGCGGGGGTAAATCCGATCTTTTCGGATTGTGTACATATAGGTTCTCTCCTTTTAAAATAAAATAGCTACCCGTAAATAATAGGGTAGCCACGATGGAAATATCCATATATACCTTAAATATAATCAAAATATATAGCCGCGCATCTATATATTAAACGCAACCTCCGTCCCCTCCCCCGACACGCTTTCCACGCGTATCTCCCCGCCATGCGCCGTAATAATTTCCCGGGCAATGGCGAGCCCCAAGCCGCTGGAGCCAGTTTTCTGCGTGCGGGAGGCGTCCGCGCGGTAGAAGCGTTCGAAGATACGGGGCAGATGTTCGGCGGGGATGCCGATACCTTTGTCCCTTACGGTTACATGTACCATGCCGTGGGAGGCGCGTGCGGTTACAGTTATGCGTTTATTATCTTCACTATATTTGATAGCGTTGGAAAATATAATGCGCATCACGCGTTTGACCGCGACATTATCGATCACCGCGGAAAGATCGGGGATGATGCTTGATTCAAATAAAAACTCCGGTGCGATGAGCCGCGCTTCGGCGATGCTTTCCTCCAGGAGTTCGGTTATATCCGTTTCCTTAAAATCGTATACCTGCTTGCCCGAATCGCTGCGGGCGAGCATAAGTAAGCTGTCCACGAGGTCATTCATGCGCAGGGCTTCACGTTTTATAATCGTCAGTCCGCTTTCTAGTGTTTGCGGGTTTTCCGCCCCCCAGCGCAGGAGCATGTCCGCGTGGCCGTTAATGATGGTGATGGGTGTTGCCAGTTCGTGGGACGCGTCGGAAATAAAACGTTTTTGCCGTTCGATGTAGTCGTTGAGCCGGTATGCCATTTGGTTGAAAGCGGCCGCGTATTCGCGCACATCCTCGCCTTCGCCGTAAGCCACGAGGGGCTTTGAAAAGTTCATGTTGCCGATTTCGCGGATGCGCTCGATCATTAGGCGGATGGGGTTGAGCGCACGGTCAATGATGAGGGAGCTGACGAAAAACGCCGCCAATACGGTAATAGGCAGCGCGATCAAGAGCGCGATATAAGGTGATACTATATTTATACCTTCAAGCAGAATCACTTGCACGAAAAACATGACGACCGTTATCACCGCCGTGGAGAACAGCGTCAAGCGGGCGGAACGGGTAAGCGTTTTCTTCATAAACGTACCGCGTAACCCTTGCCGCGCACGGTTTGGATGATTTCAACCTCGGTCAGCGCAGCGATTTTGGCGCGGATATTTTTGATGTTGGCATCTACGACGTTCGATTCACCGTAAAAATCGCCTAACACGGCGCGGATGATTTCCTCACGGGTTTTCACCCTATCCGCGTTTTCATACAAAAATAACAGAATTTCAAACTCCGTTTTCGTCAGCTTTAATTCGCTTCCCGCCACAACCGCACGATAGCCGTCCTTATATATATGTAGGCCCTGCGAAGGCGCAACCCCTCTGCGGGTAATATTCCGTTTGATACGCGCGATCAACTCCAGCGTGTCGAAGGGTTTCGTCACGTAATCGTCCGCCCCGGCGTTAAGGAAGGCGACTTTATCGTACACTTCTTTGCGGGCGGTGAGGATGATGACGGGGACACGGCTTGTCTTACGCATTTCGCGCAAACATTCCAGCCCGTTCTTCACGGGGAGCATGATATCCAAAAGAATCAAGTCGTATTCGTTTTCCGTAAATAACCGCATCGCTTCGCCGCCGTCCGGCGCGGTATCCACGCGGAAGCCGTCGTGTTCCAATTCCGCGCGCAAAAACGATACGATATTTTCCTCGTCCTCGCACAGCAGAATTTTATGCATCCATTTCCTCTTCCCCCTGATGCGCCGCGAACAACAGCATCACCAACGTAGGCCCGATGATCAAACCCAATAAGCCGAATAAACGGAAACCGATAAAGATCGACATCAGCGACACCAGCGGATGCACGCCGATTTGATCACCCAGGATTTTCGGTTGCAATACCTGCCGCGTAACCGTAATGACGCCGTAAATAATCAATAAGCTGACACCCTGGCTCGGGTTGCTTGTGATAAACGAAATCAACGCCCACGGTATCAATATTGACCCCGCGCCCACGATAGGCAAAAAGTCCAATACCGCCAACAAAAGACCCAACAACAGCGCGAACGGGCTGCGGATGATCAATAAACCGATAATACCAATGATCCCCACCATGGACATCAATATATATTGCGCGCGCAAATAACCCCGCAACGCCGCGGAAAAGCTCTTACCCGTTTGGCGGAAGTGGCCGGCCAAGCCCTTCGGGCAATTCCTCGCAACGGCCTTAAAAATACGCTCCCTGTCCGCCATAAAGAAATACGCGCTCACCAGCGTAAGGATCACGTTGATCAAGAAATCCGGTACGGCCGCCGCCCAGCGCGGGGCTTGGTCCTGTACCAAATTGCCGAATAAGCCCATCACCATGGAAAGGAGCGTATCTTGCAAATCAAGCAACGTAATCGAATCCGGCAATCCGGCCGCGACACGCGCGATCCAAGCGTCGGTTCGGTACGCGATTTCCTCGATATGCACGGGCGCGCCCTCAACGAAGGAACCGATTTGGCGGATAAGCGTATTCACCAGCCACGCGCCCAAGCTGGCCGCCGCCGCCATAAAGATGAGCAAGCACAGCAAAGCCGCCATCCAGCGTTTGAACCTGAAGCGTTTTAACATGAATCGGATGAGCGGTTCCATGATTAAGGCGATGATCAGCCCGAAGAAAAACGGTGACAGATATACCCACAAGAAAGTAAAGAGCGCGTACACCAAGAAAGTGATTAACGTGAAAAATGCCATGCGGTCAACGATTTTCTTATTGCGCATGTAGATTTCGTACATAGGGGACCTCCCTGTCGTTATATAACACTTTTTGCTTGCAAAAATAAGACGACCCGCACCAGGTTTTTCCATTTATCGCGGCACACGCTTGTTAGGCTTGTTTTATCAAACAGCAAGCAAAGGAGCGTGGGGGTATGAGCGATTTTACATTGCCTACCAACATAAAGCAAATCGGCTCGATCGGTGACGGGCTGCGCATTTACGTCGAGGATTACGTCTGTACGTTTTTACATCAGTACGCGGAAGCGGGGGGCTACAGCGAGCGGCTGGCCTTCCTTGTGGGGCGGCATCTCGTCATCGACGGCCAGCCCATCGTGTTCGTCAACGGCGCGATTCACGGCAAGCATACGGAGGAAAATGAAGGCTTCCTCCGTTTTTCCGAAAAAAGTGTGGACTACGCGCAGCAAATGCTGGAGGAACACTTTAACGGCATGGAAATCATCGGCTGGATGCAATCACAACCCAGCTACGGTACATTCCTTAACCAGCACTACGCCGCGTATCACCTCCGCCAGTTCCGTAAGGCGTACCAAGTCATGTTCGTCACCGACCCGTTGGAGCGCGCCAACGCCTTCTACGCGCCCAATCCCAACGCCATGACGCCGAACGACCGCATGGCGGAGCTGGGCGGTTACTTCATCTACTATGACAAAAACATAAACATGCACGAATACATGCTGGCCAATAAAGCGATGGACTATACCGCCAAGGCTCCGACGTTCATCGATATCCAACCCACTATGTACACCGAGGACGAACTCGAACTGGCGGAATTTACCCCCTCCGAGGAACAAGCCGAGGAGGAACCACCCCCCTTGATAGCCCCGCGCTATTCCGCCTACCGCTCGGCCGAGCAGGAGGAAGCCGAGGAAGCCTTGCGTACCCCGAGCCGTTATGCTAACCAGCGTATGCGCAAACGGAGCGCCATGTTACCCCGCCGTCCGTTGCAATTGATGGGGAGCCTGTGCGCGGTATTGCTCGTGATCGTCTTCGTCATGGGGTTCGAATTGGTACGCAACGCCGACCGCATCGAGCGTATGGAAACGGAAATCCAGTTCCTTACCACGGGCTACCGTAACCTGCTCGCGCAGATGCACACCGAAGGCTTGACCCCCGTCTTCGCCGAGCAAGACCCGATAAGCGTTGTCCCCTCCCCCGTACCGACCCACGATCCGAACGCGCCCGCGGGCCCGCAAACGGGTGAACTGCCGCCCGCCACACTCCCCCCCGCAACCCCGCCGCCGCAGGACGCCTCCGCTTCGAATGAAACCACACCCGCCGCGCTCGTACCCGACAACCGCGCCTTCCCCGAAATCCCCCTCGTATACGTAATCCAACCGGGTGACAGCTTGATTTGGATCAGCACGTATTTCTTCGGTGACGCAAGCCGCGTAGACGACATCATCGTGCTTAACGACATCGCCAACCCCAACCACATCGTCGCGGGTAACACCTTACTGCTGCCCAGGAGATAGGAATATGCCGTTGACGGACGAAGCCGCTTTCGGCGGCATGACAGCAGTATTGGCCCACGAAATTAAAAACCCGGCGGCGCTTGCCTTGGCGCACATCCAATTGATACGCGCCGGGGCCGATGACAGCGGGAAAAGCCTCCTGCATATCGAAAACGCGCTTAACACCATCGTTGACTTGGCGCAGGAAATGCTCGGCGCGGCATACGGCCAACCCCTGGCGTTCGATTTCGATTTGCAAGATGTTTTGGAAGAAGTCTTTACCATGTACCAAGCCGCTTGGCCGGGGGTTCGATTCCATTTGACCCCCGGTCATGCGCCGCTTACCATACGCGCCCGCGAAATGAGCGTACGTATGGTGCTTTCGAACCTGATTAAAAACGCTCTGGAAGCCGTAAGCGGCGAAGGCAACCCCTATCCCGAAGTCACCCTCTGCGCCGCGGCGGAAAACGGCTGCGCAACCGTCACCATCCGTGATAACGGCCCCGGCTATTCGGAAACGCACGGCCACAGTAAAAAACCCCGGGGGAACGGCCTAGGGTTACCGATTGCGCGGTGGCTGCTGGAGCAAATGAACGGCGAGTTGGAACTGCGTTCGGTCGCTTTGGGCGGATGCGAGGCAATCGTTCGGCTGGCGTTACGCCATTGACACCTTCCGCGCTACTTCTTGCACGCTTTCATTTGGGGTGGATGCCCCCCCCGCGATAACGACGGTTTCCGCGCCTATATATAAATCGTGATTAAGTTGATCGGCTGATTCGATGTGTTGGGTGCGGGCGCAATATTCTCGCGCGATTTCGTACAGCTTGGTCACGTTGGAACTGTTTTTTCCGCCCACAATGATACAGGCGTCAGCGGTTTTCGCGAGTTCACGGATTTCGTCCTGGCGGAGGGCGGTGGCGTCGCAAATCGTGTTATGCGGTTCCAAAAAGGGCATGTTTTTACATTCGTTGGCCAAGAATGTGTGTATTTCCTCGTAGGTTCTTTTATTATACGTGGTTTGCGCCACCAAGCAAACGCCGTCCTTCGAAAATGCCAGCGCCGGAATTATCCGCCGCGCTTCTTCTAAATCCTGTACGACAACAACCTTCGTCGTAACGCGGCTGATATGGCCCTGCACTTCGGGATGGCCGTGCGTGCCGCACACGATCACGTCCATTCCGCGCGCCGAGGCATACGTCACGATCGCGTGGATTTTTTTTACGTGGTGGCAAGTCATGTCCACGGCTTCGATCCCGCGTTCGGCCGTTTTTACTAATACGGACGCGGGTACGCCGTGGGCGCGGATTAATAATTTACTAATTCCGGCGGAATCCATCGGAATCTCCGACAGGTCCCGCACCCATGTCAATCCGCATTTTTGAAGATTTTCCATCACGACGGGATTGTGTACGACTTCGCCGTACATATAAGCATTGCCTTTTTCCGCCAAGGCATACGCTTCCTTAACCGACCGCTTTACGCCGTAGCAAAAACCGGAATGTTTGGGAATGATTACCTTCACGGGGTAAAAACCGCTGCCTGACCGGGGCTTAACCGTAAAGGTGTGTGTTTACCTTCGTATACCACGGTGAAGTCTTGCGCGAGGATATGTGAATCCAAGGTTAAAACCGCTTTCGTTAGTACCGCTCCTTCGAATTCCATATCCACCGTTACGCCGCCCATCGCCCGCAAACCGCGTACATAACCGTTGCCCAACGCTTTGGGTAATGCGGGGAGCAAATAAATCGTGTTATCGGGCTTACTTTGTAAGAGCATTTCCGCAATACCCGCCGTTGCGCCAAAGTTGGAATCAATTTGAAACGGCGGATGCGAGCCGAACAGATTGGGATAACAGCCGCCCCGCCATCCCTCGCTCGGGCGCAACTGCATCTTTAAGAAGGAAAACGCCCGCTCCGCGTCACGCAACCGCGCGAACAGATTGATCCGCCACGCCAAGGCCCATCCCGTGCTTTCATCGCCGCGCAAGTCAAGTGTCTTGCGGCAAGCGTCGGCCAATGCCGTACCCGCTTCGATTTCCCGCCCGGGGTACAGGGGATATAAATGGGATGTGTGTCTGTGCCACGGTTCATGCTCGGGCAGTTCCTCGCTCCATTCCAACAGTTCGCCTCGTTGGCCGATTCCATAAACGGGGAACTTTACGAGTGCTTCGGCGGCTTTAACGTAAAAATCGGCTTCCGGATGCGGGGGAAGGTTATACTTTTCGATAAGGCAGCTTTCCGTTTTTAATTTATCACAACAATAAATCGCATTAATTAATGTTTCCTTGATGATCGCCGTCGTCATGGTTGTCGTCTTGCACACGGCAAGCTGCCCGCCGTCGTGCGTAAAGTCATTCTCGGGCGAAGTGGAAGGGGCGAAGATAAACGTCCCGTCCGTATCTTCAGTCAATACATCCAAGAAAAACCGCGCCGCGTCACGTACCGCGGGCCAAGCGGTTTCCCACAGGAAGGCATCGTTTCGGGTGTACAGGTAGTGGTTAAACGCGTGGTTGGCCAGCCATCCCCCCGCCAACGACCAAAAAGCCCAGCGCGCCGCGCCGAAGGTATCACCCTTGGCAACGGGCGTGGACATGCCCCACAAATCGGTATTGTGGTGTACCGTAAAACCGCGCGCGCCGTAATGTTCGCGTGCTGTTTTCGCACCGGTTTTGCGCAGCACACGGGTGAATGACAGCAGCGGCTCGTGACATTCCGCTAAATTGGTGACATCTGCGGGCCAATAATTCATTTCGGTATTAATATTGACCGTATAATTACCGCTCCACGGCGGCCAAATGTGGTGGCTCCATATCCCTTGCAAATTTAACGGCCTCGTACCCGCGCGCGAACCCGCGATCATCAGATACCGCCCGTATTGGAACAACAGCGCGAATAAATCCGTATCGTTTTCGGCTTCCTCCCATTTGGCAAGCCGTTCGGGAAGGGTCAGGTTATCCTTGGATATGTTTTCATCCGTACAAAAGCGGATGTCCACCCGATTGAACAGGGATTGGTGATCCTTGATATGGCGGGTTTTTAGTGCCTCATAATCCAGTTCCAACGCGTTAATCATGTCTTTATCACAAATATCGCGGTGGGGTATGTTACCCAACATCGGCGGCGTGAACGCGTCAAAGAAATTCGTACGCCATGTCATGCGGATAACCGCTTCGTCCGCGTTTTTAACATATAACGCGTCATCTCCCGCCGTTATCATCCCGTTCGTCGTTTTTACAAACGCCTTTGCAATAAACGCCATCCCTTGCTTTGCCGGGTCGGGATCGTTAGCGGGGTCCGCTTGTCCTTCCAACGTAATTTGACAACCTTGCGCGGAAATTACGGATTTTAACTGACACGCCAACCGTGCCGTAAAAGTAACCTTACCCGGCGCGTCTGCCCATATCCGCATCACCAACGCTTGGTCGGGGTGGCTGATAAACGCTTCCCGATAATAAATAACGCCGTCCGCCGTATACCGCACGGAGGAAACGGCGTTTCCGATATCCAAGCCTCTGCGGTAATCCGTATGGTCGGCGTGCGCTTGCGGCATTTCCAACAGCAAATCACCCAAGGGCAGGTAACGCTGCGTGTTTTTCCCCAAGAATTTATCCTCGATAAGCGTTTGCGCTTCCCTGTATTTACCTTCCATGGCCATACCGCGGGCACGCTTATATTCCTCCGCCGCGCCGGGTACATCGTGCGATTGGGGGAAGCCCGACCACAACGTATCGTCGTTAAGGGCTAACCGTTCATTAACCGCGCCGGAAAATACCATCGCCCCCATGCGCCCGTTACCCAGCGGCAACGCCTCGTCCCAATTGGCGGCTTCGCGGTCGTACCATAGCTCATTCATGCGATACATCCCTCTTCCCTATATATAAAACATATGTAACTTGGGAAACGAGCAACGCCCCCATCGCGGCAAGCGTAAGCCAATAACCCCAACCCAACCTTATCCCTATCATATCAGATATAGGTATAAACCGCGCGAAGAAACCCAGCAACCGCTCAACCGCTTCGTTTAACGTCCGATTGGCCAACGCCTCCACGCTAAGGATAACCCGCCCCGCCGCCGCGTACAATCCCAGCGACAACGCAACCAACAAAATGCACCCGCGCTCCAAACGGTTAAACAACACAAGAACAAACACCGCCGCAACCATCAGCAACGCCGTAAAATACGCCCCCACGCCAAACCCCACGCGAAGGCCGATATCGGATACCACATCGCTGTCGGATATAAACGTGGAAAAATCCGTACCCGATAAATCAAGGTTAAACGAACCCTCATCGGAATCAAAAAAAGTCGCCAAGCTAAAACTCGTCCCGCGCTCAATTGTAAATATGGTAAAGGTCAAATGCACCGCGGGGAGGAAGTAGGCGGTGAGGATGATCATGCATAATATGATGAAGATAGCTTTATGAAATTGTATTTTCACTACATTCCTCTTAACATTCGTTATACAAATTTTGTTTATCAAGGTATTTTCGTACTTCACCGAGAAAGAAATCCGCAGATGTTAATTGATTTGTTACATCTTCTTTACTAATAATATAGAAATCATCATAATCGCTTTTATTTCTTACTTTAAAAAGAATGTCAACTATATTGGACATTTCTTTTGGAAATATTTTAGTTTTTATAAACTCTTTTCGAAAATATCCGATTACTTGTCCATGATTCTTAAAATCTACATTTTTTAATGCCATTACACTTCGCATAGCGTGAAAAATACAATAATAAGAACGGTTTGCCGCACTTTTATAATCCTCCAGCGAAATATTTGCCTTCGACGTTTCCAAACATTGTTCCGCCTGCTCAAATCTGTATTTTGATATATCGCTAAGCTGCTGCATATATTTCCACTCCTTCCGCCAACACATTACGATAAAATGGGGATATGGGCAGTCTGTTTATAAAAAGACTTTCATTATTTAACATCACAGATACGATTATATCGTTTTCAAGTCCAATATCGCTTGCCACTTTGTCAATTTCACGTTCAAATGATTTAAATTCATTTTCCGCAAAATCCGCAAGTACCATAATATCCAAATCAGAATATTCCTTGTAATCACCCCTTGCATATGACCCATAGAGGATAATTCTACGGAGTTTATCACCCATGATATTTTGTGTATTGCGAAGTAAATCATTGGTGATGGCTGTTATGGTTGGGGGGAATGTGCTCATGGTTTTACCTCCTCGTTATTTTTTATATACATAGGCATCCATTTCCTCAAGTACGCCTTCGTCACCCGTTAAATGAAAAGGCTCATATCCAACCCGAAAAAATCCTATAATGTCCTTTTCCCTATCCAAATCTAAAAATTCCCGCGTTGTCAAATTATGACGCTTCATGAACGCCCTTGAAAAATGGGCTTGCAAAAAAACGACGGGATCGATTATCTTCTTATAATTCATTTATTAAAACATCTTAGGATGATATCTTCCAAAGTTATCGCGTTTTTGTCATTGAAAACGTTTTCTTCGTCCTCTGCTGTTCGTATGTCTCTTCCGCTGTTGACATTCTGATTATGGAACCTTTTTTCATAATCAGCAAGGGTACTCCTGTAAATAAATTTCTTCATTGTGCAGTATAGGCTCGAATATATCCCAACCTTTCCATTTGCCTATATATAAATATTTTCATAATCATTACTTTTTGCAAATTTCATTACCGACATTTTAATCTCCAAACGGAAATAATTTGACCTGTACTTTGTCGTTCCGTGTATTTAAAATGTTACGGTGTATTTTATTGCGTTTTTTTATTTGAATCCCATTCAAACTTCAATTATTTATTCACCTCTAGTATGCGAGTATGTTATTTCTACTTTTCCTTCAATTTCTTTTTACATATTTTTCTATAATATCATGTGTTAATAATCCTATTTCATTATTAAATAATTCAATACATTCAGATGAAGAAATTTTATTGTAAGAAAACAATTCAAATATTTTTAATAGTATTTTTGTTTCGATTATAAGAGATCCATTTCTTTTTGCTAATATTATTTGATCATTATGAACAGGTTTTCTTTCATTTATCGGAGTTGTTCTTAATGGATTTATTATTAAAATAGCTTTAACTTTTTTTATTGTATTTATATCTTTCAAAACGTCTAAACGGGATTGATAATGAACATCCAATTGGGAAATATGTTCATTTTTTATATTTGATGAAACTCCTTTTATTTCACCAATAAATTCAAGGTTATCATTAATTGAAATAAGAAAATCTTCTTTTTTACTATCAATAAATGTTGATAAATCTACGTTCAAAATTTTTTCAATAATTGTAAAAACCGTTTTTATTAAATCACCTTCATTTGTAAATAAAATTGATTTTATTTCTAAATTTTCATTTATAATATTATTTGCATTTTCAACTTTATTTTTTAATTCATTTATGATATTCGTATTATTCTTTATTATTTCATTTTGCATATCATCATCTAAAACGGGATAATCAATTAACCATTGTGGATATATTTCTCGTTTGATACAACATTTATTTATAAAAGTAATTACATGCTCTGTTTCTTCGAATATATTTAAAGTTGTAAAAAATAAACGCTCAGACGCTTTTATCGTTGTATTTTTTTCGCTAATTCGTGATGTTGTCAATATATTATTTAAATCAGTAAAATAAAATGCAGCTATGAACTTTTTATCTTCAATTATAGTTGTAGTATTTTCATATTTAAGGTCATAAATATTGATTTGTATTGAATTTGGCATTAATTTATGTATTATATCTATTTTTACTTCGGTAAGCATGTTTTTTAATTCAATATTTCTTATATAAATATATCGTGATTTACCACTATCATATGATTTTCCATATTTAAAATAATTATCTTGTGGGAAAACTAATATAATATTAGTTTTTTTGGTATTTTCTATCATAATTTTAAGATTTATAAAGTCATTTATACAATTGATTGAATTATAATTATGGTTATCATTTTTCCACAATTCACTAGAACGCAAATCAATAATATTTATATCATATTCATCTAATGATAAAGGTTTACTTATTTTATTTATAATAAATTTTTCTTCACTTAAGTTTTTATCTAAACCTTCATAATTTATTATTTGAATTTTCATTTTATTTTTCCTCGCTTTGTGTTTTATCTATTAAGACTTTTGGTAAATTTTTTATTATCCCCTGCGTCTTTACGCTTACAGCAATTACCGACAATAATAAATCTAAGATATACGACGGCTTGTTATTTTCCTCCGCGTAATGGTTGGGGTTGTTGGTGATGCCGCTGGCTTTGTCGGTTTTGATTTGGTATCGTTCGATGAGCCAGTCGATGGCGGATTTGCCGTTGACGATGTATTCGTAGGCTTTGGGCGGGATGTTTTCGATGGTGATGTGGGGGTTGTAGAGGATGATGTCCCTTCGTTCCTTGGAAAGGAAGCGCATCTTTTCTACGTGCAGGCGGGAACGGTCGCCTTTGACGGTGACCTCGGGTGGGGGTGGTTCGTTTTCGTAATTGAGGTGAAGATGTGCAAGTTCGCGGCCGACTTTGGAAAACACCCAAAAATCCTCGGCGGTTTCCACTAAGGGAATGCGGGGAAGGGATTTTTTTAAGTCATCGGCGAAGGTTGTGCGATATGCGGGATGATGGAGAAAGCCATATATATAATAGAAGATATCCTCTTTGGTGAGGTTGCGCCCGTAGCGCGTGCGGGCTTGGTTGAATATGAAGTCACTGATGCCGTCTTTGCGGATGTATTCGGGTTCGACATCGGTTTCGTCGAGGGTCATTTGGGTTTGTATGATTGCGTTTTTGCTTTTGGGTTGGGTGGGTTCGTAGTAGTAAAGGGGGAAGCACTTACCATTTGCCATAGCTTGAACGTCAACTATTTTGTCCGATATTATTACAGACCAATCTTTTGATGCTCCAATACCACATGTCATAATTATTAAATTTTTTGAATCTTTTGTTGGAAAAAATTCATTAAATTGCCCACGACGATGAATCATAAACTCACCATAATATAATGCTTGAAAATTAAACGGTCGATATAATGCAGTTTTTATATTCTTTTCTTCATAATTAACCGTTTGTCCACGTTCATAATTCGATAATAATGAACTTGACCATGATATTTTTTTATCATCATTATCAGGTTCAACTTTACCTATTTGTGAATTATAAAACTCTATCATCTTTTTTATTTTATTTTTTATAATGTTTAACGAAAAGTTGTACACCCAAGCATCACGATTTGTTTGCATACCATTAGATTCAACCACAAAAAAACTCTGCGCCCCAACATCAAACTTCTTTTCACTCGCCAGCGGTATAAACTGCCCGAACGCTTCATCGCGTCCGGTTATCCAATCGCCGTGTTCGTTGGGTTCCAACCGTACGAGTTCCATATCAACATTTGCAAAGGTTCCGCGCTTCGCGAGTATGTCTAATTTTTCTTCCCGCTTTAAATAATCCCCGATATCGCTATACAAGATTTCTGCCTTTTCTTCATACCCTTGCCTCTTAACTAATAATGTAACCGACACAGGTGTACGTGACCCGCTGCCGAATATTTTTCCGCCTTCCCTACGGCTCAATTCCCCGCTGGTGCGTTGGTTCCCCCGCAGGTTAAATACATATATTTTCGCAAATTCCCGTTCCAAGGATTTCCTAAACCCTGCCGTGCTGTTGCCGTCCAGCCACGAGCCGTTGGATACGAAGCATACAATCCCGTCGCCGCCGCGCAGCCTGTCGGTGGCATAACGGAAAGCCCGTATGTAGCTGTCGTAGAGGGCGTTTTTATTCACCGCCGTTGATAATTTCGCGTAGCTTTCGGATATGGAAACATCAAGCGTGGGGTATTCCTTATTTTTCGCATCGTCGTTAGCCGACTTCTGCCCGACGGAATACGGCGGGTTGCCGAAAATAACCGTTATCGGGGATTCGTTTTGTCGCTTCAAGCGTTCGCAGTTCTGGTCGAAGTGGCTGAAGGCGATGCCGCTCTCCTCCCATGCTTGGAAGGTATCGGTGAGGGCAATGCCGCCGAAGGGTTGGTATTCGTCGATGCCCACCGCGTCGTGGTAGGTGTTTTCTATGTTGACGCTGGCGATGTAATAGGCGAGCAAGACGATTTCGTTGGCGAAGATTTCGCTTGCGTATTTGCGGGGTAAATCCTCTTTTTTAATCAAGCCCGATTCAAAAAGCCGCGTGATGAACGTCCCCGTGCCGGTAAAGGGGTCGAAGATGTTTACCCCTTCGTCCGTGAGCCCGCGCCCAAATTCCGCGCGCAGCACATCGTCGGCGGAGCGTACGATAAAGTCCACTACTTCCACGGGGGTGTAGACGATGCCGAGCATTTCGGTCATCTTTTTGAACGCGGTTTTGAAGAAGTTGTTGTACAGCTCGACGATGACCTTTTGCCGTCCTTTGGCGTTGTCGATGCCCTTCGCCTTCATGCGTACGGTGTCGTAGAAAGCTTGCAACTCCTTCGTATCCTCCGCGAGGTTACTCTTTTGGCGGAGCTCGTCCAATAACAAATCCATGGCAATGGAAATCGCGTTATTCTTTGCGAAGGCGTAATTTTCAAACAGCGCGTCGAATACGGGCGCGGTAATCATGTGCTGCGCCAGCATTTCGATGGCGCGTTCCGGCGTTATGCCGGAATCGATGCTGGAACGCATTTCAATTAAGAATTCGCTAAACGTTTCCTTCATACCCTCCGCTTGCACGGCTTCGGTGATGTGTGCGATTTGCCGTTCGGCTATGTCGGCGACGGATTTCGCCCATTCTTCCCAATAAGGCTTGGAACCTACTTTTTTAACAATGCGGGCGTAGATGATGCTTTGCAATTGGCGGAAATTTTCGAGGGACATTTGCACATACATGGATGCGGGGTTGGGTATATCGATTGTGGAACTATTTTCGCTAGAGGTTTTATTATTAAATAAACCACAAATCAAAAGACTTTCTTCGCAGTTTTTGTTTAATTCGATTTTATTGATTTTAGATTCGAAGCGTTCATCGTGGGTGCGTAGGCCATTTAATACGTCCCAAATTACGCCATAGCGGGAATGGTTGTCCAGCACATCATCAGGGGTTTCGTAAGATGGAACGACTACAGGTATTATAATATAACCGTATTTTTTCCCATCTGACTTACGCATTACACGCCCCACAGATTGTACGATATCAATTTTAGAAGTACGTGAAGAAAAGAATATAATTGCATCCAATGCGGGTACGTCCACCCCTTCGCTTAAACAACGTACGTTGCTTAGAATTTTACACGGTGTTTCTAATTGGACAACGGTGGAATCGGATTCATTTTTTAACCAATTTATTTTCGCTTCACGCATTGGAGCATTCATGCTACCGTCTATATGTTGTGCTTCGACACCCACGATTTTGTTCCTTTGTTCTGCGGGTAACGCGTTAATATACCCAATAGTTTTTTCATTAAAAAGGTTAACCAATGCATTTGATGCTAATATATTTCGGCAAAATGCTACAGCACGCTTCATAGGTTTGGGGTCAATATCCGTTATATTTTCGCTACCTTCTCCCCATACTTGTTTTGAAAGAGCATTTATACAACCGACTATCTTTCCACCATCGTCCGCTTCTAATATAGGTTTTTTTCCTTTTGGTGTTTTTGCATTTATATTTGCGATAGATTCCAACAAAGATACCGGTATATCCTCATCCTTCACAGTCAGCACCAATACTTTGTAATCTGCCAGGAGTTCTTTTTGTACTGCATCACCAAAATTAATTTTATAAATTTCATTACCATAAATTGATTCGTCATCCATAGAACAAAGCACGGCAGAATGCTTTTTAACCTCATCTTTACTATTATTATCATAAAATTTTGGGGTGGCGGTCATGTAGAGCCGTTTTTTCGCTTTTATATAGTCATTGTCGTGGACGCGGACGAAAGCGGACTCATCCTCCCCCGATAGGGTGACGCCCGTGGTGCGGTGGGCTTCGTCGCATACGATTAAGCCAAACGGGGGTAAGCCCAAAACCTGCGCGTCCTTAATGGCTTCGATGGAATGATAGGTTGAAAAGATTATTGTGGGGTTTTCATGATTAAAGCCGTTGTATAGTTTAATAATACGCTCGGGGTCGGTGGTGGCGGGCGCGGCCAGGTCAACCACGCTTGATCCGTCAATATCGTGGTTATTTTTGTTTCGTGTTTGCGTAATCTTAGGGTCGGAACATACGCATACGGCGTTTATGGGTTTGTGGCAATGGGTTGTCCATTCGCCCAGCACCTGCCCCACTAATGCGATTGACGGAACCAAAACGAGCGCGAAATTATCCGCTTCGCGCTCCATGATTTTAAGTGCCGTGAAGGTCTTACCCGTACCGCAAGCCATGATCAGCTTGCCCCGGTCGGTGGTTTTGAAATATTCCGTTGCTTTGTTTACGGCTTCCGACTGGTGGGGAAGCAGGGTATGGCGCTTTGTCCGCGCTTGTTCGCCGTGTACGCCGTTTTCGAGCTTTTCCCAATCGACGGGGGATTTTAACAAATCGCCTGTATGTATGCGGATTACGGGAATGGCTTGGTTTAATACCGCGTTGTCCGCGTTGCCGTTCCAATTTATGTTTGTGGATATCCATACCCGCAGGGAAAAGCCGGTTTTATTGCCTTCCTGATTTGTAAACAGTCTGCTTGAAGTGGACAGGAACGTGTCAACCTCGGGTTTGGTCGTGTAATGGCTTTCATCGCGGAGTTTGCATTGCACCGCCCAAAATTCGCCGTTGCGGGTTTGGGCTACGATATCAATGCCCGTGTCCGTACCGCCCAATTCCCCGCGGGCGAAGAAATCCTCCCATAACCAGCAATGCTTTAGCTGATGGGCGTACTTGGGGTCGGTTAACAGGAAGGCCCGCATCAACCGCTCGAAGCGCGTCCCTTTGTCACGTTTGGAAAAGGAGATTTCGCAGTATTTATTGATAACGTCGTTAAACGTCATACCCCACCCCTGATGATTGTATGCTTCTTCATGCTTTAGTATTGATTATATACAAAAAAACGCCTTGCGCAATCAAACAATTGCACAAGGCGTATGGTCCTTATGGGGGGATATTTTTATTTCTGTCACGTCGTAACCGGTTAACGTAAGCGTTGCCTCATGAGGGTTTGGTTGCCGTTCCTTGGGGAAGGTGTGCACATGGGTTACGTATCCTGCTGAGCTCTTGGCGGGATACGCCGCCCCCTTCCTTGGGACTTGGCGGTGGTGCGGGTGTTGCGGTGGTGCGGGTGGTACGGTGTTACAGGGTACAGCGCACGTTTGAGAAATAGCCGGCGCGGCGCGGTGCGCCCTTTATCGGCACCCGAAGGTCCCTTGGGGGAAGGCAAAACCCGTCCTTGGCTCGTAGCTGCCTCGGTCGTTTGCTGTGGCACAAGTATAGCACGGAAGTTTTTTATTTTTATCGGACAAAGTCTTAGAATTTGTCCGGCGCAAAATATTTTGATATAATCCATAATCGTTAATAAACTTATATAATCATGCAAAGGCGGAAGTTATTTTTGAATCATTTGATTATCGCGGGAGTAGGATTCATTTTATTTTTAGCCGTCGGGTTTACTTATGTGGGGACGCGACTGTTCTCATGGCTGCGCTTTTTGTTCCCGCGGATGAATAAAATTGCGTACATAATCGTTTATGTTATCTATATTTTTATACCGACTATCGGCATGTTTGTCCCCGCTTGGCTTTGGTTCGTGCGTTGGCTGGGGATGTGTTTGCTCGCTTTCTTTGTGTACCATTTCGCGTTCCAAGTTATTTTGGATTCGATTATCTTTTTCCGAAGGTTGATAAATAAGCTCTTGTCGGAGGCGTTTCGTTTTCGGTTGGGCGGAGCCGCTTTATTACTGGCGCTTGCGGTGAGCGTCGGCGGTTTTATCCATGCGCGCAATATTAGCCATGTACATTACGACATATGGGTTGACGGTGAAGGGCTGTCCGCGCCCGTTACTATCGTGATGCTAAGCGATTTGCATTTCGGCGGGTTTAACTCCGAGCGCCGCTTGACGTATTGGGTGGAGCGCATCAACGCGCTGGAGCCCGATATCGTATGCATACCGGGGGATATTTTCGACGGCGGTTTTAGGCATATACGCGACCCCGACTTGATTGCGGAACGGCTGCGGGGTATCGAGGCGACGTACGGCGTCTTTGCCGCGCTGGGTAACCACGACGCGGGCAACGATTTTTATTTGAAAATGGACGTGCTGGAGCGCGGCGGCGTACGCGTACTGCGGGAGGAATATGTATACATCGCTGACCGTATCGTTTTGGTGGGGCGTGACGATGTTATGCCGATGGGTCACGCGGGGGACGTCGCGCGGGGTAATATAACCGATATTATCGCCGGTATCGGGGAGGATAAGGTCATCATCGTTATGGACCAT
This sequence comes from Defluviitaleaceae bacterium, assembly GCA_009780585.1. Classification (GTDB taxonomy): domain Bacteria; phylum Bacillota; class Clostridia; order Lachnospirales; family WQUN01; genus WQRX01. The sequence goes on along the minus strand of WQZS01000017.1, from coordinate 9,434 downwards.
AACCCCGCCGGTATCGCGGAGCATGACGGATATGTGGATTTGCTTCTTTGCGGGCATACGCACCGCGGGCAGTTGTTTCCCATCAATTTCGTTACGCGCGCGATGTTTATACAACATTATGGTTACCACCGAACCGCGCAAAGCCGTACGCAGGTTGTCGTTTCCTCCGGTATCAACACATGGGGGCCGCCCATACGCGTCGGCACGAGCAATGAAATCGTAAGCATAACGCTGCGGTAAACGTAATTTCTTGACAACATAAGGTTGTAAATATATATTCCAATCCATATCATTTTCATTTCATTCTAAGGGGTTTTCACCATGCATCCATCCGAAAAGACAATGGAAAAAATCGTCGCGCTCGCCAAGGGCCGCGGCTTCGTGTTCCCCGGCTCGGAGATTTACGGCGGATTCGCCAATACGTGGGACTACGGGCCGCTGGGCGTTGAGTTGAAAAATAACGTTAAACGTTGCTGGTGGAAGAAGTTCGTGCAGGAAAGCCCGTACAACGTGGGCTTGGATGCCGCTATATTAATGAACCCCGCCGTGTGGAAGGCTTCGGGCCATGTGGACGGTTTTAACGACCCGCTGATGGACTGCCGCGCCTGTAAGGAGCGTTTCCGCGCGGATAAGATCATTGAGGAATATTGCCATGAAAAGGGACTGGACGAAAACCCCGACGGCTGGCCCTCCGATAAAATGAAGGCCTTTGTGGATGAACACAAGCTCCCCTGCCCCAAGTGCGGCAAGCATGATTTTACGGATATCCGCCAATTTAACATGATGTTTAAGACCTTCGTAGGCGTAACGGAGGACAAGCAAACTACGGCGTATCTGCGGCCCGAAACGGCGCAGGGTATCTTCGTTAACTTCAAAAATGTACAGCGCACCACCCGCCGCAAGATTCCTTTCGGTATATGCCAAATCGGCCACGCCTTCCGTAATGAGATTACCCCGGGCAACTTTATCTTCCGCACCCGCGAGTTTGAGCAGATGGAGCTTGAATTCTTCTGCGAACCGGGCGAGGATTTAGAATGGTTCGAATATTGGCGGAAATATTGCTGGGATTGGCTGGTGAACCTGGGCGTATCCGAGGAAAACCTGCGTATGCGCGACCACAACCCCGAGCAGCTTTCGCATTATTCCAAGGCCACGACGGATATTGAATACAAGTTCCCGTTCGGCTGGGGTGAGTTGTGGGGCATCGCCGACCGTACGGACTATGACTTGAAGCAGCACATGGAGCACAGCGGCGAGGACATGCACTATATCGATACGAACGACAACACAAAGCGTTATATCCCTTATTGCGTAGAGCCGTCGATCAGCGTTTCACGCCCGACGCTGGTGCTTTTGTGCGAAGCCTACGACGAGGAAGAACTGGGCACGCCCGAAAAGCCCGACACGCGCGTGGTGCTTCGCTTCCACCCGGCCATCGCGCCGGTAAAGGCCGCCGTGCTTCCCCTTTCAAAGAAGTTGGGCGACGCGTGCCTGCCCATATGGCAGAAGCTTTCCAAACACTTTAACTGCGAGTTCGACGATACGGGCTCCATCGGCAAACGCTACAGGCGGCAGGATGAAATCGGCACGCCGTACTGCGTCACTTATGACTTCGAATCCGAAACCGACAGCGCAGTAACCATACGGGAAAGGGATAGTATGCAACAGGAGCGCGTCCCGATTGCGGAATTGGCCGCGTATCTTTCGGAAAGGCTAACCTATTAATGAGCCGTTTTACGGATTCGATTAAAAATTTGTGTACGCGTTTTTTTGCCTGGTGCGGGGAAACGGTTTCCAAAACGCGGGCAAGGACCCTCTATATTATAGCGGGTGCTTCGCTCGCTTTTTTTGCGGGGATTGTCGTAACCGTTATTTTGGTTTCGGGGCGGGGCGGAGCAGCGGATAATGACTTCGCGCAAAAATTATCCGACGCCGAAAATCGAACGCCCGGCGCCGAACTAAAAATACCTGTCCCCGCTATTTACCCCCCCTACCCCATAGAGGACGAACCCGATGACCCTTATCCCGAACCACCGATTGAGGATCCCGAACCTGAACCTGACCCCGGCCCGTTGGGCTTACTGACGGGTTTACCCATATACGAAGGCTACGCCGACCGACGGCCGATCGCCGTCGTTGTAAACAATATCTTCGCCGCGCACCCGCAAAGCGGGATTTCCTCGGCGGACGTAATTTACGAAGTGCTGACCGAAGGAAACATTACGCGGCTCATCGCGTTGTTCCAAACCGAAATACCCGATAAGATCGGCCCTGTGCGCTCTACGCGCAATTATTTCGCGGGGCTGGCGATGAACCATGACGCCATTTTCGTACACCACGGCGGTACGTGAGCGGGGTACGACCGCATCCGGGTGCTGCGGGCAGACAACTTGGACGGTATGGATTTGGAAGGCAGGGTGTTTTGGCGCGACCGCACCTTCCCTGTGTGGTCGGGTATTGCGGGGCAACGCGCGCAGGAACACAGCTCCTATACGGGTTGGGCGCGTATGGCCCCGCACATCGAAGCGCGCGGTATGCGCGATTATGTGGGTGAAGGCGAATATTTTGGCTTTAACTTCGGCCCAATACCCGAGGGGATCGAACCGCTCGGCGCGGCTGAGGCCGTCAATGTGCCGTTTTCAACGGAATACGCGCGGAGCTTCGTGTTCCAACCGGAATACGGTGTCTATTCGGTGCATAACCGCCGCGGCGCGCATATCGACGCCGAAACGGAAGGCGGGCCTTTATTCGTCACGAATATCTTAGTACAAATTACGTCTATGCGTGTGGTGGACGCGCGCGCGGGTTACCGTAACGTGGATATCGTCGGTTCGGGCGAAGGCTTCTTGGTAACGGATGGGCAATATTTCCCCGCACTTTGGGAGAAGGCGTCGCATGCCGACCCCATGCAATGGCGTTTTCCGTGCGGTGCGCCGATTACGCTTGCCCCGGGTAAGACGTGGATATGTATATTGCAAGATACGGCAAGGGCGGTTTTTGAATGAAGTGCCATATGATGCGCCGAATTATGCGGATTACGTTGATATTTATGCTTGCCTTTTTGTTCGCGTCCTGCGGACGGAATGAAGATGATAGATATGCATCAACGCCGTACGAAGTGGAACCCTTTGTTGCCGCAACCTCTGTACCATCGCCAACACTTTCACCCGCACCGACACTAACCCCCACTCCCGAACCCGTTCCAACCTTTGATCCCACACCCGAACCAACTCCCGAACCTACACCAACCCCTTCCCCTACACCGATTCCCACCCCCGAGCCGACGGCAACCCCTACCCCCGGCGCTGCCGCTTCTGCGGGTATTCGCATCCCCATCCTCATGTACCATTCATCCTCGGAGGACCCGCCGAATTCGTCTTTACCGGAACTTTATGTCCGCCCGTCGGCGTTTGAAAGTCAAATGCTTCATTTAATCGAAAATGGTTTTACCTTCGTTACTTTTGACGATTGGGATTATTTGTACCGTATCGAAAAGCCCGTTATGGTCACTTTTGATGACGGCTACCGCACCAATTACCGCGATATCTTTCCGCTGCTAAAGCAATATGATATTAAAATAACTATTTTCCTTACGTGGGAGAACATCGGCCCTTACGGCATTACGCAGGATATGATACGGGAGATGCACGACTCCGGCTTGGTCGTGTTCGAGGCGCACACAATGACCCATGTCGATTTAACGACCGTTAACGCCGCGCGCTTGCGGCACGAAATGGCGGAAACCAACCGCTTGATTGAGGAATTGACGGGCAGGGCGCCCATCGCGCTGGCCTACCCCGGCGGGCGGTTTAACGCGAACGTGATCGCCATGGCGCGGGAGCATTACCGCTTTGGCTTGCGGGCCGATTTGGGTGTGCATAATACCTCGTTAAGCGATTTCGAAATGCGCCGCATCCGCGTAAGCCGCGGCACGGGGTTGGCGTCGTTTATCAATTCGGTTTCGTAAAATGTCGGTAAAGTCACGTTTGTTACTTATCGAGGACGACGCCGTTATCGCGTCGGGATTGGTTTATGCCCTTGAAAATGAGGGCTTTTTTGTTACCCATATACGGGACGTAACTTCGTTTCAATTTGAAACCAAGCCGGAGGGTTACGACTTGGCCATCATTGACATCGGCCTCCCCGACGGTACGGGTTTTGAATTGGCGGACGCGCTTAAGGCCGCGGGGGTTTCGATGCTCTACCTTACGGCGGTGGACGAGGAAGGGTATGTCGTACGTGCCTTTGAAGGCGGCGCGGACGATTACGTAACCAAACCCTTCCGCCTGGGCGAATTGATGGCTCGGGTGAAAGCCGCTCTGCGGCGGCGCAGCGGCCGTAGCGAAACATTGACGCTGGGCGAAGTAAGCATAAATGTGGGTGAAGGCAAAGCGTACGTACGTGAAAAAATTTCGGACGCGCTGTCGGACGCGCCGCCGGAAACACCGTCGGGAAAACTACCGGAAGCCTCGGAATGGGTGCCGCTTGATTTGACCGCCCTTGAATACCGTTTGTTGCTCACCTTCGCAAACCATAAGGGGCAATTGCTGACGCGCGGGCAAATCCTTAACCTCTTGTGGGATTCCGCAGGGGTTTTTGTGGAGGACAATACGCTGACGGTTTATATAAAACGCCTGCGCGAAAAATTGAACGGTTCGGCTAACATTGAAACCGTGCGCGGCGTGGGGTATCGGGCCAATGTTCATTAGCAGGAAGGAAATCGAACGCCTCTCCGCCGACGTGCGCCGCATTATAGACGGACAAAGCGTCGATTTGCGTGATAACCTCGAAGGGCGGCTTTCGATCCTTAAGAACGATATCCACACCCTCGCGGGCAGCCTAAGCGAACAGGCAAGCAACTTGCAAAGGGAAAAGTCCGCCATGGCCGAAACCCTTGCGGATATTTCGCATCAGTTAAAGACGCCGCTTACGGCTATGATGGTAATGACGGAACTGCTGGAGGACGCGCCACCCGAAAAAGCAGCGGAATTTATTTTTAACCTAAAGCGGGGGCTTGCGCAAACGGGCTGGTTGGTTAACGCTTTATTAAAGATGGCGAAGCTGGAATCGGGGAGCGTCGTATTTTCACGCACGGAGGTTTACGCGGGGGAATTATTGGGGCTTGCCTTGCAACCCTTGCAAATATTGTTGGATATCAAAGACCAACGGGTGGAATGGGCAAGCGGGACGCCTTACGGTGAAGTCCGCTTTTTGTGCGACAAGAATTGGACGGCGGAAGCGTTAACCAATATTATCAAGAACGCCTCCGAACATTCCCCCGAAGGCAGCACTATATTAATCGGCGCGGGGTTCAACCCTTTGTGCAAATGGCTGTCCGTCACCGACGCGGGCAAGGGCATCCCCAATATCGAAATCAAGGGCTTGTTCCAACGCTTTGGTGGTACGCATAAAAAACAGGGTACGGGTATCGGTTTGCCGCTGGCGCTTGCGATCCTGCGCGGGCAAAACGGCGACATCGAAGTGAACGGGGGCAACAGCGGCACAGGCGCGGTGTTTACGATGAGGTTTTATAAATGAAGCGGGACAATAAGGACGTCAGCGAATTAAAGCATAAAATCCGTAAGCTCAAGCAATTTGAGGTTGCCGCGCGCGCGCAGCATAATATAGCAAGCGGCATCCCCTTGGCGTGGGATAAATTCTTTAAAAACCTGTACCCGTTGGAAAAATTGGCGCTTATGGGTAAAGAGGAATATACGGAAATCGTCAACGCTTTCTTCGCCCGCGTTTACTACGAAATCTATACATACAGCGGAATCATCGCCGCGACGGTATACGACCCCGCGCTCCTTTCGAAGCTCGGCCTTTCCCCCGTCGCCGACGAAGCCGCCGTTAAGAAACGCTTCCGCGAATTAGCGAAGGAGCACCACCCCGACGCGGGCGGCGATGCGGATAAGTTCATCGAACTGATAAAAGCGTATGAGGAATTAAAATAATTATTTCGCATAGTCACCGTACAGTCACATTCGCTTTTTATACTCCCCTTATCACCCGCAAACGCGGGTAAACAAAGGGGCGTTTTTATGGGAATTTTAAAGGTAAAGGGCTTGACCAAAACCTACGGCACGGCTGACGCGCGGGTTACGGCGTTGGGCGGGGTATCGTTTGCGGTGGAAAAGGGAAGTTTTACGGCGATCGTGGGCGCGTCGGGCAGCGGCAAATCGACGCTTTTGCATTTGCTGGGCGGCGTGGACAGGCCGACTTCGGGAACGGTGCAGGTTGACGGGCAAAACATTTTCGAAATGAACGAATCCAACCTCGCCATTTTCCGCAGGCGCAATATGGGGATCGTGTACCAATTCTATAACCTCGTGCCGACGCTCACCGCCGAGGAAAATATCATGCTGCCGTATTTGCTGGACGGGCGAAGGCCTGACGCCGCTATGTTGAAGGAATTGCTGGAAACCATCGGCCTTACCGACCGCGCGGGTCATTTGCCCGGCGAGCTTTCCGGCGGGCAGCAGCAGCGCGTTTCGATCGCGCGGGCGTTGATTAACAGCCCCGCGGTGATTTTAGCGGACGAACCGACGGGCAACCTCGATTCCAAATCCGGCCGAGAGGTCATCGACTTGTTAAAGCTCGCCAACAAACGCTACAGCCAAACGCTCCTGCTGATTACCCACGATGAAAAAATCGCGTTACAAGCCGACCGCATTATCACCCTTAGCGACGGACAGATTTTAAGGGATGAGAGGGTACGCGTATGAAACTGACGGCTAAGCTGGCGTACAGCCAAATCACCGCCAACCGTAAGCGCACGGTTTGGACGCTTTTGGGCATCGTATTGTCCGTGTCGATGATCACCGCCGTGTACGGCTTCGCGGCGGGCGGGCTTGACGCGATGCATAGGCTTGCGGGTGAAATGCGGCAGGAATATTACACCATGATTTATTTCATCGGCGCGGTGTTGAGCGCGATTATCTTCGCATCGTCGGTTATCGTTATGACCAACGCCTTTCGCGTAAGCGCGGGGCAGCGTATGTCCCAATTCGGGATATTAAAGAGCGTAGGCGCGACGAGTAAGCAAATTTCGCAAACGATTGTCTACGAAGGCGTTTGGCTTTCGGCCATCGGCATACCCGCGGGGGTTATGGTCGGTTTGCTGGTGCAGTACATCGGGGTACGGATCGCCAACGTTTTCCTGACGGAAATCAACGTCATGGAATCGGACCCGTTGATATTCGGTTTCATCGCCGCGTGGCAGGCGATACTCGCCGCGGTTCTGGTCGGGTTCTTTACGGTATTTATCTCCGCGTGGCTCCCCGCGCGCAAGGCGGCACGCCTTTCCGCCATCGACGCGATCCGAAAGGAAAGCGGCGCGAAGGTAAAAACCACCCGCAAAAACACGGGGCGGCTCGTGTCGAGGCTGTTCGGTTTCGAAGGCGCGCTGGCGGCGAAGTCACTCATGCGGAGCAAACGTAACTTCCGCGCCACCGTCGTATCGCTGACCATCAGCATCGTGATGTTCGTCGGTGCCAGCAGCTTCGGCACGCACCTTAACCGCATGGCGCGCTTGGTGCTGCCTACGGTGGACGCGGATGTCATCGGCGATTTCTTCAGCCAGCAGGAAGCGATTACCGTCGTTGATGAAGCGGGCGAAATCGTGGACAGTTATGTACATTATCTACCGATGGAACATGCCGTCGCCGAACAAATCACCGCACGGTTGCGGGAATTCCCGGGGGCGTCGGTCATTGGTGTGGGTTCAAATGTTTCCCGCACGCGTGTTACGGGTATGACCCTGCCGGCGGGTATGGAAACGGACGCCCTGCGCCAACGGATTGACCCGGAAAACCTACGGGAATCCTTATACCTTTCCTTCGCGTTGGTCAGCGTTGACGCGCAATTGTACGCCGAGTTGTGCCGCCGCGCGGGCGTACCCCACGGCTCGAATATCCTGATCAATTATATTCGCTGGCGTGACGAGGACCGATGGGTGGAATTCGCGCCCTTTAATTTCGACTACCAAACCATAGGGGTCATGAGCGGCGACGATATCATCCAAGTCCCCCTGCACGGTGAATTACGCGGCGACGCAATCCCGGGTGAGGTCCTGTACGCGGGCAGGTATATGTTTATCGCCGTCGTGCCGGAATTGGATGCGAAGAGCTACCATTGGTTCGCGCAAACCGACGACCCCGGGGCGTTTACGTCCTTCATGTTCGATGTTATCTACGACCATCTTACGGACACGCGGGGTATAAGCGTCGGCGTGCGTATGCCTTCCTCCGAACAGAGCCGTGACCGCGCCATCATACGGCTGGTGATGGTGTTCACCTACGGCTTCGTGGGGATGCTGACGCTTATCGGCTTGACCAACGTCATCAGCACGATCTCCACCAACATACGGTCACGCTCACGCGAGTTCGCCGTATTGCAAAGCGTGGGCATGACCCACGGCGGGCTCAACCGTATGCTCAACCTGGAAAGTATTTTGTGTTCGTTCAAGTCCCTCGTTTACGGCATCCCGTTGGGCATTGTGGCTTCGTATTTTGTATATTCGGGTGTTATACAAGCGGTAGATTTTGATTATGCCTTCCCGGTCGCGGCTATTTTGCAATGCGTGCTGGCGGTGTTTATCATTACCTGGGTGATCATGCGTTACGCGGCGGCACGGCTGCGCGGCGGCAGCTTGGTGGACAGCATCAGGGAGATGTAATCCCGGTATCAAAGGGATTGTCTTACTTGTGTAGCCCCACCCTACCGCCCTGCTTGACGGGGAACACAGTTAACGTCAAACAGAAGGTTTGTACGTCGAGGTTGATACAAATGCAAGAAGCCCCAAACGGCTGATGTTTGGGGCTTTCCTTGTTATCGGGACTTAGTTTGGGATACCTTAAAATAAAAAACAAGGGGTGTTCGCTGTATTTGCCTTTATTACCTATACGCTTGCTTTAACACGAAACCCCAATGCAATCCATTAATCTCTATATTTAAACCACAAGTAGATACCTAACCCCGGAATACATGAAGTTAAGCCCATTAAAAACAACCAGCCAAAAAGCGCAACACCGTTGTCTCCGCCGTTTCGCGTAAGTCTGTAAGCAGTTCCAAAAGAAAGAAATGATTGTACCAAAGTTGTAATATACCAAATAATAAGTAAAGGCCACATTTTAATATTCCCCCTGTCCCTAATATAGATTTTTACGCTTCGGACGCGATATATCGCGTCCCTACATTGCTTTAACTTCTGCCTAAATTAAACACAAATTGAAACCCACACAATCGGAAAAGTGATTGCTTTTTTAACTTGTGCCCTATTAGGGCACAAGTTGAGCCGGATATACCAAAAGAAAAAACGGGATGCCAACACACCGGATACCAGTGGGGCGGGGGCGGGCGGATGTTCCATAAGCAGCGCCTACGCAATCGGACGATTAACGGCGAACGGGCGCGTTACGTGGTTGGCATCGGGT
>WQZS01000016.1 GCA_009780585.1 Defluviitaleaceae bacterium | reverse complement strand
TATGAATTTTTATTTGCTTTCTATTGCTTTTTATTGCCTTTTATATCTTCTTTGTTTCTTTTCCTTCTCCGCCCCCTCCCGATTCCATTTCGAGATTGGGTTCTTTCATTTCGCAATTATTTACAAAAGTATATTACAATTTTTGTTCAATAATACTTTATATCAATACGTTAATTTTATTGTTCATGATATCATGCACACATTATTTAAAATTGTTATTTTCCACCCCTTCTCCTTGGGTTATCAAATCATTAAATAATAAATTAATAATTAATTCTTGATAACCGGCATAACCGTGTTCCTTCATGCAATCGGTTATGGAAATTAATGATTCATTTTTTAATTCGTTTAAGAGGCGAATCCTTTCGGGTGCTAATACTTTTTGCGAACGCGATAACGCGTAGTGGTGGGGGTCTGTACGCCAAAATTGAAAGGATTCCCCGTAACGGTTTTTCAACCGTTCAGCAATCAATAAACCGTTGACGTCAAAATCGCCGGAATAAAAGAATTGCGTACCTGCTACCGCCAGCATATCCAGCAATCGGATTACCGCCTGAGAAGGTTGTCCCGATGTGCATACCAGCGGAGAATGGAACGACGCGGCTTTATCGCACAGTTGGGAGAACAGCATTTGGTTTTCCACTAAATAAACCCTGCCCGTCGGGCTTTGTGCGGCGGTTATGTTCGCGAGATTGGTTAAAGTGAGGGTACACGCTTCGTTGCTTTCGCGGAAGGCTCGGTACGCCGTATGTTCCTTATTATTTGCGGATAATATCAACCCGACCTGCGAAACTGTGCTGGATAAGGTGTCGCACAAGATGCCGGCTTTGTAATACAGGGAATCCTTTTCCCCTGCGTTTTTAGGGAATTCCTGCTCTTCACGGAAAGCCAATAAATGTACAAGCAATTTACCAGCAACGGTATTCATATCCAAAGCATGGGGATCCGAGGTTACCTCCGCGCTTAAGATAGCCAAGCGGTGATAAGTGCCGCCGTTAATTTCCAGCCATTCCAAGCTTTTACAAACCCACTCTAAAGGGGTTGGGTGCGTAATGCCGCTAATTAATCTGTATCCGTGTTTACTATTGTTATTTTTTAATGAATCCAGCCACGCCAGGCAGGTTTTGTTACAGGTTTGGCTGCGCACATGGTCTATCATACCGATTATGAGTTGCTTCTCGTTATATCGTTTTTCCTTGTGGGAAATGATAGGGTCGTCAAAATAAGCCGTAAGCAAATCAAGTATTGTAACACCATTAAATCGCGTTTGTTGCAATGCTTTTTCAAAATCCGCGAGTTTTATCACAAGGGGCGGTGCAAATGATTTACCGAAAAAATTGCGGGCGGCATGGCATTCCGCTTCCGTGGCGTCGGATAAATAAATTTGCCCGCCGACCCTGCCCAGGCCCCGGTATTTTTTCCGGATTTCATCCATGATGCGCGCATAACTTTTATTATCCTTAAAATATGCAGCGCAATCGCGAGCGGTTTTGTCATTTATTCCGTTAATGTCCTCACCTTACCGTTCCATTTATAGCGGTCGAATGTAACCACACGGGAATTATTAGGACGCTGGAATACCACGATATTAATGTCGGGTACGCAGGCATGGCACCCCCACAGGGATTGCGAATTCATAATATAGCCAAACCCCAGAACATGTACCATTTCAAACATGGCGTATATATTTTTATCATCTACGCCCGCAAAGGCTTCGTCTAATGCCAGCACCGTGGGACAATCCGCCCCGCCTTTTTTATATTGGGCGGATACGGCAGCAAATTGGGGCAGGTATATAGCCATCGCTTTTTCGCCGCCGCTGAATGTACCGAAGGCACGGTCTGTCAGTTCCCGGCGGTTTTCGCCTTCTTTTTTAAAATACATAATCAAGTCGTACCAAGTGCGGTAATCCAGTACGGCGCGGATTAAATCCGCGTAATTCACCGTCATGCCCATGTCGTTGGCGTTTTGGCGGGCGGATTTCAGCTTTGCCCTGAAATGGGCGGATACCTGTTGGCTGTCGTCGCGGGTCAGCAGGGCGCGGTCCTTGTTTAATAAGGTTACAAGCCGTGCCGTGTCGAGCTCTTCTTCGGTGCTTGCCTTTTTGGGTTTCCAATCCAAACTGAAGGTTAAACCCATGGAGGTTTTCACGTTTTCCATCAGCGCGCTCATAGCTTCTATCCATGCGTTGCTTTCCTCGATGCGGTTGCGCAGCTTGTGGGAAATGGTGTCCGTTAAAATATTTTCGAACAGTTCTCGGTCGTTTTCCTCCAGCAGCGATTCGTTTTGTATAATATATTCATTCAATTTATTGATAAAATCTTGCAAATGCATTTCCATACTTTCCGCCTGGAAAGTGATAACCATACGCTGGCGTAATAAACCGGATTGGGAAGGGGCGTCAAATAATAATTTGGAACGGGGCATGTATTTCAATAAAGAGTTGTCATGCTGCCGTAAATTGTTCCGTAGGGATTCGCCCAGGGTTTCCGGCGTCCCCTCCCGGTCTGCCTGTCGGATAGCGTCTCGTGCCTGCCTGGCGCATTGCAACAAAGTCAACCCTTCCTGTTTAATGGTGAACCCCAGCGCCAAATCCTCTTTGAAGTAGGTTTCTACCGTGTGTTCATGAACCGTCGCGTTTAACAAGTCTTCGGCGCGGCGGATTTCTTCCTCGTTTGCGTGTTTTACATTTTCCGTATACCCGATACATTTATTTTCGGCTTCCCTTTGTATATTGTCTTGTTTTTCTATTTCATCGTTCAAGGTTTTAATCCTTTGTGCGCGTTCACGGTTGTCCGGGCGGTTTAGGAACTCGGTTATGCCTTTTATTTTTGCTGCTGTCTTCTCTGTATCAAATACGATTTCTTTTTTGTTCGCTTCCAAATCAGCCAACCAACTTCGCTGTTCGCCGATTTTTGCCAACGAATTGTCTATGAGGATAACGATATTGTTGACGTTAAGCCAATCAGTATATAAAAAGGTAAGGGTATGGCTGTATTTATCCGCTGTTTCCAAGGCGGCGTTGTACGCTTCAAGGGTGCGTGCGTAAGGAAGCGGACGGCACAGGTCACGGCATTTTTGTTCCAGTTGGGCGGTTAATTGCCTGAGCGTTTGTTCGTGCCGTTCGCATGAAGCCTTTGCCGCTTCCTTTTCCTTCGTTATTTTTTGACATTGTGCTGTCATTTCGAGAGCGTAGTCAAGGGAAGCGGCGACGGGCATGGCGGCGCGTTCATGCTTTAGAGTGTCTTGGCGGTGGATAAAAGCTTCCGCTTCCGCTTCCTTTTCTTTTATTTTTTGTTCCAATAATTTGATTTGTTCCTCCAGTTGCTTGATTTGACGTTCACGGTTTGCGCGGCGCGCGGCAGCCCCCACATACCCTGCGTCCGTTTCCGCTACGCTCCGCCCCTTGATGGAACCGTTCCGATAAAACCCGTCAGGCAGTAAAGCGGTATCCGCTTCAATATCCGATTGCGAAAATCCCTTAAGGCACAATAGCGCTGTTTGGTGTAAAGCCCCCTCCCCCACCGGGATTAAATCGGTTACGGGGTCCGCTACCGCTTGCCCGGGGAGCAAAAAACAATCGGGATACTCATCGAGCAATTGCTCTACCTGTGCGATATATTCCCGTGGCACGATCAACGCGTCCAGCAAGCCCGAATCCGTAAGTTGTGCTTCCAATAAATTTTGCCTTTCCGCGGAAATGCCCGGCGCAAAATCCACCGCCTCATAAAAAGGGACGCAGGGAATCCCCAACATCGCTAATTGCGTGCGTGCGGTATTTACCAGCGCCGAACGGGGCGGGGCGGGCTCGGGGCGGGTCAGCACTTGGTTTAATTCATGGCGCAAGCTGTTTTCTTCTTTTCGTAACAGTCTTACGGCATTTTCAACCGTTAACAAGTCCTTGGTTAATGCGTTAAAATATTGTGAATGGACAGTATCCATTACGTCCCGCAGAGGGCTCCAATCGGCGGGGGATGCGTATCGGGTTACCGCCCGCCGCATGTCCAACCGTTCATCTTCTGAAAAAATCAATTCCGTATTACCGTCGAAGGAACGTACCAGGGCCTCCGTTAAAGCGTCCCGTTCGTCCCTTTCAAGACGATGTGCATTTGCCAATTCGGTTTCCGCTTGCATTAATTCAAGGGTGGCTTGGTCAAGGACCTTTAACGATTCATCATGGTTGGCTTTTTCTTTTTTTAATTCATTAAGGTGCTGTATGCCGTTTTCTATATTTCTTTTGCGGGAATGGAACGCACTTTGTAAGGTTTTATACGTATTTTCGTTCATATCATTAATATAAACTGTGTGTTCCCCGCCCATCATAAGGTGTTGGTTATGGCTTTCGATGGTTGTTATGTTTTCCTCAAGGGAATGGCGGGCTTCTCGCAATTGTTTTTCAAGGTTCTTTATTTCAATTTCCGCTTTGCTGATGGCATCATATCTATCTTGAATATTTTTATTAATATCGTTTAACTTTTTTTCCGATTTTTTTAAATAATGGCGGTCCTGTTCCAATTGGCGGTGTTTTTCGGCTATGTCGTCGTCGCCCATTGCCGCACGTTGTTCCTTGGCTTGCGCCAGCAAAGCCGACGCCGATTCTTTCAAGGAGAGCTGTTCTTTTAAGACTTTTTCGAGAGATTCTTTCCTTGCTTTCGCGTCGGTTAGGTGATTTTTTATTTTTTCTGCTTTTCCGATTGCCTCCAGGTAGGCAGTTGCTTTTTTGCCCAATATGAATTGGTTGTAACGGATATATTCGGTACGGATAATGTTCGCGTCCTTCATTGCTGCTTTCATATCCGCCAAGGCATCTTCCAGTGCGTCCATTTTTTCCATGGTGGTCACCATAGCGGTTAAATCTTCGTCCGTTAATATCTGCAAGGAATCCTTTAATATGTTGTTAATGTCGGAAGGCTTAAAATCTTTAGACAACTTTGGGGCGCGTACTTTAATCAACAGGTTTATGAGTTGTTCGTATTGCTTAATATCGTCGTATTTGAACACCCTTGCGTTAACCAGTTTTTTATATTCCCCGGGGCTTTCCGCCCAATTGGTGTTATCGTTGATAATATTCTTTAGCTTTTGCCTGCTTAACGCTAAGCGTTCGCCGCCGATGTCCTCGTATAGTTTAATATCGCTTTGCCCCGTTTGCCCGATACGCCTTCCGTCGCACAAGCAAAACCCCCACAGCTCCATATTTTGACCCTTCTTCGCCCGCAAGCCGATGCCAATTGTTAAATAATCCTCTATATTACTTTTTTTGAATTCCATATATAAATAACCCGTCGATTCCTCGCGGTCGCCGTCTCCCAGCAGATAATATTCCATTCGTCGGTCCCGTGTACCGAAGGGGTCTAACCGTTCGGGGCTTCGATTACCGTCAAGTAAAAAAGGGATAAAACTCTGGGTGGTTATAGACTTACCCGACCCATTCGCGCCGCGCAGCATAATCTGCCCATCGTCCAATACGAATTCCTCCAGGTCAAACAACCAAAAATTAACGAAGCCCAATTTGTGCATCTTCCAACGGTTCAATACGTTCCTCCCAATTCCTGACGTAATGCCCCACCCACTTGCCTGCGGCGGGGTTGATGATGATATGGTTGTCTGCTTTTTCGAGCAGCATCCAACCTTCCATAAAGGTGGATAGGGCTTGGTATAATTTATTTGCTGTCAAGTCACGGATGTTTTTACCCCACCCACTGTCCCATTTTGTTTTACATTCCGTTACGATTTCTTTAAATTCGTGTGTTGAAAGCATTATTCTGTCCTCGGGGCTACGTTGAGGCAAACGCTCTCTAATATAAGCGCAAACCATCAGGGATACATCGGAAATGGCTTTTTCGTTTGGATAGTACAATCCAAAGCGGCTATACCCGCGCAGGACGAAAAATGCGCCGTTTTTATGTATGTGCAGCTCCCCGCCCAGGGCATCGTCCAGGTATTTGGCGACCCAGTTCCGTTGGTTTTTAACATATTCATAATCTGATTTATCCTCCTCCGTCCAATATAAAGCCGGGCACAAAGCCAATTGGCGGTATACCCTGTTGATTCGGACGCGCCCCCTGTCCCCAACCCCCGTTAGGGCTTCAAAGTCTGACGCACAGCGCAGCCCCAATATATCCCTGCCGAAATGCACGGCGTAATATCGGGAGAGCCCCGTATTTTCATACAATACTTCATGAGCGGCAAAATGGCTGAAATCATCGCTCTTGCCGTCGTACACCAGCAGCAGCCCGATTTCCTGGGCATAACGCAATACCCGTACCATAGCTTTCCGGTGGATGAACACAGCCCAGTCTACCGAATATATATTATCCATATACGTTTCAATTGCGGCGGTCAGTGTTGAAAGAAGGAATTGCTCCCCGTCGTCATGGTCCTCTAAAAATAAAAGCAAGGCGCAAAACAAGCAATAATCCATCATATCCGTAAAAGCCTCTATCCCCATCCACTCCATAGAACGGGGTGGTACTTTTTCCAATTTAATAATATCCTCGTTTAACACAAGGTTCCAACCCAAATGCTCGTTAATGAATTGGTGGTATTGGGGCAAAGCCCTGCGCGTGGCATAATATAGCTCTTTGTTTTGATTTTTTACAATCCAGAATCGTTCAAAAAGGGCGCGGATTTCATACATACGAAGGTTCCTCATGGAAGCGCAAGATATAATCGGGCATGGTTAAATCCCCGTCGGTGCAGGGCAGGGAAAGCATATAATCGGTGCGGGTTTCCAATGTAAAGGAACGGCCGTATTCGGTATGTCCCTTGTGCTCCGTATCGAGGTTGGCAGCGGTTATCCAAGATAAAAAAATATCTCTGACTTCCGGGGTCAGGGGTTGGTCTATTGCTTTAAAATCCAGCACGCCGTTACGGATAAAACCGTCCACTACACCCTGCAGGCGTTGCCTTTGTTGCATGATAATTTGCTGTTGTGCGGCTTTTTGGGCGGATTTATCCTCGAAGCGCATACGCTCCATGCGGGGCTTGTAAGATTTGGTACGGGGATGGATGACGGATTCCATTGGCGGTTCATCGTACGTGCTTATGTCTATGCGGTCTGTGGTACGGTCTGCGTCAACGATGAAATGCGCAGATTCCTGCACGCCAAAAACCTGCGAGGACAATTTATGCGCTTCACCCACCGATTCACACCCGGCGAACAAGGATAAAAACCGGCGTAGCTCCGCTTTGCGGCTTACGCCCATGTTTTGGATTTGAACCAGCATCGCGGCGTTATGCACAATCCGCCGAATGACTTCATTGGTCACTTCCAGCACTTGGGAAACCGTGGAGGGTTCCCCCGTAAACCAATTGACTAGGGACATCCACGCGCCTTGTATTTGGCGGTTTATATCCATTTGCGGTTCTTCTTTAATCCGCGGGACGTCCATCAGGCTTTTATGGACAAGTGTCAATATACGGTTTGTTTGTTCATTGGTAATTTTATTAATTAACCCGCCGATTTGGATGGAACTGGTTTGCAAATCCCGTATAAAATCCTCCAGATAACGTATCAGGTGCTGTTTGTGGATAATAAAAGCGGTGGATTTCATGTTTTTTTCAGTTCCGGGACCGTAAAATTCCCGCAAATAATCCTGGTGGCTTTGCCGTAAACGCTTAAAATCCTCTTGCAAATCCTCCCACCACGCGCCGACCTCCCGTGTG
The DNA here is from genome assembly GCA_009780585.1 of Defluviitaleaceae bacterium. Lineage (GTDB taxonomy): Bacteria > Bacillota > Clostridia > Lachnospirales > WQUN01 > WQRX01. Next base: position 66,814 of record WQZS01000016.1, on the reverse strand, counting down.
GGCATATTATTCAGTTTATCAATTTCGGAAAGAGCCGAATATATCCGCCTGAACGGGCTGGGATAAAGCCCGGAGGAACGCGTGCTTAAATTTTCTACAACGATGGTCATACGTTCAATTTCCAACGCGGTGGTCGTTATCATATATTGGTATTGCTTATTCTTAAAATCAGAAATGGTATGCACCTTGCGCGGGTCTTGAATGGCGGTCAGGTTTTTCCATTGCACAAGCTGTTGCAAATCGGCGGATAATTGCTCGATAGGATAATTTGAAAAAACAGGCTCCCTGCTTATTACGGAATAAACAGCTTCCTTGTCCAATTGGTAATTCATATGCTGGTATTCGCGAAAGAAAATACGCATGACGGTACGGTACCGGACGTAATTATCTGCGGATAAATAATTGGCTTCATTTATTTTTTCAAGTACCGCAGCTTGAAGCTCCAAAAATACCAACCCCAAAGTGACGCAGGATGATTAGCTTCCATATAATACCATGGCATCTTGTACTGTTACAAGTTCTCCCCTTTTCCCTTGTTCTCTTCTTTTCCCCTCCCCGGCAAACACGCCGCTACCAGCACATTCCCCAGCGACAGCGCCGCCGCGATGTAGAAGACATACTGCGGCCCCCACGCCGCCCATGCCAGGCCGCCTAATAACGCACCCACGATGGAGATTACATGATCGATGCTCATGCCCGTGGAAAGGGTTGGGGAGATTTCCGACGGGTCGAGGGCTATCGTCCGCAAATAGAGCGTACGTATCATGCCGAGCTGCATGGTCATGCGGTCGAAGATGAACAGGATGTAGACGAAAATCACGGGTATACCGACCACGGCGAACGCGCCCGAGGATAAACCGCCGCTCACCACACCGAACGCTACATAAATGGAAACGAAGGCGAAGCCCTCCGCGAACATCATCGCCCTAACGCCCAAACGGTCAACGAGACGCCCCGCCATGGGGATGAAGAAGATGCCCAGGAACGACCCGACCATGCCGAGGATGGCCAGCGTGTCGGCTTGGCGCAGGAGGATTTCGATCAGCACCCACGGGCCGAAGACGCCCGCGATTTGCTTATGCGCGCCGTGCAGGGAGGCGAGTATGTAATAAAATTTGTATTCCTTTCGGAACAGGAATTTACCCTTGCCCGTATTGATCTTCGGGTCGCCGATGAGCTTGCGTATTTTGATGAGCATGATGATGACGCCGAAGAAGAACAGCGACGCGATCAGGAAGATGTGGATAACCCTTCCCTCAAAATGGAAGATGCCCGTGCGGAACCCGGCGAATATGATGATCCCCACAAGGAAAGCGACGCCCGTACGCACGGAGTTGATGACACCGAACTGCCGCCCCGTGTTCTCCGAGCCCACGATGTTGAGCCCGATAGAATCCTTCAGCGGCATATACAAATGCATCCCCATCGAATTGACGAACAGGAAGACAAGCATGATCGAAAACGGCGGGGTAAACACGCCAAGGAGGACAAGCCCCACAATTGACAGTACCTGAGCGGCGATGGCGAGGCGTATCTCGCCCATAAACGCGAACATGGAAATGACGACGACGGCGATAAGCCCGGGGATCTCCCGCGGGAATTCTATAAAACCGCGCTGCGCCGCGTTCACGTCGTACACTTCAAAATAGAAGTTACTGTACAAGCCTTCGGATAATCCCCCCGCCAGCGCGGTCAACGCAACGGCGATTAACAGGAACCCGAAGGCTTTCTTTCGGTTTTTGTCGTCCATCCCCTATTCCCCCTCTACGGATTGCCTGTATTGCTCCGCGGTGCGCCGATGGTGCTCAAGCTGGGACTGCACGGCGGGCTTCCCTCGGCGGCTCGGCTTAACGTACGTGCCGTCTGGCTGCATGACGCGGCGCTTTACGTTGTCGGAGAGGGACAGTTCAAGTTGGGCGGTGAGTTCGTTTTGCAAGTCGGGGTCTTCCACGGGAAAGAGGACCTCCACGCGGCGGTCGAGGTTGCGGGGCATCCAATCCGCGCTGGAAAGGAACACACGCCGCCTTTGCGCCGCACCGAATATATACAAACGGTTATGCTCCAAGTATCGGTCCACGATGCTGGAAACGGATATATTATCGCTAACGCCGGGCACGCCCGCGCGCAGGCAGCACATGCCGCGCACCAACAGGCGTACCTTTACCCCCGCCTGTGAAGCGCGGTACAGGGCTTGGATTATTTCGATATCGGTCAGGGCGTTCATCTTGGCGGCAATTTCCGCGGGGTTGCCCGCTTCGGCTTGCGCGGTTTCGTTTTCGATCAAATTTTTCATCGCTGTACGCAGCGTTGAGGGCGCGACGGCGAACTTCTGCCATTCCGTCGTTTTCGTGTAGCCCGTTAGGACGTTGAACAAAACCGAGGCATCCTGCCCGAAGGTTTCGCGGCAAGTGAAGAAGCCCGTGTCGGTGTAGAGCTTGGCTGTGGATTCGTTATAATTACCCGTGGAGAGGTGCATGTAACGGCGGATGCCGTCATCCTCCCGCCGTACCACCAAGCAGCACTTGCAATGGGTCTTTAAGCCGATGAGGCCGTATACGACGTGTACGCCCGATTTTTCCAAGTGGCGCGCCCAGTTGATATTATTTTCCTCGTCGAAACGGGCTTTGATTTCCAACAGGACGGTCACTTGCTTGCCGTTCTCCGCCGCTTGGATCAGCGCGTCGATAATCGGCGACTTTCCGCTTACGCGGTAGAGGGTTTGCTTGATCGCGAGTACGCGGTCGTCGTTGGCGGCTTCCCGCACAAAGTCCACTACGTAATCGAAGCTCATGTACGGGTGGTGCACCAGCACGTCGCGCTTTTTGATAATGTCAAACATGCTTACGCCCGCTGGGAAGTCGGGCGAGGGCTTGGGGGAAATCGGCGCGTTGCGCAAATGCGCGAAGTCGGGGTCCTGCGCGAACGCCATCCACGCGCTTAAATCGAGCGGGCCGTTTAATTCGAATATCTTTTCCGGCGTTAAGCCGAGTGCTTTGTTTAACAGTTCCTTTGCCGCTTTGCTTAGGCCCTTTTTGGCGTTGACGATTTCCACGCGTATGGGGTCACCCCAACGGCGGTCGCGGATGGAACGCGCCAATTCGTGCAGCAAATCGTCGGTTTCTTCCTCGTCAATCGTAAGGTCGGAGTTGCGCGTTACGCGGATAAAAGCCGTCCGCGTTACCTCGTACCCCATAAAGAGCCTGTCGATATGCGCGAGGATAATTTCCTCCAGTAATATATAACGGTGGTACCCGGGTAACGCGAATATCCGCGATACGATCGTCGGCACCTGTACCACGGCGTAGCGCACGCCGCCCGTCCGCTCCTCCATGATGCGCCAGCGTCCGTCCTCGTCGTCCCATTCCACGGTACGCACGGGGATGGCGTCTTCGTCATTCCCCAACTCAACGAAGATATTAACCGTACGGTTGTTAATCGTGGGGAACGGGCGGCTTTGGTCGATGGCCATGGGCGTAAGGATTTGGTACAGCACCTCGGAGAAATACGTATCCGCGTAGGCGCGTTGCTTTTCATCCAATTGTTGGTACGTAAAAAACGTTATTCCTTCCTTTTCCATCGCGGGCAGCAGGCTCCGCGCGAAGCAGTTGTATTGCTTGGAAAGCATCGCGTCTACGCGCTTGTGTATGGCGGATATTTGCGCGGCGGGGGACAACCCCGTGGCGTCGGGCCGTTCGCCGTGCCATATGGGCGGCACGCGCACCATGAAAAATTCGTCCAAATTGGACGCGCTGATGGCGAGGAACTTCAAACGCTCCATCAAAGGATTCGTCTTATCCTGCGCCTCTTCCAGCACACGCTCGTTAAATTCCAGCCAGCTTTGCTCGCGGTTGAAGAAAAGGCCCGTGGTTTCCGTCATAGTTTCTTCACCTTCAATTGTGCCTTAAGCCCGAAAACCTCCGAAAAGAATTGCCCCTTTTCGGCGAAGGCCCATTGCTCAAGGGAGGCGTTGGATTGTGTGTGGACGGTAATGGTCAATTCGCCTTCCGACAACTTCGCTTCAATTTGCGAAAATTTTTGGCGGTAGCTGCGGTCCAGCGCGTCGGCCAGCTTTAGCAACGCCACCAGTTTTGACACGCGGACCTTTTCCTCGCGCCCGAGTTCGGCATAAGTGGGGTCGTGTTCGCCGGGCGCCAGCAGCGAATGGTAACGGCATATGAGCGCGACGAGTTCCACTTCCCCCGCGCTCAATCCCACGATATCCGAAGCGCGCACGATATTATAGGAATGTATGTAATGTCCGCGGTTGTTCACGTATTCGCCCGTTTCGTGCAGCATAGCGGCGGCGGCCAATAATTGCTTGTCGCGGCTGCCGAGGCCGTGGAGCTTCTTTAATTTGTCGAAGATCGCCAGCGCTTGCCCGCGCACCTGTAAACCGTGGGCGATGTCCACGCTATACCGTTCCGCCAAAAGGCGCACGGAAAGCTCCGTGCTTTTTACCAGCCGTTTTTCCAGCGCGGCAAACCGTTTGGGGTGCAGCATTTCAAAAAGCACCGCGTCGCAAGGTAATAAACGCGAAGCGGTAAGCACTTGGGCTTGTGTCAGCGCGAGCAGGTTCTGCACGATACACGCGGCGGGGAGGAGCGAATCGGCTTTGTCGATCGGCAAACCGTATTCGGAGGCGATGCGCTCGGGGGTCTTGCGCTTGATCTTTTCGCACAGGTCAAGCAAATATTCCCGCGGCAACGTAAAAAGGGGCGCATACGATTCTACCCCCGCCAGCTTGGCTACGCTGTCTATTTCCTGCCCGCACACGATAAAGTGCGCGATCTCTTCGGGGATACCCGCTTTAATTTGCTGGGTAAACCCAATCAAGTATTCTTCCAGTAACTTGTGGAACTCCCGCGTGTATTCTTGCAATTGGCCGAACAGTTCGTCCATACGCAGGCTGCCTACGGGGATGTTCCACTTGCGCGGTATCTTGCCGCCCTCCAGCAGGATTACACCGACGTTGCCCGCGCCGATATAAACCATAAGTGCGCTTTGCTTTACACTTTCGTCCGCGTAATGGCTTAATAATTTATACATGTGGCGTTTTTCGTCCGTTTCGTCCATTACCTCCACGGTTACGCCCGTCTTTACCTTGATTTGATCCAGGATATAATCGATGTTGGCCGCCTCGCGCGCGGCGGTGTTCGCCACGGTGCGTATCTGCCGTACGCCGTAATTCTTCGTTTCCAGTAAAAAATTCTTTATCACGTCGCACGCCTTATCAATCTTATCGAAGCGCATCTTGCCCGCGTGGAAAGTATCACGGCCTAAACTCAACGGATAATGCAGGCTTTCCAAATAATCCACGCCTTCTTGCTCTCCGTCAAGCCGCGCCTGCGCGATGTGAAGGTGTAAATCGTTAGAGCCTATATCAATGACAGCGGCGGTAATATTTTTTTTGGATTTTTTTTGCATAGGATCACCCTAAGGGATTTTTAACCCGCCGCGTTCCTCCTCGGCGGCCTTTTCCTAACGCTTTGCTTCCTGTATATGGGTTGCCTGTTTTCGTTAAGTACCAACGTGGGCGGCGTGTTGGACTCGACCGTATCGCGCGTGACGATGCAGCGTTCGATTGTGCCGTTGGAAGGCACGTCGTACATCACGTCCGTTAAAATCCCCTCCATGATGGCGCGGAGGCCGCGCGCGCCCGTTTCACGTTCGAGGGCCTTTTTCGCGATGGCGCGGAGGGCGTCCTCCTCGAATTCGAGGTAGACATTATCAAGTTCCAATAAATATTCGTATTGCTTGGTGAGGGCGTTTTTCGGTTGGCTTAAAATCGAAACCAGCGCGTCTTCATCGAGGTTGTTTAACGTGACGACCACCGGCAAGCGGCCGATCATTTCCGGAATCAAGCCGTACTTGTGCAAATCACGGGGCTGCACGTATTGCAAAACGTCTTCGGAAATCTTTTCGGCTTTGGTCTTGACTTCCGAGCCGAAACCGATCACTTTTTTATTCATGCGTTGCTCGATTACCTTATCCAGCCCACTGAACGCGCCGCCGCATATGAACAATATATTCGTCGTGTCTATTTGGATAAAGTCCTGATGCGGATGCTTACGTCCGCCTTGGGGCGGCACGGAGGCCAGCGTCCCTTCCAGGATTTTAAGCAGGGCTTGCTGTACGCCTTCGCCGCTTACGTCGCGCGTGATGGAGGGATTGTCCGACTTGCGGGCGATCTTGTCCAATTCATCGATGTAAATGATCCCCTGCTGCGCGCGTTCGATATCAAAGTCCGCCGCCTGGATCAGTTTCAAAAGAATATTTTCCACGTCCTCACCCACGTAACCCGCTTCGGTTAGGCTGGTGGCGTCGGCGATGGCGATGGGTACTTGTAAAAAACGCGCGAGGGTTTGCGCAAGGTGCGTCTTCCCTACCCCCGTCGGGCCGATCAACAGGACATTGCTTTTTTGCACTTCCACGTCCGTGCCGCCCATTTGCTCGGTGGCGATGCGCTTATAGTGGTTGTAAACCGCCACACTCAACGCGACCTTGGCACGGTCTTGTCCGATCACGTATTCATCCAGGAAGGCCTTGATTTCCTTCGGTTTGGGTAATGAGAACGACTCCGTGAAAGCGGGGCCGTCCCCTATCTTTTCGTCAATGGTGTCCACGCACAAACCCACACATTCATCGCATATCCACACGCTGGGCCCCGCGATGATGATCACCGCTTCGTCGGGGTGCTTGCCGCAGAAGGAGCAGCGCCCCCTGTCGTTATCGAACCGGGCGGGCATTATTTTTTACCTCCCGGCAGGATGATCTTATCGATGAGGCCGTAGTCAAGGGCTTCCTGCGCGGTCATGAAATTATCGCGGTCGGAATCCTGCGTGATCCTCTCGACGGGTTGGCCGGAATTTTCGGCGTTAATGCGGTTTAATTTTTCCTTCAGCTTACCCATCCGTTCCGCATAAATAAGAAAGTCCGTGGCTTGGCTGCGCCCTATCCCGCCCGAAGGCTGGTGGATCATCACTTCGGCGTTGGGCAGCGCGGACCGTTTGCCTTTGGTGCCCCCCGTCAGCAGGAATTGCCCCATGCTGGCGGCCATACCCACGCAAATGGTCGCAACGTCACACTTTATCAAGTTCATGGTGTCGTATATAGCCATCCCCGCCGTTATGGACCCGCCTGGGCTGTTAATATACAGGTTTACATCCTTGTCGGGGTCCTCCGATTCCAGGAATAAAAGTTGCGCGATCGTCAGGCTGGCGGTTACTTCCGTGATTTCCTCGCCGATAAAGATGATCCGGTCCTTTAACAAGCGGGAATAAATATCGTAGGAACGCTCCCCGCGGTTGGTTTGCTCGACGACTATGGGTACGAGTGCCATATATAAATCCTCCTATTTATAACTTCGGAACAAGTTGTGCCGAAGTTCGGTACAAGTTAACCTGCCTTAACTTCGTCTCAATTTGAGACAAAGTTATTCCTTGCTCTTTTTGGGTTTGGCCTTGGCTTTCGCTTTGGGTTTCTTTTCGGGTTCCGCGTCAATGACCTCCCCTTCCACTACGGGGAAGGGTTCATCCGTGGCGATCGCCTTTTCCAACACGAAGTCCAGGGCTTTCTCGTTGCGGAACGAACGCGTTAAATCCACCTTGCGGCGGGGATGCATGGTTTCGATGAACTTTGTGAGCTCATCGTCCTTCATACCCGACATTTCGCCGAATTTTTCCGCAAATTCCGCTTCGGTTACCTCGATACCTTCCTTGTCGGCGATCGCGCCCAGCGCAAGCGAGGAATCGACCTCCTGCTTCGCTTGCCCTTGCCATCCCGCTTTTAGCTGGTTTTCCGTCATGCCCGAAAACCGCAGGTAATTTTCAAAGTCCATACCCTGCGACTCCACTTGGCGGCGGTAACTGTCCAGCATATCCTCAATGCGGCCCGTGTACATGACATCGGGTACGTTCGCTACAACCATTTTAGCCAATTGCTGCATGATGTGCGTACGCTTGCCGTGGTCGAGGTTGGCTTCTTTATTTTTGCGTATTTTTTCGGTAATGTCGGCGCGGTATTCCGCCAGCGTGTCGAATTCGGATATGTCCTGCGCGAAGTCGTCGTCCAGCTCCGGCAACTCCTTCGCCTTTACGTCCACGATTTCCACTTCAAACACGGCCGCTTTACCCGCCAAATCGGCATGGCCGTAATCCTCGGGGAAGGTTACGTTCACCTTCACGTCGTCACCCGTCTTGGCTCCGACCAACTGATCCTCGAAACCGGGGATGAAGCGCCCCGAACCCAACGTCAAGTCCACAAGGTCGCCCTTGCCGCCTTCGAAGGGTTCGCCGTCCACATATCCCGTAAAGTTGATGTTGACGATGTCCTGCATTTCCGCGGCCCTGTCCACCGAAACCTGGCGGCTGTTCTTTTCCTGTTCGGCGCGCAGGGCGGATTGGATTTCGTCTTCGGTGGGGTCTAACTCCACCTTCGGATACGTAAGGCCGTAGTAGGCGTCAATTTCCGCCGACGGGCGCGTATATACCTCCGCGAAGAATTGCAGCCCTTCGGTTTCGCTTACTTCCCCCAAGTCCACATCGGGGCGGTATATGGCGTCCACGCCGCTTTTTTCAAGCGCGTGGGAATACGCGTCCTCCATGATTAAATTGATCGCGTCCTCGTGGAATACGTCTTTGCCGTAATATTGCTCGATGATCACGCGCGGGGCTTTGCCTTTGCGGAAGCCCGGTATGTTGAAATAGCCCTTGTTCTTGTTGTAGACCGTCCGAAGACTCTGCTTGAACGCCTCCGCATCCACCCGGATGGTCAGCTTGACCTTATTTTCTTCCAACTGTTCATGCTGTACCTGCGTCAAATCCATGTTAATGCTACCCATGCGTTACGCCTCCGACGATTTTAAGATAATATTTGATGACAAACCTTTCGGAGTATATCATAGTAGATATGTGATGGGAAGGGATTCAAAAATCGGAATTCGGAATTCTTGATTCGGGAAAAATAAAAAAGCAGGGGAGCGATTTGAATGGAGATGTATCCGCTTTTGTTTGTGCCGATTGTAAAAGAAATGATTTGGGGGCGGGAGAGCTGGGACGTTACCTGCCGGCCAAATGAAATGAGCGTTATTGAAAACGGCGTTTACGCGGGGATGGCATTTGACGCGTACATGGATATGGATCGCGTTGGGACGTTGGGGACGCGGCTGGCTGACACGACCCGTTTCCCATTGTTGGTTAAGATCATAACCGCCGTCGATACGCTGAGCGTGCAGGTACATCCCGACGATGATTACGCGCGCAGGCAAAGCGAAGCGGACAGCCATATGCGCGACAGCCATGTGCGCGACAGCGGCAAGAGCGAGATGTGGTACATACTCGAACCCCCTGCGGAAGGCAACCTCATCATCGGGCTGAAAGACGGCGTGGATAAAAAAAGGTTTGACAATATCATCAAAACCGAAAGTATATCGGAACACCTCAACTATCTGTCCGTTAAGGCGGGTGACATGGTCAATATCCCCGCGGGTTTGCTACACGCCCTTACCCCCGGGACGACGCTGGCGGAAATACAGCAGAATTCCGACACGACATACCGTATATATGATTACGGACGCTTGGGCGCGGACGGCAAACCGCGGGAGCTCCATATCAATCACGCGATGAACGTCATCGACTTCGGCGGGCGCATCCCCAAAGAAGTAACCGGCTCCGTCACTTGCCCCCACTTTTCCGTCAGCAAGTATATATTGGAAGGAACGCGATCTTTGACGTCCGACCCCGAAGCCTTTGACATACTCATCAACGTATCCGGTAAAGGCTCGGAAACCCCGCTCACCCTAAGGTATTCCGGCGGCGAAACGGTGCTTCCGCCCCGCCGTTCCGTATTCATTCCGGCGGGGTTGGGGGAATATGATTTACTAGCGAACCATCCGGGGGCGTTGTTAAAATGTTCCGTTCCGCGTTAAAAAAATATTGGACATTTTGATTTTATTCTGTAATAATCAACATAACTTTGCAAGAGAGGGATGATTGCCTTATGTGGTTCAAGAATTTGAGGATTAAAGTAAAATTAATCCTGAGCTTTGCCGTCGTCATCGCGCTAGCCATTGTGTTGGCGGTGTTCGCGTACTCATCGTTGCGCACCATTTCCGAAAGCTACCAAAACAAGCTGGAATATTCGCAGCAGCGCGTGCAGGAAATTTTGCAAATCAGTACCGACGTGATGGACCTGCGCAGGTTAAACGCGGTCGTTAGGGCCGACAACGGCAACGTAACCGAGTTGAGCGCGCACAGGACTTACAGCGCCGGTATTTACGATGAAATAAACCGCCGTATCGAAACCTATCTGCGCCTGACCAGAAACGACTACGCGCTGACCACCCAGCAAAGAGACCAGCTCATATCAAAGATGAATAACATGAACTCCTTACTTAGCGACTACAGGGCCAACCTGCTCGAACGCAATATCGGCTTCGCTATTGCGGGCGACACCGCGGCCATCGTCGCCAACAACGCGGCGCAACAAACCCTGTCATCGACGCTCGACACCGCCATAACCGAAATGGAGAACTTCGAAATCGCGTTATCCTACGAAATGCGCGACTCTACGGCGGCGCAAGCGTCCACATACAGGACGATGTTCGTCGTTATGTCTGTTGCTATTGTATTGCTTTCGGTCATCCTTTCCCTCGTGATAGCGGAAATGATCCGCAAGCCGCTCATGCAGCTCGTGGATGTAGCGGAAAACGTTTCCGTAGGCAGCCTCAACGTCAACATCGACACCAAATCCACGGACGAGGTGGGTATGCTGGCGTCCAGCTTCTCCCGCGTGATCGAGGTAATCAACAACCTCGTACAGGAATTGGACCTCCTTTCCCAAGCCGACGACGCCGGCAATACCGACGCCCGCATAAACACAAACCGCTTCCAAGGCGAATATAAAAATGTAGCCGGCGAAATCAACCGCCTCTACTCCGATATGACCGCCGAAACCATGAGCGTCCTTAACGTACTGGCGGAATTCGGGTACGGCAACTTCGACGCCGATATTCCCAAAAAACCCGGCAAGAAAGCCATCATGAACACTTCCTTAGACGCCATGCGCAACGAAATCAGCTCCGTTAACTCCGATATCCAAAAGCTGGTGAAGGGCGCGCTTATAGGCGACCTTGCCGTACGCGCCGACGCGGCCAAGTACAAGGGCGAATGGGCCAACATCGTCAAGGGCCTCAACCAACTTATGGAAGAAATCGCCGCGCCCATCGTCGAAACGGGCAGCGTGTTGAACCATGTGGCGGAAGGCAGGTTCGACCAACGTATTACCGGCAATTACAAGGGCGAATTCCTCTCCCTCAAAAATTCCGTCAACAGTACCATCACGAACATGATCTCCTATATCTCCGAAATTTCCGAAATCCTCAACGCCTTGGCCAACAATGACCTCAACCAATCCATCAACCGCGAATACGTGGGCGAGTTCGCCGCCATCAAAGACGCGATGGTCCACATCATCGACACCTTAAACAAGGTAATCGGCGAAATGTCCACCTCGGCCGAGCAAATCTCCGCCGGCGCGAGGATGATTTCCGACAGTTCCATGGCGCTCGCCACGGGTTCCATGACGCAGTCCAATTCCGTAAGCGCGCTTAACAACTCCATCGTGCAAATCAACGAAAGCACCGGACGCAACGCCGATAACGCCAAACACGCCGAAACCCTTTCCGAGGAATCCCGCGTCAACGCCGCCAAGGGTGACGAGGACATGAAGAACATGCTCCTCTCCATGGACGGCATCAAGGAATCCTCCGCGAAGATCACCGCCATCAATAAAACGATACAGGACATCGCGTTCCAAACCAACCTGCTTGCGCTTAACGCTTCCGTTGAAGCGGCACGCGCGGGCGAACACGGACGCGGCTTCGCGGTCGTGGCCGACGAGGTACGCTCGCTGGCGAACCGCAGCCAAGGCGCGGCGAGGGAAACCACCGTCCTGATCGAGGAATCCATTTCCCGCGTGAACGAAGGTACCAAGACCGCGGAGCAAACCGCCGATGCTTTGAAGGCAATCGTAAACAACGTAGCCAAGGTAGCTGATATCATCAAGGGCATTTCCTCCGCGTCCACCGAGCAAGCCGACGCCATCGGCATGGTAACGAAGGAGCTGGCGTCCATCACCGACGTAGCGCACCAAACCACCGCCGCGTCGGAAGAAGCCGCCGCCGCCGCCGAGGAACTAACCAGCCAATCCGATATGATGCACAGCTTGGCCAGCGTATTTAAAATGAAGAAATAAGGGGAGGATCACACCATGAAAACGGACGGCAACTACTTCAAGAGAATAAAAAGTTTATTCCTTCCGTTCCAAGTCAATACGGACATCATCCACGCGGGGGTAAACAAGTACATCGACAAGATCGACGGCGAAACGGAACGCCTGGAACGCAGCTACAATAACGACAATATGCCGGAATTTAACAGCGTACTGTTGTCCATCCAAAATATGCTTTCAACCGTATGCGCCAAACGGCACGAGGCTTATACCGTAACCCTTACGCGCTCATCCAGGAGCGGTAAGAACGAATATTCCAACAAGGTACTCCAGCAAGCCATGGCGGATTTCCTCTTGCTTTCCATTGAAATGCAAAAAGCGCAAAACCTGCCCGATTCCGCGTACAAGACTAACGAAGTGGAAAACGCGGAAGAAGCCGCGCGTAACCTGACGGCCATCATCCAATTGATTGACGCGCAGGATTATGACCGGGCAACCGCGTTAGCCAACGACTTGACCGCCCGCGGGATGAACCTGAGGTATATCGTAACCGATTTGCAAAACGGCCATTACACCAACGCGAAGGATAAAGCCTCCGCCATGCGGAGCGAATATTCCGACCGTGTATACCGCACAAGCTCAAGCGCGGGTACGAAGACCGTCCTGGCCGTGGACGACAGGCCCGAAATCCTCACCACGGTCAACGCCGCCCTTTCCGGACACTACAGGACGCTGGGCGCGCCAAGCGGCCGCGTCGCGCTGGATATCACCAACCAGCAAACCATCGGGCTGTTTATCCTCGACATCGACATGCCCGAAATGGACGGCTTCCAATTGGCCGCCCAAATCCGCGGGATGCGCAACCACAAGGATACGCCTATCATCTTCCTAACGGCCAACTCCTCGCGCGAGCGCATACAAAAAGCGATAACCTTGGGCATCAGCGACTTTATCGTAAAACCCGCGTACAACGAAACGCTGCTTTCCAAAGTGAAAAAATATTTAGAATAAAACCGTAACCGATTGCATGTTTAAAGGAGCCGCCCCGTTTACAAAGGCGGCTTCCTCTTTATTAGTAAAACACCCCCGAATACCATATAATCGTAACATAGCATTGAACATAAAGGAGTGCGGGTCATTAAAACGATTTTTATAGTGGACGACAACGACGTCAACCGCATCACAGCCAAAAACGCGTTGGAAGGTACATACATACCCTATGCCATACCTTCCGCGCAAAGGATGCTAAAGCTGGCGGAAAAGATCATACCCGATTTGATCCTGCTCGATGTCGAAATGCCGGAAATGAACGGCTACGAAGCGTTGGAAATCCTAAAACGCAACCCCAGGCTCAATAAAATCCCCGTCATCTTCCTTACGGGCAAAAACGATTCCGAATCGGAAACGAGGGGCTTCGAGTTGGGCGCGGTGGATTTTATCAACAAACCCTTTTCGCCGCCCGTATTGATCAAACGTATCGAATCCCACTTGGAAACGATGCGCTTGATTAACGAAATCAACGATTCCAAAAAAGCGGCGGAGGAAGCCAACATGGCCAAATCCAAATTCCTCGCCACCATGTCACACGAAATCCGCACCCCTTTGAACGCCATTATAGGCATTTCCGAAATCGAGCTGGAACGCGACGACCTGTACAATGACACGAAAAGTTCTTTTAACCGTATATTCAATTCGGGGCATATGCTCCTTGGGATCATCAACGACATCCTTGATTTATCCAAAATCGAAACGGGCAAACTGGACCTTGTCCCCGTAACCTACAAAATACCCCATCTGATCAACGACACCATCCACCTCAACGTCATGCGTATCGACGACAAACCCATCGATTTCCGCGTAAAGGTCGCCGAAACGCTGCCGATGTACCTCCATGGCGACGAGTTGCGCATCAAGCAGGTATTAAACAACCTGCTTTCCAACGCCATCAAGTATACCGACAAGGGAACGGTCACGTTTGAAGCACATTCGCAGGTACGGGAGGACGGGGACATCACCCTTGCGTTCACCATAAGCGACACCGGCCAAGGTATGACCCAAGAACAGTTAAACGCGCTGTACGACGAATATTCGCAATTCAACCGCGAAATGAACCGTGCCACCGAAGGTACGGGCTTAGGCATGAGTATCACCAAAAGCCTGGTGACGATGATGGACGGTAAGATCGTCGGCACCAGCGAACCGGGTGTGGGCTCGACCTTTACGGTTTACCTGACCCAAAAACCGGCAGGCGATGAAACCCTCGGCGCGGAAGTGGCCGAAAGCCTGGAGCAGTTCAAATACGCGGGTAAGACGCAGCGCACCAAGCTCAACCGCGAATATATGCCTTACGGCCGCGTATACGTCATCGACGACGTGGAGGCGAACGTATTCGTGGCGTCCGCGCTGCTCAAACCCTACGGCTTGCACGTCGATACGTCGTCAAGCGGATACGCCGCCGTCGAAAGGGTCCGCGGCGGCGCGGAATACGACGTTATTTTTATGGACCATATGATGCCGGGGATGGACGGCATGGAAGCCGTGAAGCACATCCGCAAAATGGGTTACGAAAAACCCATCATCGCGTTGACGGCCAACGCCGTCGTCGGCCAAAAGGAAATCTTCATCGAAAGCGGTTTTGACGGGTTTATTTCAAAACCCATCGACATACAGCAATTGGACGGGATATTGAACGAATTCATACGCGACAAAAAACCCATCGAAGTAGTGAACGCGGCAAGGGCGCAAAAGGAAGCCAACGCCCATGCCGCCGCCGTTGAAAACGCGCCTTCGAAGCCGTTTAACCTGATCAAAGCGGTTGAGGGCCTTCACGCCGCCGCCGCGTTGGAGCTTATGGGGGGCAATACGGACGCTTATATCCAAACCGTCGGGCTTTTTACCCGCCTAACCCCGGAAACGCTGGACAAGATGGACCGATACATCGCCGAAGGGGACGTAAAGGCCTTTACCATCGAGGTACACGGCCTAAAGGGCGCGATGCGCAATATCGGCGCGAACAAAGCGGGAGGGCAAGCCTCCCGTTTGGAAACCGCGGGCTTGGACGGTGACTTGGGGTATATACGGGAGAATTATCCGGCTTTCCGTAATTTGGTGGACGCCTTACTACTTGACTTTAACGATGTATTCGCCGCAATTGAGGCAAGGGAGAAGGAAACCGCCGACCTTTCCGCGTTCATGCAAGCCCTCCCGATGATCAAGGTCGCCGCGCGGGAATACGATTGCATGGGCGCGCTGGGATTATTGAAGCCGCATACCGCCTTTTCATACGGCGGCGAAGCGGACGAATTCTTGCAAGGTATCCGCGCCGCGCTCGAAGCGTTCGACAGCGGCAAAGCATTGGAGATTATCGGCAAACTGGAATCTATATAACTTAAGGGCGGATAAAGTATATGAAATCGGAAAAACGCCGCGTAACCCGAGCATTCGTCGTATCCACATCCGTCATCTTCTTGATTTACGTAACCCTGCTGATCGTTGAGGGTTTGTCGTATCACGGCAACATAGAAACCGCGCTGGTCACGTTCTTTGTGGGGACGCCCATACTCGCGATCGCCGTTTCCCTGTATATCAAATTCCCCAATGTGCGGTACGGGCCCTTCTACATATGCCTGCTGGCACACGTCGCGTTTTTTATCGGGGGGGCGTTCCTGCGGGAACTTGAATTCTTCTTCCTTTTCATGCTTTTATTGGTGGGTATCCTCACCACGCTTAAGGATTTTAAGGTATTGCTTTATTTTATCCTTAGCACCTTCGTGTTCAATTGCGTCGCGGTATTCGGTATGGCCCCCAATGTGGAGTGGATCAATTGGTACCGCTTTTTGATGCACTTCTTTATGGCTACGTCGGGTTCCGTCCTTATGCTGTTGCAAACGTATAATGTCAGCCAAAAGGAGAGCCGTTCCGAGAGCGCGCTGTCCGCGTTTTCGTCCCTGTTGAACTCCACACCCAACTTGTTGGTCATCACAAGCGCGGACAGCCGCGTACGCTACCTATCCGACCCGATGGCGGAATTTATCGGATATACGAACAAAGACTTCGCCATTGGACAACCTTTGGTCGATTTAATCGCCGACGACGGGCTTAAGATGATGTTCGCGGATATGCTGGACGCGAACGGATTGTACGAAATGATCAAGGAAATCGATTTCAAAGGGGAAACGCGTTATTTCAACGTTATCGCCGACAAGTTGACGGGGCTCTTCGAAGGGACGTTTATCGATATCACCGATATCACGCCCACAATATTGAATAACCTCGCGTTAAAAGAAGCGCAACTCGCGGCCGAAGAAGCCAGCAAGTCCAAGACCGACTTCCTCGCTTCCATGTCCCACGAAATCCGCACCCCCATGAACGCGATCATCGGCGTGACGCAAATCGAATTGCTTAACGGCGATTTAACCGAGCGCACGGCTAACGCGTTGGAAATGATCTACAGTTCCGGCAACAACCTGCTGGGGATCATCAACGACATCCTCGACATGTCCAAGATCGAAACAGGAAAGCTGGAACTTAACCTCGCGCAGTACGACACCCCCAGCTTGATTAACGACGCCGTCCAATTAAACATCGTGCGTATCGGGTCGCGTCGGATCGAGTTCCTGCTGGGTATAGACGAAAACCTGCCGCTGTATTTAGTAGGCGACGAACTGCGCCTTAAGCAAATCCTCAATAACCTGCTTTCCAACGCCATCAAGTACACCGACAGCGGCCATGTCAGGTTATCGGTATTCCATACGATGCATGGCGAGGATGTTAAGCTGCATTTCGCCGTCGAAGACACGGGTCAAGGCATGAGCCCCGAAGACCAAAAGAAATTGTTTACCGAATTCCTGCGCTTTAACGTCTCCCAAAACCGTACGGTGGAAGGCACCGGCTTGGGGCTCAACATCACCAAGAATTTAGTGGGGCTCATGGACGGCACGATCAGCGTGGAAAGCGAATACGGCGTGGGCAGTACCTTTACCGTAACGGTCATACAAAAAGCCGTGGGAAGCACCCCCATCGGGCCCAAAATCGCGGACCAATTAAAGAGCTTTACCTTTACGGGCAACCGCCAAGCCGCTATCACGCAGTTTTACCGCGAGCCCATGCCCTACGGGAGCGTTTTGGTGGTGGATGACGTCGCGACAAACCTGTTCGTGGCCAAGGGTTTGCTCATCCCCTACCAATTAAAGATCGATACGGTGGATTCGGGCTTTAGGGCCATCGAAAGGATCAAAGCGGGCAAAACTTACGACATCGTCTTTATGGACCACATGATGCCCAAGATGGACGGCATGGTGACCACCCATCGGTTGCGCGAGCTGGGTTATAAGGGCGTAATCGTGGCGCTGACCGCCAACGCGATCATCGGCAACGAAGGGATGTTCATGCAAAACGGCTTCGACGGTTTTATTTCCAAACCCATTGACATACGGCAATTAAACGCGACGCTCAACCATTACGTACGCGACGCGCACCCCGAGGAAGCGAAGAAGCATAAAAACGAAGTCATTACGGAATCCCTCGAATCGTCGGACGCAAAAACGGAAATATCCTTGCAAATCAAGCATATCTTCTGCATAGAAGCGGCGCGGGCAATTACCACGATAAAAGGGACGCTTGCGGCAGGCGATATGAAGCTCTTCACGACGACGATCCACGGCATGAAGTCAGCCTTGGCGAACATCGGCGAGTATAAGGCTTCCGCGTTGGCGGGCGTACTTGAGGATTACGGACAAAAGGAAAACATCGGTTATATCGCGGCGAACATCTCATCCTTTATCGATACCCTGGAGGTATTGATAAAAAACCATACCCCCCCGCCGGAGGAAACCGCCGCCGTGACCGACTTGGACGAAGACACGGATTTCCTGTCGGAGCAATTGGAAGCCGTTAAAAACGCGTGCGAAGAATACGATATATTGGCCGCAAACGCCGCCTTGGACCAATTGGAAGAAAGGCAATGGAACACGGATACCGCCGTTAAAATCAAAAAGATACGCGAATCGCTGGCAATGGACAGCGATTTTGAAGCGGCGGCGGCAGCGGCCGGGGAAATACCGGGGGGTATCGTATGAAGCACCTGTTCATCATCAACCCGGCCGCGAAAAAAACGAGGGGGCATGTTGGTAGCATCCGAAGAGCCTTGACCGCCGTCCTCGAAGCGCACCCCGAAATCCAATACGACATATACGAAACGAAGCGTTGCCGCGATTCGATACTTTTTATCCGCCGGTACATCGCCAAAAGCAACGAAACCTTTCGTATACACGCCATCGGCGGCGGGGGTACGCTTTTTGAAGTGGTGAACAGCGTCATCGGATTCCCGAACGTTGAAGTGGCGTCCTATCCGTTGGGCAATTCCAATAGCTTTGTCAGGTATTTCAACCCCAAGCACATGGACTTGTTCAATTCGTATGAGAAGCAAATATTCGGCAAGACCCATCCCATGGACGTCATACGGTGCGGCAATAATTACGGCACGAGCTTCGGGATGGCGGGCATGGAAGCCCTCGCGAACGTATTGGGCGACGAATGGATCGCCAAGGGCGTGCCGACAAACGCGGCTTATTTGTTGGCGGGGATATACCAATTGATGAACGCGAAAGTCGCCCGGGAATATGTCCTCAGCATTGACGGCAAAAGGATTGAAGGTTGGTTTATTTCGATTTTGGTGGCGAACACCCCTTGCTACGGCAAAGGCATGAAGCCCGCCATAAACGCGCACCCCGACGACGGCTTGCTGGACGTATATACCATTAAAAACACCAACAAAGGCAAATTGATGAGGAGCATCCCTTTTTATATCTCCGGTAATTACCGCAAAATCCCCGACCTCGTAACGCATTACAGAGCCAAAAAAATAGAACTGTCCTCCGATACGACCATGTGCATGAACGTGGACGGGGAACATTTCTACGGGACTTCCATTGACTATGAGGTAATACCCCGCGCCATCCGCTTCGTGTGTCCGGAAGGGATCGACTTGGCGAAGCTGCCCTTGCTGTACGGCAAACCGAAGGAGGGCCTGCGCGGGGATTAAACCACTTTAAACTTATGCGCGAAGAAGAACGGTATCCTCGCCTGGGTACCGTTTATTTTTGCTTGTAATAATAATTTAATCGATTTAAGAAACGGCATGGGGGCCATGACGAGCGGGTTTACCTTCATAAGGTGACACAATGCGTTGGTGGTGGCGCAAAGGTCGTTGCAATGCCCGCTGAAGTAGACGTTCTTTTTGCCGAGGCGGGACGTTAACGCCTCCCCCGCTTCCTTGATCGCGCACTTGCCCACGACCAGGACGCGGCCTTGGATGGCGTCGATGGTTTCCTTTTTATACCCCTTGCCCATGACGATGGTGAAACCGCTCCTGCCGCCGTAATCGTACGCCAGGATTTGCAAGAGGGTAAGCGGATTATTTTGGCAGCCCTCACGGCAGGTGCGCTCGGTGCCTTTGATAATCGTCACGTCCGACGGGAATTGGGGGTATAAATCCCACGGATAGGGTTGATCGGGCGAGCCGATATCCCCGATGACGTCAACGTCCGCCATGCTTTCCACGCCGTTTCCGTACCCGCGGTCAAGGGCGATCTTTATATGGTGGGCGTCCGTCGGCGTAAGGCCGAATAGACGGAGCCCGCATAAATCGGCGGCCAATACATTCGTACTGCCGATAAGCACCTTAAAAGGGACGACGCATTGCTCCGCGAAGGCCGTCACGGGATAATGGCCGTAAATCGTGCCTTCCACGCCCTCAATCAACGTAAAATCGGGTCGGATATGCCCCATCATATCGGCCAGCTTGTGCGCCAAGTTGTAATTATGGTCGGCGCGGCGGTCGGCGGGCTGGGGAAAGGCCCATTGGTTCTTTACGCCCAGCGTAATGCCCGCCATGGAGTGGGTCTTGAGCTTGGGTAAATTGATATACAGGTTTTCGCTTGCGCGGGCGATGAGGTTGTCCGCCACGAATTTTGGGATGCGGAAAGCGGTTTCGGTATAGTCGTTTTTGGTTTCGTTTTTCATTTTATCGTTTTTGAAGTTGACGACTTCGTTTTTTTCCTCATCCAAATAAACTTCCTTTACGCCGTATTTTTTACAAACCTTGCTGTACCCCGTCAGCGCGAAGACCATGCGCGTAAAATTGCTTTGCGTACAATTTTCGAACAGATAAATATTCCGCGCGCCGTTTTCCCGCCAATAACGGATCACCGCTTCCACCACTTCCACGCGGGTATGGGTATAAGGCTTGGAATCGATGGCGTTGGGTTTTATGTAGACGTCGCCGCTCGATTTAAGCAACGCCTTACCGCCCGCGGCGTCGAATATTTCCGCTACGGCGGCGAAGGCTTCGTTTTTCATTTCGGCGGAAAGGGGGAGGAATTTCGTGAACGGTTCGGACTGATGCGGGGACTCCAGTTTTTTTACGATCGCGACCGCGGGTTTAATTGACATGGGGTATCGTCCTTTCGCAATTGCGCGTCCGGCAATTGCTATGATGGGGAGATTATACTACAATCAAGTTTATGCGCGATACATTCCTATTCCTAAGAAACCTAAAAGGCAACGCGAAGGTGGCTGTGCTGGCGCAGCCTTTATGGGGCGTTCCCTTTAATTTATTTACTCCCTTCGCCACGATCTACATGTTCTACATGGGCGTGACGGATATACAAATCGGGCTGATGCTGGCCGTCGCGCGCTTCGTGCAAATGGGGCTGGCGTTCTTCGGCGGCGTAATCACCGACAAGTTCGGACGGCGGCTGACCAACTTTGTAGGCGATTTAATCGGTTGGTGCTTGCCCGCGCTGATATGGGCGCTGGCGCGGGATTTCCGCTGGTTTATGGCGGCCGCCATCGTCAACGGTGTGGTGCAAATCACTTCGGTCGCGTGGGAATGTCTGTGGATCGACGACGACGGCGACAACAGCGCGAAGATAACGCAAATCTACAACTGGATACATATCTGCGGCGTGATCGCCGTATTTTTTGTACCCATCGCGGGATTCCTCGTGGGCCGGTTCGAATTGATCCCCGTGGTGCGGGGCCTGTACGCGTTTGCGGTCGTTTCCATGACAGCGAAGGCCGCTTTGCTGTACGCGTTTTCACGCGAGACGATTCGCGGCAGGGAACGCATGGCGGAAACGAAGGGCGTACCGTTGATACGCTTGCTTTCGGGGTACCGCGAGGTGTTCGGCACGATTTTCCGTTCCGCCAAGATGCTGCGGGCGTTGGCGTTGCAAGCCTTGCAAAACACGACGCTCATGATCGCGTCTACTTTTTTCGCCCTCTACACCACGCAAAATTTGGGCTTAAACGAATCGTTCCTCGCGTACTTTCCCATTTTACGCGCGGTGGTGATGCTGGTTTTCTTATTTTTAATCCAAGGCAGGTTGTTAAAATTTAACCCCCACCGCGTCATGCTGTGCGGCATTTTTTCGTACATAACCGCCAACGCCGTCCTTCTGCTTGCCCCAACCGACAATTGGGTATGGATTGCCTTCTATGTATTCGTTGAGGCGTGCGGCGTTGCCTTATTGATTCCCCGCTTGGGAGCACTTGTCGCAAACGCCATCGAGCCGAAGGAGCGGGCGCGTATACGCGGTTTGTTTAACGCGGCAATATTGGCGCTGGTGAGCCCGCTGGCGTTCATTTCGGGGTGGTTGTCGGACATGAACCGGCGGTTGCCGTTTGTGTTAAATATCGGGCTGTTCGTGTTGATGCTCGCGTTTACGTGGGTAGACGCGTCGCGGAATAAAAAAACAAGTTAAACCGTTTGAATTTTTAGCGTAATTACGCTAAAATATTGTCGGAGGTGTAAAATATGAATTTAATCAGACCCGTATCCGATTTACGCAATCATTTCGCGGAAATATCCAAAACGGTCCACGAAACCGCCCAACCTATTTTCCTTACAAAAAACGGCTATGGCAATATGGTCGTCTTAAGCATGGAGGCATTCCAAAAAATGCAATTCGAAAGCGAAGTCTATGTAAAATTATTGGAAGCGGAACGCGAAGCGGAACACACAAATGTCAGATATTCATCCAAGGATATCTTAAACGCGGTTAAGGAAGCCATTGGAGGTTAAAAAATGTTCCGATTGGAATACTTACCGGCTGCACGGCACGACATGGTGGAAATCGCAAGGTATATAAGCCAAGAATTGCATAATCCTTCGGCGGCGGAACGTTTGGTTATGAAAATGATTGCATCCGCGGAAAACCTTACAGGATTCCCTTACATCAGTCCCATTCACCGTACCGTTAAGCCATTGGGATATGAATATCGGAAATTATTGGTTGACAATTACATCCTGTTTTATTGGATAGATGAAAGGACAAAAACCGTGACCGTAGCAAGGGTCATTTATGCCCGCCGTGATTATGAAAAGCTGTTATAAATAAAATCCCATTCAACCCAAGGAGCCGCCCATGTCCTTTAAAATCACCGCACCCTTCTCCCCCACGGGGGACCAACCCGAAGCCATCGCCGCATTAGCCGAAGGCTTCAAGCAAGGCAAGAAATTCCAAACGCTCTTGGGTGTCACCGGCTCGGGAAAGACGTTCACCATGGCGCATGTGATACAGGAATTGCAAAAACCCACGCTGGTGATGGCGCACAACAAAACGCTCGCCGCGCAGCTTTACAGCGAATTTAAGGAATTCTTCCCCGATAACGCGGTCGAATATTTCGTTTCCTATTACGATTATTATCAGCCCGAAGCGTATGTGCCTTCCACGGATTCGTTCATCGAAAAGGACTCCTCCGTCAACGAAGAAATCGACCGTTTGCGGCACAGCGCGACTTCCGCGCTTTTTGAGCGGAAAGACGTAATCATCATCGCCAGCGTGTCGTGCATCTACGGCTTGGGCGACCCGAGCGAATACAAGGAATTGATGCTGTCCCTGCGCACGGGTACGACCCGCGACCGCGACGACATCATGCGCAAGCTGGTGGAAATACAATACAACCGTAACGATTTGAACTTCCAACGCGGAACCTTTCGGGCGAGGGGCGATGTGTTGGAAATTTTTTTGGCAAACTCCGCGGATATGGCGATACGGGTGGAATTTTTCGGCGACGAAATCGAGCGTATCTCCGAAGTCCACGCGCTGACGGGGGACTTGTACCAATCGCTCAACCATGTGGTGATTTGGCCCGCGTCGCACTTTGTCACCGGCCGCGAACGCATGGAAATCGCCATCGAACGCATCGAGGCGGAACTGGCGGACCAACTTGTTTACTTGAAATCCCAGGACAAGCTGCTGGAAGCGCAACGGCTCCTACAACGCACAAAGTACGACATCGAAATGATGCGCGAAATCGGGTTCTGTTCAGGCATCGAAAATTACTCGATGCACCTTGCCGGCCGCGAATACGGCTCGGAGCCGCACACCCTTCTGGACTACTTCCCCGAAGACTTCCTGATTATCGCCGACGAATCCCATGTAAGCATCCCGCAGGTGCGGGGGATGTACGAGGGTGACCGTTCGCGCAAGAATACACTCGTCGAATACGGCTTCCGCTTACCAAGCGCGATGGACAACCGCCCCCTGCGCTTTACGGAATTTGAAGCGCGTATACCGCAAATGCTCTTCGTCTCCGCCACGCCCGCCGCGTACGAAAAAGCGCATACCGAATTGGAAGTGGAGCAAATCATCCGCCCCACGGGCCTGCTCGACCCGCCCGTATTCGTGCGCCCGATACGCGGGCAAATCGACGACTTGATCGGCGAAATTAACGCCGTCGTTGAAAAAAAGCAAAAAGTCCTCGTCACCACGCTAACCAAACGCATGGCCGAAGACCTTACCAATTATTTGAAGGAAACGGGGATACGCGTACGCTACCTCCATTCCGAGGTTATTACGCTGGAACGCCTGGAAATCATCCGTGACTTGCGCATGGATGTTTTCGACGTGCTGGTGGGAATCAACCTCCTGCGCGAAGGGCTTGACCTCCCCGAGGTTTCTCTCGTCGCCATCTTGGACGCGGACAAGGAAGGCTTCCTGCGTTCGGCTACGTCCCTTGTGCAAACCATCGGGCGCGCGGCGCGCAACGCGGAGGGGCGCGTCATCATGTACGCCGACAACATGACCGACTCCATGACCTACGCCATCGGCGAAACCAACCGCCGCCGCGCCATCCAAGAAGCCTACAACGAAGCCAACGGCATCACGCCCGCTACGATCATCAAAAAAGTACACGAACGTATACGACTGACCGTCGCCGCCGAACCTACGACCGTCACCTTAAAAAAAGACCCCGAATCCATGAACCGCGAGGAATTAACCAAGGCCATCAAAAACGTGGAGAAGCAAATGAAGGGCGCGGCCGCGGAATTGCAATTCGAACGCGCGGCGGAGTTGCGGGATGAATTGCTTAATCTACGCAAGTATTTGTAAAAAATTGTTATAACGATTTATATAACCTAACAATAGAATTTAATACTATCAATAACAAAATGTTTTTTCCATTCGTTACAAATTACAAAAAAATGAACGGAAATAATATCCAACAATTCATATAAATCGGATTTTGGAATTTTGCCGTTATTGTTGGCAACGATACATCTGCCTTTGGATGTAAGCCATATTTTTGTGGCATTTGGGGAAGGTTTTCTTTTTGATACATGGATATGCAACGGTTCATCATTTTCGTTTGACCAAAAGAAAATTCGATAACCGCCTACCCTAAGCAGACTGGGCAAATTTTATCCCCCCTTGTTCGGCATAACGATAAATAAGGTGGGCATGATGCTTAATAAGCTCTTCAAAAAAAAGGATTTCATTATGGGTAAAGCCTTCGCGTTTAATCCATGTGATGGTTGGAAGCACACAACGAGCCGTATCGAATCCGGTACCCGTGGGACGTTCGAAATGGATTTCGATTTCTTTTTGTTTATTACGATCAATAATTTGCGAATGAAGAATTTCGGTTTCATCCGCCAACGTAATGTAAGGATATAACATGGAATCACCCCATAACGATTTTTGGTATAATAACACATCAACGCATGATTTTACATATTTAACCCATACTAACCGAATGGATGTGACACGATGCCCATCATCGTTTGGCTTGTATATGCCTTTATCATCGGCTTGTTATTCGGTTCGTTCGCTAATGTCGTGATTTACCGCCTTCCGCGCGGGATGAGCATTGTTGCGCCGCCTTCGGCGTGTACAGCGTGCGGCAAACGGCTTTTGGCCTTCGATTTAATACCGGTCGCAAGCTGGTTGGCTTTGGGGGGGCGTTGCCGGTATTGCGCCGTAAAGGTGAGCGTGCGTTATCCGCTGGTGGAATTGGCTTGCGGTGTTTTATTTACGTGCATGGTGTTTTATACGCCGTCTTTGTCCGCGGTTCCGCTCGCTTTTTTGGCGTTTTTGCTGGTTTGTGTTAGTATGATTGACATAGACACGCGGGAAATCCCGAACGGGTTGCTTATCGCGGGGGCGATCGCCGGAGTTGCTTGGGTAACTTCGGCACAATTTGTTCCGAAGTTGTTCCCCCTCGCGCCGTCGTGGTACGAGGCGTTGATCGGCGCGGCGTTGGGCGCGGTATTAATCCCGTTGATTTCGATACAAAGGATCGGGCTTGCTTTTAATAAAAAGCCGTTGGCCGTTTTTATGGAAAACAGTTTCGGTTACGCGATATTGGCGGCGACGATCGGGTTATTTGTGGGATGGCAATTAATGATATTTGTATTTTTTTTATCGTTATATTTGTTTGCCATGGCGGTATTGCCATTTGTTATAAAAAAGAAAAGAACGGACATGCCATTTTCCCCGTTTCTATCTGTAAGCGCATTAATCGCGGTTTGGTTCGGCCGGCAAATTTTACATATCTTTGGGATAGGGTGATGACATGAAGAGAATCCTATATAAAGCCGTTTGCTTTTTGGTAACATTCGTACTTATGGCCGGGGTATTCCCGCCAATAAAAATCGGCGTTGAGGCAAGGACGGACAGACCCGCTTCCGCGTCGCACCAAATGCGCGGCGTGTGGGTGACGTCGGCGTACAACTTGGATTGGCCGTCGCGCCACGGGCTTACCGCCGCGCAAATCCGCACCGAAATCGACGATATCCTTACCCGCTCCGCCGCCCTCGGGCTTACCGCCGTATTCGTGCAGGTACGCCCCGCGGCGGATTCCTTGTTCCCGTCGGAAATATTCCCGTGGTCGGCGGCTTTCACGGGTGTGGCGGGGCAAGTACCCGCTTTCTACGCGAACGGCGGCTTCGACCCGCTGGCATATTGGATCGAACGCGGCCACGCGCTGGGCATTGAGGTACACGCTTGGCTTAACCCCTTCCGCGTAACGCATCGCTCCCAGCGCATCACAGACCCACGAGACCTCCCTGTGAACCACCCCGTACGAATAAACCCCGGCCTCTCCATCGCGCATGACAACGCGCTTTTCCTTGACCCCGGCAACCCTGCCGCGCGTCAACTGATCGCCGACGGTGTGGCGGAAATCCTGCGCAACTACCCCACGATCGACGGCATCCACTTGGATGATTACTTCTACCCGAGCCGCAATTTTCCCGATGATGCCACTTTCCAACGATATGGCGGCGATTTCGACGATATACACGATTGGCGACGCGACAACATCAACCAATTGATACAACTGTTGCAATCAACCGTACGTGAAATCAACCCCCGCGTACGCTGGGGCGTTTCCCCCACAGCCATATGGATGAACGCCGAAAACGACCCGCGCGGCTCCCAAACGCGCGGATCGGAATCCTTTCACAACGCCTACGCCGACACCCGCCGTTGGGTGCTGGAGGGTTGGGTCGACTACATCGTACCGCAAATCTATTGGACGATCGGCTTTGACGCCGCTTGTTACGACCGCGTCCTTACATGGTGGGAAGGCGTGGCGGAAGGCACGGGCGTGGATTTGTATGTAGGCATTGCGCCGTACCGCGAAATTACGCGGAACACCGACAGCCGCTTCACCCATTGGACGGAGGGCGAGATATTACGCCAACTGGAACGTAACAGCCGTTCAAACATTGTAACCGGAGCGATCTTCTTCCGCGCGGCGCACCTCAACGGCACGCTCGGCAACCATATCGGCAATTTCTATTCAAGCACGCTTTCGGGTAACTTCCCCGACCGCGTCCCCACCCCACCCCACGACGCGCCCAGCCGTACCATGACGCGCCTTTCCGTGGCGCAACCCCTAAGCAACCGCACCGTCGTCAACGCATCGAACTGGAATTTCTTCGGTACGGCCGTCCCCGGCTTACCCTTGCACGTTAACGGCATCGAGGTCACCAACCGCACGGAGGAAGGCTTCTTCAGTATTTTCCTCCCCCTCGTGCGCGGCGCGAATACGTTTACCTTCACCCAACCCGGGCAAGCCGATGTGGTGCGCGTAATCACTAACAACGCGCCCACAGTCACCCCCGCGGCCACCATGGACACCCCCGCCGTCACCAACGTTTTCCCCGCCACCGACGAATGGGCGCAACGGGGCATGGCGGTAACCCTGCGCGCCACCGCCCCCGGGGGCGCAACCGTTACGGCAACCATCGGCAACCAAACCATCCAAATGACGCAAACGAACGAAAGCCTGATAAGCACGGCCAACCGTATCTACGCGGCTTCCTTTACCGGGCAATTTACGCTAAACACACCCGCCGAAGCCAACGCCATCACCGACTTGGGCCGCGTGACGTATACCGCAACCTTTAGAAATCAAACCTTTACCGCAACATCGGCGGCACGCATCCGCCAGCTCGGGCCCGACGCGCCGTTTTTCGCGGAGGTTACCGACGAAGGCATATGGGGCTTCCCCAACGCGTCGGATTCGGGCGGTTCGCATTGGATGTACGTACAAGGCCAAACCGACCGCGTAACGGCCATCACGGGTAATTGGACGCGCCTCGCTTCGGGTATATGGGTGCCGGCTTCCGGCGGTTGGACGCGCCTTGCGTCGGGTATGTGGGTACTCTCCTCCGGTGTCCGCACCTTCCAAGCCTCCGCCGAAACTTTAAACGAATGGTTCCCGCCGTTGTCCCTGCCGGGCAGGGGTATTTTGTCCGAAGGGCGTTATATCATCGGCGAAGCCGAGGACCGCATTATTTGGAACGCCCCTCTTTTTCCCGGTGTGTTTGCGGACTTTGACGGGAGCGAATTAATCGTGACGCTTGGGATGCAACACTACGCCCCGCCGATTTTCCTGCCCATCGGTGAAACGTTCTTCGAAGGCATCCGCATCGGCGAACACCACGGCGCACCCGCGTATTTTATGACACTCCGCGAAGATGCAATCCTTGAAGGTTTTTATGTAGAATTCGATGAATACAGCGGTGAACTGCATCTCGTATTACGTAAGCGCCGCCCGCTGACGCCGGGTAACTTCCCGCTGGCGGGCTTCACATTTGTGCTGGACGCGGGCCACGGCGGCAACGATTCCGGCGCGATTGGCCCGATGGGTGCGGAACACGCCGAAAAGCACATCGTAATGGACGTAACCAACCTGCTGGCCGAACGCTTGGAAATGCTGGGCGCGGAAATCATCCTAACGCGCAGCGGCGATTACCGCGTGGAATTGGCGGACCGCCCCATGGTCAGCTTCCACGCCATGCCCGATATGTTTATCTCCATCCATTCCGACTCCACCGCCGAAACCACCAACGCCGCCAACATCCACGGGCTTACCGTGTGGTACCGCAACCCCAACTCCCTGCCCGCCGCACGCGCCTTCCAGCGTTCGCTTCGATACCTCAATCCCCTCACCAACCGCGCCAACCAAGTCAACCAGCAAAACTTCCGCGTATGCCGCCCCGTGTGGACGCCGTCGATCCTGATGGAACTCAGCTTCACCAATAATATAAACGACTTCGCGTGGCTGATTGACCCGCGCCGTCAAGTGGATATGGCATGGGGGATCGTGAACGCGGTGCTGGGGTATTACCGGTAGACGTTTAATATTTCTTCCAACATTTCCAAAGCCCCGCGGGAATCGAACTCCTCCAGGGCGAACACCGCCCTTTCCAGCAGATCCTCCCCTTCCCGGCCGAAGGAAAACTTCAGCAAGGGCTTGGCGATATCGAGGGCCGCGATGGTATCGTAGCTTTCGGCGGCTGCTTTTATGTTTTCAATTTTCGTCAGAAGGGTTTCCGTGTCGATGGGTTCCTTTTCCGCGACGGGTTCCTTTGCCAGCGCGGCATCCAGGTCATCGATAAACCCGATGATCGATTCCCTGAAAGCGGGATAATTCTCGTTGCAAAACGCCTTGCCGTTGTTGAGCGCGGCGATTTCCAACCTCCCCGCCGTGGCGGCGATTTCCGCCGCGCCGATGCTGCGGGTTACGCCCTTAAGCCCATGCACCTCGATGGCGAAGCCTTTAAGGTTGCCCGCCGCCAAATAATCGTCCATCTTCTTGACGGTGGACGGCATCAAACGCGCGGATAAACGTACCGTATCCTCGTACACTTCATACATCCCTCCCAATACCGCCAACGCGGCGGAAACATCCAATCCCTTTAACGTACGCAAAGCGTCGATCAATGACGACGCTTCTTTTGGAGGGGTATATAAAGCGGCCGCTTGCAAACGCGCCGCTTCGATCACGTCGGAGGGTTGCTTGTCACGCACGAGTTTATTAAGCACTTGGTTAAGCTGGCGCGTGTCGATCGGTTTGGAAATGAATTCGTTAAACCCGTTTTGGAAGAAGATGTCCGCTTGCCCCGCCAAGGCGTTCGCGGTCAACGCCACGATGGGTTCCTTATACCCGTATTCGCGCAATTTGACGGTCGTTTCGATACCGTCCATACCGGGCATCATATGGTCCATGAAAATGATGTCGTAAATATTGCCTTCCACTATCTTTTGTACGGCTTCCTCACCGCTCATCACCTTTTCGATTTTGAGCCCGTAGGGCTTCATCAAGCCTTCGGCTACATACAGGTTGGGCTCCACGTCATCCACGATCAGCACACTCCCGTAAGGCATGGGCTCGCGTATGATTTGTCCCTTTTCCTTCCTTCCCATTTGTACCATGCGGAATTGCCGTATGTTTTCGGCCATTTCCTTACCCAGGACCGCGTCGTCCACACTCTTTTGCGGCAGCCTGACTTCAAAATACGAACCCTCGCCGTATTCGCTTTCCACGCGGATCGTGCCCTTCATCATCTGTACGAGGCGCTGCGTAATGGCCATACCCAAGCCTGTACCTTCGATACCGCGGCTTGTCCCTTCCTCGAAGCGCGAGTATTCCTCGAATAATTTTTGCAATTGGCTTTCGCTCATACCGATACCCGTATCGCGTACGCCCAGCACGAGCATCGTGTACTCCCCGCCCGCCGCGTCGCACGCCATGGGTTCCGAACTTATCGTGAACGTTACCGTCCCCATGTCGGTGTATTTGAAGGCGTTGGACAGTACGTTGTTAAGGATTTGCCTGATGCGCAATCCGTCGCCGATCAACTTGGCGGGGATGCTTTCGTCCGGCAGTACCTTAAAAGCGATGGGTCTCGATTCAATGCGCAGCGCGTTAAGGTGGGCGGAATCGCCGATCAATTCGGCCACATCGTAGGGTGCGGGCAGTATGTCCATCTTGCCCGCTTCGATCTTCGAAAAATCCAATATATCGTTGATGATACCCAACAAAAGGTTGCCGGAGTTGTATATCTTGTTCAAGCCTTCCTTGATATCCTCGCCGAGCGAATAGTTTTCCATCAGGATTTCCGTCACGCCCAGGATGGCGTTCATGGGGGTGCGGATTTCGTGCGACATACTGGCCAGGAAGGAGGACTTCGTTTGGCTGGCCATTTCGGCTTCGGTGCGCTGCTTGATTAAATCCTGCACATGGGTGATGTTTTGCACCACTTCTATGAAACCGGAGATTTGGCCGTCCAGGTCCTTCAATACCTCCACGTCGGCTTGGAAGGAAAGTCCCCCATGTTCGAAGAACGTTTGCTTTAAGCCGCGTTTGGCGCGTTCGACGCCACATTCGTCTGTGCCGCATATTTTCGTATCCATTATCTTGCAAGGCTGTCCGATCATATGCTCCATGGCCGTATCCGCGAACATGCACAAGGATTTGTTGGCGAACGTCCAATTCATGTCCTTGTCGGTGACCGACACGATATGGGGTATCGCGTCCAATATCGACCTGTACCAATGGGCCGTTTCCTTCAATTTATCCATCAGGGCGTTTTGCTCGCGCATATCCTTCGTATAGCCGATAACGATTTCTTGGTCCTTGTATACCGAACGCACGAGCGTGACATCGGCGGGGATCATGATGTCGTCATCGGGCATCTTGTGCATCCAATCGAACCGGACGATGCCCTCCTCGAAGGCTTGGTGTACGAGGGCCACCGCTTTCTCGTCGGAGCGGCGTCCGCAGGGCTGGTACTCGGGCGAGCAACATGAAATAAACCGCTCGATGTATTCCTTTTTATCCTTAAAGCCGTACAGCTTAACACCTGCCATGTTGCAATCGATCGTACTCAAGTCCCTGTCCCATATCTGCGCGCAAATGGGCGAAGTATCCAACATGAGGAGCGAGCGTTCGTGCGCTTCGTTCATACGGTTGATCATCGCGCTGCGGCCTATCTCGTTAACCATCATCAGGCTGATGGAGCGCAGGATCGTCAATTCCTCCGGTTCGAACGCGCGCTCCTTGCTTAAATCGTCCACGCTGAAAAAGCCCCAAAATTCATCATCCAGGAAGAGGGGCAAGATAACGACCGACTTAACGCCGTACTTGCCTAGAAAAATCCGTTCATTTTCCGAAAGGCTTGAAACGAAGCCGCCCGCGTATTCACCGCGCGCGAAACATTCCTCCCATTCCGGAAACGCCTTGGCTGATATCTTTAAATCCTTGAACTCCGCCTTTACCGGGTCATTTTCGTCATCAAACCACCCGTAAGCGTATGTATAGAACAATTCGCCGTTGATCCTTTTGTTGCGCCAGATATGCACACGGTCGGCCTCGATGGAACGGCCGACCAGCTCCATCCCTTTTACCAGCGACGTTTCGTTGTCGCTTTTATTTTCGGACGCGAGGAGTAAAGCGGCGGCGCGGTTCACGGCTTGCATCAGCCGATCCCGTTTAAGCCTGTTGGTGATGTCCGTCGAATGGTTGACGTGGAGCTTCCTCCCGTTTTCCAACACGATAAACGTGTCGGTATTTCGGTACAACCGTTTTGTCAGCGAATTCTGTTCCACCCACACGATCTTCCTGTCGGGGTCCTTCTCCAATTGGTGGCAGGCGCAACCATCGCACCGCTTGCTTTGCCCTTCTTGGAAAACCTCATAGCACTTTTGCCCGACGGCATCGTCCGACAGGTTAAAGTGCTTCTTTATCGATTCGTTGAGGAACAGGATCGTGTTGTCGTCCGGGTCGGACACAAAGATAAGCGCGTCAAGGTTATTTAATATATTAAAGATGATTTCGATCGGAAGTTGGTTCATGTCTTTCATTGGAAACCTCCTGATGATATGTATACAATAGCCGATTTCCAATTCAAAACACCTAAAAAAGCTGATAAAATCGGTAAGAGCCGGCTATCATTTTCCGGTTTAGTCATTCATATAAATAAATCGCCCAATTCCCTTTTTCCGCTGCCATCCGCGCGGATTTCATAAATCATACTGTCCCTGGCGCCTACATAGTATATCAAATCGCCTTGTTGTGCAAAATATCCGCCGTTATTAATATTCCCCGCTGTTTCGCCGATAAGGGCGTTGTTAAGCCTCTCGCGAAGCGTATCCCTAATGGTTTCATTAATACGTCCGCACGCCGTAAGGAATAATACTAAAAACAACGCAAAGACAAACGCGATAATTTTCATTTTACGGAGCTTCATAATAATTCCCCTTAAACTTTAAGTTATAGGTTGACCACATTCATTGCAAGTTTTCCGCGTATAGCGGATTTCGCCGGTCGTGGGAGAAATAAGGTTTGTCCCGTCATAAATAAGTTCGCCCGGGATTAAGTTAACGCCGTCGACTTTATCCACCCATACGCCCGCGTCCCTGTGAATCGTTCCTTCGGGCGTTACCGTAAGAACGGAAAGGACACTCATTTTCTGCCCTTGGTGCATCGTTTCTCTAAAAAACATAATTTGGTTGTTTTCATAATAGATGAGGAGATTTGTCGGCAAATCAATTGCCTCACCCCCCTCAGGGCGCAAAGAGGAATAGCCTACCCATTCGCCCAACAACTCGATGAGATTAATCTCAACGGGTTGGATGCCGTCCGTAGAATGATTGCCGCCGTAAGCGGCTTGCGTTTTTATTGTTTGGCCACATTCATCGCAAATTTTCCGCGTATAACGGATTTCGTCGGTCGCGGGAGAAATAAGGTTTGTCCCGTCATAGATAAGTTCGCCCGGGATTAAATTAATGCCGTCGACTTTATCCACCCATACGCCCGCGTCTCTGTGAATCGTTCCTTCGGGCGTTACCGTGAGAACGGAAAGGACACTCATTTTTTGCCCTTGGTACATCGCTTCCCTAAAAAACATAATTTGGCCGTTTTCATAATAGATGCGGAGATCCGTCGGCAAATCAATTGCTTCGCCCCCCTCAGGGCGCAAAGAGGAATATCCTACCCATTCGCCCAACAGCTCCATGAGGTTAATCTCAACGGGTTCGGTGCCGTACATGAAATAATTGTCGTCGTCATAGCCGTTTGTGTCGCCGTTACTTGTATCGTCGCCGTTTGTGTCATCGCTGTTTGTATCGTCGCTATTTGTAATGTCGTCGTCATCGGAAGTGGCTTGCGTGCTGTCGGTATCATCGTTTGTGTTGTCATCATCTGTTGTATTATCGTCGGACGTACCCGATGTGTCGTTTTCGCTTGGCTGCGGGTCATTCGCTTGCGTGTTGTCGCCGGTATCGGCGTCACCAATGGAATCGTTAATCGCGTCGTTTATCCTGTCCGCGGTATTGTTGATCACGTTATCAACCACATTGCCGCAAGCCGCGAGGGATAACGAAAAAAGCAACACAAAAACGAACACGATAACTTTCATTTTATCGGGCTTCATCACAATTAATCCCCTTATTTTATATTTTTGATTCTCTTCGGAAACCTACGTCAAAAGTTGACCACATTCGCCGCAGAATTTTGTGCCCGCGTCGTTTTTCGCGCCGCATGAACCGCAAAATACCGGTCTATCCGCGTTGACGGTTGTGTTGTTTGCAACGGTACCGCTTTGCAAGTTGATGTTCATATTACTAAGTTTAGCGCTTGCTTTTTCCGCGATTGCCCCGATAAGCGGTAATTTAAGCTCTTTGTATAAAAGAGCCGCGACGGCGAGACCCGCAACGCACACCGTAAGGATAACACCGACAACAAACGCGAAACCTGCTAAAGACAACGCGATATCCAGCCTGCGCAAAGCGGCCCCATAATTATAGTTAAATATGGCTTGGATGGTGGTGGGGGTCGACGGCGTTATTATCCGTATAAGTATAATAAGCAAAAGGTCGATTGCCGCGCGCAAAATACCGACGGTAATCGCCGTACAGGCTTGGAAACTAACGAATTTGCTTTCCTTTTCCATAAAGAATATTGCAAGGGGAATTCCCCACGCTATATATCTTAAATAAGGAACCCACCAAATAATCGCCATAAGAGCAAAAACAAACAGTACAATAATGTTGGCGTCTATGCCAAGTGATGATTTGTGCGGTTTGATATTTGTTATTTTCATGATAAATTTTCCCCTTTAATTTTATTTGTTTTATATTAAGTTACGTAATATTTTTACGCCGTCGGCTTTCCGCAATTACCGCAGAATTTTATGCCGCCGGCAACTTCCGCGCCGCACCCGCAAACACGTTTTTCAAGGTTTGCAATTTCTAATTTGTTACCGCAATGGGCGCAGAACTTTCTGTCGGCCGCGCTTGGCTTACCGCAAGCGGAGCACACCAAGCCGCCCGGCGCGTCAGCCGGTTTTGCGGCTTCCAGCTTGCCGCCGCATTCGGCGCAAAACTTTCTGTCAGCCGCGCTTGCCTTACCGCAAGCGGAACAAACCAAACCGTCCGCCGTATTCGCGTTATTAATACGTTCAATCTCCGCTTTAACCTCGGCTATTGCTCTTTTATGCCCGTCTATCGCCGCGTAAAATTCGGCTGTACCTTCGTCTGCGGTTCCTGTTTCAACGTATTTTTCGTAATAATACGTACCGATTTTTGTAATAATAGCGTTTATCGCGTCTTGCTCGGTGCTTATTTTCGCGTTTAATTTATTCGTTTCGATCGCACCGTTTAACTTTTTTATTATTTCCATAGTTCAACCTCCCATAGACTCGGACGAACATACGTAAAACCCCGACAAACGCCCAAAAAGGGCGTCATCAAGCACGTCGTTAATTTCGCCGCGTATCACGCCCCTAACCAGGTCATTTATTTTATTCATTACAATCTTGTACCGCAACCACCGCAAAACTTTTCGCCTGCATTTATTTCCGACCCGCACGCGCATATAGTTACCTGCGGTTCTTGCACAACGGCTTTAACAATTTCTAACTTTGATCCACATTCGCTGCAGAACTTTCTGCCTTCTTCGTTTACGGCACCGCACGCACAAACAGGCCCGGTTACCGGAACCGGTACGGTTTCCAACGGACCGCCGCAATCGCTGCAGAACCTCCTGCCTTCTTCATTCACTACGCTGCATACACATGTAATCCCGTTGGCAATATACGGCGCGGCGGGTACCAAATTACTCCCGCAAGAACCGCAGAACGCCATTCCCGCCGGATGAACGGTTTTGCAATTGGCACACTCGATACCGCCGTTATGAACAGGACTGTTTTGTTTATTCTTGTTCATTAAACCCTTTGCCAATTCGCTGCCGACGCCAAACCCGACGCCCATGCCAAGACCGCTGCCAATAGCTCTGAGTGGCATAAAAATAACCCCCTTCTCTACATCTTATAAAGGTTTCCCGCATCCGCCGCAGAATTTTGTTCCCTTAGTATTCTTCGCGCCGCAATCACCGCAGAATAAAGGCTTATCCCCGCCTACGGCAGCGGGCGCACCCGGACGTGCTGCCATAACCGGTGCCGGCGCCGTGGCGTATACGGGCTGCGGAATGGGGTCCTCCTGCTGCCCTTTATTGAATAATTGCTTAAACTTCCCGGATAACCCGCACAGCTTGCCGTACAAGTCAAATGTGATAACGGTTTTCGGGGCTTCCTCCATATAGGAAACCATCATTTTAATCATGATATAGCTGTCTACGAAAGCGGTTTTTATGACGGACGCCACAAAGCACGCAATCAGGAAGGCGATAATCCCGTTCCAGCCCAGCAAACGGACAAACACAAGGCCGGAAAATAAGAAGGTAATCAACGTAGCCAGGATTACAACGACGATAACGATAAACGTGGTTTTTGCCGCGTCCTTTAAAAGTTTTTTCCAATTTTGCGCATAAATGACAACACCGTCGGCCGCACTCCTAAACGCGCCCTGCTCTTTCTTAAAGAAGGTATAACCCAAGCAACATTCGCCTATGTAGCCGAGGGCAATACCGATAAACATTTTACCCAAGCTAACGATAGCTGACATGCCGGGAACCAGCTTGCCCAATGTGTTTCCCACTCTTTCAAAACTGTTTTGGAGCTGTTTTACCGCGGCTTTAACCAATTTAATAACCGCGAAATACACGTTGGACGTGGCAAAGCGGTCTTTCACCATTTGTTTGCCGTACGCGACTTGATTATCGGGTACGCGCCCGGTTACGACGGCTTCGGTGATTACGGCAACATGCCCCGCCTTAACCAAAAAGCCTATATAGTGCCTGATAATAAAATTGACAAAAACCGTCGCGAACAGCCATATAAAGACCATGACAACGCCCACGCCCGCACTTTCGAACAGCCAGGCGATACCCATCAGCAAAGCGAATATCAAAATGGATACGACAACGGTCGCAAGGCCCAACAGCAACTTTGCCCAACAAAAGGGCATGGTTTTCTTAAATATTTCTCCCGGTTTCATTGTTATTGCCCCTTTTTTCAAATTTCGCACCGCGTTCGCCGCAAATTTAAAGGTCGGATGCGGCCTCTGTACCGTAAGTGCGGATACGTTTTTAGCTTCCGTATGTTTTTATTTTACCGTAAGCAGGGCAAACCATATAACTATGTCTTCTCCGGCGGTTCCTGTTTCGATGTACTTGTTACAGCAACGCCGCTTACTTTGTTAAACACCGTTAAAGTTTAAATTCCCCCTCTAAAATTTGCTTTATTTTTATTACACATTAAATATTTTCCATAATTATGCAAAAGTGCTTATGATTTCATTAAAAATTTCCATAACCGTGCCGGCAAGCCAATTCATAAACAAATAAATTAAGAAACCGGCAATTACGGCAATCAATATAAAAATTAAAGTTGCGCGGGCATAATTGCGTTTGTTAATATTTTTACATCCGCCGCAAGCCCAAACAATACAAATAAGCCAACCGATAACCGGAATGTTCATTAGCAAACCCGCACCCACATAACCGCCAACACCCATAAGCGCGTAGGGGCTTTCGGCGGGCGGCGGCTGTTCATTTGTGTAAACCGGCGGTGTTACCGATGACGCGATAGGTGAAACAGGTACTTCGGGTACGGCTTGTACTTGTGTAACCACCGGCACAGCCGCAACCGCCGCGGCTGTTGTTGTATGTACTGCTTGTGTCTGCGGAGCTTCCTGTGCGGTCGGTTTTTCACTATCCACAGGACTGCCGCATTCGGTACAAAAACGTTTGTCATCCTCGACTTTAGCTCCGCACGCGCTACAAAATGCCATAATAACCACACTCCATTTTATTATCATTTATTGGGGTAATGTTATCATCACGCAGCTTAATGTACCGTTCCAAGTTGGATGCATATGTTTCCGTCAATTTTGAAATTTTTTCCGTATTTTCATTATTATGTATTAAAGTTGGGGTTAATGTAAACGGTAACAACTTTCTTGTCAACATGAAAATTATATTTATAGTAATCCGTTTGTTTTAGCTACGGGCTAAGGACGGGTTTTGCCTTCCCTTAAGGAGCCTTCGGGTACCCATAATAAAACAAACGATTCAACGTAAAAAGGGTTAGCTTGCCATTGATATATAATGGCGGGCCAACCCTTTTTTGCTTGGGTGGTAATTTTATTTTTATAAATACCGTTCGGGGCTTTAGGTCAAGCCATCTCCCCATGTAGTCCCAACGCTGCTTTAAGTCCCAGTACCTGCACCAGCGCGCCGCGCAGCCGTTCGGGCGTTATCGTGCCGTCGTCGATCCCCTTCTTCAAACATAGGGCGGCGTTCTCCGCTCCGCCGGTGACCTTGATCATATCACACCCCGCGGCGATTGCCCGGGGAATATTGATGTTGGCCACGTTTTCGGCGATAACCACGCCGTTGAAGGAAAGCCGTTCTTTTAATAACGTGGTCGTAACCTCATATGACATGTTGGCGGGGAGCATGTCTTCCTCGTCGATGCCGGGGTTTGTTTTTTCCAGGTACGCGGGGAACAGGATGGGCGAAACCGTAACTGAGAACACGTCCGCTTCGATGCACGCGCGGTAGCCCGCGCCGAAGGTCGTTTCCCATTTTTCGTAGGGAAGGGTATTCATGTGGACGACAAGGTGGCTTTCGCGTTCGTCCACTTCGTCGCCGGGGAAGTTGGTGACGGACGCGGCCTTTCCTTCCGATTGCAAGGGTTTTATCAGCTTCGCACCCGTACGGCCGATCGGTTTAAACGGCCATTTATGCCCCGGCGTAAGCAACAGCAGCGCGATTTTTTCATCCTCGGCCATATCCGCGAGCGTACTGCCTACCCACAGGATATCCTCGTCGTTCAAACAGAACGGTTTTTGCGCTAAATGTTCCATTCCATTACCCCCCCATTGCCTTTTTTCTTACGTGAAATATAAGAGCAAATCCATAAAATGTCAAGTTTCGCCGCGGTTATTCCTGCCCGTACGGCCAATCGATGATCCCGCCGAAATCGTATACGCGGGTGTACCCCATATATATGAGTTTCCAGGCTGCCGTTTGGCTGCGTACCCCGCTGCGGCAATAGATAAGGATCAACGCGTCTTTATCGCCGAGCATTTCGTCCGCTTTGTATTCGATTTCATCCACGGGCAATAAGACGGCCCCGCGGATATGCCCCGCGGAAAATTCCGACATCGTCCGCACATCCAATATGACCGCGTCGGGGTATTCGTCCATCCATTCGCGGGCCTGTGCGGGGCTGATGCGCCTGTCGGCGGGTGTTGGGTCCATTTCGTTCTCCTCCATGTTCGCGTTGCAAGCACTCAAGGCCAGCAAGCATAATATAACCGATATCACCGTTTTGATCGTATTCCCTCCTTTCCATGCTATGCAGAAAATAACAAAAGGGGTATATAATCGGTTATATTATTCGGTGGATGTGTTTAAAACGCTTGAACCACAAAATTTGTTTACCGCACGGTGAATGTAGGGTATATGACCGTTGTCGTTATCAAATTGTCGGCGGTGATAATGATACCGGGATTATAGGTCCCGGAGGGTAACCCGCGGACGGGACGCAGGGTAAACGTACGGGTTTGACCGGGGTTAATGGGATTTCCCCAGGTTCTTGCTTGGTTCGGGGAGAGCGTCCAATTATCTACATCGGGTAAGGGTTCGAGGGTAATCGGTTGGTCGCCCGTGTTCGTTATGGCGATGGTTTGGAGCGGGCGGTTGCTGTAACCGGGGTTATGGGTGCCGAAATCGGGGTGCGCGGGGGTTGCGGTTATTTCCCATGTACCGATAGTAACGATAGCGGTGCTGTTCAGGTTGGGTGCTTGAGCCGAAGAAACGCGTACGGTAAGGGTTTCCGCGGTTTCATCGGAGGCGATGAACAGTACGTTGTCCTTCATTTCCGTATCGGCGTGGTTCGCGCCTTCCACCGTCCATATTATTTCCTGCGAGAGCATACCCAACCCCATTACCGTAGCGTCAAAGGTTACGGAGTTGCCCCGCGGCATGGTGCGGGACGAGGGGGATACGGTTACATAGGTGACATGATGCTCACGGGGTATAATCACGAAGCCGGGGGCGGGCCCGCCGGTGATATCGTCGCCTTCGGCGAAACCGGAAAGCTGATATATGGTGAAGGGCCCCGTATACTGGTATCCGGTCGTTCCTCCCGTATCGCTGTAATTACGCCCGTGCAGGGTTTTATTTTCCAAGTCAATATGTCCGTTAAATCGTATAAAACCCCAATCCCTGCCTTCCGGATTGTAAATAACCGAATGGCCCTGCATTTGGAATTCAAGGGTTTCCTCGTCAATGGTTAGGTTCCCGTAATAGGAGAACCTTCCGTCCAAGCCTCCGTCCACCGGGGTAACGTTGGCAAGTACCCGATGGTTGAAGCCGTCATGGTAAATCAACAGGTTTATGCCCCGCGGTCCAACCGTGCCGACTTGCCCGCGGGCTCCGCCCTCCGTTCCGGTATAGATGCCCTCCCATTCCCCCAACAGCGGCATAAATACATCCGCTTCCGCCATCCTATGGGGGCAGGCACTATGCCACCGGCCGTTGTAATAATAATAAAAATGGGTAGGCTCGCTCGGGAGGAAATAAATCGGTCCGAAGTTTAAAACAGGAAGGAGCAGCGTAAGCCCGTAACCCCTTACGGAGCCCATGCGGAGTATGATATTGCCGCCTATGACAAAGCATTTTTCTTCCGGGCATCGCGCGAGAATCCTCGTGCCCGTCTCCAGTCCGACCCCAAGATTCGCGAATACGGCATAGACCTGTATATACTTCAAAACGCTGAGTTGCAATCTTATGTCGGCGCAAAATTCGATTCTCGCGTTGAAGTCATAACTGAAATTATAATCAACCGTCCGCGAAAAGAAGGGATTGTTATTTATAATACCGAAATGAACTTCCATTTTGGAGTCAAATTGAACGTTTAATTCCCCGGTTGCCGTAACGCGTACGCCGAAGGGAATGGAAATCAAAACGCCTTTTATCCAAACATTAATGCTTGCGATTTCCAAAAATTCGTCAAAAGTGGTTCTCAAACTTGCCTCTATGTCCATGGAGGCTCCCGCCGTCATTTCCAATAAACGGATGTCCAGCCTGCCCCTCGAATAATGTATATCGTGGTTGACCACGGGACGGATAAGGTCCACCCGCCCGCTGATAGTGATTTCGGGGAGGTTGAATTCATCAAAACCGATAAAAAACAGGTTGTTGGGATTGCGCCCTACCGAAAGCCCGGGCATACCGGCAAATTCCTCGTTAATCACGATTTGCCCGCCCAAAGCCAATAAGTCAGCCTCAGCGGAGATTTCGAATTCATAGAATACTTCATCCAACGATTGGGGCGGGCGCGCTTGAATCAACGCGTACCCGTCAATTATCGACACGTCAATGACGTGTCCGCTCAAGCCGCCGGGGTTTGCTTCCGTGGCTTCGAAAACAAAAATATCACCCTGTGCCAGTTGCCGGATTCCATTTGTTTCATCGGATACATGGATAATGATAATGCCGTCTTCCTGCCATTCGTAACGGTATTCGGGCGGATTTTCGAATGCCTTTACGCCTTCACGGTAAGACGCTTGATAGAACGACTCATAGATTATATCTTGCGTAAAAATCTGTTCGGAGGGGGGTGGTTCCGGCGCGGGTGCCGGATTCGGGGTCGGTGCGGACGCCGCATCCGGGGTTAGGGTCGGGGCGGGTGTAACCTCTGTTGTATGTAACGGCATAATCACCGCGCCGTATATCGCATCGCTTATCGCGTCAGCGATTCTTCCGCAAGCCGTAACCATTAATAAAATCAAGCATAAAACCAACGCCGACAATGTACCTAACCGTTGTTTTCGCATGAACAAAACCCCCTTTTATATGAACACCCGTTTCTTTACACATCATATTGTCTAACAGGTTTTTTATCAAGCAGTTTTTCCGTTTATTTGCCATTCATTGCGGGATTGCGTATAGTAAACATTACGCTGCGATTCGGAGGAGTCATCTTTTGCTTAAAGCAATCAAAAATCACACGTTGTTCCAAACCTTTAAATCACTTGACCGCCATTCCAAGGCTGTGGTTTGGACGGAGCCTTTATGGGGTATCCCCTTCCATTTGTACATACCTTTTGTCGCGCTTTACAAGGCTGCGTTGGGGCTCAGCGATTCGCAAATCGGGTTGTTGGCTTCGCTTACCATGCTGGTCAGCATCATTTCCGGCTTGCTGAGCGGCGCGATAACGGACAAATTGGGCAGGCGCCTAACGACCCTGCTCGCCGACTTGTTGAGTTGGTCAGTACCCTGTTTGATATGGGCGTTTTCGCAAAACTTTTGGTGGTTTATGGTGGCGGCGTCCTTCAATGGTCTTTGGCAAATTTCGAATACCTCATGGAGTTGCCTGTTGGTGGAAAACGTCGAAAAGAAGCATGTCGTCAACGTATGGCAATTGATTTACCTTTCGGGGCAGTTGGTGGTATTTTTCGCGCCCTTGTCGGGGATGATGGTGCGTACCCTGGATGTAGCCCCCGCCATGCGGATATTGTATTTATTTTCGTTCTTTTCCATGACGGCGAAATGCACCCTGATGTACGGGTTCGGCGGGGAAACGGAACAAGGCAAACGCCGCATGGGGGAAACGAAGGACGCCTCGATTATTTCCCTGCTTGCCGGTTACGGCAGCGTAACGAAGCGTTTGTTAAGATCGAGGGAAATCGTTAAGGTAATGCTTTTTACGGTTTTTTTGACCATCGGCTCCACAGCGGTTTCCACTTTTTTTGGCTTGTACGCCACGCAAAATCTAGGGCTTCCGCGGGATATTTTGGCATATTTGCCTATCCTCCGGGCGGGGGTCATGCTTTCCTTTTTCTTTATACTGGTGCGTGTGTTGGATAAGGTATCGTTCAGGAAACCGGTTTTGGTCGGCATCACCCTGTTTGTAACCGGACAGATATTATTAATCCTTTCCACCCGTTGGGCGGGGACGGCGGCTATCTATCCCACCATTTTTATTTATATCGTATTGGAGGCTTTCGGGTTTGCGATGGTGTTCCCGCGGAGGGATTCACTAATGGCGATTATTATCAACCCACAGGAACGCGCGCGTATGACTTGCATTATCAACGCGCTTGTGACGGTCATCGTCATGCCCTTCGGCTTCATATCCGGTATCCTGTCGGGTATCGACAGGCGGATGCCCTTCGCCTTGGCCATCGTCATGATGGCGGCGGCTTTTACGCTGGTATTCTTCATTAAAATAAACATGCAGCAAAACGAAGAAATAAAGTTAGGTGACATAACAGAAGAAGACACAACATGAAAAAAATTGCTTTACAAATCCATCCGTATCTGCTACATTACCCAAGTTGTACAAAACCGCACGAAGCGGGTCACGCAAACGGGATTTATCCCTACCCCCTTCGGCGAGTACTTCCAATAAAATATAAGGAGGTTGTCATGCAAGCAATCATCGAAACCGGCGGCAAGCAGTACAAGGTAGCCGCGGGCGATACCATCTTCGTGGAAAAGCTGAACGCGGACGTGGGTACGGCTTATACCTTCGACAAGGTGCTGGGCTTGATCGACGGCGAGGAAACGGTCTTCGGCAAGCCGCTTGTGGCGGGTGCAAGCGTTTCCGCCACGGTCGCGGGCGAAGGCAAGGCGAAGAAGGTCATCATCTACAAGTACAAGGCTAAGAAGGGCTTCTATAAAAAGAAAGGCCACCGCCAACCCTTCACCCGCTTAAAGATCGACACCATCAACAAAAAATGATCGAAGCCGCCA
Source organism: Defluviitaleaceae bacterium (assembly GCA_009780585.1). GTDB lineage: Bacteria > Bacillota > Clostridia > Lachnospirales > WQUN01 > WQRX01. The sequence continues at coordinate 22,837 of WQZS01000016.1, read as the reverse complement.
TCGGCCGCGACCCGTCGGGGCAGGTCACTTCCTTCGAAGTAACCCACCACGGGGACAGCCATGTATGCGCGGCGGTGTCCATGCTGGTGATTAACACGGTAAACAGCATTGAGGCGTTTACGCAAGCGGATTTTACCTGTGATTGCAATGAAGAGGAAGGCGGCTATCTGTCCTTCACGCTCAATACGCCGCGGGGGGAACCCATCGGCGGACAAGCGGGGCTGTTATTGGACGCAATGGTATTGGGGCTGGAAAGCGCAGCCGCCCAACACCCGAATGAATTAATTATGAAAGCGAAGTGATTCCCATGATCGCATTAAACCTATCTTTTTTTGCCCACAAGAAGGGCGTAGGCTCCACCCGCAACGGCCGCGATTCCAACGCTAAAAGTTTGGGCGCGAAGCGTGCCGACGGGCAGTTCGTGCTGGCGGGCAATATCCTGTATACCCAGCGCGGCACGAAGATCCACCCCGGCAACAATGTGGGCCGCGGTTCCAACGACAACCTGTTCGCGCTGGCGGACGGTGTCGTGCGCTTCGAGCGCAAGGGGCGGGACAAGAAGCAAGTGTCGGTTTACCCCCGCGCCGAAGAGGCGAAATTGGCTTAGATACAGGCCAAAATCGCATTTACCATTATCACCGAGTAAATTATTGGAAATCGCCGTGTTGGTATATATTGCTAAACACGGCGTTTTTTTGTATGCTTAACGTTAGGCAGCGAGGTGACCGAGCCATAAACAGGTACAAACATATAAAATCGATTGCACGAAAATCGGAAAAGAAGGGATAACCATGCTGATCGTACAAAAATACGGCGGTACGTCCGTCGCAAACGCCGAACGCATCCTGCGCGTGGCTGAGCATATCGTGGCATCCTACCGCGCCGGAAATAAAATGGTGGTGGTGCTTTCCGCCCAGGGCGATACCACGGATGAATTGATCGCCAAGGCGCGGGAAGTCAACCCCGACCCCGGCAAGCGCGAATTGGATATGCTCCTTGCCACGGGCGAACAACAGGCCGTCGCTTTGATGGCGCTGGCGATACATAGGCTGGGTGCGCCCGCGCTTTCGCTTAATGCCGTGCAAGTGGGCATTGAGGCGACTTCCTTGTACGGTAACGCCCGCATCAAGCGGATCAGGCCGGAGCGGATTTCACGGGCGTTGGAATTGAACAATATCGTCATCGTCGCGGGTTTCCAGGGGGTTAACCGTTACGGTGACGTTACCACGCTGGGGCGCGGCGCGTCGGATACGACGGCAGTCGCCTTGTCGGCGGTATTGGGCGCGGATTTGTGCGAAATCTATTCCGACGTGGACGGTATTTATACGGCGGACCCCCGTATCGTGCCAAAAGCGAGAAAACTATCGTGCATCAGCTACGACGAAATGCTGGAGCTCGCATCGATGGGAGCGCAGGTATTGCATAACCGCGCCGTGGAAATGGCGAAACGCCACCGCGTCAAGCTGGTATTGCGCTCCGCTTGGCATTTTGATACCGAAGGTACGGAAATCAAGGAGGGATCGTCCATGGAAAAATTAATGTTCAGCGGATTGGCCATTGACCGCGACGTGGCGCGGATCAGTATAATGGGATTGGTCGACAGGCCGGGGATCGCGTACCATGTATTTTCGCTCTTGGCCACGCACAAGATTTCCGTTGATATCATCTTGCAAACCGCGGGGAGCGATAAAACGAAGGACATCAGCTTTACCGTACACCAAGAGGACTTGGGCACAACACTTGATGTGTTGGAAGCCAACCGAACCGCCATCGGCTTCGAAAAGGTGACCCACGACACGGGTATGGCCAAGCTCAGCATCATCGGCGCGGGCATGACCACCAACTTCGGCGTGGCTTCGGCGATGTTTGAGGCCCTTTATGAGTGCGGCGTAAATATCAGTATGATTTCGACTTCGGAAATAAAGATAACGGTATTGATCGAGGAAAGGTACGCCGACAACGCCGCCGTCTGCATCCACGAAAAATTCGCGCAAATTATGAATGAATAAATGAGGTATCCTTTATGAAGCCTTTCACCTGCGCCGTAGTGGGCGCGACCGGCATGGTCGGTAAATCGTTTTTACAAATATTGGAGGAACGGAAGCTGCCGATTACGGAATTGCATTTGTTCGCCTCCGCCAAGAGCGCGGGGACGGAAATCGTTTTTGACGGTCAACCATTGACCGTTAAGGAATTGTCCCCCTCGTCGTTTGACATCGGGATCGATATTGCCCTGTTCGCCGTCAGCAACGGATTAAGTAAAATTTACGCGCCCATCGCCGCGAAAAAGGGTTGTATCGTGGTGGATAATTCCTCCGCGTGGCGGATGGACCCCCAAGTGCCGCTCATCGTCCCCGAAGTTAACGGCGGGGAACTTAAAAACCACAACGGCATCATCGCCAACCCCAATTGCTGCGCTTGCCCCGTGGTCGCCGCGTTAAAACCCCTGCACGACGCTTTCGGGTTAAAACGGGTGGTGATTTCCACGTACCAATCCGTTTCCGGCGCGGGTGTGGGCGGGTGGAAGGATTTGGATGCCACGTTAAAGGGGGAAGCACCGAAGCACCTCCCCCACCCCATCGCTAATAATCTAATCCCGTTTATCGGCACGTACGATCCCGATGACGGTGGCTACACCGGCGAAGAGATCAAACTCATGGCCGAAGTGCGCAAAATCCTCAACCTACCTGATTTACTCATTACCGCTACCTGCGTACGCGTACCCGTGTATGTGGGGCACAGCTTGTCGGTCAACGTTGAGTTGGTTAAGTCATTTGACTTGGAACATGTGCGCAACCTATTAACAAACTCCTCGGGCATCGCTTTCGGCGACGACCCCGCGCAAAACCGCTACCCCATGCCCATCATCGCGGCGGGTAACGATGCCGTACACATCGGGCGGCTGCGCAGGGACGAAAGCCTTAAAAACGGTTTGAATATGTTCGTCGTGTGCGACAATATCCGCAAGGGCGCGGCAACCAACGCCGTGCAAATTGCGGAGGGGTTGATTTGTTAGCCGTTCGCGGCTTTTTTTAGCGCATCTGCTTTATCCGTTTTTTCCCAAGGCAGTTCCACATCCGTACGCCCGAAATGCCCGTACGCGGCGGTTTGCTTGTATATCGGCCGGCGCAAATCGAAGTGCTTAATAATCGCGGCGGGGCGCAGGTCAAAGTGTTCGTTGACCAACGCGGTGATTTCGGTATCCTTTATTTTACCCGTACCCTTGGTGTCAACGAATACGGAAACGGGCTTCGCAACGCCGATGGCGTAGGCGACCTGCACCTCGCAATGCTTGGCCAATTCCGCGGCAACGATATTTTTGGCGATGTAACGCGCCATATAACACGCCGAACGGTCAACCTTGGTGGGGTCCTTACCGGAGAACGCGCCGCCGCCGTGGGACGCGTAGCCGCCGTAGGTATCCACGATGATCTTACGTCCGGTTAGGCCCGCGTCGCCCACCGGCCCGCCGATGACGAAACGCCCTGTGGGATTAATGAAATATTTCGTGTCCGCGCTAAGCATATCCGCGGGGACGACGGGTTTGATGACATGCTCCAGCATGTCTTTTTTTATTTGTTCAAGCGTTACGTCGGGCGAATGTTGGGTGGAGAGAACGACGGCCGTCACGCCCATGGGTCGGTTATTATCGTCATACGCTACGGTTACTTGGGTTTTGCCGTCGGGACGCAGGTATTTAAACGTACCGTTCTTGCGGACTTCGGTCAAGCGGCGCGAAAGCGCGTGGGATAAGGCGATAGGTAACGGCATGAGCTCCTTCGTTTCGTCGCAGGCGTAGCCGAACATCATGCCCTGGTCGCCCGCGCCGGTGTCGTTATTGCCTTTTTCGCCGCGCGTTTCGAGCGCGTCGTCCACCCCTTGGGCGATGTCCGGTGATTGTTCTGATAGCGACACGAGCACCGCGCAGGAATCCGCGTCGAAGCCCATGTCCGTCCCCGTATAACCGATATCGCGGATCGTATCGCGGACGATTTTCTTAATGTCCACGTAGCATTGGGTCGTGATCTCGCCCATGACGAGTACCAAACCCGTGGTGGTCGCCACTTCGCACGCCACGCGCGCCGCGGGGTCCTTCGCCAAGATGGCGTCCAGCACCGCATCAGAAATTTGGTCGCACATCTTGTCGGGGTGACCTTCGGTTACGGATTCCGATGTAAACAAATGCATTTTATTTCCTCCTTTTTTGTCGTAAAAAAATAAGCCCCTTCAGGGCTTTTTGTTCTATACATCTTCCGATTACGATAAAACGTAATCGGGGGAATTAGCACCATGTAACGCGGACGTTTTCGCTTTACTGGTTGCCGGGTTTCGCAGGGCCCTGATCCCTCCACCTCTCTGGATGCGTATGAAGTTGTAACACCTATATTACCAAACGAAATCCGATTGTCAATCATTATCTGCGGGGAATCAACGGCAATCGAAAATTACGATCAAAAAAACGTTGCAAACCTTACCATTACATGCTATAATCACAAAGATGACGATTTTGACGCGACGGAGTGGGTGCAAACCCACTCTTATATTTTACCCGAGCTTGGAAGGGGACCGCGGATGTCGGAAAGAATACAAGCCCTGACCGAAATGCTGACACCCGTAGCGCGGGAAGCCGGAGTGGCGTTATACGATATCGAAATGGTTAAAGAAGGCGGCGAACGTATATTACGCCTTTACATCGACAAAGAAGCGGGGGTAAACCTCGAGGACTGCGAACGGGTCAGCCGCCTGGCCGAAGCCGTGCTGGACGAGCATGACCCGATACCCGAAGCCTACGCGTTGGAGGTCAGTTCCCCCGGGATTGAACGAAGGTTAAACAATGACGGCCACTTTGCGCGCTACATCGGGCATAACATAAGGCTCCGTCTGTACGCCCCCGTGGAAAACCGTAAGAATTACCGGGGCAAGCTCTTAGCCTACGAAAACCGCGTAATCACGATCGAAACCGAACCCGACCGCCAAAGGCAATTCCCGCGGGAAGCCGTAGCGGCTTGCAGGTTGGAAATATTCGAGGACTAAGGCAAAATAAAAGGAAGGAACATACCACATGGTTAACGGCAAGGAACTGATAGCGGCAATCGCGCAAGTCGCACACGAAAAAGGCATCGATAAGGAAATCATCTTCGAAGCGATCGAATCGTCGCTGGTTTCGGCTTGCAGGCGGCAGTTCGGCCAACAGGCCAACCTGCGCGTGGTTATCGACCGCGAGGACGGCAAGTACGTCGTAATCGCGCAGAAAACCGTTTCCCCGGAAGTCGAGGACCCGATTTTGCACATATCGTTGGAAGACGCGCGTAAGATCAACGCGCAATACGAATTGGAAGACCTTGTGGACATCACCGTCACACCCAAGGATTTCGGCCGCATCGCCGCGCAAACCGCCAAGCAGGTGGTTGTGCAAAAAATACGCGAGGCCGAACGTGAGCGTTTGTATAACGAGTTTATTACCAAGGAAAACGACGTGGTAACTGCGATCGTGCAACGCCGCGACCGCCGCAACGTCATCGTCAGCCTTGGGGGCTTGGAAGCGACGTTGGCCACCGGAGAGCAAATGCCGCGCGAACGGTACGAATTCGGCGATCGTATCAAGGTTTACGTAATGGAAGTAAAGCAAAGCAGCAAGGGGCCGCTTGTCCAGGTCAGCCGTACGCATCCCGACCTGCTGCGCCGTTTGTTCGAGCAGGAAGTACCCGAAATATTCGACGGCGTGGTAGAGGTCAAATCCGTCGCGCGGGAAGCGGGAAGCCGCAGCAAGGTAGCCGTACACACCGTTCATCCCCATGTTGACCCCATCGGCTCGTGCGTAGGGCAAGGCGGCCAGCGCGTTAATATTATCAGCGGCGAACTGCGCGGAGAAAAGCTGGATATCATCATGTTTAACCCCGACCCGGCCAAGTTTATCGCCGCCGCGTTAAGCCCGAGCAAAGTGGTTACGGTCGCCACCAGCCCCTATGACCAAGAGGCGCGTGTTATCGTCCCCGATCATCAGCTTTCCCTCGCCATCGGGAAAGAAGGCCAAAACGCAAGGCTGGCCGCGCGCCTTACCGGATGGCGCATCGATATAAAAAGCGAAGCGCAGGCACGCGGCACGGACTTCCTGGTATTCCCCAAACCCGAATTCGTGGAACCGGATGAAACGGAAACGCCCGCCGCCGAACAGCAATACTACGATGACGAATATTACGACGATGACGAATATTACGATGATGAGGAATACTACGAAGACGAAGAATATTACGATGACGACGAGTATTACGATGACGAGGAATACTACGAAGAGGGCGAAGCCGTTGAAGAAACGCCCGCAACGTAAATGCGTCGCCTGTCGGGAGATGCGGGATAAAGACGAGTTGCTTCGCGTATCCCTGCCCCCCCAAGGACGCGGCGCTTATATATGTAAAAATAAAGCGTGTATCGAACAAGCCCGAAAAACAAAAGGCTTGGAACGTTCGCTAAAGGGAACGGTCCCGCCCGATATATATACGCAGCTCTTGGAATCGCTTTTGTAAAAATACGGAGGTGGCGAATGCCAAAAATTCGTATACACGAATTAGCCAAACAATTGGATGTCGGCAATCAAGAAATTATGGATAGACTTGGGGGTTATGGAAAGACCGTGAACAACCACATGAACACCGTCGAAGACGCAGATGCGGTACGCATCGCAAAAGATTTGAAACCCGCCGCGCAACAAGCGGCGGCGGAGCAGGACAGGCCGCCGCGCCGTGTTGACGCGGAGGGCAATCCCATACCGCGGAGGCCGAGGCCCGTAGATGCAAACGGCAATCCCCTGCGGCCGCGTGTTGACGCGGAAGGGAAACCCTTGCCCCGGAGGCCGAGGCTCGTTGACGCTGACGGTAACCCCTTACCGCCGCGCCCGCGCGTTGATGCGGACGGGAATCCCCTGCCGCGAAGGCCGAGGCCCGTAGACGCGGAGGGCAATCCTTTGCCGCCGCGCCCGCGCCCTGTAGACGCGGACGGGAACCCCTTACCGCCAAGACCGCGCCCGTTGGATGCGAACGGAAATCCCCTCCCGCGCAGGCCGAGGCCGCTGGACACGGAAGGCAACCCCTTACCGCGCCGCCCAAGGCCGATGGATGCGGAGGGCAACCCCTTACCGCGTCGTCCGAAGCCCCCTGAAACCCCCGCCCCAACCCCGGCCGCCGTACAACCCCCTCCCCCGCCTTCGAATATAATCCGTCCTCCGCGTCCGTTGGAGGAAAGAACACCGAGACCCCAACAGCCTTCGGGCAACGCCCGTCCGTCAGGTATGCCGGGCGAACGGCCGCCGCGTCCCGCACATCCCGCGGGCGGCGACAGGTCCTCCCGCCCAATGCGTCCCGCGGGTTTGCCGGTTGACAGGCCCCCGCGCCCTCCGATGGGTACGCAGCGTCCCGGCGGCGCACCGCGCCCCGGAGGTACGGCAAGGCCCATGAACACGGCGCGTCCCGCGGGTACTACCCGCCCCATGGGTGCGCCGCGCCCTGCGGGCACTATGGGGGGACGTCCCCCCATGCGGCCCGGGGGTATGACGGGAAATGCGCAAGGAGGGTTCAGACCCCGCCCCGCGGGTGCAACCGGTGGTCCGCCTTCACGCGGCGGTCCGCTTAAACCCCCCGCAAAGGCCGAACCGAGCAAGGACGACCGTAAAGCCCAATGGAGCCGCGATTCCCAAGCGCGTACGGCCAAAAAGGATAGGAAGGACGCCGACCGTAAGGAAAACCGCCAGGGATTCGACCGCAAATCCCGCACGGGGGCAAAGCAACCCAAAAAATTAATGCCCACCTTCGTTGCCCCTATAATTACGCAAATCACCGTCGCAACCGAAATAACGGTGCGCGACCTGGCCGAAAAGCTGCATAAATCCAACGCGGATATCATTAAAGTGCTCATGCGCAAGGGTTTGATGGTTACGGCTAACCAATTGATTGACTTCGAAGCGGCTTCATACGTAGCCGAAACCTATGACATATTGGTAGAGGAATACGTTGAAGTCGATATTTTCGAGCAAGCCTTTTCATCCAAGCCCGACAGCGACGATGACCTCATATCGCGCCCGCCTGTAGTGGTGGTCATGGGCCATGTTGACCACGGCAAGACATCGCTACTCGACGTCATCCGCAACGCCAACGTGCAGTCCGGCGAAGCGGGCGGCATCACGCAGCATATCGGCGCGTATTCCGCCACGATCAATAATAAGGCGATCACGTTCCTCGATACCCCCGGCCACGAAGCCTTCACAGCCATGCGTATGCGCGGGGCACAGGTGACGGATATCGCCATCCTGGTGGTAGCGGCGGACGACGGCGTAATGCCCCAAACCATTGAAGCCATCAACCACGCCAAGGCCGCGGGGGTAGACATCATCGTAGCCATTACCATGATGGATAAACCGAGTGCCAATCCCGACCGCGTCAAGCAGCAATTGACCGATCACGGCTTACAACCCGAGGATTGGGGCGGGCAAACGATTACCGTTCCCGTATCCGCCCTTAAAAAAGAAGGCATCGATACTTTGCTTGAAATGATTTTGCTCGTGTCGGAAATGAAAGAGCTCAAAGCTAATCCGAATAAATCCGCGCGCGGAAGCATTATCGAGGCAAAGCTGGATAAAGGCCGCGGCCCCGTCGCAACGGTGTTGGTACAGGAAGGCACGCTAAGGGTAGGCGACCCCGTCGTAGCCGGCGCGTGCTACGGTAAAATCCGCGCGATGGTGGACGGCCACGGGCGTACAGTTAAGGAAGCAGGGCCTTCAACGCCGGTAGAAATTATCGGCCTGGCGGAAGTTCCCGCAACGGGTGATATCCTGTACACGGCGGCCAACGAACGGCAAGCCCGCCAGCTTTCCGAAACGGTCGTTGCCAAAGGCCGTGAAAACCTTATCAAAAGCACGCAGGGCAAGATTTCCCTGGACGATTTATTTAACCAGATACAAGCCGGACAGGTTAAGGATTTGAACGTGGTCGTCAAGGGCGACGTACAAGGCTCCGTCGAAGCGTTGCGCGGCAGTTTGGAAAAGCTCTCCAACGCGGATGTCCGTGTCCGTACGATCCATACGGGCGTCGGCGCGGTAACGGAGTCTGACGTTATGCTGGCCTCCGCTTCCAACGCGATTATCATCGGCTTTAACGTAAGGCCCGACGCATCCGCCAAGTCCACCGCCGAAACCGAAAACGTGGATATCCGTTTATACAGCGTCATCTATTCCGCCATCGACGATATTGAAGCCGCCATGAAGGGTATGCTTGACCCCGAATTTAAGGAAGTCATTTTGGGTCATGCCGAAATCCGCCAAATCTTCAAGGCAAGCGGCGTGGGTACGATCGGCGGTTGTATGGTGTTGGACGGCAAGATCACCCGCTCGGCCAAGGTGCGCCTCGTACGCGACGGACGCGTTATCTACGACGGTACGCTGGAAACGTTGAAACGCTTCAAGGACGACGCGCGTGAAGTGGCAGCGGGGTACGAATGTGGTATGCTGTTTAAGAATTACAGCGATATCAGGGAAAACGACCGCGTGGAAGCGTACATCATGGAGGAGATTCCTCGTTAGCTGGGGTGTTCTGATGAAAGCACGGCAAATCCGCATCAACGACGAAGTGGCGCGCACGGCGGCGAATATTATCCGTACGGAGTTATCCGACCCGCGCATCGGTACGGTGGTAAGCGTAATACGCGCGGAGGTCACCGCCGATTTAAAGTTTTGCAAGATATGGGTCAGCGTACCGGGTGACGAAGCACAGCAAAACGAAACGATGGCCGCGCTCACAAAAGCGACGGGATTTATCCGCCGCCGTATAGCGGAAACGGTCAACCTGCGCCACACGCCGGAAATCACTTTTATTTATGACGATTCGATCGCGTACGGGATGCGTATGCGTAAACTGATTGACGAGGCGAATAAATGACCATCAACGGAGCCGCCGATATTCTGCGAGGGTATCGGCGTTTTATTATTGCCGGACATACCAACCCCGACGGTGACGCCATCGGCGCGTGTTTGGCGTTGGCGTTGGCGTTGGAAAAAATGGGCAAGGAACCTACGGTTTTGTTAGAGGAATACTCCGATAAATACGATGTGGTCCCCGGGAAGCATTTTATATGCAGGGAAGGGATCGATTCGCTTGAAGCGGACGTTTTTATCGCCATGGATTGCGGCGACGTGGAACGGTTGGGGTCATTTAAAGCGGTATTTAATAAAATACCCATCACCATATGCATCGACCACCACGAAACGAATGAAGGTTTCGCGTTATATAATCTGATCGATGCCCGCGCTTCCTCTACGTGCGAAATGGTTTACGACCTTATCGATTTATTGGCGGAGCTCGACGCGGACATCGCCGCCGCGCTCTACGCGGGTATGGTGACCGACACAGGGGGCTTCCGCTTTAACGCCACGACGAAGGCGACGATGGAAAAGACCGCCCGCTTAATGGACACGGGGATGCGGTTTACGGATATATACAACGAACTGTTACACAACCATACCTTCACTTCACTAAAGGCGTTGGGCATCGCGTTTGAAAATATGGGTAAATCAACCGACGGAAGGGTCGTATATTCCCGCGTGACGCGCGCCGAAATGGATAAGATCAACGCGGTACCCGGTGATTTGGATGGGGTCGCGAAATATTTGATACGGGTACACGGGTCGGAGGTCGCGTTTTTCGTATATGAAGGCGACGAACCGAATGAGGTGAAGGGCAGTTTGCGTTCGGTCGGTTTCCATGTGGGCAAGTTGGGGGCGCGATGGGGCGGCGGCGGGCATCAATTGGCGGCGGGGTTTACATCGAAGGTCCCCATTTTTGAACTCGTTCCGCGTTTGCTGGAGGATATAGAAAAGGGATTATCGGCGCGTGATTAAACACGGCATCATTAACGTTTACAAGGAAAAAGGCTATACCTCGCACGATGTGGCGGCCATTCTACGTAAAGCGGCGGGTACCAAAGCCGGGCATACCGGCACCTTGGACCCCAATGCGCAGGGTGTGCTGCCTATTTGTTTGGGACGGGCAACCAAGTTGGCGGATTATATTATGGCGGGGGATAAAGCGTACGTCGCGGAAGTCGTGTTGGGCGTAACGACCGATACATACGATATGACGGGGGAAGTACTGACACGAAGGGAAACGGACATAAGCGCGGGAAAATTTCGGGAAGCCGCCATGAAATTCGTTGGGGAACAAATGCAGATCCCGCCGATGTATTCCGCGGTAAAAGTCGGCGGGAAAAAATTATATGATTTGGCGCGTAAGGGGGAAATTGTGGAACGCACCCCGCGAAGGGTTTACATTCATGAAATGCGGATATTAACGCAGGCGGAAGCGGCTGAATTGGGCTGTATAGGGGCGTTCGGCGGCGATTTTTTTATCGAAGTAAATTGCTCGAAGGGTACATACATCCGCAGTTTGTGCGCGGATATCGGTGAGGCATTGGGGTGCGGCGCGGCGATGGGTGAGTTGACCCGCACCCGTAATGGGGATTTTTTGTTGGAAAACGCGGTTAAAATCGGGGACTTGAAGGAAGCGTCCCAAGCGGGAAGACTGCATGAACACATACTACCCGTGGATACCGTACTCCCCTACCCCAAAGCCACGGTAAAAGAAATCGGTTTAAAGATGGCGTTAAACGGCAACGGAGTACCGAAGGATATGATCGAACCTACACCCCATGATATAAAAAAAATTTGGTTATATACCCCCGGTTACGGTGATATGGATCAACGGCTTATCGGTTTGTTTTCGATGGCATCCGACGGGTGTTGTTTGCGTGCCGAGGTCATGCTGTGAAAATCCTATCCGGCCGGGAATTGCCCGAACCTTGCGTGTTGGCGGTGGGCAAGTTTGAAAGCATCCATCGGGGGCATCAAGCATTAATCGATCAAGTGACGCGTACGGCGAAGGACAGCGGGATTGCCTCCGCAGTAGTCGCCTTCACGCCGCATCCGTACCGTGTATTGGGTGACGGTGGTTACAAGCCTTTGTTTACCCATAACGAGCGCGCTTTTTTGTTGGAACGCTCCGGTGTGGATTACCTGTTGGAATACCCTTTCGACGAAGCATTGATTTCGACAGACCCGACCGCTTTCGGTTCGATCCTCTTCGAACGTTTGCACGCGCACACTATTATTGTGGGTGAGGGTTACCGCTTCGGCCATAAACGCGAAGGTACGGTGCAAACGCTGATCCGCTTGGCGGAACACTACGGTCGAAACGTAGGGCTATTTAAGGCATATACGGATGCGATGGAGGATTTACCTGTCAGTACATCCTCCATCCGCGCATTATTGGACGGGAAAAATAACGATAACAAGCCGCAGCTCGAAGGAGCGGCGGCGTTATTGGGTTTCCCCTTCTTCACGATGGGAACGGTAACCCCCGGGCGGCGCTTGGGGCGCGAACTGGGTTTCCCCACGCTCAACCTCTACCCGCCGACGGATAAATACCTGCCGCGCTTCGGTGTGTACGCCACACGCACGATAATGGAGAGCCGCGTATTTGACGGCATCACAAACATCGGTTTGCGTCCGACCGTTAATAACGACGAAACCGTACCTACGGTAGAAACACATTTGTTTGATTTTAACGAGGACGCCTACGGGCGGGAGATTCGCGTGGAGTTCTTACGGTTTGTGCGGGAGGAACGGCGGTTTGACAGCTTGGATGAATTAAAAAATCAAATATGTACGGATGCGCAAAATCTTATATCATTGAATCAAACAACCACATCCGCTCTTTCCCATATCCCATATTCATTAATATAAGCCTCTTCCAAAGGTATCCACTTCTCCGCGAACATCGCAACCCTTTTTTCGTTGCGTTGTTTGATACGCTCCAATTGTGTCGCAGGGTCAACGTCCGAAAAAACACGCACATCCATGTAATCCCCCAACACGGGATGGTGGCTGTACGCGCCTTCGATTATATATAAGCGCGACGGCGCAACCCGACGCACACCGCCGTATTCCATTTTATTGCAATCGAAGATACGGTACGAAAATCCCGTGCCGTTTTTTATATGGGGAAGCACTTCACGGGCGAAGCGTTCGTGGTGGATGTTACCGCCGGGTGTCGCGAAGCGTTCCTTCGTACGCAATTCCGCCGGAAGGAAAAAATCGTCCATACAAACAACCCCCGCTCCTGTTTGACGGGCAAGGTAAGCGGTAATCGTCGATTTGCCCGAACCGCATCGCCCATCAATGGCCAGGACGGAAGCGTTCGTTAATAAAGGCAGCAATGGCGCCAAGCGGGCTTGTAAATCCCGTGGTATATTTTCGGTAACGGCCATGGCGCAAGCTCCTCTTGGAAAATAATGACGATTATACCATATTGACCGCGCAGCCTTTCATTTTCATTCATAAAATGCCATAATAGCGTGAATGGAGTTGAAAGCATGAACCTTGCCATCATCGGCGGCGGGCCGGCGGGTTTGTCCGCGGCGATACGCGCGCGGGAAGAAGGGCTTGACGATGTGTGGGTCATCGAGCGTCACGCGACGCTTGGCGGTATATTAAACCAATGCATCCATCACGGTTTTGGGTTACATATATTTAAGGAAGAACTGACCGGACCGGAATACGCCGCCCGATTGATTGACCGCTCCGTGCAATTGGGCGTACGTTTTGCGTTGGGCTGCATGGTAGTGGGACTGACGCCCGAACGGGAACTCACGTATGTTTCTCCTAAAGGATTAGTACAAGAACGCGCGGGTGCTGTTATTTTGGCGATGGGTTGCCGTGAGCGGGCGCGGGGCGCGTTGGGCATACCCGGCGGGCGGGGTATCGGCGTTTATACGGCGGGTACGGCGCAAGCGTTGGTGAATATGAAAGGTATCATGCCGGGCAAGCGGGTCGTGATCCTGGGTTCGGGCGATATCGGGTTGATTATGGCGCGGCGGCTCACATTGGAAGGCGCGAAGGTCATCGGCGTATTCGAAATCATGCCCCACAGCGGCGGCTTGAAGCGCAACATCGCGCAATGCCTAAACGATTATGACATCCCGCTGTACCTGTCGCATACGGTGATACGCGTCGCGGGAGCGAAACGGCTGACGGGCGTTTGGGTCGCGCCCGTGGATGACAAGCTGCAACCCCTTTACGAGGAGGAACGCTTCATCCCGTGCGATACGCTGCTGCTTTCCGTCGGGCTGATACCCGAAAACGAGTTGGCGCGTACAATCGGCGTGTCGCTTTCGCCCGCCACGGGGGGCGCGTTGGTCAACAATCGGCTGGAAACGAATATCCCCGGCGTTTTCGCCTGCGGGAACGCCCTGCACGTACATGACTTAGTGGATTACGTGACACGGGAAGCGTACGAAGCGGCGGAATGGGCCGTACGATATGTGCGGAACGAAGGAAATATAAACGGTGACGCCTCGCCGCATGACGTCCCCGCAATCCCCGTAAAGTCCCTCGTGGGTGTGCGGTACACCGTTCCCGCGTCGATAATCCCCGAACGCCGGACGCCTGCTTATACCCTATCCTTCCGAAGCGACGCGGTATACAGCGACGCGACGATCGAAATCTTCGCCGGCGATGAAATTATCCGTACGATAAACAAACGGATAATCGTACCCGGCGAAATGGAACGCGTCAAAATTGCATTACCCGAAAATAAAAAAATCAATGAAATAAGCGTAACCATCAGGGGTGTATTATGCTAGCGTGTACATGCGTCATTTGCCCGGCGGGGTGTATGCTTAACGTAACGGCTGAGGGCGAGGTTTCCGGCCATTTGTGTGACAGGGGCATAGCGTACGGCAGGGAGGAACTGACGAACCCCACGCGCAACATCACCACGTCCGTACGGGTGCGCGGCGGCGCGGCGCAAATGCTGTCGGTTAAAACGGCGCAACCTATACCCAAAAATAAAATCATGGAAGTCATACACGAAATCCACCAAATATCGTGTGAGGCCCCCGTCCGATTGGGCGATGTGATCCTGCGCGGCGCCGCGGGTACGGGCGTGGACGTCACCGCGACGCGCGGCGTACCCATGCGCGCGTATATCTTTGATTTGGACGGCACGATTTTGGACAGCGCGCGTATTTGGAATATGATCAACCGCGAATTCTTCCGCAAACGCGGCATACCTTTCCCGATGGATTACCAGCAAATTATCGCCGCGATGCCCTTCCCGCAAGTGGCGGTGTATACGAAGGAAACATACGGCTTGCCCGAAACGCCGGAGGAACTGATGGATGAATTCCGCGAATCCGCCGTTAACGCTTACGCCAACGAAGTGAAAATGAAGCCCGGCGCGAAGGAATACCTTCTTCGTTTACACGCAAACGGGCATAAACTGGCCGTGGCCACCGCCGCGCCGCCGGAATTCCACGTCCCCGCGCTTAAAAACCACGAAATTTACAACCTCTTCGACGCGATATGCACAACCCAGGACGTAGGCTGCGGCAAAACGCGCCCCGACGTATTCCTGCTGGCGGCAAAAATGCTTGACGCTAAGCCCGAGGACTGCGTCGTGTTCGACGACATCCTGCCGGCGGTAAAGAGCGCGAAGGGCGCGGGAATGACCGTATGCGGCGTATACGACAATCAAACCGCCGCCGATTGGGAAGAAATAAAAAAATCGGCGGACTTCGTGATAATGGATTTTAAGGATATGGTTTAAGTCTCTTTTTCCCGAACCCCGGATTCCGAATTCCTCATTACCTTCAACCTCACCAATTCATCCCTGCCGCGTTCATCCAATTGCGATTGTATGTATTTAATACGGTCCTCGTATACGGGGACGATGATTTTTTCAAGCGCGGCGGCCCTTTTCCGCAATTTGTGGATATTTTGCGTCAAGCGGTTTACGCGGGCTTGCGCGTCCGCAAATATTACCAACGCTTTTTTCGCTTCCTTCCATGTAAAATACGCTTCGTCCAGGGATGCGGTCGTGCCCGCCAGGGAATAATGATTGGAATCGCGGATGCGTTCAACCGCGTCGCGCCCCATTTCCATATATGCGATGCCGAGGGCGTGGTAGGATTTTTCCAAGGCACGGTCGGTTAACGCGCAGGCTTCGTTTAGGTTTATCTTCGCCGTGCGCAGCTCCGCCAACAATACGCGATGTTTTTTATCCATCAAGCCGTGGCCTTGCTTGGCCAGCGCAAGCCCTTGACGCGCTTGCAACAAATTATGCTTTGTGGGGTAATCGCCAGGGTTCATGAAAACTCCTTCTTAGATTCGCATTATCCAATATTTATATGCATATTATTACGGTGGCAGTAAAAATTAATGATACGAGAGGGAGGGGATGAAAAATGCCATCGGTGGGAATCGTCGGCCCAAACGGGCACGAAATGGCAAGGGCTTTTTTACATCTATGCAAAGGCGCGGCAAACTGTTACCATATAACGGAAAGCCGATCATACGGGCCGAAGATAAACGTTTTGGTGGCGGATAATACCTCCCCGGTATTACCTTCATTAATTCCGGAATTGACAAATGACGATTTTTTGATTATAAACGCAGATAACGCCGATATATTTTCCTCCTTGGGGGAAAACCGCGCGAAAGTGATCACTTACGGATTCAATACAAGGGCATGTATTACCGCTTCCAGCGTCACGGAGGACGGGATGCAGCTATGTATACAACGTGCATTTGTGGACTTGGAGGGCTTCACCCGATCGCCGCAGGAGTTTTCCGCTCCCGTAACGTCCTTGGGCGCGGCGGCGGCTTGGGCGGTCGTAGGATATAACGGTTCTAAAGCCTTGTGCGCGTGAATAAATTTTACAAACACACAAGAATCTAAGAAAAGGTGGTAAAACCATGGAAAACAGCAGTAATTACATCGATTTGGGCGGACGTATCTGTTCGGAATTCACGTTCAGCCACGAGATCTATTCGGAGGGTTTCTACCGCTTCGACGTGGAAGTGGAACGCCTTTCGGGCAGCGCGGACATTTTGCCCGTAACCGTGTCGGAGCGTATCATCGACCGAAACGCGATGCAAATCGGCACGCACATACGCATCATCGGGCAAATACGTTCGTACAACAATTACGTGGAAGCCGACCGTAAAAACAAGCTCGTGCTTACGGTCTTCGCGCGGGACATCAACGTGCTTGACACGCCCGCCGACACCAACCCTAACGACGTCTTCCTCAACGGTTACCTTTGCAAGCCGCCCGTGTACCGCACCACACCTTTCGGCAGGGAAATCGCCGACCTCCTGGTAGCGGTCAACCGTTCCTACAATAAGTCCGACTACATACCCTGCATCGCATGGGGTCGGAACGCCCGCTTCGCGGGTAAGCTCCTCGTGGGTGAAAACATCCGCATTTGGGGACGTATGCAGAGCCGCATTTACCAAAAGAAGAAGGACGACGGCGAGGTGCTGGAAAAGACCGCGTACGAAGTAAGCGTGGCCAAGGTTGAGGTCGCCCCCGCTGAGGAAGCCGAAGGGAAACCGGATGAAAGTGTAACTGCCGAATAGTTATGAAATTTTTTAATATATAGATGCTATTTATCCTTATAAATAGCTACATAAGCAATTTCCCTCGTATTGGTTTCGAGGGATTTTTTTATGTTATGCAGATATTGCAAACCGTATAAACGCGAAGGGGTTGTCATACCTGATTGTATTCCGTGGGGCGGGGGCGGGCGGAAGTTCCAACGCCGCGCTCATCAAAATCGAACGATGATCAGCTCCGTGCGGCAAGTGGTTGTGTCGGTCTTGGGAAGCAGCCCGACACCAACCACGTAAGCCGCCCGTTCGCCGCTAATCGCCCGATTTTGTAGGCGCGGCTTATGGAACTTCCGCCCGCCCCCGCTCCACTGTTTTCCGGTGTGTTGGCATCCCGTTTTTTTTTGAAATATCCGGTCTAACTTGTGCCCTAGTAGGGCCGAAGTTAAAAAAGCAGTCACTTTTTGGGTGTGTGGGTTTTGACTTCTGCTCAATTTGGGCAGGTCACTTTTCCGCTTTTATGGGTTTTATAACGAAACAATTCGGAATCGGTCTTGCCTGTCGCCGAAAAAGCGTTGGAACGTCCGCTTTTTTCGGCTCGGACAAGACCGTTCTTCATTAATTTCGCTTTAACTTCTGTTCAATTTGGGTAGAAGCCATAGTAATCGTCTTTCTGCTATTGTTTGTCCCCGGTAGCTTTCTTGTTAGAGAAACAACCCTTTAACTTGTCCTCCAATGGGGGACAAGTAACTTGAGTTTAATTTAAGCACAAGTTAACCCATTTCAATAGGGTACAACAGATTTTAATAAGGTAGTTTCCCGTCATGCAGGGCGGCAGGGCGGGGGGATGTTCCAACGCCGCGCCTACAAAATCGGGCGATTAGCGGCGAACGGGCGCGTTACGTGGTTGGTGTCGGGCTGCTTCCCAAGACCGACACAACCACTTCGCGCACGGAGCCGATCATCGCCCGATTTTGATGAGCGCGGCGTTGGAACATCCCCCCGACCTGCCGCCCGGGGTAAATCACGTAAATCAACCCCTTCTAATAAACGAATAGGGGAACCATTTCAAGCGCATACTTAGGACATTAAAACAAAGGACGTGATCCCCATGTTTTTAACCGTAAAGGAAATGGAACTGCTGTGTATCTTCTACGACGGTACACTCGAGCCCACGCTGGATTTATTACGCCATGTCGAAGAAGAGGGCACTTGCCCCCCCGGCAGGGCAAGCGACCTCAACCGATTGATCGAAAAACTGTCCCAATTGGAAAAAGGCGGCCGCGTTTGTTTGGAAATTTAACCCTTTTGGTGTTTAAATTTCTCCTTTAAACCCAATAATTCTATATATTCGTTAACGGCGGTACGACCCGATTCATTTAAAGCCATGACATCGGATATCAACATCCCCACCGTTGTACCGGGTGTAATTTCCATATTTTGCGCGGCGATCCCTTCCCTGCAGGAAGTGCGTCCCATCAGGTAATCGATGGAAATACCATAATAATCCGCCAACGTAGACAGGGCGCTTAACGAAGGTTCGCTTTCCCCCGTTTCGTATTTTGAATATTGCTGCTGCCTTTTATTGATTAATTTTGCAACGTCTGCCTGCGTTAGGTCGTTATCTTCGCGTAGGCTCCTTAAACGGTCGCTCAGTTTTTTCATGCGTAATTACACCTCCAAAGTGTAACGCTATTTTACACCACAATAATAGGACATATTGACTCTACAATTTTTTATATGTAAAATACGCATCGTTACAACATATTTAAACACGAAGAAAGAGGATACCCTATGCCATCGAACAAAGCAATGCTTCGCAAAGACATGGGAAAGCGTGTTCGGACACTCCGCCGCGTTTTCGGCATCACAATCGACGAATTATCCGAGCAAGTCGGCATCACCCCCAGTTACCTGGGGCTGATCGAAAGGGGCGCGCGCGGCATCACCGTGGAACGCCTTATCGATTTTAGCGCATTTTTTAAATGTACGGCTGATTTTCTGCTGACAGGCAGGGAAGAATCCGTATCGGACGTTAGGTTCGGCAACAGCCCTTTGGCGAATTCCATTGACCTGTTGCTTAACGAAAACGAAAAACAAAAGCTCCACGAATTTATTAAAGCGATACGGTAACGCAACGGGTATGGGCTAAGGTGTTTCTCCGCTCGGTTTGGAAAGCAACGCCGCCAAATAGCCGAATACGATCGCTGCCGTAACGCCACCCGCCATCGCGGTAAAACCGCCGGTGATCACCCCGATCAACCCGCGTTCGTTGACCGCTTTCTTCACGCCCTCGGCCAGCACATGGCCGAAGCCCGGCAACGGCACCAACGCGCCCGCCCCCGCGAAGTCCACCAATCGCTGGTACCACCCGATCCCGCTGAGCAAACAACCCGCCACCACGAACAACACGAGGATGCGCGCGGGTGTGAGCTTGGTCAGGTCGATTAATAATTGCCCGGCAACGCAGATCAAACCGCCGATAATAAACGCCCATAGGATTGACATAAAAGCCTCCGTTAATCTTCTATTTATTTTCGATGACTACCGCGTGCGCGATCGCGGGCATGGTTTCACCTTGCTGTACCGTCGCCACGCTGTGCAACGCCCCCGTGGGTACGAACAGCAGCCGATTGATTTCCCGTTTCTTCATCCTATCCAGCAAATATCCCGCGAAAACCGCCGCCGAGCAACCGCATCCGCTCCCCCCGGCGTGTACGTCCTGGCCGGCACGGTCATAGATGAGCATACCGCAATCGCCGAGATTCTTATGCAGGTCATACCCCGCGTCGTCCATCAGGGCAAGTAATAAATCACGCCCGATAAAGCCCAAGTCCCCGGTGATTATCGCGTCGTAGTGGCTCGGCCCGACATTCAAGTCCTTAAAGTGATTGATCAAGACATCCACCGCCGCGGGAGCCATCGCCGCCCCCATATTGTTCGCGTCGGTTATGCCCATGTCCACGATCACGCCCGTCGTGGCGGCGGTTATATACGGCCCGTTGCCTTGCGCGGCCAACACGACGGTACCGCATCCCGTCACCGTCCATCCTGCCGTGGGGGGCCGTTGCGTGCCCAATTCAAGCGGAAAACGGAAGGTCTTTTCCGCGCCGCAGAAATGGCTGGACGCGCTCGCCAATACATATTCGGCGTAACCGCCGTCCACGAGCATTGCCCCCAACCCCAACCCTTTCCCCATGGCCGAACACGCCCCGTATAGCCCGAAGAACGGCCGCCCGAAGGAACGCATCCCGAAATTGGAACCGGAATTATGGCTGAGCAAATCCCCTGCCAGCATGTAACGGATGTCCTCCATATGGAGGCCCGCTTTTTGAACGGCCAATGCCGCCGTCCGTCGCACCATCTCGCTCTCAGCCATTTCCCAGCTTTCCATGCCGAAAAGCACGTCGGGGGAAACCACATCGAAGAAATCACACAGCGGCCCTTCCCCTTCCTTGGGCCCGACGACGGACGCCGCAGCCAGCACGCTCGGAGGATTGGCAAACTTCACCGTTTGTCTACCGATATATTTTTTCACAGCATCACCTCATAAAAAAATGGAACAATCCCACCAGCACCGATGCCATCGCCCCGTATACGATCACCGGCCCGGCGATAACGAACATCTTCGCGCCAACACCCAATACCAAGCCTTCCTTTTTATACTCGATGGCGGGGGCGGTGATCGCGTTCGCGAAGCCCGTAATCGGCACAATCGCCCCCGCACCCGCGAATTTACCGATCTTGCTGTACAGTCCCACGCTCGTCAGCAACACGGCGATGACCACCAGGATACACGCCGTCACCAACGACGCGTCGTCGTTCGCCATACCCAACGCCAGCAAGGCGTTCTTAAATATTTGGCCGACCACGCAAATCCCCCCGCCCACCAAAAACGCCCGCAAGCAATTTCCGGCGACCTTACTGCCCGGGGAAGCCTGCTCCACCAATAGGGCATATTCCTGTTTCGCAACTTCCGATTGATTCATTCCTTCACCTCATCACATACTGTTCGGGTCGTAGAACCCGGGTACCAAAAAATAAAGGAGCGCCCCAAGCATCTTCCCCAGCGCGATCGCCATCACCAAAAAGAACATCCCCCGCTGTAAGCGTATCCGCCTCGTTAAAATGGGAATCACGTTGAGCACCTCCGCCAGAGACATCGCCAAGCAGCCGTAGAATACCCCGCTCGCCAAGCCGATCACGGGTACAAGCCACCAACCCCACGACCATGACGGCATAAAAAACCCCGCCGCCGCGCCCGTTATCCCGCCGACCATAATGGCCCCTTCGTAGACCTTGATGTACCGCGTGGAATTCGTCTTTTGCGCCAAACGCGGTACGACGCCCACGATCGTGATAAACGCGAACACCGCGCCTGATATCAGCATCCCCGACCCGAAGCCGATCAAGGCCGACAGCGCGTGCTTGGCGGCTGTCATTGCCCTTCCGCCTCTTTTTCGGCGTGCTCGCGGATGTTCATCAAATCCACCATCGTCTCGGTCACTTGCTTTTCGTATTGCTCCATCTCCACCTCGATGGGCGTGGGGTCGTCGGTCATCTTTTTTCCGAGGAAATGGTTATAGAAGGCAATGATGCCCACGGCCAACCCGATCGCGTACGGTATCGTGATGATCTTCGGGTTGCTCTGCGCCTCGCCGTAGAACAAGCGGAAATAATTTTCGAATATTTTGGGTAACTGCGAATCCGTATGGAAAGCCATGATCGCCGTCGATGAACCCACCATCAGCACGACCACCACAAAGGCGATCTTCATCCATTTCCACCACACGCGGTCATCGCTTTTATTTGCCTTATATTGCACCCACGTATCCTGCTCGCCCACGTTGAAAATCGCATATTCGGGATAGGTTTTCTTGATCATCTTGATCATGTCCGTTACGCTAATCAGGAAATTCTTCTTCGGCTTGCCGTCGTCGGTGATTTCCTGCAGCTTCATGGCCTCCACTTTTTTCGCCACGTCCGCCGTCGCCACCACGTCCGCTACGTCCTTGACCGTGATCGCGCACCGCTCCGACAAAGTCACCTTCCGTTTCGGCTTGATGTACATATCCGTCATATAAATAATCCGCTCAATTCTTGGGGAGGCGGGTTACGCGCGGCGATGAATACGGCCGCGACCGCCAGCGTTATCAACAAGGCTAGTATCACCCAACATATCCGTTTCATGTATGTTTTTGACATGGTTTTCAACCCATTTCTTGGAAGGGTTTTTTGAGTATTGCCTGAAATGTTGGTTGTTTAACGTGGGGGATAAGAAATTCGATTATATAATCACATAAATTAAAAACAGTCCACAAGAGCATCATCAAGAGAATCGAAATTGGGAAGAATTCTACGAAGTCTGCACTTTAACCACGCCCAGAACTTTTCGATGGGATTTAAGTC